>CAVQGJ010000009.1:0-52702 GCA_963712025.1 uncultured Verrucomicrobiae bacterium | reverse complement strand
TCGAACCCCCGAGACGCTTGCGCATCTAACGGTTTTCAAGACCGCCGCATTAGACCACTCTGCCACCTCTCCATTAGCGACTAACGAATATTAAGCCTGACTCAATTGGCAGAAATTGGCAGCTTGTGGCACGGAAAGGAACGATTTCCATGACAACTGCCAAGACCAAAACCAAGCTGTGGCCGCCGATTCACAAGTTGCATTATGGCAGCGGCAAGACCAGTTGGCAAGTCGCCTGCCAAGTGAACGGGAAGCGCATCAGTGTGTTGTCGGCACATTGGACGACAGCGCGCCGCGCTAACGCGGCATGGTCTGCTTAGGATTGATTTTCACAGGAGCTCAACTTGATCTCTTTGCATCCCCTCAAAAACCAAAATGCAATCGCCCTGCTTGCCCCCGGGCTTTTCGCTTGAGAATCCTGCCTTGCGGTGACATGGTGGCCCTCGATGAACAAGAGTGAGGTCTTGCGCTTGGTGCCGCGACTATCAACGCGGAACCCAAATCTTTGTTCCCCGTGAAAGAGCGCCAAGGAACCATGTTGTGGAGACTGCGTTGCCTGCACCGCTTAATCGAACTGAGGCGATGCTCACGCTGGATGCAACATCCTTTTGAACCCGCGGGGTTGAATGTGTGAATCTGATCGGTCTAATCATTGGGTTGGCGCTCGGGTTTGTTCTTCCGGGCTATCTGTGTTCGGTTCTCTTGAGCAGCCCAGCCAAATGGGTCTCTTCATTTCTCATCTCGCTGGTAATCTTGTTCCACGGGATATTCTGGATCGGGTTGTTGGGTTTTGCGCTTAACTTCAGCAGCGTTCTGGTCTATCTGGTCCTCATCACCGGCATCCTCGGGCTGTGTGTGATCACCGCGGGCCGACGGGCTGTTATCACCCGTCCCGTCCTGCGAACGCCGCAGAATCGCTTGATGTTGTACCCTGTGATCGCCTGCGGCTTCTTGATGGCAGTCCGGTCCTTTCTCAAGCCTCTCTCGGGTTCCGATACATTCTTTCGGTGGAATTTTCTGGCGCTCCAGATTGCCGGGCACCACACATTCAGCTTCTATCCACCGCTGACACCTGACGACTTTGTGAAGTATTTCTATGTCGATGGCATACCACCCATGGTTTCGTTCGCGTACTGGTGGCTGTACGCCAGTTTCGGGCGGGCGGTAAGCCAGATTACCGGCATAGTGGTTACGGCCCAATTCGCGCTGACAATACTGGTCGCATATCGGCTTGCCAGCCGCCTGGCGTCTGCGCGCGCCGGCTGTTGGACAATGGGGCTGCTTGTGTCTTCACCGCTTTTCTTCTGGGCGGTCTTCATGGGCCAAGAAACCGGTTTAACTGCGCTTTCGTTTGCAGCAACAATGTATTTCCTCCTGACGGCGAGGGACGAAGGCGGAGTCCGTGGCATGATGTTAGCAGGCAGCGCGGCAGCGGTGGGTGCATTGGCTCGTGAATACGGCGTGGCGTTCATTGTTTGTGGTGTGATTACTGCGGTCTGGCTGCGGTGTGGCGCGCGTCTCGTCTCCGTGTTTCTTCTAACCGCCGTGGGACTGGCGGCACCTTGGTATGTCCGCAACTGGATTCTCGCGGGAAACCCGTTTTACAGCAATCCAGTTGGAGGACTTTTCCCGGTAAACCCTGTTCTTGCAGGGATGTTGAGCGTTTACAGTGGAGTTTACGGTTTCAGTACAGGGGCGGCGGAAAAAGCGATTGCGATTCTGAAAATCTTGGGGAAGTTTGCCCCCCTTCAACTCTTGGTAGCCATGGTATGCCCTTTCCTGCTCTCCAAGAGGTTGGGATTTCTTGTGACCTGTACGGGTGTGCTTGTGTTGATCTGGCTGTACTCAGTGTCGCACACATCGGGTGGATACTTTTACTCGACCCGTGTGCTGAGCCCCGCCTTCGTCATGCTGTCGGTCTTGGGCGGAGTGGCGCTGGATCGACCTGCACTGCCCGGTTCGACACAAAAGGTCATCACCGGCCTGATAATGGCGGCTCTTTGTTATGCCCTTGTGTGCGATTTGGTTATCTCCGAGAAGCCAGTCAGCCTTTCGAAGGATGATTGGATTCGAGCTGCATTTGTTGCTGAGCGCCCGTACGAGACTTGGGCCAGGGATGCAGCACCCCTGATGCGAACTTTGAATTCTCGCATCCTCAGTGAGAACGCCTACGCGCACGCGGCGCTCCATCCGTATGGCGTGGAGATTGTGCCGATCTGGAGTCCGGAAGTCCGGTTCGTTTTCGAGCCGGAAATGGAGCCGGCCGCGATAAGAAAACGACTGTTGGCTTTGGGGATTCGCGCCGTTCTCATCTCCCCCAAGAGCACGAACAATCTCTACCTTCGCAAGTTTCCGTTTTTTTTACAGGACGGTGTACACTGGTTGCCTTACCTTAAAAGCGACGAATTATTCGTCCTGTTCGTTCTGCCACCCCCTGCCGAACCATGAATGGCTGAAAGCCTGCCTTTCGCCAGGGTGGTTTCCCCCTCACGGAGGCGTGGGTCTTTTCTTGAAAGTCCCGAGGGGATGCGCGGTCGGATTGCCCCCCTGTTGGGAAATTCTCGAAAACTTCGTAGTGCAAGTCGGCGAACACTTCACTGAAAGGACAATAACGACAAGCCCAACCATGGACGTAACCATGATCACACCGATTGGATTGCACGAAACTGCTCGACGCCGTGCCGGAGGCTGCTCGCCGAGAATCCGAAAGCTGCCTATTGAAATGGCAACATGCTGAGGGCTGAGAGCGTTAACGGCAACACGATCCGTTGTCGGCTCGACGAGCCATTATGGTTGCCATTGCGCGACCGCTAACACTAGTGCCCGGCATCGCTCGGGTCAAGCTGCCGCCTTGCCCGGCGCCACGTTCATTCCGTTGAAATACTTTATGCGCGTGTCTGGCAGGCGCCCGACTCTTCCGCTTCGTAACAAATGATGCCCGCGCGGCGGCAGCCTGTGGTTGTATCCCTACCGTGTTGACGGCGGCGCATGTGGGCCGATAGGCCGGATCGCTGCGGCGGGGCGTGTCAGGAATGTGGCACGAAGCCCACTTGCTGAAGGATTTCCTGGCCGTGGGGTGACTCCACGAACTGGATGAAATCGTGTGCCGTGGGCGCTTCCTGGTTCTTGTTGGTGTACAGGTGCAGGGTGCGGGCGTACGGGTAGTCGTGTTTGTTCACGGCATCGAAGTTCGGCTCGACCCCGCCAATGGATACCGCCTTGACCCCGCCGCCTTGAACGACCATTCCCGTGAATTCGCACTTCGCATCGGGCTGTAGGTAGGACGGAAGGATGGCGAGGTGATCCAGCGAGCACTGTCCCAGTCCGTAGACCTGTATCATTGTAGTGTCACCGGGTCGTGAGACCTCCGTCCAGTAACCCGTTCGTAGGCTCTGCCGAACGGGCAGATGCGCGCCTCAACCCGCTTCACCAGCCCGTAGGCGATGCCACGTTGCTTCTGCCGGGCGCGTCGGCAGACGGGGCAATTCATGCAGGCTTTGGCGAGCGCTTTGTCTCGGCGGAAGTTCACGGCGATCTCCTGTCTGAAATGACACTAGCGTGACGGGCGCGGATCGCCAATCCAAAACCGGGCTGCCGGGGGCTTGGCGTGGAGATGGAAGTCAGGGTTGTGTTTCGTCGGCAATCCGCTATCTTGGAGAAGTCCATGGGTCGGATGAGGCAAGACTTTTTGCGGGTGAATGGCGGCGTCGAAGCCCAAGAGGTGTTTCATGCGCGGGCGGCGGCGGCACGGGATGCCGTCTTCGGGCGGAAAGTGTTTGTGCGCGGCGTGGTGGAGATGTCCAACTACTGCCGGCAAAACTGCCACTACTGCGCCATGCGACGCGACAATCTTCAGTTGGCGCGGTACCGTCTCGCCGCGGACGAGGTCGCCGACATGATCATTCATCACCGTCCCGCGTCGATCACCGACATCGACATTCAAGCGGGTGAAGACCCCGTGGCTGTCCGCGACGTTGTCCTGCCGTTGGTGCGCGAACTGCGCCGGCGCACGAACCTCGGCATCACCCTGTGCCTCGGCACGCTGTCGGCGCGCGAGTACGACGAGTTGTGCGAGGCGGGCGGCGAGTATTACGTCCTGAAGATTGAGACGGGCAACGCGAAGCATTATCGGCTTCTCGAAGCACCCGGAACACTGGCCCGCCGGGTAGAAGCGATCCGTTATCTGGCCCGCACGGGCTGGAAGGTGTCATCCGGGCTGATCGTCGGACTGCCCGGGCAGACACAAGAGCATGTTCGGGAGTCGCTGCAATTGTTGACCGAATTGCCGTTGGCGGGATGCAGCGTCAGTCCCTTCGTGGCCGGGGAACAAACGCCGTTGGAGGGCAAAGTGGACGGATCCATCGAACTAACGCTGGATTGCGTGGCGTGGATGCGGCTGGCGTCGCCGCAGTGGATCATTCCCGCCGTCAGCGCCATGAAACTGGTTTCCGAGAACGGCTACATGCGCGCCTTTCAAGCAGGGGCCAATCTCGCGACCATCAACCTCACGCCGCGCAACGTCCGTGGCGATTATCCCATTTACAAACGGGACCGCGTCATCATGGACGAGGAACTGGTGTTGTCAGCCATCGAACAAGCCGGATGCCAGCCCAGCCGCATTGGTGTGGCGGAACACCTGCGCAGCGGCGCGCCGACCGCGACGGTTTCCTGAGTGAGCCCGTTATTCTACGGGCGGGACGTAACCTCGATTCACCCGATCAGAACTTCACGGCGACGACAATACTGTGCTTGTATTTGAACAGTGGCGACGATTTTCGCACTTCCTTCTTCGTGAGATTGAAGGCTTTCATCACATCCTCGTTCTCGGTCACAATTACCGCGTCGGCCCCGTGGTCTTTGGCCTGATTGGCCACATTGCGCATACGGTGTTTTTCGCTGCCCAGCCCTTCATCGAAGGCGCGGCTCATGGCATCGAAGCCCGATTCGCGTTTGTCGTAGATGCGGCCGATTACCTTGAATCTCCTGTCCGGCAATCCGATGTAAATCGGCACCGAGTAGTCCTTGTTCACCTCGGCGCCCTTGCCTTTCGCCCAACTCTGTGACCCCTCATAGGCTGAAAACGCGGTGTCTCCAACCTTGTCGTCGGAATCCTCGTCCTTGTCTTTGGCATACGCGGCCATCACTCCGGCCACACACAGTCCCAAAGTGAGTGCCAATGCCACATGCAGTCGTTTCATAGTATTACCCTTTCTACTAAAAAATCGACATTTCCCAGATGACCCAAGCCCACGACCAGCCTGATGTTTTCAAACTGACGGGTCGCCACTAATATGCCGTGTCAGACATTGATTTCAAGCAGATTTTCCACCTGTCGGCCCGGAATCTCCCCTGCGCCGGGCTAACTTTCGGACGGTTTGGCCCGTCGAGTGGTCTTCTGATCGGATCGAGACAGGATGCTCCCTCGAATGCATATACACGCCCCCGTTTTTTGTCGCTTCAACATAGACAACCGCCTTCGTTTATGCGACTCCATGTACGTCAGGGACATTGACTCGTGGAGCGAATCCGGGAAATCCGGGTACAAGCACGAATTGCGCGCCGACACATGACCTCGCTTTGGAAATTATGGCAAGCTACCGCGATCCGTTGCGCCCCCAAAACCGTCGTCATCGACGCAGACACCGGCCGCGAGTGGACCTGCCATGAACTGACGACCCTGGCGGAACGCATCGCCTCGCCCCTTGATGGTCGCATTATCCCGATCTGTCAGCCCAACAGCGCCTCTTGGCTGGCCGCGTTCCTCGGCGTCCAGAAGATCGGCGCCGCCGCGCTTCCCCTCGATCCATCTCTGTCGGCGGAAGCGCAAGAGAGAACGGAGCGCCGTGTCTTGAGAGGATTGCCGGCGCGCTCGTCTTGCATCAAGCTCACCTCGGGAACGACGGGCGATCTGAAGCCCGTTTACTGCTCCGCGGCCAATCTGCGCGCCGACGGCGAACACATTATTCGCACGATGGGCATCCGTCCCACCGACCGCAATCTCGCCGTCATCCCGCTCGGGCACTCGTACGGACTGGGCAACCTCGTGATGCCGCTGCTGATGCAGGGGACGGCGGTGGTGTGCGCGCCGACATTCGTCCCGCGGCAGATTCTGCATTGGATCGAGCAGTATCAAGTCAGTGTACTACCGACAGTCCCCGCCATCCTGCGGGTGCTGGCGCAACTCGAGGGTGTCGCCAGACCGCCGAGCTTGCGGCTCGTGATTTCGGCGGGCGCGCCGCTTTCGGCGGAGGTGGCACAACAGTTTCATCGGCGTTACGGCATCAAGATTCGCAACTTTTACGGGTCGTCCGAAACCGGCGGGATCTGCTACGACCGCACCGGCGCCGCCGCGCTCACTGGCCGCAGCGTCGGGAAACCGCTCGATGGCGTCACCGTCAGCATTCGCCGCGATGGTCGCGTCACCGTCAGCAGCCGCGCCGGAAAAGCCACGCTGCCCGACCTCGGCGAATGGAATCGGTACGGCGAACTGCGACTGCTCGGGCGCGTCGGGGAAATGGCCAATGTTGGCGGCCAGAAGGTTTCGCCCGCGGAAGTCGAGCGGGCGTTGCGCGAGCTCCGCGGCGTGAGCGACGCGTGGGTCACGGTGATGGAAGACAAACGCGGCAACGATTGTCTGGCCGCCGCCGTGGAGACCACGCGCGCGCGCATCGATATCGAACAGGATCTGTTGCGGGCGTTGCCGTCGTGGAAATTGCCGAAGAGATGGTGGATGGCCGCCGCGCTTCCCCGGACCGATCGCGGCAAACTTCACACCGCTGAACTCAGGGCCCGGCTCAGCGTGAGCTTGCCCTGAGCCACAACGGCCGGGCCGACGCGGAGGACGGCGTCGAACTGCGCGAACGCGCCCATCTCTTTCTCCAGCGTCACCTCGATTTCCAACGTTTGGTCCGGCAACACCGGTTTGCGGAAGCGAACATCGCGGACAGCGGCGAGGTAGGCCGCACCGGGCTGTTGCCAGAGCACACCGGCGGCCTGCGCCGCGCACTCGACGAGCAACACGCCCGGCATGAGCGGGTTGCCGGGAAAATGGTCGGCAAAGAACGGCGCTTTCGGGTTGAGCCACTTGCGGCCGCAACCGCGCTTGCCGGGTTCGAGAATCTCGAACGAATCGAGAAACGAAAAACCGGGACCATGAGGTGTGAGGCTCATGGTTTGGGCACCTCGAAAACGGCGGGATCGAGCGGCTGGTTGCGACGCGGGCTGCGAAACTCGTAGGTGATGTAGCTGTCCAGGATAAGACCGATGCGCATCGATCGCACATCCATCGACGGCCAGGCGATCACGTTCTCGACGGACCGCAACGGCAACATTTGCAGCGTGTGTTTGGGCGTGAGCGTCACCGTGCAGGCGTCGGGTGTCCGCGCGATATTCACATCGAACAGGTCCGCGAAGTTCGTGCAGCCGTTTTGGAAGAAGCTCAACAAGAACTGCACCCGCTGGGTCGGTTCGCCATTGCGCACCGCCAACTTGTACGCCGCGAGCGCCTTCTTGTCACGCTTGATGTAGAGGTCATGTCCGCGCACCAGCACGAGCTCGGGCGCGGGAGAGGTGAGGACGATCGACAGGAAATCCGGCGCTTGGTAGCGGATCCGGCCAAGGCTGTCGACGTGGCGGCGCGGGAAACTCCAGTGGAACACCTGCCGCAGATCGGCTTCGAACGTTTGGGTGGCCGCCTGGTGCGCGACAAAGACGTTGACATTCGTCGTGTCCGCGCGAACCGCACCTGTGCCGCCGGCTACAAGCACAGCCGCGACAGCGGCGCAAATTGGT
This sequence comes from uncultured Verrucomicrobiae bacterium, assembly GCA_963712025.1. GTDB lineage: Bacteria > Verrucomicrobiota > Verrucomicrobiia > Palsa-1439 > Palsa-1439 > Palsa-1439. Next base: position 44,911 of record CAVQGJ010000009.1, on the reverse strand, counting down.
ACCATTGATCGGGATGATTGCATAACGGCTCGCGAAAACGGCTGGCCAGTTCGAGTGTGAACTCGCGTGCGGTCGCTGCGCGGTCGGGTCCGCGCCATTGCGTGCGCAACGGGGGCAGCGATTCCAGGGCATACCCGCCGGATTTGGTTGCCAGGATGGTGGCGGCGATGAGCGGCGCGCCCGTCAGGAGACTGAGCCAGACGGGGCCTGTCGAGAACGGCACCTTTCCATGCGGAAAATCCGCCAGCACAACATCGCCGTTGCCCTGGGGACGGTCCATGAGCATGGCGACGCATTTGCCTTCGCCCAGTTTGCGCGCGATCTCCACGAAACTGAATTGGCTCACGCCGATCCCCAGTGTTTCCACACCCCAGCGCTGGCGATACGAGGCACGCCAGCGGTTGAGGGCCGGGCTTGGCTCGGGCAATGAGAGCACGACCAGCGGCAGACGAAATTCCTCCATCAGCAGCCCACCAAGTTCAAACAATCCCGTGTGCACGGTCACCAGCAACGCCCCCTTGCCGTCGGCCAACGCGTTTTGGATATGCTCGAACCCGCGCCGCGACTCGATCAGGGTCAGCGCGTCCTGCTTGGTGCGGGCTCCGAGTTGGAAATAATCGGCCAGCGTCGCGCCAAAATTGCGGAACGTGTTGCGCACCGTACTTTCCCGAAGCTGCGATCCGCACAACAGGCCGAGGTTTTCGCGCACGGCCGATTGCGCCCGTGGATGGGTCAACCGGTAGGCTTCGGCCAGCACGCGAGCGGCGCGCCGGGCTCCCCTGACACCCAGGAGCCGCGCGAGTCGGACGCCCGTGTCGAACCAGAAGGCGCGGTACAGCGTTTGCGAATAATGTGGTTTCAAGCCTCGGAATAGTCCAGTCGCGGCACAATCGGCACGCGACGGTGAATGGCGCAAACAAAACGAAAGAGCTTCACGCGCCACCACATGTTAAACGACGGATGAAAGTTGCCCGCCAGGATCGAGGTCACCGCCGGCACGATGCCGAAGCGCGCTTTGGGATGCATCAATACTTCGAACGACCGGTTGTCATAGTACATGGAAATCATCTGGCGATACACCTCCATGTACCGGTGCACCTTGCGGGAATACCGCCGTTGCTCCCGTGTCGTGAGCCCGCGTTTCCCGGCATCCGCGCGCTGAATCAGCGCGGCGGCAATCTGTCCCGACTTCGTGGCGATATGTACTCCGGATGAGAAAATTGGGTCGATGAAACCCGCGGCATCTCCCACGAGGAGCGCGCGGTCGGTGGCCATTTGGTCGTGGTGGTAGCTGTAGTCGCCGGTTTTGTAGAACTCACTCACCCGCTCCGCCCCCTTCATCCGCCGTGTCAGCTCTCGGCTCGATTCCACGGTTTTCGTGAACCATTCTTCGGCGGTTTTTCCAAATCGCTTCAGATCGTCGAGTGTCCGCACCATGCCCACGGACATTTTTCCCTCCGCCAGCGGAATCAGCCAGAACCAGCCATCTTCCAGCCGCACGATGGTGATGTTCCCCTCCGCGTTGCCCGGGTTGCGATAGACACCTTTGAAGTGCGCATACGTGGCGATGCGCTTGGTGAGGTTCATCGGCTTCCTCGGGAACCCCAGAATGCGTCCCAAAAAAGCGTCGCGTCCGCTCGCGTCGATCAACCAGCGCCCGCGCACGTCACCAGCTTCCAGACTGACGCGCCACTGTTCGCCCTCGCGTGTGGCATCCCGGGCCGGACAACCCTGGCGCACTTCACACCCGCAACTGGCCGCGTGATCCAGCAGCACCAGGTCGAACTTTGCGCGTTCGACCTGGAACGTCTCGGCATACCCCGGCACCAGCCCGCGGGCAAACCAAAACCGCTGCCACCGCGAACCGTTGCTGACGAAAAACTCGGCCCCGAGTTTCCGCTGGAACCCCGCCGTGTCGATTTTCGGCCACACACCGCTTTCCTTGAGCACGTCATTGCCGAACGGCAGCAGCGACTCGCCGATGTGGAACCGGGGGAAGACCTCACGTTCCAGCACCAGCACCCGCTGGCCGGCCCGGCCGAGAAATGCGCCCGCCGTGCTGCCGCCGGGTCCGCCGCCGATGATGATGGCATCATATATCGATGGCGTGCTCATCGCGACCCTACGATTTCGCGCCGGGGCGCGGCTGCTGGGCCAGCCAACTGCGGAGCGTGCCCAGCGATTGCATCGCTTCGCGGGCGACCGTCGCATCGTTGATGACGATGCCATATTGCTGTTCGATGGCGACGGTCAATTGCAGCGCGTCCAGCGAATCCAGCCCGACGCTCCCGGGCCCGAACAACGGCGTCTCTTCCCCGATTTCCTCGGGTTTGATTTTGAGGACGCAATTTTCCACGACCAACCGTTTTAGTTCATCCAGCGAGATTTCACCCATGGCCTCACACCTATGCACCACTTTTATTAGGGCATTCCGCGGCCAAAAGCAAAGCCGAACATTCGCCGGTCAATCCCCAGACCGGCAGCAACACCCGGCGGCGTTCGCGGCGCGCCAGATCCGCCGCGGCGACCGTGTTCCAGGCCGCCGAGGCGACAAACGCGTCACCGTGATACGGTAACGTCACACATTTCCCAACCGGCAGGCGCTCTTCGATGCGTCCGAACCAGTTGCGCTGGGCCGTGTGACACCGCACGACGTCCGCGGGGAATTGAGCGAGGCATTCCCGGGCGGATTCCGGCGCGTCGTTTCGGTTGCGATAGGTAAACCCATCGGCCAACTGCGTAATTCGCAGATCATCATCTGGTCCCGCGCGTCGCACCAGCAACGCCCCCGCGCCTTCGCCCGGCACATAACCATTGTGCCCGTGCGGCGGCAACCAACCCGTCCGGACGAAGGCGTCGATGACGATGGGGTCGAGTTCGGCGGCACCGATGACCAGCGCGTGGTCCACCAACCCGCCGGCCAGCCATGATGCCGCGACGCGGATCGCATTGGCCCAGGCGGCATCGTCGCCGACCAGCGAATAGCACGGCCCGGAGATTCCCAGGACCGCCGCGACGTGGCTGGTCGGCGAGTTGAACACCGTCTCGGGAAACAGATTCGGGCTGGCAAAGCGCTGGCCGCTCTTGATGACGCCTTCAAAGAACCGTCGGGTGGCCACCAGCGCGCCCGTGTTGAAGCAGGCGACGATGCCCATCCGATCTCGTCGCGATTCGGGGGCTGCCGCCAGCGCCTGTAGCGCCGCCGCGAGCGTGTACAGCGTGAGCGGACTGGCCCGACGAACTCGCGCTTCGTTTTGCAGCGTCGCCAGAGGCTCGCGGGTCCTGTCCACGCAACGCACGACTTGTTCGCCGGTGGCTTCGTTGAGGCCGTTCATGCGCGGAGATGTTTCCGACGGAAGCACCGCGCCCATCCCGCAAATGGCGAGAGGCAGTAGTGGTTGGAGAGCGTCGGTGGGCCGGGCCGGGCGCGGGTGTGACTCGTATCTACTGAAAACCAGCGCGGCGTTCGATCCGCCGAACCCGAGATTCACCGTCAACGTCGCCGGCATGTCCGCCCGTCGTTCGCCCACGGCCACGAGGTTCGTCGCGACCGTTGGCTCGGGCTGTCGGACGTTCAAGTTTGGCGGCAACTGGCCCGTCTGCAAGGCGGCGATGGCGAACAGGGCTTCCACGCTGCCCGCCGCGCCCAGTGTGTGTCCGATGGCGGCCTTCGTCGAACTGATTCGCAGGCGAGACGGAATGGTTGAGCTGTCCCCAAACATCGTCGCCAACGCCCGACCCTCACTTACGTCATTGAGGGGGGTGCCGGTGCCATGCGCGTTGACGTAGCCGATGTCCGCCACGCTCACGCCGGCCAGGGCAACGGCCTGACGCATCACGGTGACGGCGGTCGCGCCGCCGGGATGCGGTTGTGTCAGGTGATGCAGGTCGGTAGCGTGTCCGTAGCCAGCCAGTTCGCACAAAACCCGCGCACCGCGCGCCTGCGCATGGGATTCCGACTCGAGCACCGCGAACGCGGCCGCTTCGCCGAGCATGAGGCCGTTGCGGGCTACGTCGAACGGCCGGCAGCAGTCGGGACTCATGGCCTGCAAGCAATCAAAGCCGACGTAGATCAATTCAGTCAACGCCTCGTAGCCACCCGCCAGTACACAGGTGCACGCCCCGGATCGGATCATGTCCGCGCCGTGGCCGATGGCGTTGGCGCCGCTGGCGCAGGCATTGGCGATGATCGTCACCGGCCCGCGAAACCCGAGATGTCGTTGGAGATCGTGCGTTTGGTGTTGTGCCTGGTATCGAGATGCACGGTAAAACTGTCCCGGGCCGCGGTGTTGGGCGAGCATGGACCTCAGAAACTGTTCCCCTAACACCATTCCGCCTCCCGTGGTGCTGACGGAAAGCGGGAGATGAGGGAGGGACGACTTTCCCTGACGATCCAGCAACCGCGCATCCGCCAACGCTTCGCGAGCAGCAGTCAGGGCGAGTCGGCTGGCGCGAGACAACCGAGTCAACGCCTTCGCGGGAAGGCCGGCAAAATCGGGGGCCGCGCACGTTGCCGCTTGTTTGCAGCGGCAACCCGCCACATCGAACAACGTGACCGGAGCCGCGGCGGTTTTTCCCGCCACGAGTTGCCGCCAGGTGCTCGGGAAGTCCAAGCCCAACGGCGTCACCGCGCCCATACCCGTCACAATGACACGTTCAATCATCCCGTCAATTTCCCGTGAGAAACTTCCGTCGATACGTCGATACCGGATTCATTGATTCCGCGCGATGGCTTGTGGATGAAGTTTCAGCGCGGCGGTGTTCCACTGCACACAAACGACCCCGGCCGCAATGAACGCCACGCCGACCCACTGCGCGGGTCGCAACGGAATCCGGAAGGCCAGATAACACGCGAGTTGCAGCACGCAGAACGCCACGCCCTGGCACAGGGCGAACGTGAGATTCGGATGTTGCGTCCGCAGGGCCAGCGTCAGGCACGTCGCGCCGCAGAACCCGACGGTGTTCCCAAAGAAGAACAACCCCACGGCTGCGGAACCGGTTCGTTGACTGGCCACCCGCAGGAGCAGGCTTCCGGTTACCTGGAACATGACGAATCCGACCATGTACAACCACGGCGGCAATTGCAGCACCTGTTTCATGTTTCTCCCTCCAGTGGAGACGACCGGTACAAGCTCCACCATCTTCGGTTCTGCGAACGAAACACCACGGGCCATGGCACCCAGCAAGCCAGCCAGGTCAGTGGCCGCAGCAGCACGCTCCACAAACAGGACGCCCACCATGGGCGCAGGTCGCAGCCGACCAACCAAAATAGCACAGCCGCAGTGAAAAGTTCTATCAGGGTGGTCACCAACAGTCCCAGCCATGCGGCGGCGCAACCCGGGTGTGTCAGGGCCGCAACCAGCCATCCCAGCGCCGGCAAGATGAGGGCCAGACCCGCATAACCGGCCGGCGAACACCAACGTACCGTCTTCTGCCAACGCATATAGTGTTGGATGGCGTCCCGCCAATTCGATTCCGAGGCCTGTGTTTCCAAAGTGATCCGGCTGACTTTCATGGGAGCCAGCGCCCGGCCCAACGCATTATCGTCCGCCAGGCGTGCGCCCAGTGTTTCCCATTTCACGCGTTCGCGGAACCGCGCGGCCGGAAACATCATCCCCGCGCCCAGCCCGAATTGGACCAGACCGGTTCGACCGCAGAACAGCACGCCGGGATAGAACTCGATGTTCGCGAACAACGCCTCCAACATCATCGGTCCGTTTTCCACGTTTCGCACGACGTACGGGCAGGTCACCAGGCCCGTGACGTCGTCCATGAGTTCCTGCCGCATCACATCGAGGAATCCTGACGGGGCGACAATATCCGTATCGCTCCACATCCAGAATTCACCCGTCGCGTGGTTGGACAGGGTCTGAAACCACGAGACTTTCGGGCTGAGGAATTGAGCCGGGCGCGGGGCAACGACCGGTTTCAGGCACGCGCGCGGGAAATTCCGCTGCCACTGTTCGATCACCGGTTGCCACTTCCCGGCATCCCTGTCCTCGATGCCCAGCAAGATCTCCGCGTGATCATCCAACGCGCGGACGAACGATTCCATGGCGGCGACGAGCGGGGGGGTGGCGCCGCTTCGCGCAACGCGGCAATCGGTTTGAATATGGAAACGGTTGGTTTGGTTCGCGGCGTGGTCACAGGCGCGCCCGCGCGATTTCGGCCGGACCGGCGGCATTCGCAGGAGACGAGCCCGATGGCGATGACCCACCAGCACACGGCCAGGAGCGACCAACACACCAGTATCCATTCAAGAAGCGGCGACATTCGACTCTGTCAAAACGAGGTCCACGTTTGTTCGTCCGGCCACCTGAAACACCGGACCGCCTCGGCGGCAATGGACTGCAACGGCGTCCGCGCGCTCCAACCCGGTTCCCGCACCGCCTCCGAAAAGTCGAACCACTGTCGCCGGTGCGCTTTTTCCGGTGCACGGCAGAAGACGCTGCACGCTCGCGCCCCGGTCCACAAGCCAGTACACGACATGTCGGCCAATAAAGCCGGTGCCACCCGTGATCAGGAATTGCGCCAACTCGCCCATTGGTGCAGAATCTACGTCAAACGTGAGCCACAGAGAAGTACTTTTCATCGCAGATGATTTCGGGATGAACGCGGAGGTGAACCGGGCCGTCGTCCAAGCCCATTCCCGCGGTGTCCTGCACGGGGCCAGTTTGATGGTTGGCCAGACTGGGACAGCGGACGCCGTTCGCGCGGCGCGGGACAATCCGGGCCTGCGCGTGGGATGGCATCTGCACCTCGACAACTCGCAGCCCGTCACATGCGCGGCCTGGCCGTGGGGGAATTCGTATCGGCGCGCGGGATGGGCCATCGGTTTGTCGCGGCAGGCGCGGCAATTGATGCGTGAGGAAGTGCGGGCGCAATGGGAGTTGTTTCGGGCGACGGGATTGACGTGTGCGTTCGTTAATTCGCATCATCATCTTCATGCGCATCCATTTGTGTACCAAGAATTACTCGATGTCTTGAAACCGTCATTTGCTGGTTGGTTGCGGCTGGGTAAACCGCGCTTTTTTTCGGCCAACCTGGATGCGATTTGGATGGGACCTGCCGATTGGTTGTGGATGAGGCCGCGGCGGCGGCGCTGTCCCTATCGATGCAGCGACACCTTGTGGGGCTTGGGACGGACGTTTCGCATGCAGGCGGGTGAAGTGACGCGCGCGATACGACAGCTCGGCGACGGACGCCACGAATTTTATTTCCACCCGCGCACGACCGACAATGATGCGGACATGCGGTGCTTACTGGAGTTGAAAACATGCGAATTCTGATGGCAATCGGGTTGGTGGCCGCGGCGGTTGGATGTGCCTCCGGCCGGCCGTCGACGGGCGCGGGACGTCCCTTCGATTATTCGCGCGACACGTTCGCCTACGTGAACGAACTGGTCTTCAACTACGACAACGGCGTCCATGTTTCCTCGACGAACGCGCCGAACCGCGAGCACGCCTACACGCGCCGGTGTTTCATCATGGCCGCGGGCGTGGTGCAATTCTGGAAGCACGCGCGGTTTGACCCGCAAGCGCCGCCGGTGTCGGAAGACGAACTGGCGCGACGCATTCGCGAGGTGCGTAATCTCGCCGCGTGGTGGCCAAGCGAGCCGATCGACCAACGGATCGTTTTCCCCGGTTTTGCCAGTTTGCACGAGTTGAGCGAACGGGAGGGCCGCGTGCTGCGCGCCAACATGGGGGCGGGATGGACGACGTATTTTCATCTGCGGAAATTCCCGATGCCGTTCCTGCCGTCGCCGGAGGAAGAATCGCACATGGCCGACGACCTGCAGGATTGGCTGGAACAGGGCCACCCGATGGTGGTGTGGCTCTATAATTTCCCGCACGTGGACATCAATCATGCGGTCACTGTTTACGAGAAAGCCCAGCGACCGCGGCCAGACGTGTTGGCGTTTCACGTGTACGATCCGAACTACACGGATGGCCCGCGCACGCTGCTGTTCGATACGGTCACGCGCACATTTTCCTACGACAAGACGTTTTATTTCCCCGGCGGCGCGGTGCACGTGAGGCGGATGTACACCGGCCTGTTTCGATGATGTTCGGGTGGGTTTTCATCCTCAATTTCGAGGCTGCGACGCAGGACGTCGCCACAGACGGCATGGCGGTCGAGTTGATGACCCTATACTGTGTAAGAACTCATCCGCCTCAAGCCGCCATTCGCTGCGCACCGCTAAAATGGGAGCGACCTTTATCCCGACCCCGTTGGGATTTCTGCCGCGAATCGCGCTAACACCAGTGCCCCATCCGCCCTCCGGTCAACTTCATCCGGAGCACCCCGCAGTCCACCAACCAGGCAGCGCCTTTTCGCAAGCTCCCACTCCCGTGCCAGCCCTTGAATTCCGCTATCGGCCCGACGGCAGATTGAAATAGGCGTGCCACAGTTCCGCATGGTCTATCCTCTTTTTATCGACCGTGTAGATTTCTCTCGTCGTCATCAGGTGGACAGTGTCTCCATCTGATTCTCCGCCAAAGCGCTCGGGCCGAAGCGTGTGGATCACATAACCGTCGAGCTTGTCCGTGCCCGGCAGTTCATACTCCTTGATGGGTTTGAACCCGGCGTTGTCGTCAAGCGTCCAGAGATGAAGGTTATGGCCGGATGCCGGCCGCCCGAGGACGTACCATGTCTTGGCGCTATCGACCAGAATCCTCGTGGAACCGGCCTTGATGCCTGTCGGGAAGACTTCGACCCGCAGATCGTCGTGAATCCGGGCTATGTAGTGCAGCAGCGGCTTTTTGACTGTCTCTTCATAGGAGTTCGTGCCTTCCCTGTGCGCGTAGGCCAGATACGCAAGACCATCCGGCCCTCTGACGAAATCCTGCAGCGCGGTCTCCCCGTACTTCGGCATCAGCCACGGTTTGTTCACCCACTGCCCTTCGGTGAGATCGTCACACCGCGCCAGCCGCACATGCCGCCAACTGTAGTGCGGCGGAACCGGATTCGCGTTTTCGTCCCGTACGGCCGAATTCAGCACTGCCAGCGCCGTCTTGCCGCGCAGCAGTATGCCTTCATACCCATACCGGCCTTCCGGGGTCTCCAGTCTGCTCTGACACCATTTGTTGCTGCCACAGTCATAGAAAGCCGCAATGACTGCATTGGAAACGAAAGCCTCCATCTGGTTGTCCTCCGCGTGCAGGAGGAGGAAATTCCCCTCTGCACTCACGCTCGCGCCGAGATAGGAGGATGCGCCTTGGTCGTAGATCTGCACAAAGCTGTTGAAATCCTTCGGGATCTTTGTGCGGAACGTCTTCGTGTCACGGTAGGATGTCGGACCGACAATCCAGAATGTGCCGTCCGGTGCCACGCACCATGTGTAGCTCCGGCTGTTCACAACAGCCACCTGCAGCCACTTGCCGTCCGGCTCGCGACGGAAGATCAGGCTGCTGGTATCCGGGCCCATCATGTCCCCATGTTTCTCGTTGGGCCTGATCACCCCGGCTGTGGCATAGAGCCGTCCTTCGAACTTCAGCAGCCGGCAGCTCTGCCATCCGTGAATCGTATTCGGGCTGACGTTGCTGCAAACCATCTCGACCGTGACGGGCAGCGTCGGCAATCGCTTCTCTGTTGAATCTTCGGCTGGAAGTGCTCTTCCAGTCAACACGCAGACCAGAACAGCCATCCACCATATCTCGCGCATCTGTCATCCTCCAATCTGGGCTTCACTACGTTTTCTCAGCCAGACACTATGACGGCGTGATGTGAGCCGATACCTCGGAGTTCCGCAACCGCCGTTGCCATCGGGCCGCTGACACGCCACAGACGCTCGATTACGATTTCTTGCGAGCCGTTACCCAGGTTCTCATCGCCACCGTGTTGACGACGGCGTAAATCCGGGCAACAGGCGGATCGCTGCGGCGGGACGCGTCAGGAATGTGGCACGAAGCCCATTTGCTGGAGGATTTCCTGGCCGTGGGGTGATTCCACAAACTGGATGAAATCGTGCGTCGTGGGTGCTTCCTGGTTCTTGTTGGTGTACAGGTGCAGGGTGCGCGCGTACGGGTACTCGTGTTTGTTCACGGAATCGAAGCTGGGCTCGACCCCGCCAATGGATACCGCCTTGACCCCGCCGCCCTTGCCAACACCCAGGCTTGAATAACCAATCCCGTTCGGATCTTCGCCAACAGCCTGCACGATGGCCGCGTAGTTGGTAAACAGGCATTTGCGCGTGGCCGTACGGCTTGTTTTCCATGGCCAGCTCGCGAAAACCCAGATACGTGCCGGAAATCGGATCGCGAACGTATAAATGGATCGGGGCATCGGGCCCGCTCACGTCCTTCCAATTCTGAATGACCCCCGTGAAGATGTCGCGGACCTGATTCGTCGTCAGGTTCCCCACCGGGTTGTTGGCGTTTTCCACCACCGCCACGCCGTACGCGCCGATGATGTAATCGGCCAACTGGACGCCGCGCGCGCTCGGCCAACTCCTGTTCCTCCGAGATCGGCGGTCGAGATGCTCCGGCAATGTCGCATTGTCCCGCAATCAACGCCGCCATGCCGTACCCGGTCGCTTTGGGTGCCAGGTCGAAATCCGCCGTGGGATGGTCCTTCTTGTATTCGCCAATGAGCCGCGGCCCCAACTCTTCCCCGAACGTGTTGGACCCCCGGATCACGATCTTGGCTCCGTCTCCCGTCTTCCTCGCTTCCACCGCCGTATCGGCTTCTTGCTTCGTGTTGGGACAACCCGCCATCAAGAAACCCAGCAAGATCAAACCAACGCTTCTTGGGAGCCACATCTCTTTCACGCGAAATCCTCCGGGCAGAAAGCTTCTTTCACGGCGTATTCCTCGTTGTACGCAAGATAACCTTGGCCGCCATCTTCCTCCGCGCACCCCAATTCATCAAGCAAAAAATCCCAAACAACCCGTTTCCCCGCGAGCGCCGCGTCCGTCGACCGACCCTTCTCCGCCATCATTCCGGCTTCACGCCGAAGTTGATCGCCATCGACCCCAACCAAAATTCCTCGAACCCGCTTTCGCGATACCCGCACCCCTCCATCAACTCCTGGATCCCACGTTGCGCCGGGTAATCTTGCAGCGATGCCAGGATATACCCGTGCGTGTCGGGATCGCCGCAGAACGCGCGCCCGAGGATCGGCAACACCACTCGCAAATAACCAAAATACAGCCCGCGAAACGCCCGCGACTCCGGCTTCCCGAAATCCAGCGACACGAATCTCCCGCCCGGCTTCAGCACCCGCAAAATCTCGCGCAGCCCGCGCTCGATGTCCGCCAGGTTCCGCAACCCGTATCCCACGCTCACTACGTCGAACGCGTTGTCGCGAAACGGCAGCCGCAACGCGTCCGCCCGAACCCATTGTGGCCGCGAAACCTTTTTGCGGGACGTGGAAAACCGCGAATGAGATTCGCGGCCACAACGCGTCGCCGCCACGCGCAACATCTCTTCCGTAAAATCCGCGCCCGTCACGTCCGACCCCGCCCGCGCAAACGCCAACGCGATGTCCCCCGTCCCGCAACACAGGTCCAAAACGCGTTTGTTGTAGGCCATGTCCCCCGACGCGGTGCCATGTGAGGGTTGCGCCACCGGCAGGTCTGTGGCGCGTCTCGTCCGACTCGGCTTACGGCCTACACCCGCCAACTCCACCAGCCGCCGTTTCCACCGCCGGTGCAGCCCCGCGCTCATGATGTCGTTGAGCAGGTCGTACCGGCGCGCAATCGTCGCAAACAACAGGTGAACCTTCTCCGCGCGGCGCTCGTCGACCTGGTAGAATTTGCTTTCCACGGCGCGCCAGCCTAGCTAGAAGACCCGCCATGAGCAACGACCGAATCGCCAAAGCGTTGGAGTTGTGGAAGAAATTCCCCGACAACGATCTCTCCCGATTCAATCTCGCCCAGGCGTACTGCGACGCCAACGAGTTCGCCAGCGCCATCGAGCATCTCCGCGCCCTATGCGACAAGAAACCGGATTGGATGGTCGTCCACATCCAGCTCGGCAAGAGCCTGATCGCCCTCGGCCGCGCGCCCGAAGCTAAACACATCCTCTCCCATGCCCTGAAACTCGCCATCGCCCAACACCACGACGGCCCCCGCGAAGAGTTGGAAGAATTGATGAAAAACTTGTAGGGCGAGCGTCCCGCTTGCCATGTTCGCCACCGTAGAACGGGCGTCCCGCCCGTTTGGAACCCCTGATGACGCATCCCACCGTAGGCTACCGCCATCTCTCGAAGAAGAAAGGCGCTGTTTTCACTTGCGGAAGTACCTGCCGCTCCAGCGATAAATCGGCCAAGGTTCACTCGTCATCTCGTTGAATCTGACATCAATGACACGGTCATGTAGAAAATAAACAGTCCACCAGTTGTATTCCCACGCTGTGTCGCAGTCCTTAAGTTGGCACGGTTTCTTCTCCAACGGAGCACCGCAAAGGTGTTCTATCCAATAACTCGGATTGCCTGCAACGACGCTGACGGCTCGGCCACTGATTGGTTCGTGCGCCAGTTCCTTCCGCAGGACTTCGTCACACATTTCGATCGTAACCCCGGGTATGGCAACGCAATGAGCTCCAATTGCCGATTCGCCGCTAGCAAAGTCCCACTCACGTTCACCCCAATTAAGAAAATCAGTGGCGCAGCCACAAACAGCCACGCTAATTGCGAGACCAATCACTACGACGCTAGCTGAAGTCGACCATTTCATGCTCTTAGATCGGGCTAGAACCCAGCCCGCCGTTTTCCGCACCACCCCCCCTCACTCCACCATCCCGACCCGCCCCGTGTCCAAATCGTAGCACCCGCCCACCACCCGCAGTTTGCCCGCCTTCACCAGTCCCGACAGAATCGGCGCGGCCCCGCGCAATTGATTGACCGCATTCCGCACGTTGGCGCGGACCGCGTTGTCCACCGCGTCGCCTTCCTTGCCTTTGGTTTCCTCGACCGCGGGCTTGATCTTCTCGATGACCGACCCGACGTGCCCGGGCGCCTCGCCGCCGGCCACTGCCGCCGCCACGGCCCCGCATCGCGTATGTCCCAGCACGAAAATCACCGGCACGCCGAAATGTTCGGCGGCGTACTCGATGCTCCCCAGCGCGATATCGTCCACCACGTTGCCCGCCGTGCGCACCACGAACAGATCGCCCAGCCCCTGGTCGAACACCACCTCGGGCCCGACCCGCGAGTCGGAACAGCCGACCACGATGGCGAACGGTTTCTGCCCCTTGGCGACCTCCGCCCGACGTTCCGCGCCCGCGTTGGGATGGATTACCTGCCCCACGACGAATCGGTCGTTTCCCGCCTTCAACCGCGCCAGCGCCTCGTCGGCGGTGATGTTGGTAATGGGTCCCGCCGCGTAAACAATGACGTGGAGCGTCGCGGCCAGTAACACCAGTCCGGCGATACGAACAAGATTCCTGCTCTTCATCGTCACACCCAGCTCCTTCGATGGAGGGACGCGCTCCGTCGCGTCCGTTGCTTCGGCTACGATCGAGAAGCGGCCACGACGGAGCGTGGCCTTCCAAACTCAGACCCTGCCCGTAAACACTCTCGCCGCGCCGTCTCTACATCTCCGCCGGGGGCGGGCCTTGCGGGGGTTTGACGTGTACCACATGAAACCGGCGCTCCAACACCAGCGCGTCGTCACAATAAAACTCGATCGCATACGCGCCCGGCTCCGGGAACGTCAGGCCCACCAACCCAAAATTCAATTCGACCACCGCGTTGACATCGGGAAACTGGATCTGGCCGTTGACTTCCGCCACCACGTGGTTGCTCTCGTCGTGCACGATCCGCAGCCGCGCCGCGCATTGTCCCCGCCCGTCCGTCACCGACAGAAACACGCAGAATTGCGGATGCCGGCAGGGAAACGTCTGCGCGCCGATCTGATTGAAAATCCCGATCAGCGATTTCTTGTTGGTAAGCTTGTCCTCGATGATCTGGTCGCAGATCACGATCGCCAAGCCGATGGGCGCGGGCTTGTCCGTCATCACCGCGAAATGTCCTTCTGGGTGAGCACGCGGTAGCCCTCCTTCACCAACACGTCCCGCGCAAACTCCGAGTCCTCGCAGTGCAGCGCCAGCAACGCCTTGTCGTGCGGCCGGACCATCAGCGAATACGTGTACTGGATGTTCACTTCCGCCGCCACCAACCCGCGCAACACCGTGTCCAGTTTCTCCGGCCCGCGCGGCAGTTCCACCACCAGCAGGCTCGATTCGTTGACCGGTATCCCCGCCTTGCCCAGCGCGTCATGGCACCGCTCGGGATCGTCCACCACGATCCGCACCACCGACGCGTCCGCCGTGTCCACCACCGAGATGCCGCAGACGTGGACGTTCGACTCGCTCAATGTCCGCGTCAGATCGAGCAGCGCCCCGACCTTGTTCTCCAAAAACACCGAGAACTGCCGAACCAACGGCTCCTGCAACGACTCGTTTGTCTTCGACCCCGATTTCGCCATGCCATCCTTTCGCAGAATGTAATGATTGTACCGTATCGCGATTCCGGCCAGAAGCAAATCTTCGCCCGTCAAATGACCCAGTCGTGCTGGTCAATATACCGCAGGTTCAAAAAGTCGATGATCTGCGTCACACACTCAGCCGGTGTCTGCTGGTCCGTGTGCACCACAATGTCGGCTGCCGTCGGCGGCTCGTACGGCGCCGAGACGCCGGTGAAATTCGCAATCTGCCCCGCGCGTGCCTTCTTGTACAACCCCTTCGGGTCGCGCTCTTCGCACACCGCCAGCGGCGCGTCGATGAACACCTCGATAAACTCGTCGGCATCGACCAGCGAGCGCGCCAGCTTGCGGTCATCGCGATACGGCGAGATGAACGCCGTGATCACCATCACGCCCGCGTCCATCAGCAACCGCGCCACCTCCGCCACACGCCGGATGTTCTCCGTGCGGTCTTCGGGAGAAAAACCGAGGTTGGCGCTGAGGCCGTGGCGGATGTTGTCGCCGTCCAGAATGTACGTGTGCAACCCCATCGCGAACAATTCACGCTCCAGTTCCGTCGCCACGGTCGATTTGCCCGCCCCGGACAGGCCCGTCAACCAGATGATCGCGCCCTTGTGCCGGTTCCGCCGCTCACGCGCGTCGCGGGTGATCTTGCCGGCCGACCAGAAAATGTTCTGGCTCTTCACGCCCGACAATACCTGCCGACGGTCGGGATACTCGCCCTTCGAAATCACGCCGCCGCCGCACACCTGGTAATGGTCGATCAACACGAACCGGCCCGTGTTGACGATCCGATCGGCGTTGTCGAAGGCGATCGGCCGTTTCGTGCGGATCGTCACCTCCGCCACGTCGTTGCGCGCGATGTACGGACGCGACGTCGTATCGATCTCCGCCAGCGTGGAGGCATCGATCAGCTTTTCAATGGACTGGATCTGGCACTCGACTTCCTCCGAGGTCAGCTTCAGCTTGATCTTGCGGCCCACTTCGAGGTTCTGCCGCCCGAGCCAGAACAGCTTCGCGTTGAACACGTCGGTTTCAATCGGCGCCTGCTCTTCGCCGGACCCGATCTGGCCGCGCTCGACGAAAATCTGTTCAGTCAACGTAATCCCGACGGATTCGCCCGCATGAGCGGTCTCGCGCGTCCCCTGCGGCCAGCTCTCGATCGATTTCACCGTGCTCACTTTGTTGCGCGGCGAAAACAAAATCTTGTCGCCCACGCGCAACGTGCCGGACTCCACGCGCCCGGCCAGTATGCGGCGGTGGTCGAATCGGTAAACGTCCTGGATCGGAAATCGCAGAGGCAGGTTTTGCGGCGGTGCGGCAACCTGGAACCGGTCCAGCGCCTCCAGGACCGTCGGGCCGTTGTACCACGGCATGTGCGGCGATTTCGCGGCGACGTTGTCGCCCGTCGCTGCCGCGATGGGAATGAACAATCGCGGTTCGACCCCGACCTGCTTGAGAAACGCGCGGTATTCGTCCTCAATCGATTTGAATACTTTGTCGCTGTAATGGCGCAGGTCCATCTTGTTGACCAGCACCGCGATCTGGCTGATCCCCAACAACGAGAGCAGATAGCCGTGACGCCGGGATTGTTCCTGGACACCTTCGCTGGCGTCGATCAGCAGCAACGCCGCCTCGGCGCTCGCCGCGCCCGTCACCATGTTCTTGAGAAATTCCTTGTGCCCCGGCGCGTCGATGATGACGTACGGCCGTTTCGCTGTGCGAAACCAGATCTGCGCCGTGTCGATAGTGATGTTCTGGTCGCGCTCGGCCTGCAAACCGTCCATCAAAAACGCCCACTCGAACGGCATCCCGCGTTTCTCGCACGCCGCCTTGATCTTCTCGTACTTGCCATCGGGCAGCGATCCCGTGTCGTAAAACAAGCGACCGACCAGCGTCGACTTGCCGTGATCGACGTGCCCGACAATGACGATCTTTAGTTGTTCAGCCTGATGCATAATCGAATCCGTCGTCGCAACTCACATGTACCCGTCACGCCGCAGTTTCTCGAATGCGTCTTCGCTTTCCTGGTCCTGAGCGCGGACGCTACGCTCGCTCCGTTTGGTCGTCCGCAATTCCTCGCGAATCTTTCCGTAGGTGTCCGCGTTCGACTCGATCGCGAACGTGCACGGAACACACCCGAGACTCCGATACCGTTTCCCGTTCTTGGCAAAGTACAGCGCTACGTTCGGGATCTTCTCGCGCTCGGCATACTCCCAAATGTTCATCTCCGTCCAGTGCAACAACGGATGCACCCGCAGATGCGTGCCGCCCGCGAGGT
The DNA here is from genome assembly GCA_963712025.1 of uncultured Verrucomicrobiae bacterium. Classification (GTDB taxonomy): domain Bacteria; phylum Verrucomicrobiota; class Verrucomicrobiia; order Palsa-1439; family Palsa-1439; genus Palsa-1439. The sequence goes on along the minus strand of CAVQGJ010000009.1, from coordinate 28,204 downwards.
CGGTGTTGAACTGGTCCCACAGCTCCGGCGGTTGGTCTTCGACGTTCCATTCCATGTTCTTGTCGCGCGGCGAAAAATAGCGCTCCTTCGCCCGCGTGGGATCCTCGTCGCGCCGGACGCCGACGATCAGCCCGCCGTACTTCTCGCGGTCGACGATCTTCTTGAGGTTCTCCTTCAGCAACGCCGAGCAGCAATTGACCCGGCCGCGCGTGTGGTTCATCCCCTGCGCCAGCGCTTCGTCGTTGCGCGCGATCACGAGGTTCAGTTTCCACTCCTTTGTCAGCCGGTCCCGCAACTCCACCAGCTCGGGCATATCGAAGCTGGTCTCCATGAACACGCACGGGAACGGCACGTGGCCAAGAAACGCCTTGCGCGCCAGCCACAGGATCGTTTGCGAGTCCTTGCCCACGCTCCACAGCATCGCCAGCCGCTCGATCTTGTTGAACGCCTCGCGGATGATGAAAATGCTCTGGTTTTCCAGTCTGTCGAGATGATCCATAATGTGTTTGTGGCCGCGAATCTCATTCGCGGTCCGTACCGCCGCGAAGACGCTTCGCGGCTACAATCTCAAATATTCGCGGCGAACGTGTGCAGGCCGCACTCCTTCTTGTCCGATCCCGCCCAGCGACCCGCGCGCTCGCCCTCGCCGTCCTTCACCGGGCGCGTGCAGCACTCGGGCCAGCAACCGATGCTCGGATAACCCTGGTCGTGGAGCGGGTTGTACGGAAGCTGGTGGCTGATGATGTACCACCAGACCTCTTCCTTGCTCCACGACGCCAGCGGATTGATTTTGAGATAGCGATGGCCCTGCGGCGTCTCCTGCAATTGCAGGATCTTCGCCCCCTTGCGGCTCTCGCCCTGGCTGCGCCGCAATCCCGTGACCAAACCGTCCAGTTCGGGCAGTTTCTTTTGCAGTGGAAGCACCTTGCGCATGTAGCAGCATTTGTCCGGCTCGCTCTTGTACAACTCCGCTCCATATTTCTCCGCCTGCTGCTCGGGTGTCAACTCCGGGTGCAATCGCTCGACCGTGATCCCGTATTCCTGTTCGATCTTGTGGATCAATTCCACCGTCTCCTTGAAAAAGAAGCCTGTGTCGATCGTGAAAATCGGGATGCGCGGCGTAACCTTGCGCATCGTGATGTCAATCAGCACCAATCCCTCGGGACCAAACGCGGAAGAAATGGCCACGCGCGAGCCGAAATGGTCCGCCGCCCACTGCAGAATCTCGCGCGGAGCCCGACCCTCGAACTCCGCCGCCAGATTCTGAATCTCTTCCGCTGTGAACTTCACGTTCGTTCCCTACCCCTCGATCACGTTGATCTCGACCGGCTCGACCTTGATGCCGAGACCTTCCAGCCATTTGATGGCCTTCTTGATCTCATCACGGGCGCCGAGCAACTCCAGTGAGACGATCCCGACCTCTTCCGTCACGCTCGCCTGTCGAATATTGGTCACCACTTTGAATTTGTGGCCCAATTCATAAATCGCCGGCTGCTGGATGACCTTTTTCGGGTAGGTCAGCCAGAGACGTTTAGTCTCCTTCGCCGCTGTTGCGGCTTTTGTCTTCTTTGTCATGTCTTCCTTGCTCGCGACCTTGGTTTAGCCACCCGCTATGGCCGGTATGACGGAAATCTCATCTCCGTCTTTCACCAGCGTGCCCTTGCCCTGGGCAAATCGAATGTCTTCGTCGTTCAAATACACGTTCACAAACCGGCGCAACTCGCCGCGCTCGTCACAAATCCGCTCCTTCAACCCCGGGTACTGCTTCTCCAAGCTGTCAATAATGTCCTGGATCGTCGCGCCCGAGGCCTGGACGATGTCCTTGTCCTTCGTCAGCTTCCGCAACGGTGTCGGAATTCGCACATTGATCGGCATAATCGTTTCTCCTTCTCCTGGTCAATCCTACTTGTCCAACAAGGCCGAAAACTCGTGCAGATGCGGCCCGATCACGCGTGCTTCGCCGCATTTGTTGGCCACCGCCTCCTGCGTCTTCAGCCCGTGACCCGTGATGCACAACACCAGCGATTCGCCCGGTTTGATTCGGCCCGCATCCACCAACCGCTGGGTCGCCGCGACGGTCGTACCTCCCGCTGTCTCCGCAAAAATCCCTTCCGTTTCCGCCAGCAACCGGATTCCCGCCACGACCTCTTGGTCGTTGGGGTTCTCCGCCCAGCCGCCCGTCTGTTTCATCGTCTGGATCGAGTAAAACCCGTCCGCCGGGTTGCCGATGGCCAGCGATTTCACGATCGTTTGCGGTTTGCTCACCGGCTTGATGATGTCCGCGCCGGCCTTCATCGCGTTCACAATCGGCGCGCACCCTTCGGCCTGCGCTCCATGAATGGAATATTGATGGTCGTCCACCAGGCCGAGTTTCACGAACTCTTTGAACGACTTGTGGATCTTTGTGATCAGCGAGCCTCCCGCCATCGGCACTACCACATGGTCCGGCAACCGCCAGCCCAGTTGCTCGATGATCTCATAGCCCATGGCTTTCGAGCCTTCGGCGTAATAGGGCCGGATGTTGACGTTCACAAACGCCCAGCCGTACTTTCCAGCAATCTCGCTGCACAGACGGTTCACCTGGTCGTACGTGCCGCGGATGCCAATGACGTTCGTCCCGTACACGAGCGAGCCGAGCACCTTGCCCGTCTCGAGGTCCGCGGGGATGAACACATAGCTTTTCAGCCCGCCACTCGCGGCGTTCGCCGCCACGGAGTTCGCCAGATTGCCCGTCGACGCGCACGCGACGATCTCAAACCCCAATTCCCGCGCCCGCGACAACGCCACGCTGACCACCCGGTCCTTGAACGACAAGGTCGGATAATTGACCGTGTCGTTCTTGACCCAGACTTCCCGCAGCCCCAGCCGCTTGGCGAGACGATCCGCCCGGACCAGTGGCGTGAATCCAACCTGGAAACCAATTGTCGGTTCGCCCTCGATCGGCAGCAGTTCGCGATACCGCCACATATTCGTGGGCCGCGAAGCGATCCGGGCGCGGGTCAACACGGTCTTGATCAGGCCGTAGTCGTAATCCACTTCCAGCGGCCCGAAGCAGAACTCGCACACATGCAGCGCTTCCTTCGGGTAATGCCGTCCGCACTCGCGACACTTTAAACTGGTGAAGAATCCATGTCTTGCCTTCATTCCATCTCGCTTTCTTCACCAAGTGGCGGCCACCGCGCCAAGAGGTACAAAAAACCTCTTCACCATCCCCAAATAGCGGGCGACGATGAAGAGGCATCACAAACGACCTGATTGCTCTCCCTCATCTTCCCCCGCTCCCGACTCGCGTCGGGCCTCGGAGCTGGAATTGGCACCTTGTCTCCCGCCACCCTCTGGTGACGAAACGGTTGCCGCGGCGTCTACGGGCCAGTCCCTCGACCGCTCTTGATGAGTTTGCCGTTCCGCCCATGGCGGAACAACGGAGGGACTATATCAAAGAACAAATGCCTGTCAATCCCCTAGATGTAATACATCTCGGGGCGGCTTTTTGCCTCCGCGCACAACTGCTCGAAGGTCACGTCGTCCGCCGCGCGTTCGGCGGCCTCCTTGATCCGCCGCCACGCGCGCTTGATTTCCTCCGGACACCGCGCCTCCCTCAGCAAGGGCATCTCCAGCACGTCCCCTTGCACCGCCCGGAGAACGTCCCCAACCGTGATCTCCCGCGGCGCTTTCGCCAGCGCATACCCGCCCGCCTTGCCCCGTCGGCTCTGGATGAGTCCTTTGCTCTTCAATTCAATCAGGATTTGCACGAGATAGTTCGCCGGGATCGCCTCACTCGACGCAATTTCCTCGATTCGCATCGGCCTCACGCTCGGATGATGAAGCGCCAGGGCCTCCACCGCCCGACACGCGTAATCACTTTTTACCGATGCCTTCATGTAATCCTAAGTATCTTACTAATGTTGCTTTATTTTACCACGAAGCCGTGCGTTGTCAATCCCCCGTTTCTGAACCGAAATAATCCTGTAGAACGTTCTCGCCCATCGCCACTTATACACGAAAAAAAAGTGCGATATTCTGCACGAATATCGTTGCGGAATTATCTGAACATACGCTATATTTTTTGCATTAAAGGAGGAGGGGGTTGCTAATGTCCGGCAAGCTTCTGGAAAAGACACGTACTGTGGAAAAATCACTTTCAAAGAATCGGGATCGGGGAGTCGAAGTGCTCGGTGCCAGCGATTACACCGCCGACAAGATTCAAAAACTCGAAGGCGTCGAGGCGGTCCGCAAACGCCCCGCGATGTACATCGGCGATACGGGCGAGCGCGGCCTTCACCACCTCGTGTACGAGGTCGTCGACAACTCGATCGACGAGGCGCTCGCGGGTTTTTGCAAACACATCGATGTCGCGATCCACGTCGATAACTCGATCACCGTCATCGACGACGGACGCGGCATTCCCGTCGACATGCACAAGACGGAGAAGAAGCCGGCCGTCGAAGTCGTGCTGACCCTTCTTCACGCTGGCGGCAAATTCGATAAGAAGTCGTACACGGTGTCGGGCGGTCTGCACGGTGTGGGTGTGACCTGCGTCAATGCGTTGAGCGAATGGCTCGAAGTCGAGGTGAAGCGCGATAGCAAGGTCCATCACATGCGCTTCAAGCGCGGCAAGACCGCGTCCAAGCTCGAGGTCATTGGCAAGGCCAAGGGTACGGGCACGAAGATCACGTTCAAGGCTGACAGCGAGATCTTTCCCCTCATCGAATACAAGTACGACATCCTTGCCAATCGCCTGCGCGAGCTCGCGTTCCTGAATCGCGGCATCGAAATCACGCTCAAAGACGAGCGCAATAAGCGCGAAGACCTCTTCAAGTTCAACGGCGGCATCGAAGAGTTCATCAAGCACATCAACCGCGCCAAGGAACCGATCCACCCGAAGGTCATCTACGTCTCCAAGGAGAAGGACGGCATCGCCGCCGAGGTCGCGCTGCAATACAACGAGGGCTACAACGAATCCGTTTACAGCTACGCCAACAACATCAACACCATCGAAGGCGGCACGCACCTCAGCGGGTTCCGTTCGGCACTGACCAAAGCCGTCAATCAGTACTCCCGGTCCAACGACCTGCTCAAGGAAAAGGACCCGTCATTGACCGGCGACGACCTGCGCGAAGGCCTTACCGCCGTCATCAGTGTCAAGGTCCCCAACCCGCAGTTCGAGGGCCAGACCAAAACCAAGCTCGGCAACGGCGAGGTTGAAGGTATCGTTTCGTCGATCGTCTACGAAGGTCTGATGACCTTCATGGAGCAGAATCCCCCCATCGCCCGGCGTATCGTGGACAAGTCGCTCACCGCCGCGCGCGCCCGCGAAGCGGCCCGCAAAGCCCGCGAGGCGGTCCGCAAAGGCGCGCTCACCGGTGGCGGACTCCCCGGCAAACTGGCCGACTGTTCCGAGCGCAACCCTGAATTCTGCGAACTCTACATCGTCGAGGGCGATTCCGCCGGCGGCTCGGCCAAACAGGGTCGCAATCGCCAGTTCCAGGCCGTCCTGCCGATCCGCGGCAAGTTGCTCAATGTCGAAAAGGCGCGCCTCGATCAGATTCTCAATAACACGGAAATTCGCACCATGATCACCGCCATCGGCACCGGTTTCGGCACCAGCGAGGGCGAAGGCGCGTTCGACATTGGCCGGCTTCGCTATCACCGCATTGTCATCATGACCGACGCCGACGTCGATGGTTCGCACATCCGCACGTTGTTGCTGACGTTCTTTTATCGCCAGATGCCGGAACTCATCAAGGGCGGCTACGTCTACATCGCCCAGCCGCCGCTCTACAAAGTCAAACGCAAGAAGCGTGAGGAATACGTCGAGAACGACGACCAGATGAGCCGCATCCTCATCGAGCTCGGCTCCGAGGATTCGCGCTTGTTCCGTCTCCGGGACAAGAAGGAATTCTCCGGGCAGCAGTTGGTGTCCGTCCTCGAATCCTTGCAGGAATTGGAAAAGCTCGTCGACACCATCGAGCGCCGCGGCATCAAATTCGAGGACTACCTCGCCGCGCGCGACGAAAAGTCGGGCGAGTTCCCGTCGTACGCCATGCGGGTCAAGGAGAACGGCGTCGCCCGCTTCGAGTTCGCGCGCACGGACAGGGAATGGTCGAAGCTTTGCGACAAGTACGATGTCGACCTCGACGAACAGGCCGCTGCTCCCGAAGTCAAGAACGGCGACAAGGACAAGGCTCCCCAGGCCAAGCCGCTGGAGTTGACCGAGTCCAACAGCATCCAGTCCGCCATCGAAACGCTCGAGAAGAAGGGGTTCAATCTCGACCACTACGCCGCCCAAGAGAAACCGCTCTTTGAATTGGTGGAGGGTGGCGCGGTCGCGGAAGCAGTGGAAGGCGAGGCCCCCGGCGAGCCGGCACAAGGCAAGACGGCCAAATCCGACGCGAAGAAGCCCAAAGCCAAGGCCGAGGAACGGCGGTCCGAGATCCATTCCATCCCGCAGATTTTGGAACAAATCAAGGAGACGGGGAAACGCGGTCTGGCGATTCAACGCTACAAAGGCTTGGGTGAAATGAATCCCGAGCAGTTGTGGGAAACCACCATGGATCCCGAACGCCGCAAGATGTTGAAAGTTGTCATCGAGGACGCCGCCAAGGCAGACGATATGTTCACGGTGTTGATGGGCGATGAGGTCGCGCCGCGCCGCCAGTTCATCGAGGACAACGCGCTCAACGTCCGCAACCTCGACATCTAACGCGCCGTGACGCCCGAAGCCCAGGAATTGGCGGCCGACGCTGACAATTTAGTAACAACAACCAGGCTGTTTGTGGGGAAACAGTAGGAACCGATCATGTACGCACAAAATGAAAAAGTTTCGCCGGTTAACATCAGCGAGCAGATGCAACAGGCTTACATCGACTACTCGATGTCGGTCATCGTCGGACGCGCGTTGCCCGATGCCCGCGACGGCTTGAAGCCGTCGAATCGCCGCGTCCTGTATGCGATGCGCGAGATCGGGCTCCTGCACAATCGCTCGTACTCGAAATGCGCCAAGGTCGTTGGCGAGGTGCTCGGCAAATACCACCCGCATGGCGACGCCAGCGTGTACGACACGCTCGTTCGCATGGCCCAGGATTTCGCCATGCGCTACCCGCTCGTCGACGGCCAGGGCAATTTTGGCTCGATCGATGGCGACCCGGCCGCCGCCTACCGCTATACCGAATGCCGTCTCCAAGAAATCGCCGAGGAGTTGCTCGCCGACCTCGACAAGGATACGGTCGATTTCCAGCCGAATTTCGACGAGAAGGAAAAAGAACCCGTCGTCCTGCCGTCGCGCATCCCGAACCTGCTCGTCAACGGCAGCACGGGTATCGCGGTTGGTATGGCCACGAATATCCCTCCCCACAATCTGACCGAAATCGTCGATGCCTGTTGCGCGTTGATTGAGGCTCCCGAGATGGACCTCAAAGACGTGGCGAAACTTATCAAGGGCGCCGACTTCCCGACGGGTGGCATGATCTGCGGCAAGCAGGGCATCAAGGATTACCTGCTTACGGGCCGCGGCAGCCTCAAGATTCGCGGCCGCATCGGCATCGAGGAGGTCAAGGGCGGCAAGGAACGCCTGATCATCAGCGAGGTCCCTTACAACGTCAACAAAGCCTCGTTGATCGAGCGGATGGCGCAGCTCGTCAACGAAAAGAAACTCGACGATATCAGCGACATCCGCGACGAGTCGAACAAGGACGGCATCCGCGTGGTCATCGAACTCAAGCGCGACGCCATTCCGAAGGTCGTGATCAACAACCTCTACAAGCACACGCAACTCGAAGACACCTTCGGCGTCATCATGCTGGCGATCGATCACGGTCGGCCGCGCACGATGAACATCAAGCAGATGATCGAGTGCTACATCGCGCACCGCAAAGAAGTCATTACTCGTCGCACGAAGTTCGAGCTGCAGAAAGCCGAAGAACGCGCCCATATCCTCGAAGGGTTCCGCGTCGCGCTCGACAACATCGATGCCGTCGTCAAGATCATCCGTAACGCCGACGACCGCGAGGACGCGAAGAAGAAGTTGATGGACAAATTCAAGCTGTCCGAACTTCAATGCAACGCCATTCTCGAGATGCGCCTGTACCAGCTCACGGGCCTCGAACGCGACAAGATCGAGGAAGAGTATCTCGAACTGATCAAACGCATCGAGTACCTCAAGAGCCTGCTCGCCAGCGAGAAGAAGCTCATGAGCGTCGTGAAGACCGAGTTGCTCGAAGTCAAAGAGAAGTACGGCGATACGCGCCGCACCGATATCGTGGCTGACGAGGGCGAGATCAACATCGAAGACCTCATCGCCAACGAAGCCTGCATCGTCACGATCTCCCATCAGGGCTACATCAAGCGCACCGCCGTTAGCGCCTACCGCTCGCAACGTCGCGGCGGCAAGGGCGTGATCGGCATGGAACAGCGCGAAGAGGATTTCATCGAGCATCTCTTCACCTGCTCCACGCACGATTACATCATGTTCTTTACGGAGGAAGGCCGCGTCTATGTCGAGAAGGTGTACGAACTCCCCGAAATGGGCCGCGCCGCGAAAGGCAAGAGTCTCGCCAATTTCCTCCAGCTCCGTCCCGATGAAAAAGTCTCCGCGCTCATCCGCGTGAAGGAGTTTACCGACAAGCAATACCTGTTCATGGCCACCAAGGTCGGCATCGTCAAGAAAACCAATCTCGGCGAATATGCCAACCCGCGGAAGGGCGGCGTCATCGGCATCAAGATCGAACAAGGCGACCGCCTCATTGGCGTCAAGCTTACCAACGGTAACAACGAAATTGTTCTCGTCACCAAGGACGGCATGAGTATCCGGTTCCACGAGGAACAAGCCCGCGACATGGGCCGCGCCTCCGTCGGCAACTGGGGCATCCGCCCGGACAAGGGCGATTACGTCATCGGTGTTGAAATCGTCGATGTCAAAGCCACGCTCCTTGTCGCCGGCGAACACGGCATCGGCAAACGCACGCCGTTCGACGAGTACCGCGTCCAGTCCCGCGGCGGCAAGGGCATCATCACGATGAAGACCACGGACAAGGTCGGCAGCGTCGTCGGCGCCCTCAGCGTCACCGACTCCGACGAGATCATGCTCACGACGTCCCAAGGCCAGACCGTCCGCACCAACTGCAAGGACATTCGCATCGCCGGCCGCAACACCCAGGGCGTCAAACTCATCGACCTCAACGAAAGCGACAAACTCGTCGCCATCGCCCGCGTTATCAGCGAGCAACAGGAAGAAGCCGCCGAGGTGGCGGACGACAAATCCGATAAAAAGTAGTTTGAAGGCAGATCAAGGAATTAGGAGACTGTCATTCCGGGCTCGTCGGGGGTCAATGTAGTCAGAGGGCGGCAGGAACCGGTTTTCATAAACCGCAGAAAGGAAGCTCGATGCCATCACTGGCCCGCCAAGCTCTAGCAAACAATCGATCCGACCTTGACAGGCTCTGGGAAATTCACACGAGCGAATCTGGTGCCGCGCCGGGAAGGCGACGCGGCGTTGAAGTGCTGAATAAAGCTGCGGTCGTACTCGTTTGTGCTGCATGGGAGGCCTACTGCGAGGACATCGTATCAGAGGCCATCCAGCATCTGGTCACTGATTGTAGCGACCACACTCGCTTGCCTCCAGCGCTCAGAAAGCATGTAGCTGCTACAATCAAGGGCTCGAATGACGGCCTTTCGCCTTGGGAGATGGCTGGGGACGGCTGGCGACAAGTGGTTAAGCAGAACGCGGCAACTCTGATACAGAAAATGACTGGCGCATGGCATACACCAAAGACTGCTCCAATTAGAGATCTATTCGCGAAGGCGCTTGGTATACCAGACATAACGGCGAATTGGAAGTGGCCGAAAAATCCAGCGGCGCGAGTAGCTGCCGAACTCGACGGGCTTGTTACACTTCGTGGCGAGATAGCGCACCGCCTTCGTCCGAGGAATTCTGTGCATAAATGGCATGGCACGCGATTCTACAACCATGCTTCTCGCATAGCGGATAAGATTGACGCTGAAGTGAGCCACAGTCTCACGACAGCGACGGGCAAAGTGTATTGGTAAGGCTCGTTTTTGATGGTTTGTCGCCAATCAGCATGATGCCTGTCAGTGACAGGTATCATCGTATTCACCTCGATCGTGGTGTTGGTGGGGAAATGTTTCGATAGACGAGCGATCGAGATCAGAGGTCCAACAACACGTTCAGGTCGCGGCTGAATCGTTGCCACTGCTCCCGGCGGGTTTTCCAAGCGCGGTGACCGCGTGCCGTTAGGCGATAGTATTTGCGGCGGCGGCCCGTTGCTGGCCCTTGCCAAGAACCGGTCACCAGTCCTTGTTTCTCCAAATGATGCAAGACGTGATAGACGGTCCCTTCGTGCCACCGGGTCGCGCCTTTCGATTTCTCGAAGATCTCACGGACAATCCCGTACGCATATGCGGGTTTCTTGTTCAGCATGTCCAACACAACCAAATCATACGAGCCCGTTGCCAAATCCTTGCCAAACTGGTCGATCCTCATTCGTTGATACCTGTTAGTGACAGGTATCATACCTGAGGTCGCAAGAAATTCAACGGGGAAGTCACTGGTGATCGTGTCGCACTCAAAACCAACGCACCACGCGCTTCGACGAGAAACCGATGACGCAAGAATCAGTCACATGGTCGTCGCCCCCCCCGCGGTGATGGGGGGTTCACAAAACAGATCAAGGAACATTTCGTAAATTCTCGGCCTTTTGTGCTGGCGTAGCGCCCCTGACGGGTTCATGGTGGCGAGCGGTGGCTCTCCACGGAGCGGAAACGGGGGTGACGTAGAATGGCAGCCAAGAAAAAAGGTAAGAAGAAGAAGGGCGGCAAGAAGAAGTAGTAGCACCCGTGCCGCAGTTGCGGGCCTCACTGGAGATGCGGAACTTGGCGTCCCCGGTGATACCCGCCAGGTAAAGGCCGTCCCGCAGAATTCGGCCCCGTATTTCGTCACCTCGCAACGATGGCGTTCCGGTTTTCTTGTCCCGTTCTCGTCAACCGCTGGCATTGCGTGGGCCTGCCCGTTGCGGCACTATTGTTTCAGTACATTATTTGGCGTGCCACGCTGAAGACGTTGCGAAATGACGGCATCGATGGCGCGGCACGCACTATTCGCTGAACGAACTCAGAGCCAACAAGGTATGAACCCGAAGCAGGACATCAAATCGCTCGACCGCGAAGAACTCGCGGCGCGTTTCGCCGAACTCGGCGAGCCGGCCTACCGCGCCGACCAGGTCTTGCAGTGGATCTACGAAAAGCAGGCGGAGTCGTTCGGTCAGATGAGTAATTTGTCCACTGGACTGCGTGAGCAACTCACCACCAGCTTCGACCTGAATGCCGTCCACGCGCTGAAGACGCGCAATGCCACCGACACGACGGAGAAGTTCCTCTTCCAACTCCGTGACCACTCGCTCATCGAGACCGTGCTGATTCCCGCCACACCGGGCCTCACCAGCAGCAGCGACCGGCACACCGTTTGTGTGTCGACGCAGGTGGGATGCGCCTTCGCCTGCAAATTCTGCGCGAGCGGCTTGGAAGGCGTGAAACGTAATCTCACGCCAGCCGAGATCGTCGATCAGGTGCTGGAGGTCCAGAAACTCAGCGGCGAGAAGGTCAACAACATCGTCGTCATGGGCATGGGCGAGCCCCTGGCCAATTACGACAGCCTCCTTCGCGCCCTGAAAATCATCAATGCGCCGTGGGGTCTCGGCATCGGGGCGCGCAAGATCACCGTGTCCACCGTCGGCCTTGTTCCGCGCATCAAGCAACTCGCCGATGAACCGATGCAAATTCGACTCGCCGTCTCGCTTCACGGCGCGACCGACGAAGTGCGCGAGAAGATCATGCCCGTGAACAAAAAATATCCCCTCAAAGAGCTTCTCGCCGCATGCGATTACTATGCGAACGCCAAGAAACGCATGATGACGTTCGAGTATATCCTCATCGACGGCGTCAACGACTCGCTCGAACAGGCGCACAAGCTTGGCGCCATTGCCAGGCGTCTCCACGCGAAGGTCAACCTCATTCCTTACAATCCTGTCGACGGCCTGCCGTGGAAGCGCCCTGACCGCGACCGCTGCAAGATGTTCCAGCACACGCTTCAATCCCACGACGTCACCAGCACGTTGCGCATCGAAAAAGGCACGGACATCAATGCCGCGTGTGGGCAGTTACGATTGCAGCACGAAGGCACCCAAGATTACAAAAGCGCGACCGCATTGTAATGGCGGAAGACAGTATGTTCCACTACTGCATTCATCTTCCCGGCCATCGCGGGCCATGATTTACGGTCTAAAATCGGCATTGGCTGAAGTCGAGCCGTGAGGCGAGTTTCAGCCAGATTCCTTAAGTATCTGCGTAACCTTTTCCCCGTCCGGCACGTCTGTTCTTTGTGAAAGGAACAACCATTTTTATGACGACACATACGAAAGCATTGATCGGAGCGGGCGTGATCGCGGCGCTGACCGTGGGGGGCTTCTTCGCCTTCCTGGCGCACGCGGGCACCAATGAGGTTGCCGATAGCGTTTTCGAAGGCCAACACCGCTTCGGCAGAAGGTTGGCCGAATTGGGCATGACGGATGCCCAAAGGACACAGGTCAAGAGCATCCTGCACAGCTATCAGCCAACGGTTGGGCCCTTGGTAAAAGAGGTCGTGACCGAGCGGCGGGCGCTACGCGATACGATCCGGGCGGAGACCATTGACGAAGCGGCGATTCGCGCGGAGGCCGCCAAGGTCGCGTCCCTTGAAGCTGATCTGGCCGTGCAACGCGCCCACGTCGTCCACGATATTCGCGCCGTGCTCACGCCCGGGCAAATCCAGAAACTGAAGGACATGCAGGTGAATGCGGACGCCCGGTTTGATGGGTTCCTGCAACACATTGCCAATCGGATCGCGACCGACTAATAATAGCGGCGCGATGAGCGCCCCGATCAATGAACCGACAGACCAACGCCTTATTGAGTCCACCCTCGCGGGTGACGATGAGGCGTTCGCCGCCCTGGTGGCCCGGCACAAGCGAAAAGTGTTCGGGATCGCGGCCCGCTTCGCGCACAACGACGCCGAGCTGCAGGACATTTGCCAGGAGATATTCGTGAAAGCCTATCGAAAATTGCAAAGCTTTCGCGGCGACGCGCCCTTCGAGCACTGGGTGTCGCGCATCGCCGTGCGCTCGTGCTATGATTTCCTCCGGGCGACACGTCACGACCGTGAAACCGTGCCGCTCGACGGGATCGAGATCGGCACACAACCCAGCGGCAACGCCGAGCATGCCCGCGAGGTGCTGCAATGGGCCATGGCCAGGCTCAGCCCCGATGAGCGGCTCGTAATTACATTGCTGGAACTGGAGGAACGATCGGTGCGCGAAACGGCGGAACTGACCGGCTGGAGCGAGTCGAACGTCAAAGTGCGCGCATTCCGCGCGCGACAGGTGCTCAAAAGGATTCTGGAGGCGAGCCATGAACGATGAACAATTGAACCAACTGTTTCAAGCCACGCGCGGGTCGCGCCCCGACACCTCGCGCGCCGAGTACGGCTTCGAGACGCGCCTGCTGGCAACCCTGCGCGAGGAACGGGAGCAGACGACGCCGTGGGCGGCCTTCACCTGGCGACTCATGCCTGTGTTTGCGGCCATCGTCGTCGTCACAGGCGTGTGGTCCTACACCGTGCAATCCCAGGCGGGAGCCGAGGCCACGCTCGGCACGGGAGGCGAAACGGCATTGGCGGGCGCGTTTGGTGGAGAATAACATGAAAAACTGGAAGGCAATTCTCGGGGTGGTGATCGTATTCGTGCTGGGAATGACCGCCGGCGCGTTCCTCACGGGCGCCGCTGGGGCCAAACGTCTTCAGCGCGTGTTACACGGTCAAACAGCGTTTACGGCGGAGGAGATCACCCGGCGGTTGAGCCGCCAACTGCGCCTCGATGCGGCGCAGCGGGAACAGATGCTTCCGCTCGTTCAGGCCGCGCAGGCGCAGATCACCGACGCGCGCAGTCAATGCCAGCCACGGGTTCTGGCGGCACTGGATGATTTCGACGCCAAGGCCCGCGTCATGTTGCGGGCCGACCAGCTTGAAAAATTCGACAAACTGGTTGCGGAGCGCAAGGCGAAGTGGGCAAACTACAAGAGTGACTGATCGGTTCGAATTCTTCGACCACACGGCGGACATCGGCGTCCGCGTTTACGGCAACAGCCTCGGCGAATTGTTCGAAAACGCCGCGCGCGCCATGTACGAGGCGCTCGGGCGACTGCACAAATCGGAGAGTAACCTCCGGAAATCCATCGAACTCCAGACGGCATCAGCCGAAGATCTGTTGCACGACTGGCTCGCCGATCTCCTGTATGAGATCGAGGTGAACCACGTCGTATATGACGTTTTTGAGATTCACGAGCTGACACCGCATCGTCTCAAGGCCGCGCTCCGCGGCGGCCGGATTGACTTCACGCGCTCGCAAACCAACGAAGAAATCAAAGCCGTCACCTACCATCAACTTCGCATTGAATCACAGCCCGACGGCTCCTGGCGCGCAACGGTAATTTTCGACGTGTAGTCGAGTCGTATTGTCGCTTGTCCTGTGTCTGGTCGTTGCCAGTACAGTCTGCTACTCACAGCAACTCGGATCAATACACGTCGTCGATTTCGTCCTTGCCGTCGTGTTGTGAGGGAACCTCGATGCCCTTGATGTCGCCGCCCTTACCCTCATCTTCCTTGTGGGCGTAGTAATACCCGCGCGAATAGTAGCTGTAGTAGTACGGGTAGTAATGGTAGTAGCCGACTCGGCCGGGTTCGAGGTTGTTGAGCACGAAACCAAACACTTTCGCCCCGCGGCTGACCGCCGTCATTTTCGCCACGCGAACGTAGCGGCGCGAGGTGCGGCCAGCCCAGATGATGAACAGGACGCCATCAACGGCCGAGCCGAGAATGGCGCTGTCCGCAATGCCCATCACGGGCGGGCAATCCACGACCACCCGGTCGTAATGTTTGTAGGCCCACTCGAGGAATTCCTTCAACCGCCACCCGAGCAGCAGTTCCGCCGGGTTCGCCGGATAGGCCCCGCAGGTGATGACGTCCAGCTTGGCAACGTCCCCGCGCTTGATGACTTCTTCGGGTGTCGCTTCCCCGAGCAGCACATCGGCCAGACCCTTGTCCTTTTCAAAACCAAAATACTTGTGGGTTTCGCCACGACGAAGATCCGCATCGACCAGCAACACCCGGTCCTCGACCTGCGAGAACCCGATGGCGAGATTGACGCATGTGGTGGTCTTGCCTTCGCGCGGCACCGCGCTGGTGACCAGCATTGAACGCAGCTTCTCGCGCGGCGTGGAGAAGATGATCGCCGAGCGAACGACGCGATACGATTCGGCGACGCCGCCCTGTTGTTTCAGCCGGTCCAGCCGATGAGCGCTGAGATCGTCGGGGTTCCATTGCGCCGCCGGGATCATCCCGAGGAACGGCAGTTGCAGATCGCGCTCGACCTCTTCCGCCAACTTGATGGAATCGTCGATGTACTCGATGAAGAACGCCAGGGCCAACCCCATGCCCAGGCCAACGAAGGCCGCCATCAACAAAATCTTTGTCTTCTTCGGGTAGACCGGCTCGGGCTGGAGAAGCGCGGGCTCCAACACGGACACGGTCCGTGAATTGAATCCCTGCGACACATCAATTTTCATCAACTGGGACAGGAGCGCATTGTAGAGGCTTTGGATTTGGTCGACGTCGTCCTTCAACGTCTTCCATTCGGTCGCCTTTTCGCCATCGATATACACCGCATCGTCCAGTTGCTTGCCGAGCGCCGACATCTCATCAAAATTCTTCTTGGCGACCACCAGATCCGCGTCCGCCTTCTGCCGGATAAATTCGATCTCCCCATCGATCTGCGAGGTGGTCTCGGTGAGTTGCTGCTCGACCTCCATCAGCGCCGGATGTCGCGGTTTGTAGATCTTGTGCATTTCATCCAGTTTGACCTCCAATTCCCGTTTCCGTCTCTCCAGTTCAAAGAGTTGTTTGGACACGGTTTCGTTCAACGCACCGAACGAGTACCGGCCCAATTCGTCCGTGGCCTTTGCCTGGACGTCGCCGACGGGAGGAGTGTTCGGGTCTTCGACCATGATTCTCACCGTGGCCGTCATGACCTTCTGCATCTCATCTGTGGAAGCGACTCCACCGCCGCCGCCCGATTCCTGGGGCTTGATCAATTTGTTGCCCAATAGTCCTTGCCTGATGTTTTCGGCAAGGGCCTCCGTCGTGAGGCCATCGGCCGGTATGGCGCCGATACCCGGATAGTTAATGGTGCCGTCCGGCCCGACCTGCATCTGTGTGTTCAACAAGGGATCCTCGTCCACAAAAATGTCCAGTTGCATCCCCTTGGAGACAACCCGCTGGGCGTCATTGGAACTGGCGGCCCCTTGCGCAAAGGTATCAATACCCTCCTCGTGTTCCGCCGCCAGCAGGGCCAGCACCGTCGAGGCATCCGGTCGGCTGTCGAGTAATTCCTTGCGTGTCTTGGCCTCGTTGTAGGCTTTGGCGGCGGTGGTGTAACCATAGTTCAGCATGTTGAACCGCTTGTACCAGGCGAACCCCACGCTGCCCATCGGGTCCACGTGGTTCTGCTTGGCATAGTCCAGCATCTTCGCGGTCGCCGCCTGCTTCTCTTCGCCGAGACGTTTGATTTCCCGCGTCAACATCAGCAAGGCGGACTCGGAACTTTGCGCGCGCTGCTCGTCACGGAAATGCATGTATTCCTCGCAAAGCGTGTTGGCGAAATCTTTCGCAAAATCCGCCGAGGGACTTTGCACGCGGATCATCAGGATCGCCGCGCCACGGACAGGCTCGACTTTGAGGTCCGCGAGGTTTTCACGGATTTCGTCCGGGGTCTTCCGCATCCGCAACTGGACGCGATGCAACATGGTTTGCTCGGTGAGAATCTCGATCTGCGTGGCATAGAACCGGCTCTCGTCCTCGCGCGTCACTTCGGAAACGGGGACCGATCCGCCCGCCGTCGTCACCAACAACTTGGCGTCGGCTTCGTAAATCTGTTGGCGCGTGAACAGCCACGCCGTGGTGCCGGCCATGCTGAGTAGAAAGCAGATCAGCACGAGCCACTTCCGTTTCAGCAGGACGGCAATGTACTCCTTGATATCGACGCTCTCGGCCCTGTCCTCCGCGACGTTTTGGTTCATCATAGGCAATTGCCGTGTGGCGTCCTGGCCCCCTGGCTAAAAGTTGATCAACTTCTCCGGCACAATGATCCAGTCCCCGTCCTGAACCTGGATGTCGGTCTCAAACTCGCCGCGCTTCATGATGCGATCCACATCGATGTACGTGAGGTATTTCTTCCCCGTTTTGTCGTAGCGAATCAATTGCACCTTGCCACCATTGGCGAACGTCGCGAAATTGCCCGCCGCGATGATCGCCTTGGTCACGGTAAACCGCTCGTCCTTCGGCAGCAATAACGGGCCGGGCCGATTCACGTTCCCGATCACGTAGATGACACCCCCCGCACCGCCGCCACCTGTGGCGAGCGCGGACTCGATGGCCACCGTTACTGTGGCCTTCTGGAAATAGTCCTTTTCCAAGCCTTCCTTGATCTTCTGTGCCACCTCATCCGTCGTCAGTCCCTCTGTCTGGATGCGACCGAGTGGCACAAAATCAATCGCCCCGCTGATCGGCACCACGTAGACGTGATCGAGACTGTGATCCTGGTCCACGGTCACGCTAACGCTGACGCCGGGGACAATCACCCGCGGTTTGGCATTGGTTCCGGTCGTTGCATTTGTGTCGATGGTGCTGTAGGCTGCCCGACTGGTTGCGGCGGCAAATTTCTCAGGAGACAAGACCTGCATATTTTGGGTAGACTGGCAACCGGCGACAAGCAACAGCCAAAGTGTGGCAAATGTGGAAATCCATTTCATGAATATTTCACCATATGTCTGGCCTCCAGCACCGTCAAGCTGGCCAACCAGCGGTTTGTCGTTCGCTATCGCTCTTATCGCAAACACAAGATCTCTTTGACCTCAAATGAGTTCGACACCAATGACTTCCACACAAAATCACCATCAACAACTCAAAGACCTCCTGTCCCGATCGGACTGGGACGGCGCCCAAGCCCTTTGGCTGGAACTAGCAGAGCAATTCTCTGACCAACCCGAGTTCTTACTTCTCCTCGTAAAGGAATTTGCCGATGCCGGGCAGGCCGATATGGCCGCCGAACTTGCTTCTCTGATTATCGAGAGCATCAAAGCCGCCGGCAAACATCACGAATGGCTCTATGCCCTTAAGCTGCAAGCAGAAGCGAAGCCCACTGACAAACAGCTCCGAGTCGAAATCGTCAAGTCCTTTAGCCAGCTCCATGAGTCTGACCCCCGTCTCAAGACGATCCTCAGTGTCTCGGAGATTGACCAAAATCGTACATCTCTCCCCACCGCGATCTTCCGGATCGAGACCTTGCTGGCGCTCCAAGTGGGAACCTACGGCCAGCACAAGAGCTGGGGCGTCGGCCGGGTGAAATCCTTCGACACGACACTGGGACAGATTGTGGTCGCGTTCACCCACAACCCATCCCATTCCATGCAACTGGCCTACGCCGCCGACAGCCTCGCGCCCGTCGGCAACGACCATATCGAAGTCCGCAAGCTGACCGACCTCGATGGCCTGAAGCGGCTCGCCGCCGAAGACCCCGTCGCGTTGCTCCGTCTCGTGCTTCTCAGCCAGCACCGCTCGGCCACGGCCGAACGGATTGAAGGTCTGCTCTCGGGCTCGGTCATTCCCGCCGATCAATGGAAAAAATGGTGGGAGAACGCTCGCAAGCTGTTGAAAAAAGATTCCCATTTTGATCTCCCGGCGAGGAAGACCGACCCTGTGGTCCTGCGCACCGCGCCGGTGTCGCAGCAGGACGAACTCCTCGAGGCCTTCCACGAAGCCAAAGGGCTCACCCAGCAGATTGGGGTGGCCCGCCAGTTCCTCAAGCTCGTGGACGAACTCGAAAACGCCGAGCTGTTGATCCAGGAGTTTCAGGACACACTGCTCGAAACGCTCCAGAAAACCCCGACGAGCCGGCACGTCGAGCGCATCGAAGCCGCCGTCGTCCTCGAACAACTGCGCGAGCACCAGAAGGCGCCCACGGAGGACTCGGTCGCGTTGCTCGTCAGCGTGCTCTCGACGACCCCGAACCTGTCCGTGGTGTTGGACGAGTTGAATACGTCCGCTCAACGGCGGGCGCTCGCCGTCCTCAAGACCGCCGATCCCGACCGCCTGTCGCGGGAACTGAATCGGCTGTCCACCAAATCCCTCGATGAGATACCCGATGTCCTCACCCAGAAGGCGGACGCGATCGAGCAATGGGTCCACAATCAAACTGCCGGAACGGAACTGTTGTGCTGGCTTTGCCGGAACATCTCCACGCCCGCTTCCCGCAAGGCCTATCCGTGGCTGGATGGACTGCAAACTCCCGCGCTGCTGTTCGCCGTGATCGAATCCATCGAGTCCGCCCCGAACAAGTCTGTCAGCAAGAAATTACGGGATGTGCTCTCCGGGGAAGAAGAACTCGTGGCCGACCTTTTGGTTGAGGCCGACACTGAGACGGTGCGCAAGATCGCGCGCTTGATCCTTTCCACCTCGGCTTTTGAAGAACTCGATCGCCGGTCGCTCCTGGCGCGCGTCGTCAAGGAACACCCGTTCGTGCAGGAGTTTCTTGTCACCAAGACCGTCAAGGAGCAGCCGCTCATCGTCTCGTGGGGCAGCTACAACAAGCGCCGGGCCGAACTCGACGACATCATCCAGAAGAAGATTCCGCAGAACAGCAAAGAGATCGGGTTGGCCCGCAGTTACGGCGATCTGCGCGAGAATTTCGAATTCAAGGCCGCCAAGGACATGCAGAAGCTTCTCATGCGCCGACGGGCCGAACTCGAAATCCTCCTGTCGCGGGCCCAGCCGACCGACTTCGCCGACGCCAAGACCGATATCGTCAATATCGGCACGAGCGTCACCGTGACCAACCTCGGCGACAACCGGTCGCAGACCTACCACATACTCGGCGCGTGGGATGGCGATCCGGCTCGCGGCATCATCAGTTACCCCGCCGCCCTCGCGCAAACGTTGCTGAACAAGAAGGTCGGCGACACCGTCGAAGCCGCCGGTGAAACCACCCCGCAAAAACTCCGCATCGACAAGATCGAAAAACCGCCTGCCGAGTTGCTCCAGTCACTGTAGCGCGCTTACTTGGGTCCTGGCAGCCAGCGATCGGCCAGATGCGGGTCGAGAGGATTGGGCATTGTGGGGGGAAGATCGGCGGCGGCGGCGCGCAGTCCCGGCGCGAGGTCGCGACGCGCGAACAATGCTGACGTTCCGTCCAACCACACGGCTTCGTAGCCGCGCGACAAAAGATCGTCGGGCCGCAACTGCGTCGTCCGTAATTCAACAATGATGAAATCCACGCGGTATCGCCGCAGCATTTCATCCCAGTTCGGGCCGTCCTTGTAAAACAACGTCGTAATTCAACTCGAACGTCTCGTCGGGATAGGTCTCTTCGTAACGTCCATCCATGGACACCTTGATCCGCGGGGCCAGCCGCCAGGATGCGTAACTGCCCCACCGAAACGGCACAGCCAGATTTCCTTCCGCGTGGGCCAAATCGAGGATGTCCACCGTGCGCACGGGATAAAAAGTGGCCGGCACCGGCCGGTTCCAGCGCCGCCTGCGGCAAAAACCTCCAGGCGACCACCGCCGCGATCACCACGTACGCCGCCGCGACGGCCTCCACGCGCAATCGCTTCCCGTCGAAGTACGGCCCGACGTACACCAGCGCCGCCAGCCCGAAAAACGGCGCGTGTCGCCGGTGCAGCCACCCCGCGGCGGCGGTCAGCGCCAGCATGGTCAGCCCGGTCCCCGTGCGGCGTTTCCATCCCCACGCGACGGCGCCGAGGACGATTACGAACAAGAGCCGAAAGCCAAAATACGGGTCGAATCCCCACACCGGCATTCGTCCCCATTCCGGAATATCGGCGCGCGGATGGAGCCACGCGGGCACGAGATACGTCCAATAACCCAATCCATACGGATTCACACACGTGATCGCCAGCGCCGCTAGCAACGTGGCCCATGCGGCGCGCGTCCTGAGTTGCGCCGTATACACGGCAATCGCCACGAGGCCCACGATAAATCCACCGTGCACGTTCGCCCACAGGAGCATCACTGCCACGATGGCGAACGCCGGCCAACGACGTCCACGCCGCATCAATTCCAGCCACCACAGCGTTGCGGCGAAGCAGCCATACGTAAACACATGGCTGCGCACCACGGGGACGTAACCGGGCAAGACCGCCAGCGCGCACGGCACGGCCAGAAATAGCACGCCAGCCCACGTTGTCCCACTGGCACGCGAGGCGGCAATGCACACCGCGAGGGCGCCCAGCGCGGCGACGATCTTGAGAATCATCAGCGATGCCGGCCCGAACCAGTTCAGCATCGCAAAGAACACCACGCCCGCGCCCCATTCGTGGTCAATCCATTGCGGCAGCGTCGGCGTGAATGCGAACACGTCCTGGCGCATCACCGTACCCATCTTCCACACGTGAGCGCCGACAGCCAGACGCGCCCATAGATCGCCGTCGATGACGCGGTGGCAGGCCAGCACGACGGCAAAGGCAAAGGACCCGAGGGCGAGGGAAACGGCCACGAGCCATCTTTCGTTCCGCATCCCGCGCACTCTGAAATGCACCCGCGTGTGTGTCGAGCGCAAAAGAACCGCATTACTGTGCAACGCCCTGCCGGGGTGGACAGTTTTGTAACCGGTTGATCTCCGACCACTTGCGGATGGCCAATGACTTGGTGATGCCGCTCACTCCGGCACGACCACTGCTTATAAGTCGACCCACGAGCGCCTCACCGGAGGCGATGGATTGAGCGGAAAGGCCAAAACATGAAACAAAAACCACTTGGTTTGCTGGGGGCATTTGCCTTGGCCGTAGCGCTGCTGTCGATTTTCGTCGCCAGCACCCTTGGTGCGCATCAGCCGACGATCTACGCCGTCAGTACCTTCCAAGCTGAGGTGACCACAACGAGTCCCGGAGCCCGCGGTACCGCCGTCCTCGAGGAACAGGGCTCCAACCAAATCTTCTCGGTAACGATCAGCAATCTGAGTGGCACATCAAACGGCACATCGGGATCCTTTGGCGTTTTTGTCAGTGCAGCGAACAATACGAATGCATTGGCCTACTTGATCGGCCCCATGAGTCTCCAGGGCACCAACAACACGTGGGTCCTCAAGTACGAGGCCGTCGGCGCCGCGCCGCCACAGTTGAGCGATACCAATCGGCTGGGACAGTTAGCCGTTACCAATCTGGAAGATCTCGTAGGCAGGTACCTGCTTATCGCGAACCCGGGATATACAAACGTCGTCAATGGTATCACGAACGAAGTCGTCTACGCTGTGCTGTTTGCCCAGATACCGTCGTTCACCACCAAGGCCGAAGCGCCACACTATGACCGGAAGTCGCCGTTGATCGTGCCGGATGTCGATCCACCCAACCCCAGGGAAAAGGGTTACGTGAAGACGATCTACAACAGCTCGCAAGGGCGGAGTGTGTTCGATCTCTGCGCGATTCATTTGTCGGGTGGCGGCACGTACTCGATCTTCATTGAAGACCCACCGCTTTCGTCGAACATGACCAACATCGGCCTGCTGATGATTTCGACGAACAATGGGCACACCGGCACCTACAACATCGACACCCGCCAAGGGGAAACGCTGCCGTTCAGCTCTCCCACAGCCACCAATCTGTCGGGTCGAATCGTCTTGATCCGCGATGCCTTCAACGAGATCCACCTCGAAGGCAGAATCCCGTAACCGTCCGCGTTGCGCGCGGGTCGATCGTCTGGTATCAGGGCGACCATTTCCGCTTTCGTCCACGACGCCGTTCGCCGAGGTTGTCTCTTGGGCCGGTAGACACTATAACTTCCCACCGTGCGCATCATCGTCACGGGATTGGTCGGGCAATACGCGTTCGGCGGCGTGGCGTGGGACTACCTGCAGTTCGTCGAGGGATTCCGCCAACTGGGCCACGACGTGTTCTATCTCGAAGACACCGAGATGTGGCCGTATGACCCGATCCAGAACACCATCAGCGAGGATTGCCATTATAATGTCAGTTACCTGCGCGGCGTGATGGAAAAACTCGGGCTGGCCGACCGTTGGATGTACCGGAGCGCGCCCGATGCCAGTTACCATGGCCATACCGAAGCGGAAGCGAAGGAGATTTGCGCGACCGCCGATCTTTTCTTGAACGTCTCGGGCTGCGGCTGGTTGCGGCCCGAATACCTCGCCATCCCCCACAAGGCGTTCCTCGATTCCGATCCGATGTTCACGCAGGTGGCGCTCGCGTCCGGCAACCAGGACGTGTTCGAACGGATCCGCGCGCACGACCGTCACTTCACATTTGCCGAGAACTTCGGGGCGCGCGACTGCCGGGTCCCCCACGCCGGTTTTCATTGGATTCCGACGCGCCAGCCGGTGGTGCTCGACTGGTGGAAGGCCGGGCCGGAAGCGCCGCGCGACGTCTTCACCACGGTGATGAACTGGGTGTCCTACAAGAATTGCGAATACAACGGCGAAACCTGGGGACAGAAAGACGTGGAGTTCCTCAAGTTTCTCGATCTCCCGCAGCGGACGGCGCAGAAGTTCGAAATTGCCATGGGCATGGGACCCGGCATGAAACGTCCCACAGACGTGCTTCAACAGAAGGGCTGGCAGATCATCGAGCCGGCGGACCGGCTGCCCGATCCGTGGAGCTATCGTGAGTATTTGAGCCATTCCAGGGGCGAGTGGAGCGTCGCCAAGGAAGGGTACGTCAAATCGCGTAGCGGATGGTTCAGTTGCCGTAGCGCCTGTTATCTCGCGCTCGGGCGACCGTGCGTGCTGCAAGACACCGGCTGGAGCAACGTCTACCCCAGCGGCCACGGGTTGTTCGCGTTTCGCACCGCCGACGAGGCGGTGGCGGGAATCGAGGCGATCAACGCTGACTATGCCGCGCATTCACGCGCCGCATGCGAGTTGGCCGCGAAAATGTTCGATGCGCGTGTAGTCCTCGCCGATCTTCTCGCGAAAGCCATCGCATGACCCGGCCGATCGCCATCTTCACGGGATATCTCGCCCGGTATCCACTCGGCGGCCACCTCTTGTCGCAGTATCACTTTCTCGCCGGCTTGACGAAACTCGGCTACGAGGTCGTCTTTCTCGAGCACTACGGTTGGTCCCATGCGTGTTATGACCCGCGCGCCAACACGATGACTGACGATCCCGCGTACGGTCTGGAGCAGATTCTTCCGTTCTTCCAACGAATCGGCGTGCGGCGCTGGTGTTACGTGGACGCGTCTGAGAAATGGCATGGCCTGCAGCGCGACGAGGTCCGAACCTTGTGCCGCAATGCGGCATTTGTGATCAGTTCGTCTTGCACCACATGGCTTGAAGAGTTGCGCGAGTGCCCGACGCGCATCTTTGTCGATATCGACCCCGGCTTCACCCAATTTCGGATGTCGACGGCGCCGGGTCCTTCCTGTCCGGGCTATGCGTCGCCGCATGATTTCAATTTTCACTTCACCTGTGGCGAACGGATTGGCCAACCCGATTGCCCGATCCCGACACACGGCCTGTGCTGGCATCCATTCCGGCAACCTCTCGCGCTCGAGCTGGTCTCTCCGCGGTTCACTCCCCAAGCCACACGATTCACGACGGTGATGAGTTGGAACGGATACGGCGGCGTCGAGTACCGGGGCGTGAGCTACGGACAAAAGAGTGTCGAGGTCCTCAAGCATCTCGACCTGCCCCGACGCGTCGGGAACGTGCTGGAGATCGCGCTCGGCGGCGTGAACGCTCCGGCACAACTGTTGCGCGATTCCGGCTGGGCCGTTTCCGAAGCGCTGGCCGCGACGTTGAGCGTCGAAGCTTACCTCGATTACATCGGTCGCTCCCGTGGCGAATTCAGCGTGGCCAAGGAAGCGTACGTCAAGACGCGCTGTGGTTGGTTCAGCGATCGCACGGTCGCCTACCTCGCTTCGGGCAAACCGGCCATCGTGCAGGACACCGGCTTCGGTGCCGTTCTTCCCTGCGGCGAGGGACTCTTCGCCTTCCAGACAGCGGATGACGTCGTGAACGCGGTCGAAACAATCGGCGCGGACTACAAGCGCCATTGCCAGGCGGCGAGGCGAATCGCGCAGGAGTATTTTGACTCGGACAAGGTGCTGCGGACGATGCTCCAAACGTGCGGCTTGGGCATCCCGCGCTAGTCCGGCTTCACGAATTTCTTTGGCGTGCTGAGCTTGATCAGGTGTAACTGCTTCGCGCAGACATCCAGCAAGGCGGTGCCCAACCGCACACTGCGGCGCGTACGCAGTTGAAGATAGCCCGCCCACAGGCCGATCAGCGTCAGCGGAAATGCCGTGAATCCCCACAACGTCCACAACGGCACGCCTGCCCTGGGCAACGCCAGCGACCACCACAATCGCGCCGCCAGACACATGCCGACCGCCATCGCGAAGAACGACATCTTCCCGAGGAACGTCCATCCACCCTTCAGGTGCGCTCGCAACAGCCGCTTCTCGCCCCCGTGGTTTTCCGCCACGGTCTTGACATCCACCCGCGTGAAGCGGTCGCCGTAAATCGTCAGGTCAAATTCGTCCCAGCCGCTGTCGGTCCGCGCCTGCCATTGATCGCGGTCCAGCAATTCCAGCAGCGCCTCCAGAAACGTGAATCGCTCGATGCTCTTTTCGTTCCAATAATTGAGCGTGTGTACCGGCCCCAGTCCTTTGTATTGCGCCGCCAGCGCGCGCACCGTCTGATACGCCGCCGCCGGCGTCTCGGAACGTCGCAGCCGCCGCGCGTACTTCGGCCAACCCCGGACCACCGGCTGCAGCAGGTACAGAATCGCCACCAGCGGACGCGACCACCATTGCAGTTGCCACGGCGGCAATTCCACGCACGCCGCCGCGACCGTGGCCACCGCCAGACTCGCGCAGAGACTCAAGACGGGCAATGGCCACAACGCCGGCCACACCGTCGCGAGCAGCAACGCCCCCAGCGTAAACACCACATGCCATTCCAAACTCGTCACGAGCGTGAGCAGCCCGCTCGGCTCGGGCGTGTACAGCGTCTGGAACAGCGCGCTGCCAAACGTGCCGTGATAAATAACGTATTTCCCGAAGAACCCCGCGACCCGCGACGGACTGTAGATGCGCCCGCGCCAGCGCATCCCCCCCAGACTGTTGAAAAACTCGGGATGCTTGCGACGCAGGAGCGCTTCGGCCACGCCGTAGCCGCGCTGCTGTTTCAGGTACGCCTGGATCGTGTTGCGCCGGTAATGCCACACGAACCCCGAATGCGAAAACGCAATCTTCCGCCCGCGCTGCAGCAGCCGCCAGCACACATCCACGTCATCGCCCGCCGCGCGAAATTGCCGGTCAAACCCGTGGATCTCTTCGAGCGCCCATTTCCAAAACGCCATGTTGCAGCCGGGTATGTGCTCGGCGTTCCGGTCGTCCAGCATCACGTGGGCGGGTCCGCCCGGCGATACGGCCACGCAGCCCGCCACCGGGCTGTCTTCGGGCGGCGGGAAATTGTGGCCCCCGATCGCGCACGCGTCGGTCTTGAGCAGGTCGCCCACAACGTAATACAACCAGTCTTCATCCACGCGGCAATCGCTGTCGGTAAACGCGACGATCTCGCCCGCCGCGGCCTCGATGCCCGTGTTGCGTGCCGCGCTCAGGCCCATGTTCTCCTGGTGGATCGTGCGCACCGTCGGATAATGTGACGCCACCCGCGCCGTGTCATCCGTCGAGCCGTCGTCCACGAGGATGATCTCGTAGTTCGGGTAGTTCAGGTGCGTCAACGAATCGAGGCACGCGGGCAACGTCCGCCCGCCGTTGTAACTCGCCACCACCACACTGACCTTCGGATAGTTCGGCAATGGAAAGTACGGCGCCCGCTTGTATTGTTCGGCGACCGCATGGAACGACGGACGCGGTTTGCGGTCGCGCGTGGTCAGCCCGAAATACCAGTTCTCGATCTGGTGCCCGCCCGTATGCCAGTCGTCCGTGAACGAGAAAATGAACGTCCCCGCCAACCCCTCGCGGCAGGCGATTTCAATGTGCCCGCTCAGGATTTGCGCCTTGGCGTCCTCGCCCTCGCGCACCGAATCGATCCCGAACTCCGCCAGCACCAGCGGCTTGTCGCCCGCGATGTTCTGCAGGCGGTCGAGATAGTTGGCGAACGGACGCGGATCGTGCAGGTACACGTTGAAGCTGACGAAATCGATGCTGGTCGGTTGCAGGAACTCCGTGGTGGGAAAATTGACGAACGTGACGAGCCGTTGCGGGTCCACTTCCTTGACAATCGCCGCGAGTTCATCAATGAAGTGCGCGATGCGCGTCGCCCCGTACCAACGGGCGATATCAGGCGGGATTTCGTTGGCCAGCGTCAGGGCGAACACCGCCGGGTGACCCGCCACCGCCTCCGCCGCCTGCCGCGTGGCCCGCCGCGCGAACTGCACTGTTTCCACGTCTTCGAGGAAACACGTGTGCTTGGGCCAGTAATAGTCCACCAACACCTTCAACCCGTGTTCCTGCGCAAGGTCGAGGAACCAGCGCGGCGGGACGTGATAGACACGGAGGCAGTTCGCGTGGAGCTGGTTCATCAACTCGAAATCGCGCGCTACCTGCTCGGGTTTCGGGAACGTGCCGCCCGTCTCATCCGGCTTGAACGGCCCGTAGGTCACGCCGCGTGGATGAAACTTCTGCGAGCCGACCCGGAAGAATTTGCCGTCGGCAAGGATCCGTTCCGCCGGAGTGGCCACGCGCGGCGATTTCCCAGAAATAGGCTCGGACGCCGCCGCATGCTCCGCCGACCTCGAAACCGTCGGGGCGGGCGTGACTGTCAGAGTGTCGATGACTCGGGAAGTTGGCACGGATGTATTCGTGTTGAGGGCGCTACAACGACCAAAACGAGCAAGAAAAAGCTTACCAGACAATCCCCTTACCGTCAATCCGTCCACGACCCCCTCAGCCGGCAGCGGGCGCATCTGGACAACGCCTTTGTTGTAGCGTCGGCTGTCCCAGCCGACAGGCGCTCGAGGCACCAATATCCCCCAAAAACACCCCAAACCAGCCCCGACCGCCCTTTCCGGTCCAAATTCACCTAACACATTGGCAACCTGACCCTTAGCT
>CAVQGJ010000008.1:0-158342 GCA_963712025.1 uncultured Verrucomicrobiae bacterium | reverse complement strand
ATCCGGCGTGGCGGCGTCTGTCCCGCGAGGAACGGGACCGCGGCAAAAGCGAATTCGAGGGCGTGGTGAAAGACTGGAAGGGGCGGGCGCTGCTGATTCCGTTCAGCACGGTCGGGACGCGGGCGGACACGGATTTCCTGCTATGGCGCATCAGCGAACGACTGGAAGATTTCACGGAAATGAGCACGCAGTTGCTCAATACCAGCCTCGGCAAATGGTGTCACACGCCCTACAGCTACCTGGGCATGACCAAACGTTCGATGTACGTGGACCATCACGAACACGAAGGCAGCGAAGGCCGACGCGGGCGCGTGGTGCCGGGACAGAACAAGTACATCTTCGTGTACCCGTTTTGGAAAACCAGCGACTGGTATCTGCTGCCGAAGGAAGAACGCCAGCGGATGATGAACGTCCACATCGAGACGGGCCACCGGTACCCGAGCATCAAGATCAACACGATTTATTGTTTTGGCCTCGATGATCCGGAGTTCGTGGTTGCGTTCGAGGGCGACAAGCCGGAGGATTTCATCGATCTCGTCATGGAAATGCGCGAGCACGAGGTCCGCAAGTACACGTTGCGCGACACCCCGATTTTCACCTGTATCCGCGGCAGCATCAGCGAGGTGCTCGGCGCGCTCGGATGAGACGCACGCATCCAAAACGCAAGTGATCCGGAAATTGTGGGTCAATCGATGTTTGTGGTGGATTTTTGGCAGGGGTTTTGGTAGAGAACGGTCGGCGAGTTGGTAGTCATGGTCATTAGCGTCATCATTCCTACCTTGAACGAGGAGGGGAACCTCCCGGTGACGTTGCGTCAGTTGGCGAGCCATCCGGACGTTGAATTGATTGTCGTCGATGGCGGATCGTTGGATCGGACCTGCGAACTGGCCCAGGGGTTCACGCCTTACGTCTTCCGCTCGACCCCGAACCGGGCCAGCCAGATGAACATGGGCGCCCGCCACGCGACGGGCGACATACTCCTGTTCCTGTACGCGGACACTTTTTTGCTGCCCGGCGCCCTGGAAGAAATTCAGCGGCGGATCATCGGAGACGGGGCGGTGGGCGGCGCGTTTGATTTGCATATCGATTCGCGGCGGCGTCTCTGCAAGCTCGTGGCGGGGGCGGCCAGCCGCCGGTCGCGCTGGTTGCGGCTGCCGTACGGCGACCAGGGGATTTTCGTCTGGCGGCAGGTGTTCGAGGCGCTGGGCGGGTTCCCGGAAATCCCGATCATGGAAGACGTTTCGTTCGCGCGACGATTGCGCCGAGCGGGACGGCTGACGTTTATCCGCTCGGGCTGGTCAGCAGCGGCCGGCGGTGGAACGCCAATGGCGTCGTGCGGACCACGCTGGTGAAGTGGTGGGTGACGTTGCTGTTCCTGTTGCGGGTTCCGCCGCGGCAGATCCGCCACATTTACGACAGTTGGCTGGTGCCGGGCAAACCACCCCGCGACAAGAGCGCGTTGTTTCCGCCCAGCCAAAAGAGCCTGCAAGAGCGAAGGTAGTCCTGAGAAGACGGACGCGATGAAACGCATCCCTCCGCCGGCGCACCCACCAAAAGATCAGATTAGTGCTGGTTGATCACGTCGATCAGGGAGCGGAGACCGGCCGAAGTTGGTCCGATTGAACGGGAAGACGATCCGGTGCAGGTCCTTCAATTCGGGCTCGTTGTCCTCTTCGGGGAGCGGGCCGGACGCGCGGAACTGTCCGCCATTGAGGCAGATGTCCGAGAAACGGGCGTTGAGCGTGCGTAGCAGGTTCTCCGTGGCGGGATATTTGACGCGCACGACGAGCGCGTCCTTCACGTACCGGCAGGACTGGTAGTTGCTGTAGAACTGGGTGATTTCCGCGCAGGCTTCCTCGACATCGTCGGTGACCTTGAACAGCGCGAGGTCTTCCTTGCTGACCAGCGCCTCATCGAGGAGCTGGTCCTCGACGAACCGCCACCACGTTTTCCAGTAATTGCCGCGCGGGCGGTCGACGAACACCAGCGGTTTGGGCTGGCTCTTGCCCGTTTGCATCAGCGTGAGCGCCTCGAAGCCTTCGTCGTGCGTGCCGAATCCGCCGGGGAACAACACGATGGCGTCGCTCTCCTTGATGAAACAGAGTTTGCGGGTGAAGAAGTACTTGAAATTGATCAGTTTGCGGTCGCCGGCGATCTCGAGGTTCGGTTCCTGCTCGAACGGCAGTCGGATGTTGAGGCCGAAACTGTTGTCACGGCCCGCGCCGCGTTGGGAGGCGCCCATGATGCCTTCCCCGCCGCCGGTGATGACCATGAACCCGCGCTCGACGATGGCTTTGCCGAAGGCGACGGCCTGCTGGTACTCCGGCGCGTCGGGTTTGGTGCGGGCCGAGCCGAAGACGGTGACTTTGCGCCGGCCGCGGAACGGCGCGAAGATCTTCGAGGAATAGCGCAACTCCTTGAGCGTGGAGGTGATGACCTTCATGTCGAGGCGGTCGGCCTTGTCGTCGATGAGCCGCAGCGCGGTCTCGATGATGTCCTCGACGAGGTCGCCGCTTTCGTAACCGCCGCCGTGTTGCTGGATGAGTTGCTGGATGAGAGACAGGTCCTTGTTGGACTGGGACATAAAACTTCCTTATTCGTGTTGGGCGGAGAGCACTGCTTGAGTCGAGCTTCGAACCTTCGGCGAGTCGAGGGCCGACTACAGCGTTGCGCCCCGCGCATGTTTGTTTCTGTTGGCAATGAAGTCTACTCCCTCGGGGCGGCATGTAAAGGTTTTTTTGGATGGCGGGCGGCAAAACGGCTTGCGGCAGGGGGTTGACTCGTGTAGACGAGCGCGGTGTGACTGCGGACGAGATCATTGCGTTGCTGAACCTGAAACGGCATCCGAAGGAAGGCGGGTTCTATTCGGAAACGTACCGTGCGGAGGAGACGATTCCGCCGGGCGTGCTGCCGGCGCGTTATCCAAGCCAGCGGTCGGTCAGCACGTGCATTTACTATTTGCTCACGACGGGAACCTTTTCGGCCATCCATCGACTGCAGAGCGACGAGATATTTCATTTCTATCTTGGCGATCCGGTCGAGATGCTGCAACTCCGTCCCGATGGCGCGGGCCAGACGGTGGTGCTCGGTCCCGATTTGCGGTTGGGCATGACGCCGCAGATCGTCGTCCCGCGCGGTGTGTGGCAGGGTTCGCGGCTGGTGGCGGGCGGGAAATTCGCGTTGCTCGGCTGCACCGTCGCGCCCGGTTTTGATTTTGCCGATTACGAGCACGGGCGGAGGGACGATCTGATGGCAGCCTACCCGGAGTTTCGGGAGAACATCGTCGCGCTGACGAGCGAGTGAGGCAATCATTCACCACCGCGAAAAAGTTTCGCGGCTACAATAACGAGAGGGTACACTCCCCCGATATGCGCGCGTTTTTGCTGCGGCGAATCGGGTCGCTGGTCGTGGCGCTGTTTGTGGCCAGTGTCGCCGTATTCCTACTCGTGCGCGCCGTGCCGGGTGACCCGGCTCGGTTGCTCCTGAAAAACCCGACGCCGGAACGCGTCGCGGCGATCCGCGCCCGGCTGGGCCTCGACAAACCGCTCCCCGTCCAATACTGGCGCTGGCTCGAAAACGTGTTGGGCCGCGGAAGTTTCGGCGAATCGATTGTCACGGGGCGGAACGTGAAGGAGGACCTGGCGCGAACGTGGCCGGCGACCATCGAGCTGTCGATCGTCGCGCTCGTCGTCGCCACTCTCGCCGGCGTATGGCTGGGGATTTTTTGCGCGCGCCACGCGGGAACGTGGAAGGACGCGCTGGGAACGACCGTGAGCCTCATCGGACTCAGTGTGCCGGTGTTCTGGCTGGGACTGCTGGCGATGCTGCTGTTCTCGCTGGAACTCGGCTGGCTGCCCGCGGGCGAACGCGGCGGGCTTGATCACCTGGTGTTGCCCGCGCTCGTGCTGGCCACGATTCCCGCGGCGTTCGTGGCGCGCGTGACGCGGACCGCCGTGCTGGAAACGCTCGGCCAGGACTTCATTCGCACGGCCCGGGCCAAAGGCGCGACCGAGCGCACCGTTCTCTACCGTCACGCCCTGCGCGTGGCGTTGGTACCCATCGTGACGATGATCGGCGTCGAGTTCGCGTACCTGCTTGGCGGCGCGGTGTTGACCGAGACGGTATTCGCGTGGCCGGGCATCGGACGCTACGTCGCCACCGCCGTGCTCGCGCGGGATTATCCGGCGATCCAGGGCGCGTTGCTCGTGCTCGTGGCGATGGTGATGGTGGTGAATTTCGCGGTGGACATCGCGCACCACGCGCTCGATCCGAAACTTCGACAATGAAACGACGGAACCTATTGTTTGGGACCGGCTCCTCGATGCTGGCCGTGGTCGTTGCGGCGGCGGCGTTGGCGGGCGCGGTCTCGGCGCATGGGCCAACGGAGCAACTCTATCGCGATCTGGCGCTCGCGCCGCCGTCGTGGGCGCATTGGATCGGTGTCGATGGCGTCGGGCGGGACGTGTTGACCCGGATTCTCTACGGCGCGCGGGCGACACTGGGCATTGCGCTCGGGGCGACTGCGATTGCGGTCCTCGGGGGAGCCGCGCTGGGAGCCGCCGCCGGGACGCGGCGCGGTTGGCTCGACGTGATCGTGAGTCACGTGACCGATTTTCTGCTCGCATTCCCGTCGATCTTGCTGGGGTTGGTCGCGTTGACGATCCTGACGCCGTCCCCCGCGAGCGTGGCGATTGCGGTCGGCATATCGAGTCTGCCCACCGTGGTGCGTCAGGTGCGGGCGGCGTTCGTGACGGAAAGCGCCAAGGAATACGTGCTGGCCGCGCGGGCCACCGGCGCGGGGCCATGGCGAATCGCCGCGTTGGAGATCCTGCCGAATTGCGCGGGACTGATTCTCGTGTTGACGACGCTGACGCTCGGCGGGGCTGTGCTCGAGGCGGCGGGACTGGCGTTTCTCGGGTTGTCGGGCCAGCCCGATATCCCCGAATGGGGCATGATGCTGCGCGAGGAACAGGGCACGTTCCGTCTCGCCCCGTGGCTGTGCATCGCGCCGGGACTGGCGATCACGTGGACCGTGCTGGCCTTCAACCTGCTCAGTGACGGCTTGCGCCAGCGCCAGCGGTAAGCTAGGCTTGTCGCGTTCGCTTGATCCGTCGCCAAATTTTCGGAGGGGTGCCAGAGCGGTTGAGGACGCGACCTCGTACGTCCCGTGTCGGGCTGAGGTCGGCGGTCGTTACGCAAGAAATTGCCAGCGGAGGGGTGCCAGAGCGGTTGATCGGGCTGGTCTCGAAAACCAGTATGGGCCTACGGTCCATCGAGGGTTCGAATCCCTCCCCCTCCGCCAGTTTTCGCGTCATGATATCCGCATCGAGGCCCACCCGAGGCGGGTAAAGCTGCGCCCCAAGAGGGCTTGTCCGCCTTTGGCGGATTCGCTGCATCTGGCTTGTTAGGCTTTCTTCTCACCAATCCGAGATTCACGTCCTTCCAGTATTCGCCTGATGTTAGAATGGTGGCGCACAACGGCAAGCACCGCTACCACGAAGAAGACGCTGGTTGCGACCGGTCCTCTGCCGCTGAGCCAAACAATCACCGGTGACAACACTGCTGCGACGATGGCCGCCAAAGAAACCATTCGCGACAACGCGAAGACAATGGCAAATGCCGCCAGGAGCGCCAGACCTATCCGCCAGTCGAATGAAAGCGCCACGGCAAACGACGTCCATATCCCCTTGCCTCCGCGAAACTGGAAATAAAGAGGCCAGTTGTGTCCAACGATTGCTCCGAATCCAGCAGCAAGTCCACCGAGGGCCGCAAGTGATGGACTGTCCCGCAAGAGGAACCGACCGACCAGGAACGCCACGACGCCCTTGGCTATGTCCCCGATAGTGGTGATCACGGCAGCCGTCTTGCCGAGAACTCTTAACGTGTTCGTCGCGCCGGCGTTCCCGCTACCGTGGGCACGAACGTCCGTGTCGCAAAACCTCGAGACGATCAGCGATGTGTTCGCGCTGCCAAGGAGGTATCCACAAGCCGCCGCAGCCAGAAATGAGAGTGTGGTCGTCACAGCCTAATCCCCTTCTCGCGGCCAAAATGTTTCACGGGCTGCTTCTCCAAATCTTCGCGGTTTTCTACTTTGTCGATCCCGGCGAAGACCGAGTTTTTGAGTTCGGCAACGGAAGCCACATTCCGCATGATTTTGCGTTTTCTTTCATAAGCCACTTTATACCGGGAAAACAACATAATCGTCGCTTTCCCGATGCCAGCATGTCGCACGCTTTCTCGATCCGGCGCCGGCGCGTTTCCGGTTGCTTCGCTGAGGTTATCGAGAAAATCCAGTCTCGGCGGGCCATCGGTGTAATATCAGCCCATGCTGCCTGCGCCTGCGGGGCAGCGGCAAGGGCTTGGCGCAGATCCATGGGCACACGGATCTCCGGTTCTTCTCCGGCCCGCGTAATCTCCACCGTTACCGTGTCTCCAGCGTCTGCGCCGGCGGCATCGTGCATGGCTTTGTTAACCCTGAGCCAGTGACTTCCGTTGCCGTTTGGTTCGAGAGCGGCTCGAAACGGGAAGCCATTGATCGTTCCCTCCACCATCGTCCTCCCTCGTGATGGAAGCTTCGCACTCGCGTTCCTGGGCAGAGTGAGAAGGGTCCACGATCCAATCGTTTCGTTTGCCTCGGGCCGAAGCAACCTGGCACGGAAGCGAATCGTTGACTTGGTTTCTTGCCGCTTGGCCAGTCGCATGTATTACTGTACTACCAGATAAAACAATTATTCAACAAGCCCGGTCCGGATTGGGAGGGCACTGCAATTCCACATCTGGAAAGATGCTGCACATGCGACCGCTCAGGACAACTAGATAACACTGAGTCTCCATTGCAACCTCGTCGCAGAGTCGTGGGTTATCGAGTATCTTGCCGCTGGCGTAGCCAGCGGCACCATCTGGAAGGGTGATGAGATTGTTGTAACAACTCAACGGGTCTCCGTGAACCATATGGTTGTGGGCACTGCAAATCTTCTGTGCCTCCGCAACAGGAACACCTCCGGCCATAGAAGCGAGCATGTTGGCGAGCGATGGTCTCACACCATGCCGCCAACCGCTCTCCCACTCGGCCACAGCCGCCGGATTGCTATCCAAGTATGAAACTACGGCCGCCCGCTCGATCAAAGGGCGCACAAGGATGAGGGCCGAAAGCAGATACGCCTGCCGAATCAACTCCCGAATGCTGAGGGCGATGCTGACACCTTGAGGGATAATCTGGCACCCGGCCCGCTGGAACCCAGTAAGGGCTCCTGAATTCTGTCGGGTCCATCGCGCAACTTTTGTATTCGACTCCAGCGACCAGCAGATGATGCGATCAAACCACAACACGGACTCAAGCCCAAGATAGGGCTCGTTGTCGGGCGTAAACACCGGAGGGATTTCAATGCGCTGTGTCATCTTACGGCTAACATTATCATACGGCGATACTCAGACACGTCCCTCGTCTGGGAGAATGGGCCGTGTTCACGCCGAAAGCGTAAGACTGGGTCGTGAGTGTGTCAATTTGAAACGCAGCGGGCTACGGCAGAAAAAAGAAGCGTTCGACGATGGCTGGATGCTGGGCCTTCGCGGTGCAAATATCGCTGCGGCAAAAGCCATACTGAGTCGAGGTCTTGCAGGCTGATACTTCGGTCGCGCGGAGTCGGTCGGCACGGGCGGAAACCGATTCTGCTTGGTTCGCCAATGAAATCGGGCATAATGGTGCCCCAGTGGCGACGGGACAAGGTGACGAGCGCACATCATGAATGGACCCGGGATTAACCCATGAAAAGTTTCAAATCTCCGTTGCTTTCCCTAATCATTTTGTCGGTGTGCGGACGCGCGACGCGGGCGCAGGACAACGTCAAGGGCGGTTCCGAGCCGATCGTGAGCTCGATCGATCCGGCCAAGTTGACGTATGATTACTTGGTCGATGGCACCCTGACGCAGGACGACCCGGCGGCGAGGAAATTCAAGACGTTGCCGGCCGCGTATGAGGCCGCGCCCGAAGGAACGGAAGCGAAACCGACGGTCATCGGGATCAGGCCGAATGTGTACCAGTTGCCGGGCCAGGCGCCGCGCGGGCCGAGCCTGAGCATCCGGAAGAACTACATCACGCTGCTGGGATTGACCAACAACCGGCGGGCGGTGGTGTTGGCGGACAATCGCGGCCTGATGCAGGGCGCCGAGGACGACGGGTACATCATCGATGTCAACGCGACCGGATTCACGGCGAAGAACCTGACGATCATCAATTATTGCAACACCGATTACGAGTATCCCGGCGATCCGAGCAAGAATCTCGCGAAGCGGTCGGATGTGATCACACAGGCGGTGGCGCTCCAGGCGTCGGGGGACAAGCACGTGTACGAGAACGTGGCGCTGCTCGGGCGACTGGACACGATGTTCCTGCGGACGACGCGGTCGTATTTCAGGAACGTGTACATCGAAGGCACGGACGATTGGATGGGGGGCGGCCAGATCAGTGTCTGGGAGGATTGCACGCTGGTGTACCCGACGGGGTCCGGGGTGATGTCGGCATCGGGGATCGTGTTTTTCAATTGCCGGTTTGAAGCGACGCGCGGGATGCGATTTTATAAGGCGGAGTTTCGCGGTGCGGAACGGCCAAATGTCCTGATCAACTGCGTGGTGCCGGTCGATTCGCCGCAGGCTCACGTCGCCTGGGTCCGAGGCATCGCCGCGCCCAGGCCGAATCAGCTTTCGCTCACCTATCACACCAAGGATGCCGAGGGCCATCCCGCCGTCATCTATGATAGCACCGTCGGCGCGCCCGCGTTTACGTATTCGCGGGAGTTGTCCGACCGGGAACGCGCGGCCTTCAACGCGTGGAATTTGCTGCGGGCGGCGCCGAACGCGGCGGCCGACGACTGGGACCCGGCGGGCGTGAAAGGCAAGTACGAGGCGGACGGTCAAGGAAGTCTGCCCTTCCGCATTGCGTTGACGGGCGGTTCGCCGTCGATTCGCACGGGCGGACCCGGCGCGACCATCGGCGCGAAGGTCACGCCGACGCGCGCCGAGCAAACCGTAATCTGGTCAAGCAAGTCCGACCTGGTTTCACTCAGCGGAACGACAGGCACGAATGTCGTCGTGACGGGTCGAAATGGGACGAGCCAGGCGGAATGGGTTGATGTGACCGCCACCGCGTCTAACGGCTTCAACGTGACGGCCCACGTCTATGTTGAGCCGAAATACCTGGATCCGCCGAAGGTGACTGCGGGGCCGACGGTGAATCTGCCCGTGGACGGAATGGCCACGGTAAGTTACACGCTCGATTTGGGCGGCAAGCAGGACCAGTCGCTCGTTACCTGGTTC
Organism: uncultured Verrucomicrobiae bacterium; assembly: GCA_963712025.1. GTDB lineage: Bacteria > Verrucomicrobiota > Verrucomicrobiia > Palsa-1439 > Palsa-1439 > Palsa-1439. The sequence goes on along the minus strand of CAVQGJ010000008.1, from coordinate 149,030 downwards.
ATCTGCGACATCGCTGCCGGAACCAATCCGAGGAAAGTTGCCGTCAGCAGGGGAAACCAGCCCCTGAAAACGCTCCCGCTGACGCCGGGCTACGTCGGCAAATATCTCAAGGTGACGATCCAGCCCAAGCACAGCTTGAGTGATCCCGGTCCGGAGGTACAGGCCGTGAGCGCCAAACCCGTCGCGGCAACGGACGTCCGGTCCACGACCGTTTCGCCGAACTTCAGGAATTTCGTGGCGGAAACCAATGACACGTATGCGAGCGGTTTGTGGACGGTCCTCGGCACCTGGGCCGTTGTGTCCGGGGACGATTATGTGAATGGCTACGGCATTCGGCCCAGCACCGCGGCCTGGCTCCTCTACCAGCAAGATGGGGACTGCGGCGATATGCAGGTCGATTTGGTGATGGCGTCCGAAAAGGCAGGCCAGGGGTTCTCGGTCCCCGGCTCGCCCGCCGACAGCGGCCCGCGCAATCTCCACGCGGACATGTACATCAAGTTTGATCCGCGCACCAAGAATGGTTACGCCCTGCGGATGTGGAGAACAACCCAGTCCGCCTCGAAATGCATGTTTCAGCTGTACAAGATCGAGAAAGGCGCGGGATCGCCCCTCAATGACCGGCAGGTATTGAGCGGCGTATTCAAGACGACCATCCACATGACGCTCAAGGTCACCGGCACCAACCTGACGGTCAGCGCGTCCAACGATGTGGACGACGAAACGCTCGCCCTGGAGGGGACCATCGCGCCCAATCGTTTTGGCGGAGCGGGTGTTTATTGGCCCGGGGGCAGCAGCACCATCTACAGCCGCTTCGAGATATCGTATCCGGGCGCGGAACCGGCGAAGTAGTCACATGCGTCCATCAATGGCTGGTGGGACGCTCGCTACAACCAATTTTCACGACTTGTAGGCGCGCGCCAGCAACGTGACCGGGTGCGCGACTTCGACGTTCACCCCAAATCGTTTCGCGCCGTAGCGAATCTGACCGAGGCAACCAGGATTTCCCGTGGCCACGATCTCCGCGCCGGTTGCGGCGATCTGTTTCATTTTGCGTTCGAGCAACGCCAGGCTCATTTCCGGCTGGGTGATGTTGTAAATTCCAGCGGAACCGCAGCACAACGTGGCTTCGGGTAGCTCGACGAGTTCCACACCCGGAATCGCGCGCAACAGTTCTCGCGGCTGCTGCGAAATCTTCTGGCCGTGCACGAGATGACACGCCTCGTGATAGGTCACGCGAACTGTTGGCTGCCGGCTCCCGCGCGGTTGACGGATTCCGATCTTCACCAGCCATTCGTGGATATCGTAAACCTTCCCATCCCAAATCCTGGCGCGAGGATCGTCCGGCAAGAGATCGCCATACCGTTTCATGAACGAACCGCACCCGGCGCTGTTGACGATGATCGCGTCGAGTTCTTCGAACGGGAACGCATCGAGGTCTTGGAGGGCGAGCCTCCTGGCGAGCCGCAATTCGCCGTTGTGTCCCATCAACGAGCCGCAGCAGACCTGTGTGCGCGGCGTGAACACTTCGCAACCGTTGGCCAGCAACACATCCACCGTGTCGCGGTTCACATTTGAATACGCCACGTCCTGCACACAACCTGTCAACAACGCGACGCGGTAGCGGCGCGGCTCTATTGGCGACTCGGTTTCGCGAATCAGTTCGAAGGAAAACCTGTCGCAAATCCTCGGTTGAATCGCGTGCAGGTCCCGCAACCGTCTGGGAAGCAACCGGGCGATCGCACCCGACAAACCAATGGCCTGATCGACACGGAGAAGTCTGGCTACGAGGCGCAGTCGGCCGGGTTTGGCGAACAGCCAACGCAGGGCAACCGCGCGAATGAGATTTCGCTTCGTGCCCGCCTTTGCGCCGCTGAGTTCCACCTCTGCGCGGGCGAACTCGATCATCCCGGCGTAGTTAACCCCTGCGGGACAAGCCGTTTCACAGGCGAGACAGCCGAGGCAAAAATACATCTCGTCGGCAAACTGCGCCGAGTCCGGCGCCAGCCTGCCGTCAGCGACGGCGCGCATCAGGGCGATGCGGCCGCGCGGGCTGCTCGTCTCATCCTTTGTCGCATCGTACGTGGGACACGTCGGCAAACACATCCCGCAATGAATGCATTGCTGCAGGATCGAGTAGTCGAGTTGACCCAGCAGATTCGGCTCAGTCAAAGATCTTGCCGGGGTTGAGGACATTGTTGGGATCGAGGGTGCGTTTGAGGGCGCGCATGACGTCGAGGCTGGTTGTGCCGGCGAACTTTTCCAGGAATTCCTTCTTGGCGAGGCCGACGCCGTGCTCGCCGGTGATCGTGCCGCCCAACGCGATCGCCTTCTCGAAGATCTCGCGGAAAGCGGCATGGACGCGTTCGATTTCCTCGTGGTTGCGTTCGTCGCAGAGGAACGTGGGATGCAGATTGCCATCCCCGAAATGGCCAAACGTGCCGATCTTGAGTTTGTATTTCTCGGCGGTCTGCTGGATGAACGCGATCATTGTGGCCAGCTCGCTCCGTGGAACGGTGGCGTCCTCAAGAATCGTTGTGGGTGAAACGCGGGCGAGCGCGCTGAAGGCGGCGCGCCGCGCCGAGGTGAGTTTGTCGGCTTCGGCGGCGTCCCCGGCGATGCGCACATCGCGGGCCCGATGTCGTTTCGCCAGTTCGATCATCCGCGCGGCTTCCTCCTCGACAACGACGGGGTGTCCATCCGTCTCCATCAGGAGAACAGCTTCGGCATCGAGCGGCAAGCCGATCTTGGCGTAATCTTCGACGCAACGAATCGTCGTGCGGTCGAGGAATTCGAGGGTGCAAGGAATGATCCGCGCGGCGATGATCGCGCTCACGGTCTCGGCGGCATCGGTCATCGACGAAAACGTCGCCAGCATGGTCTTTCGGGCCGCGGGTCGCGGCAGCAACTTGAGCAGAATCTGCGTGACGACGCCGAGCGTGCCTTCGCTGCCAATGAACAGGTCTTTGATCGAGTAACCCGCCACGTCCTTGACGCACTTCGTCCCGCAGCGCAGGAGTCCGCCGGTGGGCAGCACGACTTCCAGGCCGAGCACGTAATCCCGCGTGACGCCGTACTTGAGTCCGCGCAACCCGCCCGAGTTTTCGGCGACGTTCCCGCCGATGGTGGACACCTTGATCGACCCGGGATCCGGCGGGTAAAACAACCCGTGCGCCGCCGCCGCCTGGTCAATTTTTTCCGTCAACACGCCCGGCTGGACGAGCGCGGTGAGATTGCGCGGATCGATCTCGAGGATTCGATCCATCTTCACGGTGACCAGCACGATGCCACTCTCGACGGGGATCGTGCCGCCGCTGAGGTTGGTGCCGCTGCCGCGCGGGACGACCGGGAACCCCTCGGCGTTGGCGAGCTTGAGGACATCGGAAACTTGCTGCGCCGACTCGACGAAGACGATGGCTTCGGGCTGCTGCGCGAGCATGGCAGTCGCATCGTAGCTGTAGGCGATGCGTTCTTCGGGTGAATGCCGCAGGTTCACCGGGCCGCCGACGATTTCCGCCAGTCGGCGCAACGTACCGGGGGACAGGCTCATGGCGCCAACTTACCCAGCCGCCGCAGTTCGATTTCCGGCAGCGGGTCATCGCTGCCCAGTTCGTAGGCCCGCGCGAAACTGGCAACGGCTTCCCCGGTTTGATCCCACCGCAGGTCGTGCAGCCCGAGTTGGGCGTGGTAGGACGCGTTATCGGGGTCGGCCTGAATTGCGCGGCGGTAGCGTTCCTCGGCGAGATCGCGTTTGCCGAGGGCGTCGTACACGCGCCCGAGTTTGACCTGGACATCCATGGCGTAGGGATTGGCCGCGAACGCCCGCTCATACCAGGTGATCGCTTCGTCCAACAGTTTCTGACGCTGCGCGACGTCCCACGTGGCCCGTGCGCTCAGGAAATCGCCGATGGCGGTCGCGACCTCGAAGTTGCGGCGGTCAAATTCCCACGCCTGCCGGTATCGCTCTAGTGCCGTGTCCCAATCCAACGAATCCCCGGCCCGGCGGGCCCGCCGCCAGTAGAAATCGGACGGGTAACTCTTGGACAATCGCGATGCGAGCAGCAGCACCACGATGGTCAGCGACGCGGCCAGCGCAATCTTGTTGACTCCCTTAACCGCGAGGGGCGCATACCGGCCCGCCGGCTCCTCGTCCTCCTCGATTTTGTCGCTGGGGTGGACGCCGCAGGTGAGCGTTGTCGCCATGATGGCCACCACGGTAAACAAATTGGCCGGCGCGTGGAGGCTCGAATCGAACAGGACACCGATGGCGACGGCCACGACCGCGGCCAGTCCGCCGACGGCAAAGGCGTAGCGGTTTGACTGGGTGGACGCGGAATATCGCGCCGCGCGAACGGAGAGGATGTGTCGGGCCGCGATCACAAAGGCTGCAAGGGCCCACACGGCCAATACGCACCCGACCAGTCCATATTCAGTGAACACGCTCACATACTCATTGTCCGGCGTGTCCATCACACCCTGCACGGTCCGGTACGAGGGATACAGCCACCGAAACATGCCCGGCCCGGCCCCGAGCAACAAGTTGCCGCGCGCCATTTGCCAGGCGGCATGCCACAACGCTCCCCCGTACGGGCCTTCCGTCGTCGGGAACCCTCGTTCCGGTGGTCCCGACGCCAGGAGACCAATGAGGGCCGCGACCAGCAAGAGACCCAGCAGCCCCACTCCGACCATAAGCCAGCGCGACTGTTTGCTGCCGCGTTTGATGATGTAGACGAGCAGAACGATCGTGCCGGCCAGCCATCCCAGCCAGCCGTTGGGGGCAGCGATCAACAACAAAGCCGCGCCCATAAACAAACAGGCGATGGCCATGGCCACTTTCTGTTCAAACGAGCGACGCGAAAAGAGGAAGTTGGCGGCGGTGACCGGGAACACCATTTGCAGGTAGGCCGCGCCGTGGCTCGGGCGAATGAACGTGCCGCTGGCGCTGCCCAGATACCGGTCGTACTGGGGAAACGCCCACACGGACGATGATCCGGCGATACCCTGCCACAAACCGCAGAGGGCGACTACCGTGCCCGTGCCGACCAGCACCCACACCACCAGCGTGACAGGCCAGCGGTGCCGAACGTTGTTGAGAACCAGAAAGAAGAGAAGCGCCGCGGCGAGCGATTGCATCATCGGCGCGCGGGCAATCGATTCGACCTCGCTCAAGCCGTAGCAAATCACCCCATACGCCGCGAAGGCAACGACTGGCGGACCGACCGTAGAGAAGACCACGGGGATTTCCCGGGCGCTGAGAATGCGGACGATCCACAGCACACCCGCCACCTCGATGGCAATGAAGATGGGGCCCAAAGCCCAGAGCCGAACTGCGCCGAAGGCCAACGGGGCGAACACCAGGACCAACAGGCTGAGAACAACGACGGCGGTTTGGCAGACGTGCCCCAACGGGGATTGTGGGCCCGTCCAGGCGGCGCGGATGTTGCGGTTACTCGAACGGTGGTTCACCGTACCCGTTGCGTGGCCCCTCCTGTTGACTGGCAATCCGGCGGTCGATTTCTCAGAAGATGCTGCGTGGCACTGTCACGGTGTCCCCGGGCCGGATCGGAACGTCTTTGGCCGGATGGCGCTGCAGGTCGTCACAATCGTACGTCTCAATGGTCTTGCCACGGACCAATTGCACCTTGCTCCGATTCGCGTAATCCGTAAACCCGCTGGCCGTGTTGATGGCCTTCATGAGGCTCGTGTCCTCGCTCCAGACGAAGCGGCCGGGATTCTTCACTTCGCCGCCGACGTAAAAGAACCGCTGGGCAATGAGCACAGTGGCGGTGCAACGCACGTAGTAGCGGGGCACATAGTTGGCTTGGACGTGTTCCGCCAGCTCACTGGCCGTGAGTCCGGCAGCCTTTATCTGCCCCACCAGCGGCAACTCGATATTCCCCTCGTCGTCAATGATCACGTCGGAAGGTGTGACACCCGTTGCGGCAGTCGCCGCGCCGGCGTCGATCTTGACGACGATCTCGTCTCCCGTGCGGAGTCTGCCGGAAACCTCTTCGTCACTCGCGCCCGAGGCGGTTGGCGCAGCGGCGGTGGTGCTGGCAGACGCTTTCGGCGGGTTCGACCGACCGACCAGGTCGTTGACAGTATTGCACCCGGCGGACAGGCCGAGGATGACGGCCAGCGTCAGGCGCCAGCCAACCGACACGCATTGATTGATCCATCGGGTTGAATTCATGAAGTCAATTGTTCCACGATGCTGCGCATAACCTGGATTGCCAAACAGGTCCGCGGCGAATCGCTTTCTCAATACTTTCCGGATAGGTCAATCTCATCACCGCCGGATGGCTTGGTGGCCGCGACCTGCTTTTTCTCGCGGAGTTCGCGGGTGTGTTGGGCGAACTCGAGTTGGTCGTGATAGTGGTCGTGATAGTAGTAGTAGGTCTCATCGTGGCCGAGCTGGATGTTGTTCACCACGCACCCGAGCAGCTTGCCGCCGGCGTTCTGAATGACCTGCACGGCGCGGCGGGCCATGTTGCGCGGGTAACGGCGGTGCTGGACCACGAGCAGCGACATGCCGACTTCACGGGTCATGACCGCGGCATCGCTGACACCGAGGATGGGCGGTGTATCGTAAATGACCACATCGAACTGTTGCACAACCTGACGGATAAGTTCGGCCATTCGTTGGGAGGTCAGCAAATGCAGGGCTGCCCGCGCCGAGGAACCGCCGCCGGCGGCGATCAGCCAGAGGTTCGCGGTTTCCGTCGGTTGGATAATGTCCTGAACGCTCTTGGCGCCGCTGAGGTAATCCGCGAGGCCGATATTGTTGGCGACCCCCAGATGCTCATGAACGCCCGGGCGGCGCAAGTCGCTATCGACCACGAGGACACGGGCGCCATGTTGCGCGTAGACAAAGGCGAGGTTGGCGATGGTAAACGACTTGCCTTCTCCGGCGCCTGCGCTGAGCACGCAGAACGAGGTCGGCGCGCCCTCCGGTTTGGCAAATTCGATGTTGGTGCGCATCATGCGGTACGCCTCGAGATGGGACATGGAAACATTGCCGCGGTGCAGCAATCCGGCCTGTTGTCCGACGACGCCCAACGACGGGCAACCCCAGGTACTTCTCGATGTCCTCGATTCTCTTGATGCTGGTGTCAAGGAACTCGATGAAGAACGCGAGGGCAATGCCGATCACCAAACCGGCGGCGGCTCCCATGGTCACGTTCAGCCAGATGTTGGGTTTAACGTACATCTGCGGCAGTGGCGCTTCCGCATGGTCAATCACTTCCACCGGGCTGCGGGGCAATTCCATTTCGACCGTGACTTCTTGCAAGCGAGACTTGAGGCTTTCGTAGAGTTTCGTCTCCAACTCCTCTTCGCGCTCGGCATTTCGGAAGGGGAGATACTTTTCACTTTGCAAGATGAGGTCGGCGTTCTTGGCATCGTCATTTTGCTTCTGCAGGTCATCGGCATGGGCCTTGGAAACCGCCAACTCAATGGCGATACCCGCCTTGATACCCTGCAGACGTTCATCGAGTTGCTCCAGCAATTTGTCGCGCGTGGCGATCAATCCCAAGACCGCGGGGTGTTCCGGACCGTAATCCTCCTTGGCGGTCTCCAGATGCGTTTCGGTATCGGTCAGGTTCTGCAGAAGTGTTTGCGCTGTGGAGTCGCTAATCAACCTGGTGACAGCACCACGCAGTTGTCGGGGGGTGAGTTTTTCGACTTCATTCAGTTCTTCCTGAAGTCCAGCCACGTCCGTGCGGGCCTCGGTCAACTTGGATTCCACCTGCTGGATCGTCGTTTCGTTCAGCTTGGTCTGGTTGATTACGGGCACACCCAGGTCTTTGCGGTACTTCTCTACCTTTTCCTGAGCCTGACGGACCCGCTCCGCCTGCTGCGCGACTTCGTCACGCAGCTTGTCGATTCCCTTCTGGGTATCCTCACGCTTCACCTCCAGCCGCTCATCTCGATAGTAATCAGCAACCGTGTTGGCGATCTCCGCTGCCAGCGCGGGTTCGCGATCATATACCGAGATTTCGATGAGCGATGTGTCGCGGGAACGGCGGATGCCCAGTGACCCCTTTAGCCGCCTGTACGCCACGTCCTCGGCCATCTTAACGTCGCCCCCCCAGTGCTGCTGCAAATTGAGCCGCTCGATTACCGGGTAGAGAATTTTCTGCGACTGGATGATTTCGCCCTGGGTTTGCAGAAAGAACGGATCGTAGATCGGCATTTCAGTCCCCCCGCCCAGTTGCACGGTCGGCCTCTCTGGTTCGACCTTGATGCGGACCGACGCCATGTAAATCTTTGGTTGGAAGAGGGTTATGGTAAAAACAGTCAGAACGACGAGCAAGAAGACCAAGAACAGAATCACCTTGCGGGTTCTAATGACGCGCCAATAATCCAGAAAATGAAGTCGCGTCTCAGCGGCTGGTTGAGTCGTATCCATCAGTAAATTCTTGAAGTCCGTGCACTAAACACCAAGTTCAGCCCGCAGGCAAGTGAAAAGTCAGGCGGCAACTCCGCAATCGAGAACACCTTGCCAATCTTGCTGATAGGGTGATGGTTCTGTCGTTTTTCCATTCGCATTTTTCAAAAGATGCAATTCCCGTGCCGAAAGGCGCACTTTTTTGGCGGCCTACTCAGTATGCCACGGACAAATTCAGGCCGATTTGGTCACGAGAATACGGCTGGACCAACGCCACCTCCGAAGAAGCAAGTTTGGTGTAGTAGTAGTCCAGCCCCGCAGACAGCCATTGCCTGAAATCATAACGGATACCCCAATGTGCGGTTATGGCATCTTCCGTTGGCGTCACATTCTTTGGCACCAGATCCTGATTGAGAACCTCTGCGGTGAAGGAGCTGTGGACGTACGCCGCGGAGACCACTGTGTGCAATCTGGCCGTGAATCGATGGTTCACTTGCAGGGCCAAGCTCGTGTTTTCCGACGCGGTGAAACTTTGGTTGAACCCGAGGTTGGCTGAACTCAAAGATTCGGCACCAACGAGCGAGACCGCGTCCATCGGACCGTAATTGTAAATCAGGGAGGCAAACGCCGATGGGGCGGTGCTGGTGGTACCGTCCCCCGCATTGCGCACGGTATAACCGCCGTTGAGCACCAGCGCCAACTTCGGATTAAACTGGCGTGTCAGGGACAGGTATCCGGTATTGGAATAGGCGTTCAGGCCGTTCTTGAAGCCGGGATTAGCGTAGGTATCCGCGGAATACTGGTAATTCACTCCCACAGTCGTACGCGGATCAAGGGAGTAGAGGAGGGAAAGTGTCGACGAGTAATCCTCGTGGTTATTGTTGGTCGCGAACGCCGTTTCATCATACCTCCAGATGTCCCAACTCCCCACGACCGACATGCTCCAGCGGGGCGCCAGCGAGTAGGTCGCACTGGCATTGACGGTGTCGTAAATGTATGTGCCCGCAATGATGACCGTGGGCGCTACTCCAGCAGCCGTTTGTACTAGTTGCGGTTGGAGTGAATTGACAAAACTCTCGCTCACGCTCAGCAACAACCGGGGGTTAAAGTTGAAATTCGCCGAAAGGTTCAGGTTGTGAGTCTGGTCCACTCCACCCAAAGTGTTATTGGCCGGATACACAGTCCCGTAGTCGTACTGCATCGCAACAAACACACGCTGCCAGGGGATCTTGGCACGCAGGCTAAGGTCCGAGGTGTACTGAAAGCCTCCCTGCCGGTCGGTCTCGGTCCCGTTGTAGTTGTCGTCGTACTGCGCGCCGGTGCTGAGGGCCACGCTCCAGTTGCGCGCCGGTTCGCCGGGGGCCGTGAAGTCCCAACCCGCGCGACAGACAGGTGTGGCCACCAACAACCACAACAGCCCCCGGATCAGGAGGGAAACACGCCCGCCGGAATTCACGCGTTGCGCCTTTCGTTGCTTCCGCCGCGCGCCATCACTCGACAAACTCCAGATTCACCGGGCGCGGCACCAGCGCGGCGTGATAAGCGCGGGTCAGCAACAGCGCGATGGCTTCGCGGCCTTTCATCCCCATGTCCAATGTGAGCGGGTTGACATACATTCCCACGAATCGGTCTGTGGTAGCAGCGTCCATGCCACGGCCGAATTCCCGGGCATAAGCCACGGCTTCCTCGCGATGCTCCAACGCGTACCGAACACTCGCCGTCAGCAACTCCGAAATCTTGCGCATCAACTGTTTGCCGAGGTCCTTGCGCACCGCGTTCACGCCCAACGGCGTCGGCAACCCCGTGTCCGCATACCACCACTCGCCCAAATCGACAATCTTGTGCAACCCCATCTGTTGATAGGTGATCTGCCCTTCATGAATCAATAATCCCGCATCCGATTCGCCGCTCTTGACCATGTCCATGATCTTGTCGAATGGCGCCACCTCGAACTTGAAGTTCATCAGCAGCAGTTTCAACAACAGATACGCGCTCGTCATCGTGCCGGGCACCGCGATCCGGTCGTCGGCCAACTCACCCACGTCCATCGGTTTTCGCGCCACCACGATCGGCCCGCACTTGTCCCCGAAGCTTCCGCCGCTCGCCGCCAGCGCGTACTTGTCCATCACGTACCCATACGCGTGGACGCTGAGCGCGGTCATCTCCAGTTCGCCTTCCACCGCCAGGTGGTTCAAGCTTTCGATGTCCCGGATGACATGTGTAAACGTCAGACCCGCCGTGTCGAGCTTGCCGTGGGTCAACGCATAAAACATGAATGCGTCATCCGGGTCGGGACTATGGCCGATGCGTATCTCTCGTGGCTCCATGGGATGTGCCCTCCTAAATAGGTTGCAAAAATTTGTGCGGTCGTTAATTCTAAGGGCTCGCCCGGACGTTTGCACGAAGAAAAAATCTCTGCCACATGAAAAATGTCAGCAAATTCAGCCGGTTCTCGCGCCTCAACCCCCGGCCCGCCGCCAGGGGCGCCCGCGCCTCCCAGCTCGTTGCCGACACTTTCCAGGCCTACAACGCCGCCCGGCTCCGCGAAGGCTGCGAGTTGTTCACGCGAAAGATGTTGCCCCGCAACGGTCTGGTCGGGGTCAGCCTCACCGGCGCGCTCGTGCCCGCCGGCCTGGGCAAATCCTGTCTCATCCCCCTCATTAAAGCCGGGTTCATCGACTGGATCGTCACCACGGGCGCCAACCTCTACCACGACATCCATTACGGCCTCGATATGAAGCTGTACCGCGGTTCGCCGTTTCTCGACGACGTCGAGCTGCGCAAGCGCCGGATCATTCGCATCTACGACATCCTCTTCGACTACTCCGTGCTGCTCGACACCGACGCTTTCATCCGCCAGGTCATCAGCGGGCGCGAGTTCCAGCGGTCCATGGGCACCGACGAATTCCATTATCTCCTCGGCAAGTACGTCCACCAGCGCGAGCGCAAACTCGGGCTTAAAGACACCTCGCTCATCTCCGTCGCGTACCAGTACGGCGTCCCCTGTTTCACCAGCAGCCCGGGCGACAGTTCCATCGGCATGAACGTCGCCGCCATGAGCCTCGCGGGATACAAACTGCAATTCGACGTGAACCGCGACGTCAACCAGACCGCCGGCATCGTCTACGACGCCAAGCGACACGGACGCAACTCCAGCGTCTTCATCCTCGGCGGCGGTTCCCCCAAGAATTTCATGCTCCAGACCGAGCCGCAAATCCAGGAAGTGCTCGGCCTGAACGAGAACGGCCACGATTATTACCTCCAGATCACCGATGCCCGCCCCGATACGGGCGGACTCTCCGGCGCGACGCCGGCCGAGGCGGTGAGCTGGGGCAAGGTCGACCCGAAGAAACTTCCCGATGCCGTCGTCTGCTACGTGGACTCGACCATCGCCCTTCCGTTGATCACGGCCTACGCGCTCGACAACTCCAAACCGCGCAAACCGAAACGGCTGATCGACCAGCGCGACCGCATTCTCGACCGCGTCGCCCGCGATTATAAAAAATCCCCGTTCTATAAAAAGTTCCTCGATAAATAGTGGAGGGCGAGAATTGTAGGGCAAGCGGCCCGCTTGCCAAACATCGATGAAAATCAGCGACATCCTCAAGACCACGCGGCCGACGGTCTCGTTCGAGTTTTTTCCGCCGAAGACCGACGAGGCGATGACGGATCTCCTCAAGACGCTCGCGCACCTGCACGAGTTGCGTCCGTCCTTCGCCACGTGCACCTACGGCGCCGGCGGCAGCACGCGCGCCCGCACGCTCGAGGTCACGCTCAAGATCAAGGAACAATTCAAACTCGAAGCGATGGCGCATTTCACCTGCGTCGGTCAAACGTTGAAGGACATCGACGGCATCCTCGAAAACTTTGCCGCGCACGGCATCGAGAACGTCCTCGCCCTGCGCGGCGACCGGCCCGGCAACCTGCCCGAACCGCCCGAAGGTTGGTTCCCCGATTTCAAGAACGCGGTCGATCTGATCCGCCACCTGCGCAAACATTTCGCGGAAAAATTCAGTCTCGGGTGCGCCGGCTACCCCGAGAAACATCCCGAAGCGCCCGATTTCGCAACCGATCTGCGCCGATTGAAGGCCAAGGTCGATGCCGGCGCCGATTTCATCATCACCCAGCTCTATTTCGATAACGCCGATTTCTTCCGGTTCGTCACTCGCTGCCGGGACATCGGCATTACCGTGCCGATCATCGCCGGCATCATGCCCGTGACCAACGTCGCCCAGATCAAAAAATTCACCGCCATGTGCGGCGCGGCCATCCCCGAAAAAATGCGCAAGGAACTCAACCCGATTGCCGACAATCCCGAAGCCGTCCTGCGCTACGGCGTCGAGTGGTCCGCGCGCCAATGCCGCGAACTCCTCGCCGCGAACGTCGATGGCCTGCATTTCTACACGCTGAACAAGAGCATGGTGACAATGCAGGTCGTCCGGTATCTCCGCCAAACCGGCGCCCTGCGCTAGCCCACCGGCGTAATCAGCGTGGGTTTGACCGGGATTCTCGATTGCTTTCCAAACCGCAGTTCCTACAATCCCATCAATGCCTTCGCGGATCCTGTTGATCAGCCAGAATCGCTGCGACGAGCCGTACCCGGTCTTTCCCCTCGGCGTAGCGCACCTCGACGCCGCGCTGCACCGCGCCGGCCACACCACTCGCGTGCACGATTGCCAGGTCGCCACCGAGCCAGTCGAGAAAACCCTCGCCGAATTCCGCCCCGATGTCGTGGGGATTTCCCTGCGCAACATTGACAACGTCCAGTTTGTGACCCGCCAAACCTACTTCGGCGATGCCGTCACGCTTTGCCGGACGATCCACCGCCTGTGCTCCAGCCCGATTGTCCTTGGCGGCAGCGCCTTTTCCATTTTCCCCGAACAATTGCTCCGGTTGACCGATGCTGATTACGGCATCCACGGCGCCGGCGAAGTCGCGTTCGACCGCCTCATCGACGCCCTGGCCTCGGGCGCCGACCCCGGTGCCGTCCCGGGCCTGGTTCATCGCCGCGGCGGGAAGATCGTCATCAATCCGCGCATCCCCGTTGAGCCCGCGTCGCTCGGACCCGCCGAACGCCCACAGGACCTCGTGGAGTTCTACCTCAAACGCAGTTCCATGCTGAACATCTCGACGCAACGCGGTTGCAGTCTGCCCTGCTGCTTCTGCACCTACCCGCTGATCGAAGGCCGCGAGAATCGCCGACGCCAGCCCGAAGCCGTCGCCGATGAACTGGTGACCATCCAGCGGCAAGGCGCCAGACACGTCTTCATCGCCGATGCCGTTTTCAACCTCAGCAACGAGCATGTGGCCGGTATCTGCGAAGCCATTCTGCGCCGCGGGATCCGGCTGACGTGGACCTGCTTCCTGCGGCCGAAGAACTTGACGGCGGAATTGATGACGTTGATGGCCAGGGCCGGGCTGACCCACATCGAATTCGGCGCCGACAGTTTCTGCGACGAGGTGCTCGCCGAATACGGCAAGACATTCCGCTTCGCCGACATCGTTCAATCCACCCGGCTGGCTCGCGCGGCCCGGGTTCACTGCAGCCACTTCGTCATGTGCGGCGGCCCGGGGGAAACACTGGCGACGCTGCAGACCGGCTTCGCGAACGCGCGACACCTGACCGGCGCGATCATCTTCGCCCTGGCCGGCATGCGCATCTATCCCGGCACGGCGCTGTTCTCCCGCGCCCAACGGGAAGGAATCCTGCCGACGGATGCCGACCTGCTCGATCCCGCCTATTACATCTCACCCGCTCTTACCGAGGCGCAGCTCCTGGACCAATTGGCCGAGTTTGGCCGGCGCGCATCCCAATGGATCGTTGGCCCATTGCCACCGGGTCTTACCGCCATCGGCGACCAGCTTCGCCAACGGGGTGTCGTCGGGCCGTTGTGGGAATACTACGCGGCGCTCCGGGGATGAATGGAAATGCGAAACCACCATTCCCATCGCGCCTCGACCGGGTCGCCTCTGGCCGGAGAAATCGCTGCCACGGATGTTTTGACGCGGCGTACCCTGCTGGTGTACACTGTAAATCCCGTTTGTGCTGGAGAGGTGGATATGGCGAGCAATCCGACACGATTTACGCTGGGACAAGCTGACATCCCGACGCACTGGTACAATGTTCTGGCTGACGTTCCTGAGCCGCTGCCGCCGCCGTTGCATCCGGGCACGAAACAACCCGTCACGCTGCAGGACATGACGGCGATTTTCCCCGAGAACCTCGTCGCCCAGGAAATGACGAGCGAACGCTACGTCGAGATTCCGGAACCGGTCCGCGAGATGTATGCGTTGTGGCGGCCGACGGCGCTGCTGCGCGCGGTGCGATTGGAGAAGGCGCTGCAAACGCCCGCGCACATCTATTTCAAGTACGAGGGCGATAACCCCTGCGGGAGCCACAAACCGAACACGGCGGTGCCGCAGGCGTACTACAACAAGATCGCGGGCACGAAACGGCTCGCCACGGAAACGGGCGCGGGGCAGTGGGGGTCGTCGCTGGCGATGGCCTGCAAGCTGTTCGACATGGAATGCCGCGTGTACATGGTCAAGGTCAGCTATCACCAGAAACCGTATCGCCGGCTGCTGATGCACACGTGGGGCGCGACGGTTCACGCCAGCCCGAGCGGTTACACGGAGTACGGCAAGAAGCTGCTCAAGGACGATCCCGAATGCCCGGGCAGCCTCGGCATCGCCATCAGCGAAGCGATCGAGGACACCGTCAAGCATCCCGGCACGAAGTATTCGCTCGGCAGCGTGCTCAACCATGTCTGCATGCACCAGACGGTCATTGGCCAGGAAGCCATCAAGCAAATGGCGCTCGCCGGCGAGGAGCCGGACGTGGTGATTGGGTGCGTCGGGGGCGGCAGCAATTTTTCCGGGATCGCGTTCCCGTTCGTGCGCGGCAAGATCGTCGACAAGAAGAAGACGCGCATTGTGGCGGTCGAACCGTCCGTGTGCGCGTCGTTGACCAAGGGCGAACTTCGCTACGATTTTGGCGACACGGCGATGACCACGCCGTTGCTGTGGATGTACACGCTCGGCCACGATTTCATTCCGCCGCAAATCCACGCGGGCGGACTGCGCTATCACGGCATGGCGCCAACGGTCAGCCACCTGCGCAAGCTGGGCTTGATCGACGCGGTCGCATACGAGCAATCGAAGGTGTTCGAGGCGGCGGTGATGTTCGCCCAGAGCGAAGGCATCGTGCCGGCGCCGGAGTCGGCGCACGCCATTCGCGCGGCGATCGATGAGGCGATCCAGGCGCGCGACGAAGGCAGGAAACGCGTGATCCTGTTCAATCTCTCGGGTCATGGACTGCTCGACCTCGCGTCGTACGAGGCGTATTTCACCGGCAAGCTGCACGACGGATGAGAAGAGGAGTTTGTCATAGATGTTGATTGTCCACATCGACGTGCATGTGAAGCCCGAGTGCATCGAGGCGTTTAAGCAGATCACTCTGGAAAATGCGCGGGCGAGCGTGAAGGAACCGGGCATCGCGCGGTTCGATGTCGTGCAGCAATCGGATGACCCGACGCGGTTCGTGCTGGTCGAGGTCTATCGCACGACCGACGCGCCCGCGAAACACAAGGAGACGCCGCACTACGCGAAATGGCGCGATGCCGTCGCGCCGATGATGGCCGAGCCGCGCACGAGCGTGAAGTACGGCGAAGTGTTTTGGACGGCGTAATAGCTTTAGCCTTTGAAGCAAGTTATCTCGTTGCAGCGCGAGGGCGCTTGACAGCAACCAGCAGGGGTATAGGAAAGCTAGCTATCAAGAACCCATGCAAACAGTGGGGTGATACGTGAAAAATCTTCAACAAGACCGCGCCAGGACACGATGGGTTTTTCTGATGCCCATAATTGTCTTCTGGGCGATCGTGCTGATCGTGGTCGTACATCATCACCACCACCGGTAGCCCGACTTTTGGTGGGGCGCGACCGCCGGACGTGCCGTGTCATTCCGCTGGACAAACGGGCGGGGCGTTCGTTCTACTACGGCTATGAATTTCGAATTCACCACGGTCCCGCGCATCCTGTTCGGCCCGGGGAGAATGAAGGAGATCCGCGCGATTGCGCCGGAACTGGGAAAACGGGCGCTGGTGGTCTGCGGCAGTTCCGTGCGCGCCGTGGAACGCGTCCAGCCGTTGTTCAGCGCGTTGACCAATGCGGGACTGGCCTACACGGCGTTCGCGACACAGGGCGAACCGACCATCGACGAAGTGCGGGGCGGGACGAAACAAGCGCGGGCCGAGCAGACCGATTTGGTGATCGGGTTCGGCGGCGGCAGCGCGCTGGACACGGGCAAGGCCATCGCCGCGCTGCTCGCGAACGAAGGCGACCCGCTGGATTACATCGAGATCATCGGCAAGGGAAAGCCATTGGCGAAGCCGTCCGTCCCCTACATTGCGATTCCGACCACGGCAGGCACAGGGTCGGAAGTCACGCGCAACGCCGTGCTGGGGTCGCCCGAACATCGCGTGAAAGTCAGCCTGCGAAGTCCGTACATGCTGCCGCGCGTGGCGCTGGTCGATCCCGAACTCACCTACCATTTGCCCGCGGACATCACGGCGGCCACGGGACTGGACGCGTTGACGCAGTTGATCGAGGCGTTTGTGTCGGTGAGGGCCAATCCGATGACGGACGCAATTTGCCGGGAAGGAATGCATCGGGTGGCGCGATCGCTGCGGCGCGCGTTCGAGCAGGGGGACAGCCTGGCGTGGCGGGAGAACTGGCAGGCCATCGTGACCGCTCGCGAGGACATGTGCGTGGCGGGGATGCTGAGCGGCGTGGCGCTGGCCAACGCGGCGCTGGGCGCGGCGCACGGATTGTCGGGGCCGTTGGGGGGGATATTCGACGCGCCGCACGGCGGGTTGTGCGCGGCGGTGTTGCCGTATGTGGTGGAGGTCAACGAGCGAGCGGCGAAACAGCGGCTCGTGGGAAGCCCCGTGGTTGCACGGTTCGAACAAATCCGACGCGCGCTGGGCGACCTCGGCGAGCTTGTCCAAGCATTGAAAATTCCGCCGTTGCGGGCCTACGGCGTGATGCGCGAAAACTTCCCCGAGATCATCGAGAAAGCGAAGGCGTCCAACAGCATGAAGGGCAACCCCGTGGTGTTGGAAGACGACGAATTGCGCGAGGTTCTCGAACGCGCGCTGTAAACACCATCGATCGGCGATCCATCCGATGGTTGAGCAGAAACGGCGGCCAGCCGTCTAATGCAACGCATGGAACTTGTGTCCGAAAAACCGATGACCGCTAACGACACGCCGCCGCCGCGCCTCGATCCGCTGGGCATGGTCTCGGTGCTGGCGATCAGCGTGCTGGTCGGGATGCTGTATGTGCCGCTGTTGCACTGGCTGGGGTGGGAGACGCTGCATACGCAACAGTTGGTGAACGGCGCGTTCCTGGTGTTTTTCGCGCTGGCGATTTGCGTTCAGGACGCGATAGGCACGCTACGGTTTGACCCGCAGGTCAGCCCGCAGGGGATCGGTTTGATTGCGCTGGCATTACTGAGCCTCGGCGTGGCGGGCAAATGGCATTCGATGGCGCTGGTGTTCCTGCTGTTGTCGGCGTGCCTGGCATTCGCTGGGATCGTGTCGCTGGTGCTCGGCCAGGCGGGCGCGAGGCAATTTCTGCCGGCGGTGAGCGCCTTCTTTGTTTTCGGCGTGTTGGTGGGATTGGTGCCGAGGTTGGACTGGCCATTGCGCGCGCTGGCGGCGCGTTACGCGGGTTCGTTGCTGGCGGCGCTCGGGGTGCCCGTGAAACTCGGGCTGGTCGAGGGCCAACCGCCGCACCTTCTTCTCGCGGTGAAAGGGCGGGTGTTCATCGTTGCCACCGAATGCAACGGCTTCGGGCTGCTCACCGCGTCGCTGATTGTGGCGACAACGCTGGCGTTTCTCTATCGGCTTCCGTGGGTGCAGAAATTATCGTTGTGGGCGCTGGCGGTTCCGACGGCCATCGTGTGCAACTTCTTGCGCATCGTGAGCATCTGCGTTGTCGCGCCGCGGACACCGTTGCCCTACGGGTTCGTGCATGAAACCCTGGGACTGATCTTCTACTTCCTCGGGCTGGGGCTGATTTGGAAGATGGCCGGCGAAGCCAAGGCGAAAGACCATCGGGGCGAGAATCGCCGCGCGTGACCAAAAGTCGACGGCAGGTCAGTTGCCGAATCCCGAACGCAGCATCTTCAGCACGGCGACCACCGGGCTGGCCTTGCCTTGCGCCCCGTTCCCGAGCAATGGCAACAACGCGAGGCCGGCGTACAACAGGCGCGTGAAAACAACACCGCCGGCTATGGACAGCGCAAACATGCTGGTACGAAACCAGAAGTTTTGTTTGATGTCGCCGATCTTCTTGTCGACGGAGATGGCCACGGCGCTGGTTTCAGGTATTTCCATTTTCATGAGGTGCCAATCTAGCGCATCAACACGCTGATGCCGCCCAGCAGGATCCCTATCCAAAACCCGGCCCACATCAGAGTGCCCACTTCCATGCGTCGTTCCTCGAATCGCGAGTGGACAAGAATCTGATGTTTGCTGTGGGTATTCGTGTTGTCGTGCATACGCGGGTAGAACGAGTTGCAGGGGTTGTGCCAGTGTGAGTGTACAATCGTGACGCTGGTATTACGGCGTTGCGCAACACGCTTGTGTCGAGCCTGTTACATGCGGGTTTTCCCGGCGCATTTTCTCCAAACCCAGAAGCCTGACTGGTAACCCTCGGGCCCAGGTGTTCATGGCGCTGGACACTGTGTTCAGAACCACTGTCAAGTCCGGTGGGCGACGGGCGAGGCGGGTGAGTGACTGGGCCGCGTCAGTAAACCTTACGGACTTGTCGAACGCACACCGTCTGACTACACTCCACGGCATGGCGAAGAAAGTGACTTCTCCCGCAGCCAAAGTTGTGCGCGAGCGTCCTGACCCCGCACCCAAGCCGGCCGCAGGCCCCGCAAAACCTTCCGCGCTCGTGGACACGCGCGTCATTTATTGCGGCGACAACCTGGAGCAACTTAAGAAACTGCCCGACGCCTGCGTGGACTTGATTTACATCGACCCGCCGTTCAATTCCAACCGTAACTACGAAGTCTTCTGGGGCGAGACGAAAGAGAAACGCTCCTTCGACGACCGCCATGCCTCGACGCAGGCCTGCCATCGGGGAGCATATTACCCAGATTGGCGGTGACCAGAATATCTATCCCGAAGCACCCAAGATTGAGATTAAGGAAATTCGGCCTCGGCGGGAGGGGGCCATTTCGTCAGCGCAGGAAAAACAAGTCAAGGACTGGATTGAAGCATTAGTCGAGAATACAACCGGCATCACCCGCAGCCAGGCATTCGGAATGTGGACGCGAAGATTCAAGAACCGTTTCGAACTGGCCAAAGTGGAAGATCTGTTCGTGATTCAGTTAGGCGAGGCAGAGGACTGGTACCGACAGCAGAAGGCAATTCTCACGCGCAAACTCAAGACGAAGGCTCCCAATGCCTGGCGCAACGCACGCTACAGCGCAATCAAGCAGGCGATGAGGACACTTGGTGTGGATAACGCCACTTATTATCCACAGCTGGCAGCCAGACTGAAGATGCGGCGACCGTTTGAACATCTTACAGATTTGACCAAGCGCGACCTCGACCGAGTTTACAACATGGCCCTTCGGGACGCACGGGAGGGGTTGCCAGGTTGACTGCGGCCTCACCGCCCCGCGGCCCATTCCACGCGGGGCTTGATGCCGAGGTCTTCGGCGATGCTCTTGACGATCACGCCCAGATTGCGCGCCGTGGGGTTGCCTCGACGGTTCAGCATCCGGTGCAGGGTCTTTTCGCCCAGACCGGTCTGCCGCGCCAGTTCCTTGAACGTGATTTCGGCGTGGACGAGGTCGCGGAGCATGGAAAGCCCCTCGGCGGTCTCGCCCTCGATCAGGGCGTTGATCGCCTCGGCATAGAGCGCCCGCGCGAATTTCCGGTCGCGCTTGATCCGCGCGACGACCGTTTCCTTATAATCTCGTGTCAGGGCCATTGTGCTTCGTCTGTCCCACTCGCGCCTCAGCGGAGTTTGTATCGTTTCCAGCGTTCCACGGCGGCGGCAACGTCGGCATCCTGCCGTCGCTTGCTCCCGCCGCCCAGCAAAATGATGACGGTCCGGCCCTCACGCCCGTAATACACGCGGTACCCCGGCCCAAAATCGAGCCGCAACTCAAAAACGCCATCGCGAAGCGATTTGGCCGCGCCGAAATTGCCGGCTTCCAGCCGTCGGACGTAGCGGTCCACCCGCGCCGCCGTCACCGCGTCCAGATCATCAAACCATTCCGTGAATGGCGAATGTCCGGCCTCGATGTATTCCTGGATTTCAAAGGTCTCGGCCATATAGTACCATTTATGTTACCATTGTCAAATGATATTCGCTACCGCTGGCCGGCGCGGGGGCTTGCCACTACGACCTGCTGGATTGTAACGATGGACACCACACCAGGCAACACCTACTGGCGAAGCAACCGATTTGATGTACAATAATCGCCATGCGGGGAATCCAACGACTGATCGTGTGGAGCTTTGCCGTCCTGCTGGTGTCCTGCGGGCCGACGAGGCGTGTGAACGTCGAGGACGTGCACGTGACGCCGGTCACGTCCGCGGATGTTCAGCGAGCGATTCACGATCCAGGGGCGAAAGCGGTGCTGGTGAATGTCTGGGCCACGTGGTGCGGGCCGTGCCGCGAGGAGTTTCCCGGCCTCGTGCGGGTGGCGCAGAAATACAACGGACAGGGGTTGAAGACCATCCTGGTCTCGGCCGATGATACCGGGGACGTGGCGGCGGTGAAGAAATTCCTCGCCGCAGAGGGCGTGGATTTTCCCGCGTACATCAAGGCGGAGAAGGACCAGGCGTTCATCGACGGGCTGGACAAGCAATGGACGGGGGCACTGCCCGCGACGCTGATCTTCGACGGCAACGGCAAACTGCGCAATTTTTGGGAAGGCGGGGTAACATTCAACGTTTTCGAGCAGAAAGTGGTCGAAGCATTGGGCAACAATCAAAACCGATAGGAGGCAATTCATGAACCGAGGTTTGTCAGTAGCATTGGTGGCATCGCTGGCCGTGGCCGGCAGCGCGTTTGGGCTGAACATTGGCGACAAAGCGCCGTCGACCAGCGTGAAGATGAAGAACGTGGACGGCAAAGACGTGTCCATTGCGGACGTCGCCGGTACGCAGGGCACGCTGGTGGTGTTTTCCTGCAATCACTGCCCGTTCGTCAAGGCGTGGCAGGGGCGCATCGCCTCGGTCGGCAACGCGGCGAAGACCAAGGGCATTGGCGTGATCGTGATCAACTCGAACGACCCGACGCAGTACCCCGAGGACAGCTACGCGGAGATGCAGAAGCGGTCGCAGGACCTGGGCTTTACGTTCCCGTACGTGGTGGACGCCACATCGGACGTAGCGCGGGCGTTCGGGGCAAGCCATACGCCCGAAGCGTTCCTGTTCGACAAGGATGGGAAGCTTGTGTACCACGGCGCGATTGACGACTCGAAGGAAGCCGCTCAGGTGACCGCTCACTACCTGCAAGACGCGGTCGATGCGGCAGTGGCCGGCAAGGCGGTTCCCGTCGCGGAAACCAAGGCCATCGGCTGCGGCATCAAGTTCCACGGCAAGGCCTGAGGCGCGGGGCGGCGCTCATATCGGGTTTGTAATCGGGGGCGGTAGGAGTTAAGAATCGCAGCCACGATGAATTCGCGGCGGCGACTGGTCATTTGTCTGGCGGCGGTGTCCGTCTTCTACGCATTCCACGTTCATCTCAAGACGGCGAAGATTTTTGCCAACCCGACATGGGACGCGCGGGACGAAGTCGGCCAGTTTTGGAGCGAGTGCGCGTTCCAGTACCGGTTCGCGAAGTTTTTTGCGGCTCATCCGGTCGGCGACTGGGGCCAACTCGGGCACGACCGGGACGTTCAATACCCCGACACGATGGACGACTGGGCCGGGTTCACCGTGGCGATGGAGGCGCCGGTCGGTGTGTTGTATCGGTGGCTGGGTAACGAACCCCCTCACCCCAACCCTCTCCCTCAAGGGGAGAGGGGGTGTAATGGGATCCCATTCCACGTCTTTGTGGTCTGGTACGACTGTCTCATTTCCAGTCTGTCGGTCTTCGGCGTGTTCTTCCTGGCGCGGGCGCTGTGGCGGAGCGACAAGTCGGGCGTGTTCGCGAGCGCGCTGTACGTGGCGTTGTATCCGAGCTACGGGCGGACGGTGAAGAACCTGTTTTTGCGGGAAGACTTTGCGATACCATTGATCATTTTTGCGCTGTGCTTCACGGTGCGGGCGGTACAGGAGCAAAAGAGGCGCGACCAGATTTTGGCGGCGTTGTTGTGGCTGGCGGCGCTGGTGAGTTGGCATTTAACGCAGTTCGTGATGGCGCCGCTGCTGGTGGCGGCGGTGCTGGTGTATCTCGGGCGGGGAGAGACGCCGCCGATTCCGTGGTTTGTGTTGACGCTGGCGGCGGGAACATTGGCGGTCCCCGTTTTGCGGGCCAGGGAGGTTTTTTTCTCACCGACGATGTGCGGGTTGGACGCGCTGGCGCTGGCGGTCTGGATCAACGGGGGACGGAAACGGGCGATCCTGATGTTTGCGGGTTGGGCGGCGGTGCTGCTGGCGTTGAGCGCACTGTGGCAGCGGTCCTCCGGCGAATACGCGCACGTGTACGAACTGTTCATCTACAAACTGCGATTTCTCGGACAACGACCGGCGGACCCTGCGCGATTGCCGTGGGAGGCGCGGCTGTTGTGGGAAGGCGGCGCGTTCAACACGGCGGACTGGGGCGAATTTTGGCGGAGCCTCGAATGGTGCGGGCCGCTCGGGCTGGTGGCGGCGGCGCTGCTGAGCAGCCGCAAACAGGGCGCGTGCGCGACGAACCTGTTCATCGTGTTCGCGCTGCTGCTGGCCCCGCTGGCGTGGATGGTGCAGCGGAATTTCACTTTCCTCGGGTTCGCGGCGGCGGTGTTGGCGGCGGGACTCGTGACGAGGCGGATCTGGTGGAAGTTGATCGTGTTCGCCGCCGCCGCGTGGCAACTGGCGATGCTCGATGCCCGGCCACTGAACCGGCAGCAGCCGAGCCCCGACGAATATCGGCCCATCGTGAATTGGATCGAGGAACACACGCCGACGAATGCCGTGGTGCTGGCGTCGATCGGGGATTCGCCCGTGTTCCTGGCGCACACGGGACGCCCGACCATCATGCACTCGAAATTCGAGAACCAACGGATTCGCGACCGGTATCGGGAGATGCTGGAGGCCATGTACGGCAGCGAGGACCAATTTTACGGGTTCGCGCGCAAGTACGGCGCGGACTACTTCGTCTACGACGTTGGATTTATGTACGACGGCATGGAATCGCGGCGATACAAGGCGGACAAGCTGGGGCTGCTCGATCCGGATTGCGCGGTGATGCTGTTCCAGAATCATCCGGAACGACTGCAGCATTTCAGATTTGAGATGGCAAATGGGAGATTCGCGATTTTCCGGGTGATTGGGAAGGAGTAACGAACAGGCGGGACGCCTGTTCAACCCGGAGCGCCACGTCAGGGGACGCGGCCTACAACAGCTTTTCGGAAGAGGATGTCGCCGTTGACCTCGAAGAGGATGCCGTCGACGTTGGCGCGGCAGGCCATCAATTGCTGGGCGTGGGCGAGCGGGACCATCGGCGCGTCCTCGAAGACGATCTCCTGCGCTTGACGATAGAGCGCGGCGCGTTTTTCCGGGTCGCGTTCGCGGCGGGCGGCAACCATGAGATCGTGGTAGGCATCGTTCATCCAGAAACTGATGTTGAGCGCGGAGCCGAGCGTGGTGGTGTCTTTGTCGAGCAACACGTAGAGGAAGTTGTCGGCATCGCCGTTGTCGCCGACCCAACCCATCAAGGCCATCTCGTGATCGCCGTGGCGCG
This sequence comes from uncultured Verrucomicrobiae bacterium, assembly GCA_963712025.1. Classification (GTDB taxonomy): domain Bacteria; phylum Verrucomicrobiota; class Verrucomicrobiia; order Palsa-1439; family Palsa-1439; genus Palsa-1439. The sequence goes on along the minus strand of CAVQGJ010000008.1, from coordinate 124,726 downwards.
TGCGGCTGAGGTGCGCGCCCCATTCGTTCGGAACGATCTCGATGGGGATGCCGGCCTTGGCGAGATCGGCCTTGATCATCTCCGCGGCGCGGAGCGGGTTGGGCAGATACGGGCGTGGATTCGTCATCACGTCGAGGCGCAAGGGATGTTTGAATTCTGGCAATAGCTGGTCGATTGCGCGCGGCGGCTGCTCGGGGATCGCATCGTTGTAACCGGCGACGAAGGGTGGCAGCGGATTTTTGGCGACGATGGCTGCTCCACGGTAAACGTCCTGGACAAGGTCCTTCTTGTTGATCACGGAGGCAATGATGCGACGCAGACTTGCGTTGTCGAGTGGCGGTTTTTGGCAATTGAAGGCGAGGTAGCAGACATTCAAGCCGGGCGCGGTGAGGAGCGCCAGGTTTTTGTCGGCCTTAATGATCGGCAAGCTGTTCGGGTCGATGCCGTCCATGGCCTGGATTTGGCCCGTCTGGAGTTGGATCAGGCGCGTGGACGAATCGGGAACGACTTTGAAGATGAGGCGGTCGATTTTCGGTTTGCCGTCCCAGTAATCGGGATTGGCGTCGAGCACGATGCGTTCGTTGGGGATCCATTCGACGAATCGAAACGGGCCGGTCCCGACGGGATGCTGCTGGTCGATGAATTTTGGACTGATGAGATGGGCGGCCGGGATGCAGAGACTGGCCAGCAGCGGCGCGTTCGGCTCGCGCAGGCGCAGGCGGAGGGTCATCGGATCGACGACCTCGACGGCGGTGATCATGTTGAACATGGCCGACCAGTAGGCAAAGGTCGCGTCGGGAAGGTGGGCCGGGTTTGATTTATCCATTTGGCGGAGAAAGCTGAACGCGGCGGCTGGGGCGTCGAGCGGCGTGCCATCGTGGAAGTGGACTCCGGCGCGAAGTTTGAAGGTGTAGGTGAGTCCATCGGGGCTGATGGTCCAGGAAGTGGCGAGACAGGGTTCGGGGTCGGTGGTGCCGTGTTTGAAGCGGACGAGGCCTTCGGAGACGTTGACGAGGACTTTCATTGACTCGCCATCGTCGACGTCGGCGGGATCGAGCTTTTGCGAATCGGCGCCGCGGGCGAAGGTGAGGGTGACCGGTTCAGGCTTGGCGGAGCGCTGGCAACCGGCAAGGGCGAAAGCGATAAGAAGGATCGGCCCGAGCAGTCGTTTCATGGCGTGGATGGTAGCCGAGACGGGGCGTGCGGGCAAAGGCAGAATCCAGAATTCAGGAGCCAAGAGTCAGGAGACAGAACGCGGGGAAGCGGTAATTGGTAAATGTTACAATGTTGAGATGTGACCCCAATTCCCGAGTCCGTGGGAGGCGGGAAGGCCGGAGCCCCATCGGCTAATCTGCCGATTGCGCTTGTTTGGCCTCGCGACTCGGTTTGCCGCGAAGCATCCAGAATTCAAGCAAGTGAGCAAGTTCCATCGCCTTCTTTTCATCACTCGTGCGGCTCCGGGCCAATTCATTCGCTGTCGCGGCGAGAGCGGCAAGGCGCTTCGTGATCTGGATTTGGAGAGCATGTGCTGCCTTCTCTGTCTTTGGCAGCCGCAACGCACCGTGAAAGCCGTGCTGCGCCACCAAATGAACTATTTCTGCGTGTGCTCGGCTTGGCAACACAAGCGGTTGCACGACGGGCTTGCCACTGGTGCCGGGCTGCCGGAAAAAAACCGTGTTCGCGGCAAGAAAATCGGTCGCGTCTGGAATGCTCGCTTGACCTTCCGGGATGGTTACCGTCGAACCGTCGGTCACTTGCGTGGTAATCGTCGGGCGGCTGATATTCATCAGACTGTGGATTTCTGGCCTTAAGTATTCCGCCTCTACCGGATGCACTGTGCCGTCGCCAGCCAGAATCAGTTTCACCTTCCCAGACTCGACTTCCGCCCGTTTGCAATGCGTGTGCAGTGGCGCGTCGTTCCATTCCAATTTTGAGAATTTTTTCAGAAACTCTTGGCCTACGTCGCGCGGCATGAAAAAGGCGTCGCAACCGCTCTTAACGCCAAAGCGAATTGTGGCAATTTCACCCAGCGGCACGAAGCGGTCGCCGTAGCGCTCCATGATCTGAAAGTAGAGATTTGGTGCACGGAGATATTTGCCCCACTTGCCACCACCGTAAGGCGTGCCATAGATGCCGGCGGCATCGTGAAGTATTCCATTGCCGTTTTCATCAAAGCCGTTTTCGTCATCTTCAGCTTCATTGGTGGGAACGACACCTTCTGCCAAATCGCGCTGTTTTTGCAACTGAAACAGTTTGCCGGCACGCAAGCCGTCTTCCCAAAGGTCCTTTTGCCGTTTGACCACAATGCGAAAGCCCGTGCGAGCTTTGTTTTCCCTGCACCGCAAAATGGTGTCGCGGAATTTCTCGGCCGCTTCTTGTCGGGCGTTCTCACCATTGCGTTCGCCAAGAATTTCCGACAAAGGAACGTCCAAGCGGACGAATTTGACCAGTTGCGCATTACGCTCGGCGGCATCGTTGCACCGTTGCAGGATCGCCGCGCAATCCCTGGGGCAATTGGCAGAAAGGTTTATCGTCGCGGACTTCAAAGAAATTCCGGCGGGCAATACGCGGATAATTTTCCTCGTCGTTAATATCGCGCGCGGCCAAGTTGAGCGTGGAGAGGTGCGCGGCAAATAGAGAAATGTCTGAGCCAAAAATTTCCGCGATTCGTTCCTGGTGTGCTCGGCTGGGATCGAGATGCGCTTTCCGGTGGTATGCACGAACAAGGAAGCTGCCGGAGCCACACGCGGGATCTAGAACCTTGTCTTCCCCTTTGCGGATGCAAAATGCGTTGACCACATCCACCAAGTTTTCGTTGGTGTAGTGCTGTCCGAATTTGTGGCGTTCTTCCGGCTCGATCAGCCGCTTGAAAATACCGCCCAGAATGTCCGTGCGAATTTCTTTGAAATTGAATGGGCGCAGGTTTTCCAAAACGGAACGCCAAGCATCCAAGGAATGTTCGTGGCCGAAAATAAGCGGTCCGGCCCAATCCTTTTCAAATGGGTAAAACAGAGTTTCGTAATCGCCAGTGGCCTCGACAGCCTTCTGAAACGTCTTTTGAAAATGTGTGTAGAGTTCATCAATTGAACTGGCCTTCTTCGGGACACTCAACTCTTTCAGGTCTTTGAATTTGGCGCGGACGGACTCATAGAACAACAGGCGATTGGAAAAGACATAGCACAGCGTGCGCGCGGCGCGGTCTATCAGCGTTCGCCACGCTTTGGCAAGCAAGCCGGGCGTGGGGCGGGTGGGTCCTTCGACGGGTTCGACTGCGCTCACCGCAGGCAGGCTCAGGGTAAACCAGCGGGGACTGGTTTAGGGCGGGGGGCCGTGCGATGCGGAAAGTGCAGCATTTGAGATTAGAGATTTAAGAATTCAGAGGGGCGCGGCGGGGGCGGGAATTGGGGGGCGGCTGCGGCGACGGAGCGCCGCGGCTATCCGCCTTCGCGTAAAGCTTCCTCCTCCGCTAAAGCTACGGAGGACAAAACGGGGGACAAGCACCGGAAGGCAGGACGGACGGCCCGCGAATGAGATTCGCGGCTACAACACGTTCATTTCAGCCAGCTAATTTTGATTTCGGGTTCGACTTCCTTGAACTCGAGGTCGCCGGTGACGAGTTCGGCGTTGCGGATCTTGGCAAGGGCGGCGGCGAAGGCGTCGGCATACGACAGTTTCTTCGTGGCCTTGTAAATTGCGGCCTGACGCACCAAATGCAGGTCGGTTTCGACGGGCACAAGCTCGATGGTCAATCCGGCGATCTCTCGCGCTTTCTGCTCGGCGGCCTCCAGTGATAGTTTGCGCATGGTACTGTAGTAAATCTCGCCCCAGTTCACCACGCTCAAGAGGAGCTTGTGCGTGCCGGCTTCAGCTTTCACCAAGAGTTTCTCGACTTCCTCGGCGGCTGGCTCGTCTTCAAAAAACGCGATGAGCGCCCAACTGTCCAAGACTTTGGTCGCCATATCAGAGTTCCCGCTCGCGTTTGCGATCTTCCATGAGCGCCTTGAGAACGCCCGCTCCTTTGAGCGATCCCCGCAGGCTCTTGATGTGCTTCGGGGTGATCGGCTTCAGCACAATGGCGTCACCCTCTTGGTACACGTAGGCCCGCGTTCCCTCTTCGATTTCGAATTCCTTTCGGAGCCAGCGGGGGATGACCACCTGGCCTTTCACGGTGAAATGGATGGTGTCGGTTCTGTTGGTTGCCTTCATGGTGGATAATCCTACTACATGTCATAGTGTAAGTCAATTTCTATTTTGTAGGAATTATATATATGTGGGACACTACGAGAGGGGCGGGGGATGAGAGCGCGTGGAAGACGGACGGCCCGCGAATGAGATTGCGACCTGGGCACGACGAGGTCGCGTCCCGACTCGGAATCGGGGTAAACCGGGCCGGTTGCCCCGCCAGAGGCGGGCAAGCCCTCCAGAGGCGAGCAGGGCAAGCTCAGGACAACGCCACTGCGTGGGAGGTAGGGGGCCGGAGAGGATGAAACCTATTTGCCGTAGGGCTTGTCGGGTTTTTCGCGGACGACGGCGGTGCTGGCACTGAACCCTTCGAGGATCACCTGCTGCAAGGTGGCGTTGTCGCCGAAGCGCTTGATGGCATCGAGGACTTCGATGCCCGCCAGCTTCCCGACGCTGTCGTAGTCCGCGGCGATACCTTCGGCGAGATGCCGGGTCGTCACCGTCGTCTCGCGGAACGTGATGCTCAGGGCGTCGACTTCTGGATCGTAGCTGATTTTCATGCGATGGCTCCCCTAAAAGTAATACGTGTAGACCGTTACCACAACTATTTCCGTCGCTTCTTCCACGAAGACGGGCCGGACCTGTTTGGTGGCATAAATCTTGTGGTTCCATTCCCGGCCGAACGGGAAATCCTTGCGGCACTCGATGCGCCCCAACTCAGCCGTCTACCACGGGCTGGTGCGAATGGCGTCCTCGACTTCGGCAACGGTGAAGCCGCGCTGGTTGATGTAGCCCTGGGCGTGCGCCGACAACCGGATTGGTTTCGTTGTCGGCATCTACAGTTCACCCTTGAAGGCTTTGTCGAGGATGGAGAGCCGCGTGAGGCTGCGCCAACGCGGGCTTCGCCAGGGCGTCGAGTTCGGCGGGGGTTTCGGACTGGAAGTAGCGTTGCTCGTTGATCTGGTCGTCGGTCCAGCCGGACTTGTAGAGTCTGGGAAGGACGTATTTCCTGCAGGTATCGGCTTCGTTCGCCACGATTCGCTTCCTTGGCACTCGGGTGCGAACTGACAGTCTACAAGCGGGTGTTTTGGCAAGCAAGCCCGGGGTGGTCGGCGGCGGTGGTATTGCAGATTGGAGATTTGAGAGGGGGAACGGCGGACGGACGGGACGCGCCTCACAGCCCCGATTTCGAGATCGGGGTAGAAGGCGCGGCTATCCGCCTTCGCGTAAAGCTATGGCGGACAGGCACCGGAAGGCACGACGGAGGAACGGACCGCGCCTCACAGAGGCGCGGCTACACCGGCAGGCTCAGGGTGGGCGAGGCGGGATGTTTTTATTGACATGTTGGTGGCTATTGAGAGGGGATGGATGAGGTAAATGGGGATAGGGATGGGTAGCAGAAGGATGGGAGGCTTGGCGGCAAGTCGGAGGCCATGCTGGCGTTTGACTTTGGGCGGCGCGGCAATTACAGTACTAGACCGCATGGGTAATGGTTCAGCCAGTGCCACCGTAAGGGTTTCCCCTTTGCCAATCGATTGGCGGAAGGGCGCCTTGTGCGTTGTTTTGGCTGGGTTGGCGGTCTACGCCTATTGGGGGCAGCGGGTCGAGCACGACATGACTTGCTGGCAGTGGTTGATCGTACACTGGAACCGGATCTCGAATTACTCGCACGGCCCGTTGATCCCATTGATTGCTTCGGCTCTGCTGTGGTGGAATCTGTCGGAGCAAGACCACGGGAAAAAAGAGGATTGGGGACCGTACTGGCGGGCGATGGGAGGTGCCGGCGCGGTTTTGATGATCTGGATTGTCGGCGGTTCCATCAATAAGGATTGGGAGGACACGGCCTACTTCTGGTCGCTGATGCTGTTGCCGTTGACGATCGCGTGGCAGGTGTGGGCCTTGCGGGGTCATCTGGCGGGACAGGATGAGCCGTCCACGGTGGCGGGACCGGCGGTCGTGGCGGTGGCGATGGCGATTTATTATCTGGGAGTGAGAGCCGTCCAGCCCCGCGTGGTTGTCATCTCGGGGATCGTGCTGTTGTACGGCTTGGCGCTGAGTTTTCGCGGTCGCGATGTTTTTCGGTGGGTGTTCTTCCCGATAACCTTTCTGTTCCTCATGGTGCCGTTGAATTTTCTGGACAACATGGTCGGTTTTCCGCTGCGGATGTTTGTCGCCAAAGTCTCCACGATGGCGTTGAATGGGATGGGCATCGAAGCGGTGCAACGCGGGTCCGGCATCATCTCTCCCGTCTTCAGTTTTGATGTGGCCGATCCATGCAGCGGGATCCGCTCCCTAATGGCACTGACGACCGTTACCGCCGCCTACGCTTACGTGACGCAACGAGCACACTGGAAGCGTTGGCTTTTGTTTCTCTGCGCCATGCCGCTGGCGGTGCTCGGCAATCTGGCGCGGGTGATCTCCATCGCGCTGGTGGCGCAGGCATACGGTCAGAAAACAGCCACGGATGTTTACCACGAGTGGTCGGGGTTCATCCTCTTTCCTGTAGCTCTCGCGGTGATGGTACTCATCGGGCTCCTGTTGAATTATCCATTCAGCCGCCTGTTCAAGAACTGGCTGAAACCGCCGCCACCGCCAAGGGACAAGGGGCTGGACGACATCGGCCTTCCGCCTGCATGACGAGAGAAATTTCATGAGTGAATCATCCGCGACAACAACGCCCCCGGTGGCCGTACAACCGGAAGGACAGCCCGCCGCGCCACTGCGGCAGGGTCCAAGCACCAAACAAATCTCGATCGTGGTCGTGATCCTGGCAATCGGGGTGTTGCTTACGGCAACGACCTCTGACGTGGCGAAAGTTTCCGAGCCGGGCGTGGAATTGTATCCCGATGGCACCCCGTATCTGGTCGAGCAGGCGGGCGATTGGGCGGGCGGGGTAAAGACGGGATTGACCGAGGAGGAACAGCGCCTTCTGCCCAAGGATACAGAAGGTTCGCGGCGGATCTTCAGGGACAAGGATGGCGACGAGCTGTTTTGCTCGATTGTGCTGGCGGGACGCGACGTGACAAGTATTCACCGGCCCGAACTCTGCCTGCCCGGTCAAGGTTGGAAAATCCAGAGCGAGTACACGCAATCCATACCCGTGGCAACGGCGCCGGGCGGCGTGTTGAACGTGATGCGCATGAACGCTTCCCGCCCAGTCCGTCTGGCCGATGGCCGGACGACGGAAGCGCGCTCGGTGCTTGCTTATTGGTTTGTCGGCAAAGATCGGATGACGCCCTACCACTGGCAGCGCATCTACTGGACCGCCAAGGATCGGGTCTTTTACAACACAAACCACCGCTGGGCGTATATTTTGATTCACCTGCCGATCAAAGCCGATATGGGAAACGGCGCAACCATCGAGTCGCAAGACGATGCCATGAAAGTGGTTGCCAGATTCATTCAGGACATTTACCCGTCCTTGATGGTGAAGTAGCCGCGGTGGTGGAACCGACTTCACCTGCGTTGACGCGCGGCGCGCCGGGGACGCCGGAGTGTTCCAATGTCAAATAGACGAAGAGAATTCATCATTCAAGGCAGCCAGATCGCCGACGGACTGCTGATTGCCGTCGTCTTTTGGCTCGCCCACGCGTTGCGCGAGCAACTCGCCTTTTCCTTCCCGTTCCCGTACCACGTCCTCGGGTATACGATTCAGCACGGACTGATCGCGCCATTCCGCTACTACAAGTGGTTGTACTTGATCGTGCTCCCTGTGTATCCATTTCTTCTGGACGTTAATGGCTTCTACAGCCGCTCCCACAGCCAGCAGCTTCGCAATACGGTGTGGATTCTCGTGAAGAGCAGCATCATCTGCACGCTGGCGGTCATGGCGCACATGTTCTTCTTCCATCAGGCCATGCTCAGCCGCGGCGTCGTGGTCATATTCTCGGTGTTGAGCATCGTCGCGCTGTTTGTGAAAGACCTGTTCTTTCAGGCGTTCCTGCGCCATCGCGCCCGCAGCGGAAAGGAAGTCACCGAAATCATCCTCGTCGGCTCGGAGGAACGCAACGCGGAGTTTGCCGCGCTGCTCGACGAACACCCGGAATGGAGCCTCCGCGTCACCGCCAAACTCGATTCCAACACCGACCTGATTTCGGAACTTCCCGCGATGTTGCACCGCTACCCCGTCGGATGCGTCGTGTTCAACGTCAGCCAGACCGCCTTCGGCGAAATCGAGAAAGCCATCCTCGCCTGCGAAGTCGAAGGCGTCGAAGCGTGGCTCGTCGCCGATTTCGTCAAGACCGTCCATCGCCCGCGCCACCGTCGACGATTTCTACGGGAAACCCCTGTTGATCTTCCGGACCACCCCCGAAATCTCCTGGCAACTTGTCGCCAAACGCCTCATCGACATCATCGGCTCGGCGCTCGGGTTGATCGTCCTCGGTCCGTTGGTCATGCTGCCCGTCGCGATCACCTCAAGCTCACCTCGCCCGGCCCCGTCCTCTTCAAGCAACGGCGCAGCGGCCGCCACGGACGCCTGTTCACCATGTACAAATTCCGATCCATGATCACCAACGCCGAAATGCTCAAGGCCGAACTCGAAGTCTTCAACGAAATGCGCGGCCCCGTCTTCAAAATCGAAGACGACCCCCGCATCACCCCCGTCGGCCGCTTCCTCCGCCGAACCAGCATCGACGAGCTCCCCCAACTCTGGAACGTCATCGCCGGCGACATGAGCCTCGTCGGCCCGCGCCCGCCCATCCCCACCGAGGTCCAGCACTACGACCCCTGGCATCGCCGCCGCCTCTCCATGAAACCGGGCATCACCTGCCTCTGGCAGGTCAGCGGCCGCAGCCGCATCGGCTTCGACCAGTGGATGAAACTCGACATGCAATACATCGACAACTGGTCCCTCTGGCTCGACTTCAAAATCCTCGCCCGCACCGTCCCCATCGTCCTCACCGGCCTCGGCGCCGAGTAACCCCGACTGGCCTCACGCCGCCCCCCAGCCCCGACGCCGCATTGGCTTTGACCGCCGCGATTCCTGACCGGACACACGCGCCGTGAGTTGTTGGAGGGCCACGCTCCGTCGTGGCCGCGTCGTTCTCCCCGGTTGTCACCCTGAGCTTGTCGAAGGGTCTCTGTCGTGCCGTCCGTCGCTTCCTCCCCCTGTCGCGCCGTCGCCGAAAGGCGTAGGCCGCCGCCCCGCCGCCTGCCCCATGCCCCCGTTCCAACCACACTTTTGCCGAAAACCCGTGCCGTGCCACGAATGCAGAGCGGCCCATACGAATCAAAGGCTTTTCAGGCCCGCGATTTCTGCTAATCTGGTCTTCCGATGAGTCCGTTGGAAACTTATCTGCGCGAAATGGCCGAGATTCGCGGCCCGGGCGTTCCCGAGACATCATTCTATCCACCGCTCCATAATCTGCTCAACGCAGTCGGCGACACGCTCAAACCAAAGGTCCGCTGTATCATCAACCTGAAGAACAAAGGCGCTGGCATTCCCGATGGCGGTCTGTTCACCGCTGATTTACTGAAAAAGAACGCCAACGTCGAGCCACTCGAGGGCCTCCCACCCGACCGTGGTGCCATCGAGGTCAAACCGGTCAGCGACGACGCCTGGCTCGTCGCCGACAGCGAGCAGGTTTCGAAGTACTGGGGCAAGTACGGACACGTCCTCGTAACAAACTACCGCGACTTTGTAATCGTAGGCCGCGACGCACGCGGAAAGCCCGTCAAACTTGAGACCTATCGCCTCGCGGACAGTGCCGCTGCCTTCTGGTCCGGTACCGCGACACCCCGCAAAACTGCCGACCTCCACAGCGAACGCTTCCTTGAGTACCTCAAGCGTGTCATGCTGCACGCGGCACCAATTTCAGCGCCCGAAGACATTGCGTGGTTTCTCGCCTCTTATGCGAGTGACGCACGTATCCGCATCGAGCAACAGCCCGACCTCCCTGCGCTCGCCGCCGTCCGCACCGCGCTCGAAGAGGCTCTTGGCTTGAAGTTTCAGGGTGCGAAGGGCGAGCACTTCTTTCGCTCCACGCTCGTTCAAACGCTCTTCTATGGCATCTTCTCCGCGTGGGTACTCTGGCACCGGGAAGACCCCATTCGCAAAGACAGGTTCGACTGGTCCACAGCCAGCCGCTACCTGCGCGTGCCGGTCTTACGAAAACTCTTCTACCAGGTCGCCGATCCCAGCCAACTCGACGAGCTAAAGCTTTCCGAGGTGCTGGACTGGGCCGTGACCGTTCTCAATCGCGTCGACCGAAACAGCTTCTTTGCCGCGTTTACCACCGGCCACGAAATCCAATACTTCTACGAGCCCTTCCTGAAGGCCTTTGATCCCGCGCTACGCAAGCAACTCGGCGTCTGGTACACGCCGACCGAGATCGTTCAGTATCAGGTCGGCCGTGTGGACACCGTCCTGCGCGAGGAGCTCGGCATTCCCGACGGCCTTGCCGACAAACGCGTTTATGTTCTCGATCCATGCTGCGGCACCGGTGCGTATCTGGTCGAAGTCCTTCGCCACATCGCCGCCACGCTGAAGGACAAACAAGGCGACGCGCTCTGTGCCGCGGAAGTGAAAAAGGCTGCCACCGAACGGGTCTTCGGCTTCGAGATTCTGCCCGCGCCGTTCGTTGTCGCTCATCTCCAGCTTGGGCTCCTCCTGCAAAACCTCGGCGTGCCGCTGACCGACAAGAAGCGCATCGGCGTCTACCTCACAAACTCGCTTACCGGATGGCAAGCGGCCGGGAAACAAACACTCAAAGACTGGCCGGAACTCGAAGGCGAGCGCGCCGGGGCAGACAGCGTCAAGCGCGAGAAGCCAATCCTCGTCGTTCTCGGCAACCCGCCGTACAATGCCTTTGCTGGCGTCAGTTCCGACGAGGAAGAAGGTCTTGTCGAGACATACAAGGGCGTTTACTTCGTGGACAGGAAGACCCAAAGCAAACGGAAAGGCATTCCCGGCGCCACCCAGAAGACACGCCGCTATAAGCTTAGCGATCCAGAAGCGCAAGGCGGCTGGGGCGTCAAGAAGTTCAATCTCGACGACCTCTACGCTCGCTTCTTCCGGCTTGCGGAACGCCGCATCGCCGAAAAGACCGGCCAGGGAATCGTCTGCTACATCACCAACTTCTCGTATATTAGCGATCCCTCGTTCGTCATCATGCGCCAGCGATTCCTGAGCGAGTTCGACAAGGTCTGGGTTGATTGTCTGAACGGCGACAGCCGCGAAACTGGCAAGCTGACTCCCGAAGGCAAACCCGATCCGAGCGTTTTCTCCACGGAAAGCAATCACGAAGGCATCCGCGTCGGCACAGCCATCGCGTTGATGGTGCGCAAAGCTGTCCGCAACCCGGCCCCGGAAATTCACTATCGGCAGTTTTGGGGCGCGACCAAACGCCAAGACCTCCTCCAAAGCATCGAGTCACCAGATGTCCAACCCAGGTATCAGCCGACGACCCCCGAAAGGAGCAATCGCTACTCCTTCGCTCCGTCCACCGTACCTTCAAATTATATCGCGTGGCCGAAGCTGACGGAACTTTGTGCCATGTCGCCCATAAATGGCCTTATGGAAAAGCGCGGCGGCGCGCTCATTGACATTGACCGTCCGCCTCTCGAAGAACGGATGCGGAAGTATTGCAATCCGGAAGTGGATTGGGAGACGCTTGTTTCACTCAAGATGGGACTGACTGATAACGCAGACTCGCTTCGATGCCAAGAAAGCTCGCACCAAAGTTCTCGGCAGCGAGAAGTATATTCCTGAGCATCTCCAGCGGTATTTCGTGCGGCCTTACGAAGTCCGGTGGTGTTACTTCAGCGCCGTGCGCCCGCTCTGGAACGAACCGCGCCCAATACTCTGGGCGCAACGCTGGCCGGGTAATAAGTTTTTGACCACGCGACCGGCTGGTGTTGCCAGCCCAGAAGGCGTTCCATTCTGCTTCACGTCGTTGCTTGGTGATAACGACGCCCTGCGTGGTCATGCTTACTATTTCCCAATGCAGTTGCGGGCCGCGCTGGCGAACAAGCAAGTCGCGGCACAAACCGATCTACTTGGCGATACAGAACCACCCACCGCGAATCTCTCAGCGTCGGCGCGCTCTTATCTTGCCGGTTTGAGCATCGCCAATCCCGACGCCGACTCCGAGACTGCGACGTTGCTCTGGATGCACGTCCTTGCTGTCGGATTCTCACCCGCGTACCTCGCCGAAAACGCTGATGGTATCCGGCAGGACTGGCCGCGCGTACCCCTGCCAGACAGCAAGAAGACGTTGGCCGCCTCCGCGGAGCTGGGCCGACAGGTCGCAGCGCTGCTCGACACCGAACAGCCCGTCCCTGGCGTAACCGAAGGCAAACCGCGTCCCGAATTAAAATCCATTGCTATCCCCGCACGGATCGACGGCAAGCAGTTGGACGATGCTGTTGATCTCGACGTGACCGCTGGTTGGGGCCATGCCGGTAAGGACGGCGTGACCATGCCAGGCAAAGGCAAGATCGGGCAACACGAGAACGCTTACGACGTTTACCTCAACGACGTTGCCCTCTGGAAGAATGTGCCCGTTGACGTTTGGGACTATACCATCGGCGGTTACCAAGTGATTAAGAAATGGCTCAGTTACCGCGAGAAGAAATTGCTCGGTCGTGGCCTGACTCTCGACGAGGTGAAGGAAGTTACCAGTATGGCCCGCCGCATCGCCGCAATCCTACGCCTGCAGCCCGCACTGGACGAAAATTACACCGCCGTCAAATCGGCGACTTTCCAGTGGCAGCACTAGCCAAGGGGAATTAGGGTCCCCCTTACCGATAAAAAGTTATGGATAGTGCTATCCATAATTTCCGGGAGTGCCATCCGTGGTATGCTAAAAATTTAGCATACCACCACAAACGCGTCGCCTCGACGCGTGGCACCCCATGATATCTCGCTTAGCGATATATCATGGAGACAACCCCGCCTCATGCCTGCCCCCTTCGTGTCCTTCGTGGTGAATCCTTCGCACCGTTCGTGACCCTGGTCGCCTTTGGCGCCGCCGTTGGCGGGTAAACTTTGTGGTGAACATCGGCGCCCATCCGCGTTCATCTGTGGCTCGCCCCTTGCCCTTCGTGGCCGCCTCGGTGATGTGGGGCCGCGCTCTTCGTGACTTTATGGTGACAGTGATTCCCCCTACGTGCTCCGACGGCGGATTTTTGTTGCTCGACGCCCCAATTTCTGCGAAGCACTCTGGCACATGACATCCACCGCTCCCGTTACCGTCGTCACCGGCGGCGCCGGCTTCCTCGGCTCCCATCTCGTCGACCGCCTCCTCGCCGAAGGCCATCGCGTTATCGCCATCGACAACCTCCTCACGGGCAATACCGACAACATCGCCCATCTCGCCGGCAACCAGAATTTCGAGTTCATCCACCACAACGTCACCCAATTCATCTACCTCGCCGGCCCCGTCGATTACGTCTTCCATTTCGCGTCGCCTGCCAGCCCGATCGATTACCTCCAACTCCCGATCCAGACCCTCAAGGTCGGCTCGCTCGGCACGCACAACGCCCTCGGACTCGCCAAGGCCAAAGGCGCCAAATTCCTCCTCGCCTCCACCTCCGAATGCTACGGCGACCCGCTCGAACATCCGCAATCCGAATCCTACTGGGGCAACGTCAACCCCATCGGCCCCCGCGGCGTTTACGACGAAGCCAAACGCTTCGCCGAAGCCATCACCATGGCCTACCATCGCTACCACAAGGTCGATACCCACATCGTCCGCATCTTCAACACCTACGGCCCGCGCATGCGCCTCAAGGACGGCCGCGTCGTCCCCGCCTTCATCGGCCAGGCCTTGCGCGGCGAATCCCTCACCGTCTTCGGCGAAGGACAACAAACCCGCAGCTTCTGCTTCTGCAGCGACCTCATCGACGGCATCTTCCGCCTCTCCCAATCCGATTTCCACGAGCCCGTCAACATCGGCAACCCCACCGAGTTCACCATCCTCGATTTCGCCAAGCTCATCATCAAACTCATCGGCAGCCAGAGCCAGATCGTCTATGAACCGTTGCCCGAGGACGACCCGAAGCAGCGCCGCCCCGACATCTCCCGCGCCAAAAAACTCCTTGGCTGGGAACCCAAAGTGAAACTCGACGACGGCCTCCGCCAAACCATCGACTTCTTCCGCGATAAAGTCTGACGGCGTACTCCGCCTCGTTCTTCCCCTCGCCCCTTGAGGGAGAGGGTTAGGGTGAGGGGGTTGTCCTCTGACTTTACAATTGTGTGCCTCCGACCATCTCCTTTCTTTAGGTCTTGAGCCGAGCCTGACCGCAACGGTACCATCCGCCATCGTGATCTCTCGTTGTCGGCTTTTCTGAGAAAACACCATGCCCTCTTCACACCGATCCACCTGGTTTCTGGCGCTGGCGGTCATTGCCGCGCTCTGCCTCGGCGCTTTCTGGATCCTGCTCGGGACCAATTATTCTCCGGAAATGTATTGGGCGCTGCCCGATGTGCCCGGCATTCTCGAAATTGCCTGGATGATGGCCTTCACGGCCCTGATTGTTCTTCTGCTGCGGTCCGCCAGCCAGCGACCGAACGAATGCCGGCGCTGCGTCATCGCCGGCCTCGCCGCCGCCGCCGCCGCGTGCGTCATCCTCGCCAAGCGAATTCTCGGACTGCGCCCCCAATGCCTCGACCCGATCCTCTTCTGCACGGCCTGCGGGTGGACAGTCGCGTTGTGGCGACGCACCTGCCCGCAGCCGGGTCGGGAACCCGGCGTGTCCACGCGATTTTCCGGTCTCGGCTACGACTTCGAGCCGGCGGGTTTGCTGGCGCTGGCGGTTGTTGCCGCTGCCGTCGGGTTGTCGATCTGGTACCTCGTCCAGCAGGTCCAGTGCTTCAACAATTTCCAACTCGGCTACATCGACTGCGGGTATTTCGCCCGCATGATGTACAACACTCTCCACAACCCGCGCGAATTGTTCCTCCGCGTCAATCCCGACAAGCCGTTGTTCTTCGACCATTTTCAGCCGGGATTTCTGCCGTTCGTCCCGGTCTGGTTTCTATCGCCGGACCTGAAGGCGACGATCCTGCTCCAGGTCCTCGCCGTCATGGCCTGCGCGTGGCCCATCTATTGGATCGGCCAAAGACTTCTTCAGGACAAGACGGCCGCGCTCCTGCTGGTCGTGGTTTGGTTGGTCTTTCCGCCGGTGTCACAGGTCATTTACAGCGGCTCGTACGGGTTCCACTCCGGAAATCTCTGCCTGCCGCTGTATTTTCTGGCGCTGGCATTCTGGCTCAGGCAACGCCCCGGCTGGGCTGTCCTGTTCGCCGTGTGGGCGGTTCTCATCAAAGAGGAAGCGGCGATCCCGATTGGAACGTTCGGGCTTTACCTGGCCCTGTTTGGCAACCGTCGCCGTCTCGGCCTCGCCATCGCCGCGGTTGCCTTCGCTTAGTTTCTCATCGTGACCTCCCTGGTCATCCCCGCGATCACCCATCAACCGTATATCGCGCAAAGCCTTTTCACGCCCCTCGGCGCGACCAAGAAAGAAATCCTGCTCTCACCGTTGTCAAACCCGAAAGCGTTTTGGGGGAATCTGTTCGCGCCATCGTCCTTCTATTTCGGCGCGCTCCTGCTGGCGCCCCTGTTGTTCGTGCCCCTGAAAAAACCCTCAGTCCTGTTCGTGGGATCGCTCGTGTTTCTCTTCGATTGCCTGAATCCCGCGCTCAAGAGCATTCGCTACTGGTATCAGCTCGCCCTGTTCCCCGTGTTATTCTGGGCGCTGGCCGCGGCGTTGTCCCGCGCCACCCCGGCCCGACAACGGGCCGTTCTTTCCGGCGCAACCGTCGCCGGAATCTTGCTCTCCGTGTTTTTTGGCAACGTCTTCTGGAGCAAAGCCACGATGGTGCCGTTGCCGGCGTCGCCCGACCGTCCGCAAATCGTCCAGCAGATGGCCGAGCGCATTGACCGACAGGGTTCCCTGTTCGCCACCCAGCGCGTCGCCGCGCATTTCATCACGCAGAAGTACCTGTACGTGGATCCGCCCCTGCCGCCGCAAATCGATTACGTGCTCCTGGACATGCGTGATTCGTGGAGAATGGCCGCCAGCCTCAACTGGCTGACGAACCTCCGTGACGTCCAGCGCCAGGCCGAGTCTCTCCCGTCGTTGCGCCTTGTGGACGCGCAGGACGGCGTTCTCCTGTACGCGCGCTCCGGCGAACCCGTCGATGCCCGCCGACTCGTCGAACGCGACGCCCTGCCTCCCGAAACCGTCCATCAATCCGCGGAACTCGGGAAGGGAGTGACGTTCGACGGATATACCGTGACCGCGCTGACCTCGGGTGGCCCCGGTTCTCACGATCGCATCCTCATCACCATGTTCAGTTCGGTCAAGGCCCCGGTCGATGTCGATCTCGCCGTCCGCTGCCGCGTCCAATCGGCAGTGCGGAACCTCTACGCGCGGCCGTTTTCATCCCAATTCCAGCCGCTCGGCCAGTGCGTCTGGCCGGTGAAACGGTGGGTGCCGGGAAAATTCTACGCGGACGATTTCGTGATCGACCTACCCGCCGGGATGGCGGCCACCGGGTTGTCCATTTCATTCGAATGCCAGCCGCTGTGACGCTCACACCGGGTCCGCGCGTCCGCCAATCACATTGGCGTCTTGATGCCGATGGCGCGAAGGGCGCACCAGCCGCGGGCCCCTTCGAAGATCATGAACGAGCCGGCCACGCCGAGGAACACGCCGGCGATGATCATCACCGGGAAATGCGCAAAAAAGCCGGTCACCAGCAACGCGACGCCGCACACACCGACTACCACGCCGCCCGCCAACCGCGCCCGTTTGCCCCGCTCGTCAATGTTGCGCGTCAGTTTCATTTCGTCGGCCGGCTGGCCCAATTGCCGGTAAACACCGCCGCCAGCGCGAGCAGGATCACGACTACCCATCGAAATGCCGAGGGTGGCGGCCCGATTTTCAGCCAGCCCGGCCAGATCGCCCAGAGCAGGGCCGCCGCGCCGAGGAACGCGACCCCAATCCACCCGAGCAACGCAAATGTCCGCCGTTCTTCCCGCAACGCCGTCCGCAACTGTCCGATGGTCTCCTTGTCAACCTTCAGCTTCTGGCCGGCCGCCTCTTCCAAAATCTGTTCGTCCGTCACCGTGCTCAGGAACTCCTTCACAAGGCCGCGCGCCTTGTCGGCTTCGTGCTCCAGCACGTAAATGCCGTTTGCCTTGTCCGTGCCGCTCAGGGACTCGGCGGCATCGAGCGGCGGTATCGACGGCGGTTCTCGCAGGGTGGCTTCCACCCCGTTGTCGCGCAGGTACCCGACGATGATGCTGCCCTCCCACTCGTCGTGTGCGTGATGTACCTGGACCAGATTCTCGGACGATTTGCCTTTGCCCATAAGCGCAATCTACTCCGACTTTCGTTCTCTTTCCAAGAATTTTGTAGTCCCGCCCCGCCTCCGGTCACACCTGCGACAATTCATCGCGGACGCGTTGCACCAGGTCGTCGATGTAAAACGGTTTCTGGATGAACCCGCGCAGGCCGGCGTCGAACATCCCGCGGGCCACCCCGTCGTCGCACCCCGTCAGCAAAATCACGCGCACGTCGGGATTGATCCGCTGGAGGCACTCCAGCACCAGGTCCCCCGTCATCTCCGGCATCACGTAATCCAGCAGGACCACCCCGATCTCCCGCCAGCGTTTCTCGTAGGTATCCAGTCCGCTCTTGGCGCCCGGGGCGGCGAGCACGGGCATCCCTTCGCCCTCCAGGCACAGCCGGACAATCTCCAGGATCTCGGGTTCGTCGTCGATGGCGAGCACGTACTTCGGGGAGGGGGCGCGATTGTCGTTCATGGCTCAAGCGTTGCCAATGTAACCATCGACCATGTACCATGGTCTCGTTCGGCCAAGAAGAGAAATCGACATCACTATGCGCGCCCGCTTTCAAGACAAGGTCGTCATCGTTACCGGCGCTTCCAGCGGCATCGGGTTGGAAACCGCGCTCGCGTTCGCCCGGGAAGGCGCCCGCGTGGTCCTCGCCGCGCGAAACGAAACCAAATTGCAGGAGATCGCCGACGCGCATCCCGAATGGCGCGACCGGTTCCTGCCCGTGCCCGCCGACGTGACGAGCGACGGCGATGTGCGGCGGCTTGTCGCGACAACCGTGGCGAAGTTTGGCCGCGTGGATATCCTCGTCAACAATGCCGGCGTCGGGATGCGCGCCACCTTCGAAGACACGCCCCTCGACGACGCGCGCTCTCTCATGGACGTGAATCTCTACGGACCCATCCGCTGCATCCAGGCCGTCTTACCGCACATGCGACGCCAAGGCGCCGGACAGATCGTCAATGTCGGCAGCGTGCTCAGCATGGTGGTCGCGGCGCGCAACAGCGTGTACTGCGCCAGCAAGTTCGCCCTGTTGGCCTTGAGCGATACCCTGCGGATCGAATTGCACGGGACGGGCATTGAGGTCATCTCCGTACTGCCGGCCTACACGGACACGCCGTTCTTCGACAACATGTACCAGTACGGCGGCCCCGCACGCCAGAGCCCGTTCGCGGGACAACACCCGGCGCAGGTCGCCCAGGCGCTTCTTCGTGGCTGCGCCCGGCACAAACGCCAGGTCATATTGACCGTCTCCGCGCGGCTCGCCATCTGGCTCCGCCGGCTTTGTCCCGCGCTCCTCGATGCCGCCGTCCGTCGGTCGACTCAGAGATTCGTGAAGGCCGACTCGAATGGCTGAGGCGGGCGCCACCGTTGTAGCGTCGGCTGTCCCCAGCCGATGGGTTCTCGACCGGCTTGGCACATCAGGGAACGTGACGATGCTATTGCCGTCGGGTTGCAAATCGAAATTGCCGCGCAATACGCTTTATGGTGACCTGGCCCTTCCGCCGTTGCTAATACAATGAGCCGTGGATAGGTCGGCGGATTGGCGTTGCGGTTGGGTTCATTGTTGCTTGTTTGGTAGAGGAGGCGATGGCGTTGTGGTCGAATTGTTGGCCTTGGGTGCGACGATGGCCTTGAGGGCGTTCTCGGCGTGCTTCTTCCAAGCAAGGCTGACCTTTTTCCGTCGTGAGTCGTCATCAGTAAGAATAACAAGAATAGCTACGGTAAACATTCCCGGTACAAGAATGGTTGCGGCGGACAACCTCTGTTTATCAAGGGCATCCAAGGCAGAAACGCCAAAACCGAGAAGGCCACCGAGAAGGAGGACGTAGTAGCGTAAGCGATAGTTTGAACGATAGTCTGAACCAAGTTTAAGCGG
Source organism: uncultured Verrucomicrobiae bacterium (assembly GCA_963712025.1). Lineage (GTDB taxonomy): Bacteria > Verrucomicrobiota > Verrucomicrobiia > Palsa-1439 > Palsa-1439 > Palsa-1439. The sequence goes on along the minus strand of CAVQGJ010000008.1, from coordinate 105,358 downwards.
GTAAAGTGTGTCCTTACCGCACGTGGGGCAGCGAATAATCGGAAAACCGAGAAATGAACGGCTTGGTGCTGTTTGCAGGGGGAATGCTACATAGCACTCCGTACAAACGAATTTGCCGCCTATGGAAACTTCTGGCAGAACGCTCTCTGTAGATGGAGCTGGCGGCGAGTCTGCAACCGAAATGTCTGTCACATCCTCCGGGGCTATGAAGTACCCACGACCCGCTAGCCCGAGCCACCGGAGCCATGCATACATAATAAGTCCAACGCAAACAATCGCCAATATCAAAGTCAGTGCAGTACCTCCACCGAAAGCGAGGACGGCAAGGACGTAGAGCCCCGACTCCCTATATCGATCTCCAGTCGAGAGAATAACCAGAAATCCGCCGACCATGGCAACGATGCTGACAATGGCAACGGGCCGTACCCATCGCCACGTCACCACAAACAGTCGCCATAACATGACGCCCGGCTTTAAACGTCTTGGATTACTTACATCAATTGCGGCGAGTTCCTTCAGAAGTTTTGATTTCATATTGGTGAAGCGTGTTGTGATGTGTTCAGCAGCCTAACATTATTCCTCACCTAAACCGACATTTCCCATATGACCTACACCCCGCGACTATCGCCAGCCATTCAGTCTCATCGACCAGCAGAGTATCCTTTCTACCAGTGTGATCAAGCCCATTTGCGGCTCCAAGACCGGGCTCCGGGGGAGATGGTTTCTGCCCTTGATCCCGTTTAGCACGGCTTTTCGACCGAACGCAGACAGAGCGTCACCTCCAGCACCTCTTTTCCCGCCAGGCTCAGAGACAGGCGAAGGCCAACTCAAAAACGCGATAGCTCGCCTCGTCGTACAGGCAAAACACCACGCGCTCCACGCCGGCTTCCCCTTCGAGGTGGCGTTTCGCTTCGTCGAGCAGCAACGGCGCGGCGCGCTCGATCGGGAACCCGTAGATGCCCGTGCTGATGGCCGGAAACGCGATGGACTTCAGCCGTTTCTCCTCCGCCAGCTTCAAGCTGCTCTTCACCGCCTGGCACAACAATCGGTCCGCCTCCGCCGGATCGTGCCGGCTCCAGACCGGGCCGACGGTGTGAATCACAAATTTCGCCGGCAATTTCCCGCCACCCGTGATGACCGCCTCGCCGGTTTTCAGCGGTCCGCGCATGGCGATGAGCGCGGTGGACTCCTGCTGGATTGTCGGCCCGCCCTTGCGCGAGATGGCCGCAGCCACGCCGCCACCGTGCGCCAGGTATTCATTCGCCGCGTTGACAATCGCGTCCACCGTCAACGCGGTGATGTCCCCCTGCGCGATTTCGAGCACTGCGTTGCGCACCGTCCTTTTCATCGCCGGAAACCTCGTACCACAATACCCGCGCCGCGAAGTTTTTTACATACCTTTTACTTTGCCCCGGCGATGAGACGGATTACACTGGCATCGGGAACGCCATGAAAATCCTTGTCGTCGAAGATGATCCCCTGCTGCGGGACGGGTTGGTGGACTTGCTCACGGGCGCGGGTCACACCGTCGACGCGGTGGGCGACGGTTTCACCGCCACGAAGCGCGGCCTCGACCCGGACCTCGATCTCGTGGTGCTCGACGTGATGCTCCCGAAACTCGACGGCGTCGAAGTCTGTCACCGCCTCCGCAAAGCCCGGCCGAACCTGTCCATTCTCATGTTGACCGCCAAAGGCTCCGAGGAAGACAAGGTCCGCGGCCTGAAAGTCGGCGCGGACGATTACGTCACCAAACCGTTCGGCGCGCGCGAACTGCTCGCGCGGATCGACGCCCTGGGCCGGCGCGCGAAATCCACGCCCACCGAACCGGAAATCATCGAGCTCGACGGCTGCCGTTTCGACCTCGGCCATTGCGAGGCGCGCCGCGATGATAAAATCATCCCGCTGACGCTCCGCGAAGTTGGCATCCTGCGCTGGCTCCATCGACACCGGGCGCGGGTAGTCTCCCGAACCGAATTGCTCGAACAACTCTGGGGGGCGAACGCGGACACGGAAACCCGCACGGTCGACGTGACCGTCGCGCATCTCCGCCAAAAAATTGAACGCGATCACGCGGACCCGGCGATCGTCGTTTCCGTGAAGGGCATCGGCTACATCTGGGGCCGGCGATGAGATTCTGGCGCAGTCGCACGACGCTGGCGCTCGTCCTGACGACCGCCGCGCTGGTCGTTCCTTGCGGCGCGTGGTACATCGTCGGCTCGCGCGAAGTCCAGCGCACGGTCGACCAGATCGAATCGCCTCCGCGACAATTCGCCAGCGGCACGGCCCTCCAACTGGCGCAGCGCGTTCAGGAACGCCTCCAAACGCTTCTCGAATCGGAATCCAACCGTCCCTTCTACCAGTATCAATCGCTCTACCACGACCCGAGAGGTGCGTCCGAAGGCCCGTCCGTCACGCCCTCGCCGCTCGCCCAGGGACCGACGGATCCGCTCATCCGCGCGTACTTCCAAATCAACCCGGCGGGACGAGTCACCCTGCCCACGCTGTCTGAAGCGAACCTCGAGGGCGAAAACCTGAGCCAGCTCGCGGCGCAACGCGCGATCCAGAACGAGTTGCAGGCCGCCGCGCGTGGTTCGGCCTGCGTCGCGCACCTCCAAAAGGGGCTGCCGCAACTCGTCGCCGCCCAATCCTCGCCGCTCCTCGACAACTCCGCGTCACCGTCGCTGCCGCCGCACCACCTCGAATTCATGGAATCCGACGCGTGGGTCCAGAATGCGCAAGCGGCCAGGATTTACTCGGACATCAAATCCGGCACCAATGCGGCCACCCTGTTTGCCAATGGCGAATTGGGCTTGAAAGACGGGCAACGGAAAGTCGCCATTGGCATCGGCGAATTCCAGTGGTGCTCGATGCAGGCCTCCAACGGGCCGTGCCTCGTCGCGCTCCGCAACGTCACCACGCCCGAGGGCGTCCTCGTGCAGGGATTTGTCATCTCCAGCGAAGCCGTCGCGGACACCCTCAAGAACGCCGCGTTGCCCGCCCGGTTCACGCCCAACGCCACCGCCGGCTCGTATGTGGCCGCCGCGCGGTTGGAAAACACCGGCTGGTACATCGTCGTCAGCGCCGCCCGGGAATTCGCCGCCGCCGACGCGCTGGCCCGCCACAACTGGGTCAGTTTTCTGCAATTGTTTTGGGCCGGCGCCGGGGCGGCGAGTGTGGCCGGCCTCTGCGTCGTGGCGTTGGTCTGGCGCAGCGAACGGCTCGCCCGCCAGCGCTCGCAGTTCGCCGCGTCGGCCGCGCACGAACTGCGCACCCCGCTCGCCGGCCTGCGCATGTACAGCGAAATGCTCGCCGACGGGCTGGGCGATCCGACACGCACCCGGGACTACGCTCATCGCGTCGCGGAAGAAGCCGCGCGGCTGGGTCGCGTCGTCTCCAATGTCCTGGGCTTCACGCGCCTCGAACGCGGCACGCTCCAGATTCGCCCCGAACCCGGCGATCTGGCCGCCGCCGTCCGCGAGTGCGTCGAACGCCAGCGCCCCGCCCTCGAAGCCGCCGGGGCGCGCGTCGAACTTTCCATCCCGAACAAGTTCCCGGAAGTGCGCTTCGACCGCGATGCCATCGCCGAAATCGTCCAAAACCTCGTGGATAACGCCGAGAAATACACGCGTTCGGCCCGTGACCGGGAGATTCAGGTCGCGCTTTCCGCGGCCGATGACTCGGTGACGTTGTCCGTGCGCGACCGCGGACCGGGCATCCCGGCGGACGTGCGGGAAAAACTCTTCCGTCCGTTCGCCCGGGGCAACCGCGACGATGCGCCCGCGGGCCTCGGGCTTGGCCTGGTATTGGTGAAGGCCCTGGCGGAAGCCCACCAGGGCCAGGTGGGTTGCGCCGACGCGCCCGGCGGCGGCGCGCTCTTCACGGTCACCCTCCCGCGATAGCGCGCGGAGTTCTACACACCTTCTATTTCACAGATGTCCGGATGCAGGAACCTGATTCGTCTTGACGGGGTTCCGTGTTTGTTGCAAATCTTGCCCGGGTGCTGACGTCAGGCTCGACTCCCGCCGAGGTGAGCCGGGCAGCGACAGCGATGCGAGTCTGCCGTACGGATTGCGGGTGATTTTCGCCTTTCGAGGAAGGGATCAGGACGATTGTGAACCGGACCGATGCCGTCATGCTGGTGGTTTTTCTTGTCACCTTCGTCATCGTCCCGTCGGCTTTTTTCCTCATGGGAAGCCGCCGGAAACACACCGACCAGCCGAATCTCTGGGAATGTCCGTCGTGCGGGGCGGGGAATTATCCGGGGAAGCAACGCTGTTTTTGCTGTGGTTACGATTTGGCGGCGGGACCGGGCGAGGCGATACTCCAGCGGGTCAAACGGGCGGACGAGAACCGAACGAAGTCACGGACCCCAACGAAATCCCCGCAGACTGTCGACGACTAGCCGCAACCGCTTACGTCGCGATGGATCGGCCCGTGGGTTTGTTCATCACGTGGCGGATGATCCGGATGGCCTCCTGGATGCGGAACGGCTTGCGGATATAGCCGTCAATCGGGTGTTGGGCGAGAACCTGGCGGAGCCGCAGTTCTTCGCCGCCGGACACGATGATGACTTTCACGTTCGGGTTGAGCTTCTTCAACCACTCGAACGTCTTGGCGCCGTCAAGCTGGGGCATGTAGTAGTCGAGCAACACGAGGTGAAAGCTATCCTTTTCCTGGGTGAACTTTTCCAGGGCCTTCACGGGATTGGCAACGGCATGAACGTCGAACCCAAGGGGCTGCAGCAGTTCGGTGATGAGAAAGCGGAACTCCTCGTTGTCGTCGATGGCCAGCACGCGGATGCGGGAACCGACGGTCGTGGCCTGTAACGGCATCCTGGCCAGCCGCCGTGACCGCGTCCGTTTGCCCGATGTTTTCGGCTGTCAGTGGCATCTGAAAATCCTCCGATCTCTCTTGTTTCCCACCCAATTACGAGTATCGACCTCAAAAACAGCACTCTCGGTGCCAAATCTTGACCGTTGCGGAACGGGGCACTATCATCGGTGAAAATCTCGCGGAAAAATGGCTAAAACAGGCAAATTCATCACTTTTGAGGGCGGCGAAGGCTGCGGAAAGTCCACGCACATCGAGCGGTTGGTAACCCGCTTGCGGCAAGAGGGTTATCACGTGTTGATCGCGCGTGAACCGGGCGGTACAGAAGTGGGCGAACAAATCCGTCACATTCTCCAGTACAGCAAGCAGTCCGCAGCCATGGTTCCCGAGACCGAGTTATTGTTGTTTTGCGCCAGCCGGGCCCAGCTCGTTCGGGAAGTGATCGCGCCGGCGTTGAACGACGGGACCATTGTCATCTGTGACCGGTTTCTCGATTCGACCACCGTGTATCAGGGCGTGGGGCGAAAGATCGATCCCCGAGACCGTGGCCGCCATCAACCGCTTCGCCGTGGGCGCTCATCTGCCCGACCTGACGCTGGTGATCGATCTCGACCCGCGCATCGGCCTGGACCGGGTCCGGGGCCGCGAGTTGTTCGACCGGATGGAAAGCCAGGAGCTGGCGTTTTACGAGCGCGTGCGGCGAGGGATATCTCGACCTGGCCAAACGCGAAAACCGTCGCGTGAAGGTGATCGATGGCAGCCAGGCCATCGACGTGATCGCGAAGCAAATTTGGAGTTTGGTGAACGATGTCCTTTAGCGACTTCCCGCAACAGAAGGAGATCGCCGCGCAACTGCATCACAGCCTTGAGCGCGGACGATTGGCGCACGCCTATTTGTTTGCCGGCCCGCGCCGAAGCGGCAAGGAAGCCATGGCGCGGACGCTGGCCAAGGCCCTGAACTGTCCGGAAAAAGATCACGATAGCTGCGACCGATGCGATTCCTGCCGGCGCGTCGACGAAAGGGTGCATCCCGACGTCTACTGGGTGCGGCCGGAGTCGAAGAGCCGGCGCATCCAGATCGACCAGATGCGCGAGTTCATGAAATCGGTCAACCTGCGGTCGTCGATGGGCGGGGTGAAAGTCGGGATCGTGGTCGACGCCGATTGCATGGGCGAGGAAGCGGCCAACGCGTTTCTCAAGACCCTCGAAGAGCCGCCCGCCCAGACCGTGATCCTCCTGCTGACCGCCGACCCGCAGCGTCTGCTGCCGACAATTCTGTCGCGGTGCCTGAGAATATCTTTCGGCCCGATCACGGCGGGCGCCGTGTCTTCCTCGGGCGCGAAATTATTGCCGCTCCTGGCGAAGTTTTCCGCCACCGCCGGGGAGCGAATTTCCCACAGTTACCAATTGCTGTCGGAACTGACGGCCCTCCTCCAGGAAATTCGCAACGAGACGCGCGCCCGCGTGGAAGTGGAGCTCGATCTCGACCGCTACGAGGAATTGGAGCCGCGGGTGCGGGAGCGCCTCGAGGAACAGCGGGACGCGCGGATCGAGGGCGAATACCGGGCGGCGCGGGAGCAGGTATTGGAGGAAATGTACAGTTGGTTTGGCGACCTGCTGTTGTGCGCCGAGGGAGCCGACGATGACTTGTTGGCCCATCCCGATCAGGCGGCGACCACCCGGCGAATCGCGGACGGATTGACGAGTCCACAGGCCTGCCGTAACCTCGAGGCCATCGAGCAAATCCGTGACGCGCTGTCACGCAACATTTCCGAGACACTGGCGTTCGAGGTGGGACTGCTCAAGCTGTCGCCGAAGGCGGCAACGGCAGCGCGGTGATCCGACAGCGGGCGACCGATTGAATGAAGCGGCTTGCAAACCGGTTCGTGTTGGGCCTGGCGGCCGTGGCGTTTCTGGCGCCGCTGAAATTCGGCGCGCCCACCATGGTCCAATGGGCCGTCGTGCCGCCGACCAATGCCTTCGAATGGCTCTATTTTACGTGGCCCAATGAACTCGCAATCATCCTCGTCTTCGCCGGCTTCATCTGGCTCGTGCTCGATCGCGACCGAATGCTGGCGCGGGTGGATTGGCTGTTCGCGCTGCCGTTGTTCTTCCTGTTGACCCAGTTGCTGGCGGCGCCCTGGACGATCTGTCCCCAAGTGACGATGGATACGGTCATGCTCTTCGCGGCGGGAGTTCTGTTGTTTTACGTCGGCGCCTGGTATGCGCGGGATGGCGCGGCCACGGAGCGGATTTTCGGCGGGCTGGCACTGGCGACGCTGTTCATCTGCATTCTGGCCATGCAGCAACATTTCGGCGGCTTGGAAGAGACCCGCGCGTACGCGTCCACTCACGTGGATGCAGTCCACCGCGCCACGGGACTTTCTGGCGCGCATGACCAGTAACCGTGTGTTCGGCCCGTTCATTTATCCCAACGCGCTGGCGGGGTTTCTGGTTGTGGCTTTCGCCCCGGTGCTGGCGTGGATTTGGGTCCGCGCGCGCGGTTGGGACGCGCGGGTAAAATGGATCGCGTTGGTGTTTGCCGCTGGCGAAATGCTGTTTTGCCTTCTGCTCACGGGATCACGGGGCGGGTTCGCAGCCTTCGGATTCATGACGTTGGCGGTTTTGTGGTGTCTGGTCCCGAAAGGCAGGCGCGGCGCGGCGAAAGCGATGGGGTGCTCGTCCTGCTGCTGGGCGTGGTGGTGGCGCTCGCCCGGCATGGTGGATTGCTGCATTTCGGGACGGAAAGCCTCGAATCGCGGATGGATTACTGGCGGGGAGCCATCCGCATTATCAAGGATCATCCTTGGATCGGCACGGGGCCGGGCACATTCGGTTCGATTTATCCCATGTACAAGACCGCGTTGACCGAGGAAGCCGCGGCCGTACACAACAATTTCCTCCAGATGTGGTCGGATTCGGGTGTGCTGGCATTTGTCGCGTTTGCCTTGCTGTGGGTCGATCGCGGTGCGGGACTCGTTCCGGCTGGCGCGGGAACGAACGGGCGATGTGGCTGCCGCCGCCATCTGCGGGGCGTTGGTGGGCTGGACGGTGCACGGGCTGGTCGATTTCGATCTGTACGCCCCGGGGGTTGCGCTGCCCGTGTTTGCTCTGCTTGGCACGTTGCAGGGCTTGAAGGAATTGCCCAGGACCGACACCGTGACGGCGCGTCGACGGGAAAACTGGCTGGTCGCTGGAATGTGTGTGGCGCTGGTGGCCGCCATACTCTGGATCGAGTGTCGGGCGTTGGCGGCGGCGTTCATGGGCGAGGAGGCCCGTCGAATGGAAGGCATCGATCCGCTGGCTGCTCTCGAAGAAAACAAGCGGGCGGTAAGATTGGTGCCCTGGAATTCGCGCCTTCAATCGGGTTTGGGGAATATGGCTCTCCGAGCGGGCAATATCGAAGAAGCATTCGCGGCATACCGTCGCGCCATCGAGTGCGACCCGTACCGGGCTTCGGGCTGGTGGCGTCTGGCAAGGGCGAAAATAACCGCGCATGGTGTTGATGCGGAAGACGTTCAACTTCTCAGCAGGGCCGTCGAATTGAACCCGACAAATCCCCGCTACAGTCAGGCCCTGGCCGCCGCCAAGGAAAGCGTTAGACAATCCACGGGCGCTTTGCTAGAGTCCGACCCCGCCAAGGAAACGCGATCCTCCAAGTGATAGATGCACCTTGGTGGCGGCGAAACCTGCGGCGTGCCGAGACGCGGGCTTGGCGGACAGATGGCGAGTGGATGGACGGACGCCCTTTTTAACTTCAATAGGATAAGGCCAGAACCATGGAACTGGAGCAAATCAAAGCAATCATTGGAATGATGAAGGACAACGACCTTTCCGAGTTCTCGATGGAACAGGATGGGCTGAAAATCCGCATCAAGCGCGGCCCCGAAGGATTCCAGCAGAGCGTGACCCTGCCGCCGTCGGCGCCACCGCCGCCCGTCGCGGCTCCCGGTGGCCGCGTCGGCACCCGCCGCGGCTCCTGCGGCGCCCGCAGCGGCTCCGGTCGCGGCGGATGCCAAACACATTGTATCCCCCATGGTAGGCACTTTTTACCGCGCCCCGGCGCCGGACGCGCCCACGTATGTCGAGGTCGGTCAGGAGGTCGATCCCGAAACCGTCGTCTGCATTATCGAGGCGATGAAGGTCATGAACGAGATCAAGGCCGAAGTCAAAGGAACCGTCACGGAAATCCTGGCGGAAAACGCCAAGCCCGTGGAATTTGGCCAGAAGTTGTTTGCGGTGCGCGTCAAATAGGCGGACGCCGCCGCGCAGTTTTCGCCCTGGAAACACAAGTCGCCATGTTCGACAAGATCCTGATAGCCAATCGCGGTGAAATCGCCGTGCGCATCATTCGCGCGTGCCGCGAACTGAGCATCCGGACGCTGGCGGTCTATTCGAAGGCGGACGCCGACTCGCTTCACGTTCAGTTGGCCGACGAGGCCATCTGCATCGGCGACGCCCCCAGCCAGGAAAGCTACCTCAAGATCGACCGCATTATCAGCGCCGCTGAAGTGGGCGACGTCGAGGCGATCCACCCCGGGTACGGGTTCCTCTCCGAAAACGCCCATTTCGCCGAGGTGTGTGAGAACTGCAACATCAAATTCATCGGCCCGCCCAGCTCGGCCATCCGCGCGATGGGAGACAAGGTCGCGGCCCGCGAGACCATGCGCAAAGCGGGCGTGCCCGTGGTGCCCGGCAGCGACGGCCCGGTCGACAACGAGCAGGACGCTCTCAAGATCGCCCGAAAGATCGGCTACCCCGTGATCGTCAAGGCCGCCGGCGGCGGCGGCGGACGCGGGATGCGGGTGGCGCACAACGATCCCAGCCTCGTCAAGGGCTACCACACGGCCCGGTCGGAAGCGGAGCGCGCGTTTTCCAATTCGGTCGTCTATATCGAAAAATACATCGAGAGCCCCCGCCACATCGAATTCCAGATTATGGCCGACCGCAAAGGCAAGACGTTGCATCTCGGCGAACGCGACTGCAGTTTGCAGCGTCGCCATCAGAAACTCCTCGAAGAATCGCCGTCGCCGGCCTTTACCAACGACATCCGCAAGAAAATGGGCAAAGCGGCGATCAAGGCGGCGGAAGCGGTCGGGTATGTCAACGCCGGGACCATCGAATTCTTGCTCGATGCCACCGGCCAGTTCTTCTTCATTGAGATGAACACCCGAATCCAGGTCGAACATCCCGTCACCGAGGAGGTCACGGGGATCGACATCGTGAAGGAACAGATCCGCATCGCCGCCGGTGAAGATCTTGGGTACGACCAAAAGGACATTCAATTCCAAAAACACGCCATCGAGTGCCGGATCAACGCCGAAGACCCGTTCAACAATTTCCAGCCCTGCCCCGGCCGCATCGAGTTCCTGCATCTGCCCGGCGGGCACGGCGTCCGCGTGGACACCCACGTCTATGGCGGGTATGTTATCCCGTCGCATTACGACTCGATGATTGCCAAACTGATATGCTATGGTACGGACCGTCGCGTGGCGCTGGATCGCATGGCCCGCGCGCTGGATGAACTGATCATCCGCGGGATCAAGACGACGATCCCCTTGCACAAACTGACATTGAAGGACCCGAATTTCCGTCGAGGCAGGTATTCGACGAATTTCGTGGACCGGCTGTTGGCGGCCAGCCAGCCGTTGGTGCCGCCCAAGCCACAGGAATTGACCCCCGCACCCGCGGGCACCCCGGAATAAACATAATCGAGGGAATGTAACGGTAACGAGATGAAGAAGATTGCGACACTGACCGGCGGCGGCGACTGCCCCGGGTTGAACGCGGTAATTCGGGCAGTAACGCGCAAAGCATTGCTCGAAGGATACGAGGTGCTTGGTTTCCGCAATGGCTGGGCTGGCGTCCTCAAAGGCGATTATTTCCCGCTCACGCGCGAGCGCGTCTCGGGCATCCTCCATCTGGGCGGCACCATCCTCGGCACGTCGCGCACGAATCCGACCGACGAACAATTGGATACGCTCGTCAAGCACATCAAGAGCATGGATCTGACGGCCCTCATCGCCATCGGCGGCGATGATACACTGAGTGTCGCGTCCCGCCTTCACAAACGCGGGGTGCCGATGATTGGCGTCCCGAAGACCATCGACAACGACATCGACGGCACCGACCAGACGTTCGGTTTCGACACGGCGATCAACATCGCTACAGAGGCCATCGACCGCTTGCACAGCACGGCGGAATCGCACAGCCGCGTGCTGGTGGTCGAGTTGATGGGACGGCAGGCCGGCTGGATTGCGCTCGAAGCCGGCATGGCGGGCGGCGCGGACTTGGTGTTGCTGCCCGAATTCTCGCTGTCGCTGGCCGAGATTTGCGGGATCATCAAGCGCCGCCAGGCGGGTGGGAAGAGTTTTTCCATTGTCGCGGTCGCCGAAGGTTTCAAACTGGAAGGCGCGGAAGTTCTCTCGAGCAAGACACTCGACGCGTTCGGCCACGTGCGGCTCGGTGGCATCGGCGAAACGCTGTGCAAGGAGATCGAGAAGATTACCGGGATCGAGAGCCGCGGGGTGGTGCTGGGCCATATCCAGCGCGGGGGCACGCCCAGCGCCTACGACCGCGTGCTCGGGACACGGTACGGCGTGAAGGCCGTCGAACTCGCGATGAACGGCGAATTTGGGAAAATGGTCGCGTTGCGCGGCCCCGACGTCATCGGCATCACCATTGACTCGGTCATCGTCGAGGTCGTGGACAAGAAGACCGGCCAGACGAAACTGCGCGTGCGCAACCGCCGCGTCCCGAAGGAACTCTACGACGTCGCAAAGGTCTTTTTCGGTTGATGTCCACAGCCCGACTTGCCCGGTGCCGGTTGTACGGGTTTATCGACACGACCTACCTCGAGGACCGCGACCCCGGCGAGCTCGCGCGCGATTTGGTTGCGGGCGGTGTGGATATGGTGCAGGTGCGCGCGAAGGAACGCACGCATGCCGAGCGGGTCGAGATCGGACTCAAGGTGGTTTCCGCCACGTTCGCCTATCAGGTGCCCGTGATTATCAATGACGATATCGAAGCCGCGTTCGAATCGGGCGCGGACGGCGTGCATCTCGGCCAGGAGGATTGGGCGGCCATCCCGCGCGAACAACGCGCCAATCGCCTCGCCAACATGCGCATTGTCGGCATCAGCACCCACTCTATCGAACAGGCCCTGGCGGCCGAACGTGACGGCGCCAGCTATATCGGGGTCGGCCCGGTTTTCCCGACGGCAACCAAACCCGCGGCCCGGCCCGTCGGGACCGACTTGGTGCGGGAGGTGGCGGCCCGGGTCAAGGTCCCGTTCTTTGCCATCGGCGGGATCACGTTGGACAACATCAACCAGGTTCTGGAGGCCGGGGCGACGCGCGTGGCGGTTGTGTCGGCGATCCTCAGGGCGACGGATGTCACCGAAGCGGCCGCGGAATTCAAGAAACGGCTGGAGAGCGGGAAATGAGCCTTCTCATCACCGGTTCGGTGGCGCTGGACACCGTGAAGACGCCGATCGAGGAACATCACGATTTGTTGGGCGGTTCGGCAAGCTACGCCTCGGTCGGCGCGAGCTTTTTCACACCGGTCAACATGGTCGCCATCGTCGGGACCGACTTTCCGAAGAAATACATCGAGTTGTACCGCGCGCACGGGATCAATCTCGACGGCTTGCAGGTGGCCGAAGGCCGGACGTTTCGGTGGAGCGGCGAATACGAGTGGGATCTCAACAAGCGGCGGACCTTGTCGGTCTGCCTGAATGTGTTCGAAACGTTCCAGCCGAAATTGCCCGACGCGTACAAGGGCACGCCGTACGTGTTCCTCGCCAACATCTCGCCCCAGCTCCAGATGCACGTGCTGGCGCAGGTCGCCAAGCCGAAGTTCGTCGTGGCCGATACGATGGATCTGTGGATCGAGACGCAGCGCGACGCGCTCGTCGAGTTGTTGCGCCAGATCGATTGCCTCGTGCTCAACGAAAGCGAGGCGCGCGAGTTTGCGAAACAGACCAACCTCATCAAGGCCGGGCGGCTCATCCTGAAACAGGGCCCCAAATTCGTGGTCATCAAGAAGGGCGAACATGGCTGCCTGCTGTTTGCGAACGACCTGTTCTTCAGCGCGCCCGCCTATCCGCTCGAGGACATCCACGATCCGACCGGCGCGGGCGACTGTTTTGCCGGCGCGTTCACGGGATATCTGGCGCGAACGGACCGCATCGACCACAATTCGCTGCGCAACGCCGTCATTTACGGCAGCGTGATCGCCTCGTATTGCGTGGAAGATTTCAGTCTCACCCGGCTCCAGTCGCTCACCCAACCGGAAATCAAAGAGCGCTACGATCTGTTCAAGGTAATGAGCCACTTCGACATGGCGTGATCGCGTTCCAGCGCAGCGACTTGCAGAATGGAGCGACGGTGAAGAGGGTAACGGCATTGCCGGCAGGGTGGCGCGGCATGAGAGTCCGATCGACACGAAAGCGACACAAAAATAGAACCCGAGCGACACGAGAAAAAGGGTAGTGTCCTAATTTCAACTTTCGGCCTAGCAGAATCAATCTCAGGAAGTATTGAACCGGGGGCCCGGGTCGGCTAGGGAGTGGATGCAGGCGCAATGCGTAAAACTGCGCACACGAAAAGCGGCAAGCGGACCGGATGCTTGGCGGCGTCGCCCGGCGTCAGGGCCGGGGTGTGCCTGCCAATCGGTGCTACTGAATTGAGAAGCCGCTATCGGAAGCTTCGATTAAAGGCCGAGATCGACGCCGTATCGGAAACAGAGAAACAAAGACCGCGCATCCATTTGACGGTTCAACAAGGCACGATGCTTGCCATGCTTCTGTGGGAACTGTATTACTCGCTTCCGCGAGAAGAACGGACGCGAGAGCTTGGAGCGGCTGTGGATAACAACGCTATGCTGGTCAATCACCCGCTCGCTACTTCTTGATGTCGATGTTCTTTTCTCCGCTTGAAGTGACGACGCACACTAATCGTCCGGCGCTTTTGCTGGCATTGTTTCCCCACTGAAGTGGGCGCAGATTGCTTAGTTCGTCCGTGCCGCCATCGTCTTTGGGTTTGATGTGGTCAATCTCCCATCCCAGTTTGGAATCACGGTTGCCGTAGTCCGCAAAAGCCATCCACGCATCGCATTGGTCCTTGCGGAATCTAGCCGGGTCATAATCCGGCACAACCTTGCCTTTCTGCCAAACTTGTTTCACTAAGTCGTCGTCAGCCATGTTGGTCTCCTTTCCCCGCCATACTGACGTGACACGCATTGTGAGGCAAGCCGGTAACTGCGGACGCCCAAGCAACAGGAAAGTGAAAAACCCCGGCATCCATCATTCCCTCTGGATGTTGACATTCGCTCCGCCATCGGAAGTGACTACACAAATCAGTCTTCCGGCCCCATCGCTCACGTTGTTCTCCCATTGGACCGGACGTAAACCTCGCCGGTCGATTTCCCATCCAAATTTCGATTCGTGGTTTCCGTACTCGCTGCGCACAATCCACGCGCCGCATTCGTCTTTACGCGCCTTGGCCGGGTCATGGCTCGCTGCGATGTCGCCCTTTCTCCACGCTTGCTCTATCAAATCCTCATCCACAGTAGCCTCCCATGTGACACATGATTACTGGGTAGTCGAGACGCGAAGGCCCGGCCATCCAACCTGACCGGAAGCCAAGTCCGGGGGAAGGACAACCGAGCCGTCGCAGTCAGAGCCTACGCGCCGGTCGATTTGGTGTCAACCGCATCACGCAACTCGGCGGCTTCGCGACACGATTCTGCCGCCTCTTTGACCCGGCCCAACCTGCCAAGGATGCGCCCGCGCATATTGATAACGCCTGCCGCGTCTCGCCTCCAAGCTGGATTCGGGTCTGCCTCGCACGACTGACGAAACCGGCGGATGGATTCCTCCACGACTGTCAACGATTCCTCGAATTGATTCAAGCGATACAAGGCATCGGCATTGGTGGACAGCGCGTAAGCAATATGGATTTCGTATTCGTTCTGGCCTGCCTTGACCAATTCCTGCCACAACCGGATAGCCGCGTCGTTGCTGGCGACACATCCCTCGTACTTGGCGTTGCAGAAGAAGCCTTCGCCCGTGTCATAGTGCGCCTCCGCCAAATCGCAGGCGAATTCGGCGTGGCCGCGATTTACCAACCGCTTGAATACCTTCAATCCCCTTCGGAAACACGCGAGCGCCTCTTTGTGGTGACGGTCATTGAGCAGTTTCAACCCCTGTGTCATCACGTCCGCAGCGTCATTTCGCTCTTGTTCTGACACAATCTTGTCTGCCATCTGATTGGCGAACGCCTCGAATTCAGCTTTCGTGGCACCACCGCTAATAAATCCAAGCGGCACCATGTCCGGTGTTCGGATGAATGGGGGATTAGGATTCATGGTCGGTTGCGCCTCCACTCTTGACCTGAGCGTGCAATTCGGCGGCTCGCTGATAGCACGCGCTGGCCTCCGCTGCCCGATGCAAACCATTCAGCGCATGGCCTTCGCATCTCAATGACCAGATCAGGACATTCTTGAACCGCTTTTCATCGGTTGGCCCGTTTATCCCCTCCAGAGCTTCAACCGCGCCGTGAGCACAAGTCACGGCTTCGTCAAACTGTCCACGGTTGCAAAAGATGATGCTTTTTTCCGCGAGTACCCATGCCGTCTCCTGTAGCACGTCGGCCCGCACCGTGCCGCCAAGCAATCGTTGGTAGACGGCCAGAGCCTCGCTCAACTTGCTCAGGGCATCATCGAATTTACCCACCTTTCGGAGCGACTGGCCAATGGTAAAGAGCGTGATGCCGAATTTCAACACCATGGGTTCACTCCATCGGTCAGACCAGTCGAGATACGCCGCGCCCACTTTGGCGAATACGCCCAGTCCTTCGTCAAATTGGCGTGAGTGAACAAAATGCAGCGCATAGTCAAGTAGCGCATCTACTCGTTCCGGCGGCAAATACGTCAGACCCCGATGCGCGGCAGCACCGCCGATGATTTGGATGCCGCTGCCAATCATCTGGTCGGTGATGTCCTGAATCTCCACTTTGCTGATATCGGTCGTTGACGGGTCGTACTCGCCAAAATCGGATAATCGTTTCGGTGCCGGTGCTTCTGACTGATTGTTGGCCTCGCACATGATGCCCCATATCCTTTCGTGCGATCAGGACAAACAAAAACCGCGCTCGTCAGGAACGCGGTTCAATCTGCGTGGAGTTACTGTTCGGACGGTCATTCGCCGCCCGCACATCGACCGGAGCGACTCGCTCTGGTCAAGCCACCGTAGGACTCCCGCCCCGGTTGGCAGATTCGGCTTTCACCGAATCGTTCCTGATGTTGGACAGAGAATATCAGGTTGTCCGCTACTTTGCAACAACATTGTTCGTGGCGTGTTCCTGATTGAGCGCCAACAGCCGTTCAAGAACCTGCTTGTCTGGTAGATCAGCGGGCCAGCCATAGGCGGCGAATACGGATTCGTCGAGTGTAGACGCACTCCTTGATGTGAATGAATGGCGCTTCATATTGCGCCGCAGTCTCGGCTGAGGTATCAGAGGTAAAGTCAACAATCCAGAAATCGCGTGGCCGCCTGAGAATGTCCAAACTGTTGACCCATGGTACAACCACGTCGGAGTTTGGTTTACCGTGAGGATTCGGTGCCTTCAACATGTCCACGGCCCTGCCCGCGGTGATGTCAAACTTCCCCGCTTTCACATCAGCGATGAAGCCGATTCCGGCGTTTGCAGAAAGACGTTTTGCTTGTGTGGTATCAACAGCGGAGGTGAGATCGGCGTTAATCGTTGTAACAGGTCGACCATCGAGCGTGCGCGTCTTGTCGTCATCAAGACCACGGTGGTTCTGCTCACGCTGGTTGGACTATTGAGACTCGGCTGGCTCGATTGGGCCACGTTTAGATTTCGTGTGCCGGTTTACGCTCTTATCTTGCTGGCGCTTTTGTGGGCGGGGAGCCTCTGGCTGGCGTTCAATCTGAAAATCACCAAACCAAACGAAGACCTTGGCGGCACGCCGCCAGCATCACCATCAGGCCCGCCGTGGTTGTCATACATCTCAGACAACATTTTCGGGGTGGATTGGATTTGGGGATATGACGGTCGGATGCTTTCAGACCATAACATTGCAGCGATATGTCCTCGCACAGCGTGTCAGTGCCGCCTTGGACAGGAACCCATATGGGTGGGAGGCTTGTACGACCCTAGAGTCGCCCTTGTTTGCCAACACTGCGACTTCCGTAAGGACTTTGACTGCGACTGGGGGCCTCTCGTTCACCGGGTTCTGACCGAAGTGGAAAGACGGATACGGACGCGCGAATATCTCAAACCTCGTCTCGGCCAGTCCTGACCTGTCTAGGCGTTAGTCTCGAAAGTAGCCGCACCGCTCACGTCAACAGACCGGATTTCAAATTAGGACACTACCAGAAAAAGCTTGCAATCGAACTGGACGCTGCTAGGATTCGACCATCCAGTAATGGCGAATTCACTGGCATGGGAGAAATGAGTCGGGGCGGACTCATGGAGGGTGGCGAAGATGGCGAGGAATAAACGGCAGGGGATTTGGCGGTCGCAGGTTTTTACTTCAATTTTACGTACGCTTGGCCCATGTGCATTGATCTCAATGCTCGCCTTGCCATCGAAAAGCTACGCGCAGTTGGGTCTGGATTCGGTCGAGAATTTTGCGGTTTATGCCGATGGTACCGAGACAATAACGGGCACCGCCACAACGGTCACTGGCGACGTTGGGCTTGGGAACAATGGGACCCAGAACTTCAGCAGCGCTTTCGCCATCAATAACGGAAACTACCGGGTTGACCCTTATGCGAACAACAGCCACCCGTACAGCGGGAGCTTTACCGGTGGCACGGTCATGCAAAGTCTTGGCTACGTGTCCACGAACGTGGACGACGTTTCTACCTATGCAGCGGGCCTGCCGGCAACCGCAAATTACGTCTCGATTACTACTGGTGCCTCCATATCCTCCCCCTTTTCAAGTACCGGCGGCATTAACGTCATTAACGTGGGGACGATCAGCATCAACGGCAACGGAGCAGGCCGCAAACTGACGCTATCAGGCGGGCCTAATGACATTTTCGTCTTGAATGTATCGAACAGCGTAAGTTTTTTGGAAACCAACTGGACGCCGGTCGTGTTGAGTGGCGGCGTGACAGAGGACCATGTCCTGTTTAACTTGCTGAACACGTCCGGCTCTGCCAACGCCTTGTATGTGTCAAATAATGTAACGCTCCTCGGTACGTTTATCGCGCCAGATGCCAGCATGTTTATTGGCTCAGGTCTTAATCTCGACGGTGGCCTTTTTGCAGCGGGAGGCGGAAGCACCCTGACACTTGGTTCAGGGACAGTAACGGCGGATGTTTTCATGCTTCCCGAGCCTTCGAGCTTCGCTCTCGTTGGCATCTCCTGTCTCTTCAGCTTGGCGGGGCTTTGGGGGCGTCGGCGAACACGGCGCTAGGTATAGAACTTTCTTCGGATTGGTTCATTTTTCGCTTGCGTTCAGTCGGAAGTTTTGTGAGAGTACGGGGGTTGGAGAGCCAGTAAAACACTGCGGCAGCGGGTTTTTCTACCGCCAGGTGGAAAGCGCGTCTTGGTGAACTGGATAGAGGATGGAGTGGGCTAACGGGTTCGTAAGATGGCGAGGGAGATTATGAGAAATTGGGCGAGTTCGACAAGCGCGCGAGTCGCTGTGAATGCGGGTTCTTGGATTAAGCTGGCTACGCTGGTGGCAATCTGCGCCACGGTAGCGTTCACCCAGGTGCGGGCCGATAACCCTGTGATTTATGGTTCGGCCTACATGGGGCCGGGTGGTGCTGCCAGTTTGTACAACATCAATCCAAACACGGGCACGGCCACGTTGATCGGGCCGATTGGTTTTAGCCAGGTTGGCGCGATTGACTTTAGCACGTCCGGAATACTTTACGGGGTGGGCATAAACCCCGCGAACGGCGCACAGGACCTGATCACAATCGATCCAGCGACGGGCACGGGAACTGCAATTGGCCCAACCACGCTGTCCGCCAATGTTCAGGACATTGCGTTCCGCAACAGCGATGACACTTTGTTCGGATACGTAACCGGCGATGTCTACACCTTCAACATAACAACGGGCGTTGCGACTGAACTCGGGGCTGTTGGTGACAGTACCCCCAGCGGTAACGGACTGGCCTTTTCCCCGTTCGATACCCTGTACAAGGCGGATAATAGTGACTTGTGGACGATCGACCAGTCGACCGGGGCCGGGACGGAGGTTGAACCCTTGAGTTATCCCGACGCCAGTGACCGCATTAACGCGATGAAATTCGATAACTCGTCAGGCGTTCTGTACGCGTCGGTAAACGGAGGTTCGGGCGGAAGTGGTCCAAACTTTCTGGCCACCGTTGACATCGACAACGGAAATGTGAACGAGATCGGCATGACGCACGCCGGGACGGATGGACTGACCGTAACACTTGCCCTGATTCCCGAACCCGGCACCTTTACGCTGGTCGGTATGGGCTTGGCAGGCTTGCTGACGTTGAGGCGGCGCAAGAAATAATCAAGCCGCCGAGTTTTCTCCCTCCGCGAGTCGCTCGATCGGTCTGGTCCGAGGGGTTTGCAGACGGAGGCGGATTTGAATAACGAGCACGCAAGAATAGCTCAAGCATTATCTGATTTCTCTCGGTTGGAATTGGCCGTCTCGGGCAAACGCTTTACCACCGCACGTTCTTGTTGGGCTTACCGCCTGCCTCCAGTCACCCGTCGGGCTTATTTCTGCCGGTGTGCGCTGGTTGGACTCATCCTATCCCTTCGCCTTTGCTCCGTGGTCAGCGCCCAGTACACGGGCAACTGCCAGACCAACGTCATCAGTGGCGTCGTCTGCAACTGGGCGGGCGACTACCTGGTTGGCTCGAATACTTGTGCCGACGCGTTGCTGATCCAGAACGGCGGGTCGGTTTTGGCGGCGGATCTTACCGTGGGTTTTGACTCGGCCAGTTCCAACAACCTCGTCGAGTTGGACAGCGGCAGCGTGGTTGTCACCAACGCAACCGCCGATGCCGTGCTGGAGGTGCGCAGTGGTGAGTTGGTCCTCAACGGCGGCGTGCTGCAAGCCGACAAACTGGTGATGACGAATGCCTGCGGTCTGCTCATCCATCACGGCGGCACGCTGATTGTCGGCAGCGTCGTGCTCGACCCGAACCTGAGTGCAGTCGGTGACGGCATCCCGAACGGATGGAAACAACACTATGGCCTCAACCCGCTCGATCCCACCTTGGATGGCAAGGACCTCGACGGTGCGGGATTTACCGTCCGCCAGGATTATCTGGCCGGCACCGATCCGACCAACGCGTCTTCGGCAATGCGGATGCTTGGTCTGACGATGCAGGGAAGCGACGTCCTGATCACGTGGCAGGCCGGTGGAAATCGAACGAATGTGCTTCAGTCCGCGAGCAGCATCCGGGGCGTTTATTTTACCATCACTCCGAACATCGTGATCCCCAACGTGGGAGATGTTGTCACGAATTACCTGGACAGAGGTGCGGCTACCAATACGACCGGCCGCGTCTATCGCGCGTCTACGAGGAACTCTTCAGTGGAAGGCACCACGGCGCCCACGTTGACGATCACATCACCTGTGAACGGTTCTTATATCACCAATTCGACCGTTGCGGTTGCGGGTACGAGTGCCAGTGCTTCCGGCATTTGCGGGGTCGAAGTTCAGGGCGTTGCGGTCTCGTGCGCCAATGGCTACAGCAACTGGGCGGCCATGGTCACGGATTTGGCCCCCGGAACCAACACGCTGACCGTGCTCGCCGGTGACAACGCCGCGCCATCGAACATTGCCACGAACAGTGTTCGCGTGATCTATGCCACCGGCAGTTTCGATGGCAATGAGGACGGGCTGCCGGACGCCTGGCAGCTTCAATACTTCGGCTGCATTACCTGCCCACAAGCCGCCCCGGGAGCCGACCCCGATGTCGCGGGCGTGTCCAATCTCCAAGAGTATCTCGCCGGCGCCGACCCGACCGATAGCAACAGCGTGCAGAGCATCACGGCCATCGTCCTGGGTAACGGGGAAAATGACGTGTATTTCATGTCTGCCAGCGGGAAGTATTACTCACTGGAGTGTTTAGACTCCATTAGCGGCGTGTGGACAAACATTGTGGACTATATCCCCGGCAACGGCGGCATCCAATGGGTCAAAAACATCGGTCCTGTCGGCGGGCCAAGCCCGTCCTACATGGTGCTCGTCAAAATCGATCCACCGACGGAGGATGGCAATGGCGACGGCATCCCCGACTGGTGGAGGCAACTCTACTTCGGGCATCCCACAGGGTTGGCCGTGGACTCCTCTCGCGCTACGGACGATCCCGATAGAGATGGATTGAGCAACCTGGAGGAGTATCTCCTTGGTACGAACCCGCTAAACCCCGATTCCGATGGGAATGGCATTGCCGATGGGCCACTCGTTCCGCCGGGTAGCGGGTTGAAGCCCGGCCCGGATCCTGATCTTATGGCGATCAACGGCACCGTCTGTTATCCATACTCAGGAGTCGGTGCAGTTACCGTCGGCATGGTCGACATGGCTGGCGGTCCGGCGCTGTGTCCATTTCTACGAGTGAGTCTGAATCCTGCCATGTCGCCGTCAACCGTCTTTTGCACGACCAACGGGCCGATAACCTACACTCTATCGGAGAGCTGCAAACAACCCACCAACGATATCTACGTACAGTATGCGGACTCCAACACCAACGCGCTGGGAGGGGTGATCCACAAAACGATCCCGTTCTTTTTCGAGCCGGGCTCGGCCCGTTACACAGCTACGGTTGCGATCGACACCAACCTGGCGACAGCGGCGCTCAATACCGGTTCGAACTGGTGGGCGACAAATGTGTCGATCTACACGAGCATGAATCCCGCGACAACCAACTACGTCAGGAATACGAGTCTGTTGGGCGTCCGGGTTCGACCTCACCTGCATTGCGGTTTACAACTCCTATGAGGATGGGTCGCAGATGGCCGGCACGCTGATCAGTCCACGTCACGTGGTGTTTGCTAACCACTACTACCCCCCCAACGGCACGGAACTGTGGTTCGTTGCCAATGATAATACAGTTGTTCGTCGCGTGCTCTCCAATTCAGTGCAGATCAATCTCACGGATATTCGGATCGGGGTCTTGGATTCCGATGTCCCGACCAATTTGATCACGTTTGCCAGGGTTCTGCCCTCCAGTTACACGAACTATTTTCCAAACTCGTTAGGCCCCATGTCTACAAACTCCGTTCCGGCGCTGTGTCTCAACCAAAGTGAGAGCGCCTTGGAATCAGACATCTCATCGGTGACGGCAGGTATTTCGTTGGCGGCGCCTACGGATGCTACCCGCAGCATGTTTTACGAGGCCAAGGTTTCCGGGGACAGCGGCCAGCCGGCATTTATAGTCCTCAACGGGCAATTGGTGCTTCTCACGGTTTATTCGTATGGCGGAGCCGGATCAGGCTGGTTCATCACCCCCTGTCTGAGTCAAATCAACTCGGCGATGGCTGCACTTGGCGGGGGCTATGGTCTCACGACCATGGATCTCAGTCCATTTGCATCCTGCGGCGGCAACACCGGGCAGGGGCCATAGTCTGACGCCCTCTCCTTCGCGTTGACCTTGGCCTGTGTTTCCATCGTGGGCTCCTTAATCTCCGCGATCTTCGCCGGGGGTAGGCGGATGAACAAATCCTTCCGATAATCGAATGGATCGAGGCCGCGCCGCCGGCCCGCGTCAACTGCTGGCAAGCGGTGATGGCGGGCCTAATATAACGCGCGAAAACCGACCCCGAGACCCGCAATCACATGCCCTATAGGGCAGGGTTTACAAGGGGCTGGTGGATGGGCGCCGAATTGATCGTTTTGGCCGGATTCTTCTTGAAAAAAACCGAAGGTGTGGTAACTAATATGCATTGTTGGCGATGTAGAGTCTCGGCTGGGGTCACATTCCCTGCACCGATACACGGCGAGTACGTATGAACGGCAGTAATGGCGAGGGGCGTGTATCGTGGAGACAAATGCTTTTCAAGGGCGGGCGGGCCACCGAAGAATCTCTCAACTTTGTGCGGGTCGATATCTTTTAATCATCTGCGCGGCGGTCGTGCTCGCCATGGCCTGCGCGTTAGGTACCCGGGCGCAAACGCTGGGGCCATCCTTCAGTTTGACGACCCTGACGAATGACGGGACCATTCTGGTTGGCGACAAGCTCTTTTCTAATTTCTTCACCTCTGGCGATCCGTACGCCAGTAATATCACCGTGTCGGGACTTACATCAGATGGCAACTTTGGCCTTCAGTTCGGCGGTGGGTTTGCGGCCAGTTACGGCAATGACATGGATTTTCGGATTGGTTATATGGTCAACGTGACGAACTCGGCGAATCTGATTTCCGGGGCGGCCCTGTCCGCCAATACAGTGGTGTTGGGCTCTGGTCCAGCTCTGGCGGAAGTCACTGAGACTATAGAAACCAACATGGACGCCGCTGACCCCTACGGACAGATGGTCGTATACGCCACCCCGTCATCGCAGGTGTTGTCAACGAACATGGTGATTGACCCGCCTCAGGCGTATCTGGATCTCGAGAAGGACGTGCTCGTTGACTCGTTTACCATAACGGCTTATTCGAGCATTTCGACAATCGACCAGTTGTACATGCAGGTTCCCGAGCCGAGCACGATGGCGTTGGCGGCCACGGGACTCACCGGTCTTCTTCTGCTGCTCCGCCGCCGGCGGCGATAACACGACTCCGTCGAATCATCTCGCGATCAGAAGCCGGCGCGTTCAATTTCGCTTTCGCCAAAGAGGATTTCCTTCGCTTGCTCGTATTCGCCCTCGGGGATGACAACGCGGGTGTCGCGGGCGAGGTCGTCGAGGTTCGGCGTGACGGCTTTCTCCTCCATCGCGGGATGGAGCCCCCACTTCTCCAGGATCAGCACGACCATCTCCGACTTGATCGCCTGGCCTTCAAAGATGGTTTTCAGACTCATCGCGATCGTCCAACTCCACGAACAGGTGCAGGAGGTAACCCAGCAGGTGAATGCGCAACGCCGCCATATGCTTGGCGCTTTGTGGGTCGAAATCCGTCCGATTCATTTCCACCTCGTCGATCTTGTGGACTTCCCCGAGGATCAACCGCGCCTGGTTGAGGGCGGTCATCCACGCCGCCACATGCTCGATGGGAAACGCCACCTGCCAGGCGTCTCCATTTTTGTTGTCCGCCGTCAACGCCGTCAGGTCCCGCGTCACGGTTTCACCGGCGGAAACAAACAAATGGCGCAGTTCCGGCCCGGCCATTTGATGCCATTCCCGGTTGATCTTGTCGTTACCACGGGTCGGATCGGGGTAGAGCCGGGCGCGCGCGTCGGGCGAATCACGGAGTTCGAGGATTTCGGGCAACTCGCGCAGCATGGCCGCCAGGACGGATGGGATGCCGCTGATCAGGATCCGCTTTTCATCGAGCGGTTGGACGGTCAGGTCAATCATGCCGACGATTTTTCCATGGTGGCCAGCAACTGATAGCTGTGAAGTTGGTTGACGTAATGTTCGGCCCGTTCGCGTCCGCCCGACCACACCAGCGACCGCCCCTGATTGTGGACCTCCAGCATCAACGTCTCCGCCCGGGGACGCGGATATCCGAACACCCGCATGAACACCATCGTCACGTAGCTCATCAGGTTGATCGGATCGTTGTGGACAATCACGTTCCACGGCGAGGACAGTTCGTCCTTCGCCTCGGTCTCCCCGATGATAATGACGCCCGGTTGCCCGGTTTCGGTCGGTGGTGCCATACATCCGTACCATACCAAACCCGAGCGGGTTTACCAACTTTGGCTTGATTTGGGCGGCGAAACGGCGAGAATGAAGCAGTCTCGTGCGGGCGTAGCATAGTGGTAATGCACCGGCTTCCCAAGCCGGTAAGGTGGGTTCGATTCCCATCGCCCGCTCCAAACCTTCCTTGCTCCGCAATCAGCACGGGCGGCTTGTAATTGGCGTGTTGTGTTGGCTTGCTGCGCGCCTCGAACGCCCCGGCTCGGATGACCCTGCACTCACCCAAATGGGCAAGAATCGCCCCGTCGGGAGAGTGCCGGGATGATAGTTTTTTGGGGCAAGGGTTGGGCGGAGATCAGGCGGGGGAACTGCGGGCGGGAGGCGGCGGGCAGGAAACGGAACCAGTTGAGCTACACCCCCGCTGGACTTGGGGGGACTGGATGCGGGCGGGACTGGGCGGCAGACTATGGCAGCAATGAGTAACTGCGGCTGACGGCGGCCGGACGCATCGACGGTGCGACGGTGGCGGCTGACGGCGGCGAGGTCGCTGTGGCGGGGCTGGGGTGGGCTGATTGAGTGGCCTGCCCAGAGTGCGCCGGTTCGACCACTACCTCTTCGACGCTGGTGATGAGTCTGTTTCCCTGTTTCAGGGGTGGAGTGGTTGCCAGCCCTCCCATGATTTCCCGAGCCAACTGTTCAGCCTGCGACCCGCACTGCACCACAACCGGATTTCCCTGAACAAAGTAGATAATAAGCACCCTGTCTTCCCTAACTTCAATACCCGTGATTCGGTCAACCGGTCTTACCCATGTTTTTGATGCTTTCCCGTCGAGTGTGTATGAAACGAATTCAGCCATGGCTTCTGTCCCTTTCCTCAGTGAGGCAATCGCACGAAATGAGCATTATATGAGCCAATTTGGGGGAGTTCTCCCCGACTGTATGCGGGAGCAACGGCGGCCTATGGCGGCTGACGGCGCCAGGACTATGGCAGGGGCAAGCGAAAAGGAGAGTCGAGGCTCATCTCTCGTTTTTGAACCTACGAGCCGTTCCCAAGGGTGGGTATTTCTCCCTGAAACAATCTTACTTGACGAGAGGGTCGCTCAACTCTCCACCGCACCGTAGGCCCAATCGCAGGAATAGCAACCGATTGTTTCGTGGAAGTTTTGGGGGATAGTATTTTGGGGGCGGGGAACTGGCGGACAACGACTCGCTCGGCTGGCGGTAGACCTCAACGGCGGCGGAGATACCAGCCAAAGAACCACGACACGAAAAGGACGAGTAGAAACAGGGCTATGAGCCCCCGTGCGGGAGTGATGCGAGACGGATTCTTTGGCTTGTTCTCTTGGTTCTGCGTCATGATTTTCCAATCAACTCGGTTTCCTAACGAATAAGGAGAGCCGAGCTTCCGATTGACACCGGTCATATTTTGGCAACTTGCACATTGGCCCCGACTCTCCGCTGCACCGTAAGCCAAATCGCAGGGAACCGCCATGGGGTAGACACCCCATTGTACGCTCGATGATGTGCCGCTTAGACTCCTGATTGGTAGGGTCCGCAAAAGATCGCATATGGTTTTGGCAGTGTAGAAATCGACATTCTCTCCAGCTTCGGCATCCCCTGTCGAAGCACCACACATTGGGGGCGTGAACGGAGGCTACACTGCCATTTTATCTTATTGATGTCGGGGGAATGAGTGGGTGAGAGTTTTTCGGGGGCGGGAATGGGGGCAGGTTCGAGCGGGAATTGTGGCGGCGTGGCGGCAGACGGGTCAGGAAAAGTAGGCCGCTTCTTGAAAGCGCAGATTCGTTGTGTAATGTTGACCACATCTCGGGCTTGAGTATGCAGTATTGCGTCATTCTCGACGTGGAGGGTATTACCGACGCTACCGCTGTCGGTATGCTGCTCCAACTGTTCGGCTACAAGATCGTTTCCACTCAGGTCATGGCGTCGAATTGTCCCATTCAGCAAGAAGCGTCAAATTGCGAGGCTTGCCCGGTTGTTGCCAAATCAGCCGCGCTGACCGTCGAGCGGCTTGGAGCGAGAACTATGGTCAGCAAACGAAAGGAATGGAACCATGAACAAGATGCAGAAGAAAAACCTGTCCCAGCCGGACGAAAAGCGGACATTTGATAAGGGACAGGTGGAAACCGTGTCTCTGGGCGGCGTGACCTTCGGTCGAGCGACGTTGCAGCCGGGTTGGAAATGGTCAACCTGCGTAAAGCCTCTGGTGAAAACCCAGAGCTGTCAGGCGCCCCATCTTCAGTATCATGTGTCGGGACGCCTGCATGTGGTGATGGACGATGGTTCGAAAGACGAATTCGGGCCGGGGGACGTGTCGTCTCTTCCGCCGGGGCATGATGCATGGGTTGTGGGCAATGAACCGGTCGTCGTCATCGACATCAGCGGGATGGAGAATTACGCCAAGCCGAAGTGAGATGATCTGGCGGCTTTTCCAGCGGCAGTCCCGTTGCCTGCCATGGGCCGATTCATGACCAGAAACGGAGCAAAAGACCCTGCCGGGCGAGTGCCGGGGTGATAGCGTTTTGGCGGCGAGGGTGGAATCAGGCGGGGAACGCCAACGCCGGAATCAACTGCGGGTAGCATCGCTTGCAGCCCGGGTTTCCGCAGTTGGCGATGGCGTGGCTGACAAACGATTTCGCCGTCCCGTCGCCGCTGCTCGTTTGCCTTTTATTGGCCTTGGCCTGCGAGGCGTACAAGGCGGTGCGGGCGGCTTTCGCGGCGTGTCTTTCGGCCCTCTTGGCGTCTGACCGTGCGGATTTGGATTTCTTACCCATCGTGGTATTCCCTTTCAGATTCTGATTTCACTGACGCAGTTGCCGGTTTTGACGCCATCGTCGCCCGCCCAACAACAAGACGGACGAATCTACCAACTACTTGATGAAGCGCGCACGGGCTTCCGCCTTTACCAATTGCGCTTCATAGACTGTGATGCGGCTTTCCCATGAACTCTTGAAGGTGGGATTCGTCGATTTGGCGAGATAGCGGCGCACCTTGCCGAGTTGTTTGCGGATGTTGCGCTCTTCCGGGCTTCGTTTTGGATCAACTCCAGAAATGGGCTGGGTGCCCTTTGTTTGCGTCATGCTCCAAGTTACGCAAACAAGTGGCGGGTGCGCTATGGGGTGTTGACCCCATGGAGCAGCGTTCCGAGGCGACAGTTTTTTGTGGCGATTTTGGAGGCGGGATTCAGGGGGGCAACGGCGGCAGGACGCGGGCGGGGAAGGCTAGTCGCTACGTATCTCAATCATTTTTTGCACTTCTTGTATTTCAACGCAGCACCGACAATAGCAGCCACGGCTGTTCCAATGGCAACGCCCATTGCTAGGTTGTGCATGGCGGCTCCCACTCCTGCTCCAAGGGCAACGCCTATGCCGATGCCCATGCCCGTCGTCTGTCCGGATGAACATTTTGCAGCCTTCTTATTTGGCTCTGGTTCCATAAATTGGCGATGCCTTTGATGCTGCCGAATTGCTTCAACCTCACCTGCCCTCGACTCTCCACGGCATCGTATGCCCAATCCTTGGAATAGCAACCGATTCAGGAGGCAGTACGGCGGCGGGACTGTGGGTGGGGAACGGACGGTTTCAATCTGAGCGAGCCACGCCCGGTCAACCGATCACCACGCTGGGGCGCCAGAACTCCCCCACGGAGTGACCGGGCTTACGATTGCGCTCAGAAACCAAAAGACAACCAGTATCCCGAACACGCAGACCACCCAGAGGAACGACTTCGTCACGATGATTCCTACATGTCGAATGGTCATAACCCAACACTCTCCATTCACATTTTACCCCTTCGCCATCAGTAATGCAACAGCCAGCGAGGAGCACAGGCGGCGGGAGGCTACTGGATCCACCGCTTGATGCAACGCGACCGCTGGCGTGGACTACAACCCCGCGTGGCGAATTCGAGGAAGACTTCGTCGATCGTCTTTCGCTTGGAAATGGCGCGGTCGATCATTTCGCTGTAAACGTCGTCATCGACCACGATGCGTTGCACGGGACCGTCTTTTTCGTCGGCGCAGGAGATACAGAGCAGTTCCCGCCTGTGGAGGAGGCGGAAGACATGCGTGGAGATTTCCAGCACGTGCCTATTCATCCGACCCGGACCTCAACTCTCCACCGCAACATACGCCCCGCGATCACGAATGCAAGTGGCCGCGGAATCGGCGGGATGCCAGTCGTTGATGGTAGCGTGTACGGCGGCGGGATGCAGGGTCGACCCGGTCGCATCTGCATTCTACGCTACGTACGCGTGAATCCGTTTGCCTCAGCATTGCTGGCATACTACGCCGGAGACAAGAACGCTTGTTTTGTAGTCCGACGTGATGATGGTTATGGCACGGTCGCCAGCAAGTCGCCGGACATCGGAAGCATCAGAAAGGTGGAATGGTCGGAGAATCAGGTGTTTTGTCTCCAATCTCGGGCGTTGGTTCATGGTCTTCCCTGAAATGGCAAGGTGATTCACCCAGCGTAGCTCGGTTGAGCAATTTCTGCAAACGGATTGTCGCCGGTTCAGCGGGGTGATCGTTTCTCTGGGGCGAGGATGGCGGCTGACGGCGGCGGAATGCGGGCGGGGGCGGTAAATGACTTGTGAACGCAATTGAGAAATGGTAGTTGCAAGGCAACAGGAGAAATATCACAGGAGAAATATCATGGCTAAAGACTACACGATAAAAGCTGAATGGTTTAAGATAAATACGGGGCAACTCTACGTCGTAAAAGCCATCTCAAGAACCAACAGCAATCTTGCAGTCGTCAAGGTGGAAATTCCGCTTGCTGTTGGAGTTGATTTTGAAAAAGCCTTCGGGTCAACGATGGCGAAGGAATCTGTTGAAACTGCTGCCCAGCAGGAGGCAAAGCGCATCGCCGACGCAAGACCGGAATAGTACGGTCGGGGCGGGTGGACCGGGGAGAATTATGTCCCTACTTGGTGAGGAAGTTGTCGAGGAATGGCTGAATCGCAAAGGCTATTTCACCATCCGTGGAATCAAGGTTGGCGTGGATGAAATCGACATCCTCGCCCTCAAGCCACTCCCCAATGGAGAGCATGAATGCCGTCATATCGAAGTCACGCTCTCCACCAACCCGATCTCCTACATCTCGAAAGTCCCAAAGGCGGTCCAAAAAGAAAGGGGCATCGGGGCGAACAACGCAAAGAGGCGGGACGACACCCAACTCAGACAAGGGGTTGCCGAATGGATCGAGAGGAAATTCAATCATAAGGGTAAAGCTGAATTACGGCGACGCCTTTGCCCCGGAAACTGGACGAGAGAACTCGTCCTTAATGTGGTGAAATACGAAGCGGAAATTGGTCTGTTCCAAGAAGCCGGAATCAAAGTCATTCTTTTGAAGGATGTCGTTTCCGAAATGGCCAAGGGGGGCAACGTCGTTCGGGCGGCTGCGGGTGCCGATTTGGTTGATCTGGTTTTACTCAGGAAACTAGATACGTAAAGCGCGGCTGCCCCTGAAAAGTCGAGCGCCCCGCCCGTGCGCGGACTGGGGCTGATATGAACAATGCATCCTCGTGTTTTTCCGGCCAGCGAGGCGCTAGTGATTTTTTCATTCGAGGGCATCCTGCCAGAACCCTGCCTGCACTGACTGACGGGGCGGCTTGCGGGTTGCTCGAATCCTTCCTCGGCGGGCAGCAGTCTCCTGCCCGATCCGCCCGTCTTCTTGACTTCTCTTGCTCTGGATTTGACCTGGTTTTCCGCCTGAAAAGCAGTTGCGCTTTGGGGTGCGGCTGGTATATTCCTTGTGAAACTTTTCTCAAAGTGGGTCGCGTAGGGTCGGAAACGGAAGAAAGAGCATAACGGCATGGCGTATTTCATTACGGACACCTGTATTGGCTGCACCGTGTGCGAGCTGAAATGTCCCGTCGACACGATCAGCGGCAAGTCGAAAGAGCTGTACGTCATTCACCCCGAGGGGTGCATCGACTGCGGGGTATGCGCGATTTATTGCCCCGTTTCCTGCATCCAGGACCAGTACGGGAACCTCGTCACCCGCATCAAGCCGAGCCAGATCCCGAAGGCCAAGGTCATCGTGGACGACTGCACCGGCTGCGAGTTCTGCGTGGACATTTGCCCGTTCGATTGCATTTACATGAAGGAAGACCCGACCCACACGGGCGCGGGTCATTACAAGGTGGCCGAGGTGGTGGCCGAAGAATGCGTGGCCTGCCGACTTTGTGAAATCGTGTGCGACAAGGACGCGATCATCGTGCCGAATGCCCCGACCCACCGGGCGGCGATGTTGCCGTCCCAGTTGGAAAAGACATTAGTTCTTTCACATGAGCGACGCGAAGCAGCCAGCGCCAGCATCTTCGCCCGGCATGATGGAATTGCCGGAAGAGAAGACCAGGCTGGCCACACTGACCGTGCAGTTGGTCGTGATTCCACTGGCGGTGGTGCTGTTTTGCGTTGCGCTGGCGGGCCTGTTTATCTGGCTGACGGCCGAGCGGAAGGGGCTGGATGACTATTTGAACGCGTTACGCGCCAGTTCGGGCGAGCAACGCACCCAGCAGGCGCAGTATCTCCTGAATTACATCCAGGACTCGAAGCGTTGGCAGGGAATCTTCGATGTCAGCGCGCAGATCAGCGCGGATCGCGACCAGTTTCTGGCGAAGAATCCGCGCGCCGTCTCGGACATCCTCCAGGTATTCAACGAGTCCAAGGGGCAGGACCCGCGGACGCGGCGGTATTTGGCGTTGGTGCTCGGGCTGTTGGGAGATCGCGCAGCGGTCACGGCGTTGCGGGACGGCCTCGATGATGGGGACGCCGAAACCGTGAAGAATTGCGTCTGGGCGCTCGGCAGAATCGGGGATGAAGGCTCGGCGTTGCGCATCATCAACCTGACGCGTAGCGATGAATCGTCCGTCCGGTTGATGGCTGTGTACGTTCTCGGGTCGATGAATACCCCGGACGCGCGCCACGTGTTGGAGGCGTCGCTGAACGACCCCGACGAGTTGGTGAAGTGGAATGCGGCGTTTGGGCTGGCCAACAAGGGGAGCCCGGCCGCATGGGACGTGTTGACGAGGTTGCTTGACAAGGAATACGTAGACCGTGTTACTGAATTGATGCCCCGGGAGGGTCGCCCGCTGGAGGAGAACATTCAGCGGTACCGGGTGGCTGCGGTGGTGTGGGTGGCGAAGCTGGATCCAACGAAAGCCCGTCCACTACTGGAAAAGATGAGCGCCACCGAACCGGATTTGCAGGTGCGAAACGCTGCGATTCAGCAGCTTAACAGTTTGAATCACAAATAGTTATGGCTGAAATGAAAGTAGTCGGGGCAGACAGGCCCCAGCAGGGACAGGCGTTAAGTCCGCGCGAAGAGGCGGTTCGCCGGTTGAAAGCGAAGGGGATTCTCGACCCCGAAGGCAAACCCATGCCGCGCCGTCAGTTTTTCGTGAGCCTGGCGCTCGCGTGGGCGACGTTTGCCGCGGCGATGGGCGGAGGCATGGCCGCGCTCTTTGCGTTCATGGTGCCCCGCGTCGATTTCACGAGGATCGACGTATTCAAGGTCGGCCCGCCGGCCAATTTCCCCCCCAATACCGTGGATGAATCGTTCAAGGCGGCGCACCGCTGCTGGATTGTGAACCACGACCACAAGGTCTTCTGCATCCAGGCCGTGTGCACCCATCTCGGCTGCACGCCCAACTGGATGGACAGCGAGCACAAGTTCAAGTGCCCCTGTCACGGAAGCGGGTACACCATCGACGGGATCAATTTCGAAGGTCCAGCGCCGTTTCCGATGCGGCGATACGAGGTTTCGCTGGCCGATGACGGCCAGATTGTCGTGAACCAGGGGCGGCTGTTCTTTTGGGAAAAGGGCGAGTTTGACGATCCCCGCTCCTTTATTGCGGTGTAACGACCATGTTAGACAAAATCAAAAACTCGGTCTTGGATTCGCAGATCAAGAAATCCATTTTTCGCGTCGGCATTCCCAATACCGACCGCAAACGCGTGCTCATCGTACTGGGCAACGTATTCCTGCATTTGCACCCGACGAAGGTGCGCACCAGCGGCGTAAAACTGCGGTACACGTGGTGCGCGGGCGGGTTGAGCTTTTTCCTGTTTCTGGTGCTCACGCTGACGGGCGTGCTGCTGATGTTTTACTATCGGCCCACCGTCGAAGGCGCGTACGTCGACATGCTGGATCTGCGCTCGCAGGTGCCGTTCGGCATCATGCGCGAACTACATCGCTGGAGCGCGCACGCCATGGTCATCATGGTCATGGTGCACATGTTCCGCGTGTTCATGACGGGCAGCTACAAGCCGCCCCGCGAGTTCAACTGGTGCATCGGCGTGTTGCTGTTGGTGCTCACGTTCCTGCTGTCGTTCACGGGCTACCTGCTGCCGTGGGACCAACTGGCGATTTGGGCGATCACGGTCGGCTCGAACATGGCGAAAGCGACGCCGTTCGTGGGCGCGGGCGGACCGTTCGCGGACTTTTTGCAGATTGGCGGCGTGCCGTTGGTGCATCCGGGCGATGACGCGCGATTTTTCCTGATTGGCGCCAAGGAACTGGGCGGCACGACGTTGCTGCGGTTTTACGTGTTGCACTGCATCGGCATTCCGCTGATCGCGGCAGTGCTGATGGCGGTGCATTTCTGGCGCATCCGCAAAGACGGCGGCGTCTCCGGACCACTCTAAGCGGCGGCGCGGGAGCGGGCAAGGTTTTCTCATGGAACAAGCGGCGGCAAATCATAGTGTTTTGTTCGAGGCGTTCAAGGCGCTGGCCAACATCATGGCCAGCCCGAAGCTGAGCTTTGTCCTGGCCGCGGGCGGGCTGTTCTTGATGCTCCGGTTCCGTCGGCACGTGTTCAACTGGTTGATCGGCGCGCTGGTGATCCTGATCGAGGCCGGCGTGGTCATGTGGGGGATGAAGGACCCGAACTTCTACCTCATCGTCGGCAAGCCGGACAACGTGCCGATCACGGCGATGCTGTTCGTCTCCACATTGGTGCTGTGGCTGGCGATGGCGCAGGCGGTCAACAACGACCGTCGCGTCGAGCAGAAGCTGCCGCCGGACGAGAAGGAAAGCTCCAGCCAAAAGACGTGGGTCTGGCCTGACCTGTTGTACATCGAGTTCATTGCGCTGATCATTTGCTCGTTCGTGCTGATTTTCTGGGCGATTTACCTGCGCGCGCCGCTCGAACAACCGGCGAACCCGGCGGCCACGCCGAATCCGTCAAAAGCGCCGTGGTACTTCCTCGGGTTGCAGGAGATGCTGGTGTATTACGATCCGTGGTACGCGGGCGTCGTCCTGCCGACCATTATCATTGTCGGGTTGATGGCGATCCCGTATATCGATATCAATCCGAAGGGGAACGGTTACTACACGTTCGCCGAGCGCAAGTTCTCGATCGGGATTTTCCTGTTCGGCTACCTCGCGTTGTGGGTGTTCATGATCATCACGGGGACATTCCTGCGCGGTCCGGGATGGAATTTCTTCGGGCCATTTGAATTCTGGGACCCGCACAAGGTGGTCGCGCTCAACAACGTCAACCTTTCCGATTACGTCTGGGTGGTGTGGTTCCAAAAGATCTACCACACGACCCATATCGAGTGGTTCAACCAGGGCCTGCCGCAGGTCAAGAACGTCATCCCGCGCCTGCTTCCGCCGGATTTCCTGAGCGTGGGCTGGCACGACAGCACTTGTCGCGCGTTCCTCATCGAACTGGGCCACGCGTTCAAGAAGGAATTTGCCGGCATCCTGTTCCTGGCGTTGTACTTCCTGGCGTTGCCGGGCGTGCTGGCGAAGACGTTGCTGAAAAAGTTCTATGCGTCGATGGATTTCGCGCGGTACAGCGTCCTCGTTGGCCTGGTTCTCACGATGTTCACGCTGCCGCTGAAAATGGTGTTGCGCTGGACGATGAACCTGAAATATTTCGTGGACACCCCGTGGATCAAATTCTGAGCCGATGAGAAACCAACCCGAGACTCTCCACGAGTACAACATCCCGCGCCTGCACTGGTGGTTTTTCCTCAGTGGCTTCGTGTTTCTGTTGTCGCTGGCGCTGATGATCTGGGTGGATTACTCCGGCGGTTACATTTCCTGGCTGGCGCTCCGCGGCGATCGCACGTGGAAGAAATACCAGCGCACATTCTACACGTTGGAGGAGCAGCGGCTGGCCAACGACGCCAAGGTCGCGGAAGCGAAGGCGAACGAAGCGGGCTTGGGCAAACTGGAAAGCGACCTCAAGAAGACGAAGGAAGAACTCGCGTCGAAAAAGTTGGAGGAAGCGAAGTTACAGGCCGACGTCAACCAGATGCAGGTGGACGACGACCTGATCACGCGCGAGTTCACAATGGAGAAGGGGGTGCGCGACCAGTACCGCTCGTCCTACGAAGAGGCGATCGAGAAGAGCAACATGAACACGAATGCGCCGGAAGTCCAGGAAATCATGGACAAGGCGGAAGCCGGGAACGACCGGGTCAACAAGCTCGATCTTCGCAAACAGGCGGCGGACGCCAAACTCCAGGAAGCCAAGGACAACCTGACGGCGCTGATGGGGCACGAGGAAGACCTGCAACGCAGCATCAAACATTTTGAAGACAACATCGGTTTGCTGACCAAACGGTTGGACCAGATGAAGGACCCGCTCGTTCAGGACGTGGTCAGGCTTCCGATATTGGAATTCGCCGCGTCACCCTTCAAGGTCGAGCAGATCGTCGCCGATACCCATCATGTGGACGTCAACTTCGCGACGGTTCCACGTGTGGACCGGTGCATTACCTGCCACAAGGCAATCGACCGCAAGGACCCGACTGCGGACGACCTCACGTTCCGCGCCAAGTACAAGATCGGCGCCATCGAGTGGTCAAAACTGCCCGAGCCGCTCCGCAACCATCCGAACCTCGATCTGTTTGTTGCCGACACCTCGCCTCACCCGATGAGCAAGTATGGTTGTACGACCTGCCATTGGGGCTGGGACCGCGAGACCACGTTTTCACACGCGGGCCACACGCCCGATGCCGAAGAAAGACAGCCGTACACGTATGATTCCTCGACGAAGTTGTGGGTGAAGGTCCAGAAGCACGGGGACGAGGATGACGACGACGCGAAACTGCAAAAAGCGTCCTTGGAAAAGACCAACACCGTCCAAATGACGCAGCGGGACGCCTGGCGGAAGAATTATCACTGGGAGGAGCAGGAGTTTCTCCTCCAACCGATGCGCGCCGCGAAGTACGTCGAGGCCGGTTGCCTCAAGTGCCACAGCGACCAGACCAATCTCAAGGGCGGCGAAGAACTCGATCACGGCCGGCGGCTCATCGAGCAACTGGGTTGCTGGTCGTGCCACAAGATGAAACAGTTGGAGACGTACACGACGCATCACGTGGCTGCGGGTGAGGACTTCGACAGCATCTGCAAGTTTTACGATGTGAACGCCGACGATGTGCGCCGGCTCAACGGGTTCCCGCAGGACGTTTCGCTGACGCTCGGGCAGGAGGTCAACATCCCGATCCGCACACTCCGCAAGCCCGGCCCGAGCCTGTTCAAGGTCACGAGCAAGACCGAGAAGGATTGGGTGCGCAAATGGCTCGCCAACCCGGTCGCGTTCCGCTCGAACACATACATGCCACGGTTTTGGGGTCTGGACAACAATACGAACCCGGGCCGCGACGCGGTCGAGATCAACGCCATTGCCAATTTCCTGTTCACCGTGAGCGACCAGCCGAAATATCCGGCGCCGCCCGTGACGGGTGATCCCGAGAACGGCAAGAAGCTCGTCGGCCAGGTGGGATGCATGGCGTGCCATGTCATTGATGACAAGTTGATGGACGTCAAGCCGCCCGCCACGCTCAAGCAATACATGGACGATTGGCAATATCGGCGGCTGCGCTCGCAAGGCCCGCAATTGGCCGGCATCGGCAGCAAATCGGACGTCAACTGGATCTACGCGTGGATCAAAAACCCGAAACAGTACAATCCGCGGACCAAGATGCCCAACCTGCGCCTGAGCGACCAGGAAGCCGCGGACATCGCCGCCTACCTCGCGACGCTGCGCAACACCAAGACGGACCAGGAAGGCCTGACGGAGGTCAAGCCGGACCTGCTGGACAGCGAGACGGTCGAGTATTTGAAGGTGACGCTGCCGGACGCCGAGGCGCAACAGAAGATCAACGACCTCAACGATCTCATCGAGATGTATTTCGTCGATGAGACGACGATGCCCTATTACCAGGACCCGGCGCGGATGGCGCGGGACGAGGCGCAACTGGCGGAATTGCAGAAGGAATACCAGGACTCGTTCGACGACGCGATCGACCGCAAAGCCAAGAAACTGGCGACCGATATCGACGCGGTGAAAGCGAAGATGGCGGCGGCGAAGCAGAAGGTTGCGGCCATGACGCCGGTCGAGAAGAAGAATGTTTTCCTCGGAAGCCGGCTGGTTGCGCGGTACGGATGTTTTGCCTGCCACGACATTCACGGGTTCGAGACCGCCAAGCCCATCGGCACCGAACTGAGCGAATGGGGTGCCAAGCCGGTGGACAAACTCGACTTCGGCCTGCTGGACATCGAGAAGGACCGCATCGCCTGGCTCAAGCAGAAACTGCATGCGCCGCGGTCGTACGACCTCGGGCGGATCGACGTCACCCGCATGCCGCAGGAATTGCTCAAGATGCCGAAGTTCAATCTGACGGCTGACCAGATCGACCAGATCGTCACGGTCATCTCCGGCATGACCGATGAGAAACTGACGGCAAACGAGGCGCGCCAGCTCACGCCCGCGGAATTCCAGATCGAGCGCGGGCGCTGGACGGTCAAGGAATTGAACTGCATCGGCTGCCATATTGTGGAGGCCCAGGGCGGCGCGATCCGCGCCACGGGGATCCCGCAGGGCATGGAGCCGCCGATGTTGATCGGGACGCCGACGCAGTTGCACCAGGGCCAGCGCACCCAGCCGGATTGGCTGTTCAGCTTCATCAAATCGCCAGAGACGGGCGAGATTCGTCCCTGGCTGCACGTGCGGATGCCGACGTTCGGGTTCACGGATGGCGATGCCAACGTGCTGGTGAAGTATTTCGCGGAGGAAGGGCGGGCACAATTCCCCTATCAAACGCCGAAGATCGACACGTCTCCCGAACACCTGCAAGCGGGCAAACAATTGTTTACGCAATTGAAGTGCGCGTTGTGCCATATTGTGGACGGCAAGGCGCTCGGGAAACCGCTGGCGGAGATTCCCGAGGAAGACCTGCCGCGGTTGGCCCCGAATCTCTCGCTGGCGCACGCGCGCCTGCAACGGGATTGGCTCGTCAACAAGTGGCTGGTCGAGCCGCTGTCGCAAATGCCGGGCACGCGCATGCCCCAGTTCGAATACGGCACCGCGATCGCGCCGAACATCCTCGGCGGGGACGGGCACAAGCAGATCGAGGCCTTGGTGGACTACGTATTGACGTTGGAGGCGAACGAACAAACCGCGCAGGCGACGCCGGCCCAGGCCCCGGCGCCAGCGGCTCCGGCGGCCGCACCAGCGTCCACGGGGCAGCCATGAAGTTTGACCTTGAAAAATTTGGGTTCCGAAAGAAAAAATGCTAGGTTAACGGCAGGAGGATAACTTATGAAATCGTTCAGGTTGTTTCTGGTTGTCGCAGTAGCACTTTCATTCGCCGCGGTTTCCCGCGGCGCGGATTCGGCGTCGATTTCGGGAAAGATCACGTTTGACGGGACCCCGCCCAAGCGGAAGAAGATCACGACCGATGCCGACCCGAAATGCGCGGAAATGCACGCCGATTCGCCCCTGCTGAGCGAAGAGGTCGTGGTAAGCCCCGACGGCTCGTTGCAGAATGTGTTCGTCTACATCAAGGGCGGGTTGGAGGGCAAGACGTACGACACGCCGAAGACGCCGGTGGAATTGGATCAAACGGGATGTCACTACGTGCCGCATGTGTTCGGGATGATGGCCAAGCAGCCGTTGAAGATCGTCAATAAGGACGACACGCTGCACAACATTCACGCCATGCCCACCAAGAGCAAGGAATTCAACGTTGGCCAGCCCAACCAGAACATGGAAACCATGCGGACCTTTGCCGAGCCGGAGGTCATGGTGCACTTCAAATGCGACGTGCATCCGTGGATGTCGGCGTACGTTGGCGTGATGGATAATCCATTTTACAGCGTGACGGGAGAAGCCGGCGCCTTTTCGTTGAAGGGACTGCCCGCTGGCGAATACACAGTGGCGGCCTGGCATGAGAAGTACGGCGAGCAGACTCAGAAAGTGAAGGTCGGCGACGGCGAAGCCAAGACCGTTGATTTCAAGTTCACGAAACCGGCCGAGTAGACGCAGAATTGGTTGACGATAGCAGGCGTGGAAAAATTTGGCGCGGAAGGCCTGTCGGGAGAAGACAGGTCTGTCGGCTGATTTTTCCAGGAGAAGAAAGGGTCAATGACAGAGGCAACACATCATTACGAAGAGCGCCATGACGAACATCACGGCGAGCTGCCGTTTTGGCGGAAGTACATCTTTTCGACTGATCACAAGGTCATCGGCATCCAGTACGGCCTGACCTCGCTGGTGTTTTTGTTCTTCGGGTTTTGCCTGATGATGTTGATGCGGTGGCAGTTGGCGTTTCCGGGCAAGCCGCTGCCGATCGGGTTTCTGTCGCGTTGGCTCGGTGACGCGCGGATGCCCGGCGGGATCATGGCCCCCGAATTTTACAACCAACTCGGGGCGATGCACGGCACGATCATGATCTTCCTCGGTGTCGTGCCGCTGGCGGTGGGCGCGTTCGGCAACTATCTGGTGCCGCTGCAGGTCGGCGCGCAGGACATGGCATTCCCGAAACTCAACATGTCCAGCTACTGGGTCTACTTCATCGGCGGCGTGGTTATGCTGTGCAGCTTCTTTGCACCGGGCGGCTCGGCCCAGTCCGGCTGGACTTCTTATCCACCGCTGTCCGACGTCACGCCACAAAGCCATTCGCTATTTACCGGTCAAACCATGTGGTTGACCGGCATGGTGTTCCTGATTACCTCGTCGCTTCTGGGATCGGTCAACACCATCACCACGATCGTTCAATTGCGCGCGAAAGGGCTTACCTGGATGCGCCTCCCGTTCTTTGTCTGGGCGCAGTTGGTAACCGGCTTTCTCTTGCTGCTGGCATTTCCTCCGCTGGAGGCCGCCGGCGTGATGCAACTGATGGATCGCATGGCCGGAACCAGTTTCTTCCTGCCGAGCGGGTTGGTGGTGGGCGGAAAGGCGCTGAACGTCAGCGGCGGCGGGAGCGCGCTGCTCTGGCAGCACCTGTTCTGGTTTCTGGCGCACCCGGAGGTGTACGTGCTGATCCTGCCGGCGATGGGGATCGTCGGGGAAGTGATTGCCAACAACACCCGCAAACCGCTCTGGGGCTACAAATCGCTCGTCTACTCGGTGATTTTCCTCGGGTTCATGTCCTTCATCGTGTGGGCGCATCACATGTTCCTCACCGGCATGGGCACGAGCATCAACGCCTTTTTCCAGACGACGACCATGATCATCTCGGTACCGTCCATCGTCATTTTGACCGCCCTGATCCTGTCACTCTGGGGCGGTTCGATCCGGTTCAATGTGCCAATGCTGTTCGCGCTGGCGTTTCTGCCGATGTTCGGCATCGGGGGGCTGACGGGCCTGCCGCTCGGCCTGGCGAGCGCGGACATTCACCTGCACGACACGTATTACGTGATCGGGCACTTCCATTACGTGGTCGCGCCGGGCACGTTGTTTGCCCTGTTCGCCGGCATTTACTACTGGTTCCCGAAAGCGACCGGCCGGCAGATGAACGAGGCGCTGGGCAAAATCCATTTCTGGGGCTCGCTGGTCTGCATGAACGGGATCTTCATGCCCATGTTCATTCAGGGGATGGCCGGCGTCTCGCGGCGCCTGTATGACGGCGGGAGTTCGTATCTCCACGCCCAAAATGTGCTTCCGTTGAACATCGGGATGTCCTACTCCGCGTGGGCGCTGGCGGTGTTTCAACTCGTGTTCATCGTCAACTTCTTCTGGAGTATGTTTGCGGGGCCGAAGGTGACCAGCGACAACCCATGGGAGTCTACGACCCTCGAGTGGGCGACGCCGACGCCGCCCCCGCACGGGAATTTCCTCAAGGTTCCCGAAGTGTTTCGCGGGCCCTACGAGTACAGCGTGCCGGGCGCGAAACGGGATTTTCTCCCTCAAAACCAACCTCAGGAGGCGTAGATGTCTGGCGCGATTGAAATCCCCTATAACTCGACCGAGCGTCCCGATACCGGGCTGTACAACGCCAAACTGGGCGTGTGGCTGTTCCTGGCGTCGGAAGTGATGTTGTTTGGCGCATTGTTTTCGACGTATGTGCTGCTGCGGACCGGCTCGGAGACGTGGGAACACGGCGCGGATTTCCTGAACGTCCCGCTGGCCACCATCAACACGCTGGTGTTGATCATTTCGAGCGTGACGATGGTCATGAGTTGGGCGTCGCTGAAGATGAACAATTTCGGCAAGTACAAGCTGTACATGGGGTTGACGATCCTGTGCGGCGCGGTGTTCCTCGTCATCAAGGGTTTTGAGTACGCCCACAAGTTCGAGAACGGGCTGTGGCCGTCGACCAGCACGTTCATGGCGTTGTACTTCACGATGACGGGTCTGCACGGCCTGCACGTCATCGGCGGCATGATCGTCAACAGTTACCTCTGGGGTCCCGGCAGCAAGATGTGGAAGACCGATCCCCAACGGTTCACGAACCGCATCGAGGTCGCCGGTTTGTACTGGCACTTCGTCGATCTGGTATGGATTTTCCTGTTTCCGACCCTGTACCTGTTGCCGGGCAAATAGATTGGATGAAAGAATCATGAGCGACACACATCACGAAGACGTTCAGAGCCACGTAGGGACTTACATCAAGGTATTCGTCGCGCTGGCGGTCGGCACCATCGTTACCGTGCTGGCGTCCAATCTTCACCTGGGGATCATCCTCGGCATTATCGTGGCGCTGCTGATTGCCACGGTCAAAAGCTCGCTGGTGGCGGGCTTTTTCATGCATCTGGTCGCGGAGCGGAAGGTGATTTACTGGGTACTGATGCTCACCGCGGTGTTCGTCGTGGCGATGGCGGGATTGATCATGTTCAGCCGCGGAGACCAGCAGGGGCGACAACAGGGGATTTTTGCCGTGCCGGCGGGGCGGGTGCAGGTCCCGCAGGAGGAAAAGCCGGCGAACGGACATCCGGAGTAGCCATGTCACTCAAAGCGTTCCATGTGTTTTTTATCGTCATCTCGGTGTTGCTGTGCCTCGGCTTCGGCGCGTGGTGCCTCGACTCGGATTACGCGCGGGGACGCGCCGCCTACGCGGTCGCGGGGTACGTGTCGTTCGGGCTGGCTGTGGTGCTGGTGGTGTACGAAATCCGGTTTCTGCGAAAGTTCAAGGATTTGAACTGAGGAGTATGCAAATATGACATCACGATTTTTCAGGAAATCGATCATCGGCGCGATGGCGCTGGGGGCGAGCGCGGCGCCGCGGGTGGTGCTGGCGTGCGCCGCTTGCTACGGGGCTCCC
Organism: uncultured Verrucomicrobiae bacterium; assembly: GCA_963712025.1. Classification (GTDB taxonomy): domain Bacteria; phylum Verrucomicrobiota; class Verrucomicrobiia; order Palsa-1439; family Palsa-1439; genus Palsa-1439. The sequence goes on along the minus strand of CAVQGJ010000008.1, from coordinate 63,230 downwards.
GACGCTCCGCAGACGCGCGGCATGAACTTCGGCATCTTTACCATGCTCGGCGTGACGGGCGTGGTGCTGAGCAGTTTTGGCTGCATGATTTTCTGTTTCGCGAGACGGGCCCGCCGACACAACACGGAATTGACACCCTGACAAGTTGATCGAAAAAGGACGAGACCATGCTGGAGAAACTTCTTGGTTTGCCGGTCAGCGCCTCCGAACACGCGGCGCGCGTGGATCGACTCATTTTGTACGTCCATATCCTGATGGTTGCGCTGTTCGTGGGGTGGATCCTGTTTTTCTTCTACACGCTCTTTCGGTTTCGCAAAGAGCCGGAACCCCGTGGCCGACTACACAGGCGTGAAAGCGCACACCTCATCGTATCTGGAGGCGGCGGTGGCAATTGTCGAGGTGTTGCTCCTGGTCGGCTTGTCGATTCCGTTCTGGTCCTGGAAAGTCAGCGCGTTCCCGACGGATCCGTCAACGGTGCACGTGCGTGTCATTGCCCAGCAGTTCGCGTGGAACATTCATTATCCGGGGCCGGACGGCATTTTTGGGCGCACGGACATCAAGTTGGTCGATGAACAGACGAACCCGATTGGCCTCGATCGCAAAGGCGACCCACATGCCAAGGATGATATTGTCACCTTGAACCAGTTGCATTTGCCAGTGAATCGGCCGGCAGTGATCGAGATCACCACGAAAGACGTGATTCACAGTTTTTCCCTGCCGGTCATGCGCGTGAAACAGGACGCCATTCCCGGCATGCTCATTCCCATTCATTTTGTCCCCAACAAGACATCCGATCAGTTGCGCGAGGAATTGGCGATGACCGTGACGCTTCCTTCGGCCAAGAGCCTTGATTCCTATGTCGCTATGGAAGATTACACAACCAAGGACGGCACCAATCTGGTCAAGAAGGGGCGCTCTATCAGTGCCGCCACGGCCGCGAAACTCGTCGGGGCCGGGGTCACGGAGGTCCGCGTCGGGCCTCGATACCCGGCGGAGATTGCTTGCGCACAGCTTTGTGGTCTCGGTCACTACCGCATGAAGGGATATCTGACTATCGACACCGAAGAACAGTACAAGGCGTGGATCCAGGACCAAGAGGACTCGCTCGGAGACTAGCAGCGTATCCGACGCCTCCTGGCTAAATGAAATGACCGCAAACTCTTATCGCTGGCTGCATCGATTCGCCTGCTTCCTGGCGTCGGCGACGTTTCTCTTGATCGTCGCGGGAGCCAACGTGACCAGCCACCGGGCTGGTCTGTCTGTGCCCGATTGGCCGACGACCTACGGCCAGTTCATGTTTTCGTTTCCAATGTCCAAGTGGGTGGGCAACATCTTTTACGAACACGCGCATCGCCTCATCGCGAGCGTGGTCGGCATGCTCACGGTCTTGCTGGCCATTTGGTTGGTCCGCGTCGAACCGCGCCGGTGGGTGCGAGGTCTCGGGATCGCGGCCCTTGCCGCGGTCATCGCGCAGGGGATTCTGGGCGGCCTGACGGTCAAGCTCATGCTCCCTCCGTCGGTGTCGATTGCCCATGCCTGTCTCGCGGAAGCGTTCTTCTGTGTTACGGTGGCCCTGGCGTTCGTCACATCGGAAAGATGGCAACAGTCAACACGTCCCGCCGAGGTTTCTGATGCGCGGTTGGTGCAGCGGTTGACCCTTGCTTCCACCATCGCGGTTTATGTTCAGATCATCCTCGGCGCGGCGATTCGCCATGACGAATGGGGCATCCTCCCGCACATACTCGGCGCGCTGGCGGTGTTTGGGTGCGTCGTGTCGAGCTTGTTTGTCGTGCTGTTCACGGTGAAACACCATGGATTTCTGCGCCACGCGATTTTGTTGTTTGCTCTGGTGGCCGCGCAGATTGCCCTGGGCTTGATCACGCTGATGGTGCGCGTGCCGAAGAATGCTGACGAACAGTTATCCACAATCCAGATGGTGGTGCCGACGGCACACCTGGCCCTCGGCGCGCTGGTATTGGCCACCAGTTTGGTCATGACCCTGAAAGCCTTTCGATTCCTTGCCGCTGCCGGGGAAGAACCATCGTTACCGGTGCCCCAGGGAGTTCTCTCGTGAAGGATCTGCGCTTTTATGTCGAACTGACGAAGCCCCGGATACTGTCGATGGTGCTGGTCACCACGACCATCGGGTTTTTCCTTGGCGCGAAGGGAATCCATCCGCTGCCCACGCTTCTATTGACGCTGCTCGGGGTCGGCTGCGCCACCGGCGGCTCGGCGGCGTTGAACAATTACCTCGAACGCGACGTTGACGGCAAAATGGAGCGCACGCGTCACCGAGCGTTACCGTCGGGGACCATCCAGCCTTCCAATGCGCTCACCTTTGGGATCAGTCTGGTATTGATCGGGCTGGTCGCCCTGATTTGGGCGGTCAATTTACTGACGGCCTTTCTGGTGTTGCTCGCGTCATTCCTCTACGTGCTGGTGTACACGCCGATGAAACGCCTCACGTGGCTGAATACGACGTTCGGGGCCATCCCCGGCGCGATCCCGCCGATGTGCGGCTGGGCCGCGGCGACCGGACGGCTCGACCCGGGCGCGTGGGTGCTGTTTCTCATTCTCTTCGCGTGGCAACATCCGCATTTCTACGCCATTGCGTGGATGTTCCGGGAGGATTACCGGAATGCCGGGTTCAAGATGCTGCCCGTGGTCGACCCGAGTGGCGCGAGCACCTTTCGACAGACCATCCTGTTTGCGGTGTTGCTGATCGGTGTTTCGATCCTGCCCACGATCATCGGCATGACGGGCCGGGTGTATTGCATCGGCGCGCTGGTGATGGGCGTGGCGCTGCTAATCGTCGGTGCGCTGTTCACCCACTCGAAATCCTATCTTGACGCGCGCCGCTTGCTGAAGGCCTCCGTCGTATACCTTCCGCTGCTGTTGCTCCTCATCATCGTCGACGCGGGCCTTTAGGAGCTGATCGAGATGGCCGACTCTCTTCTCGTGGTCGAATCGCTGACGCACCGGTACGGCGAGCGCGTGGCGCTGGATAAGGTCAGCTTTGAAGTTCCCGCCCGTGAGATCTTCGGCCTGCTCGGCCCGAACGGCGGTGGCAAGACCACGCTGTTTCGCATCTTGAGCACGTTGGTCACCCCTCGCGAGGGAAACGTCCGCTTGTTCGGCATGGACGTGGCCCGGCATCAAACTGAAATTCGCCGGCGCATTGGCGTGGTCTTCCAGTCGCCGAGCCTCGACCGCAAGCTGACCGTGCTGGAAAATCTGCGTCATCAGGGCCACCTCTACAATCTTCGGGGACACGAACTCCAGTCGCGGATTGACGAAATGCTCTCGCGTTTCGGGATGGCCGACCGCAAGGCCGATCTGGTGGAAACGCTCTCCGGCGGACAGCGACGACGGGTCGAATTGGCCAAGGGCTTGTTGCACAAGCCGCAGGTGCTCCTGCTCGACGAGCCAAGCACGGGCCTCGATCCGCGTGTCCGGCGCGAGTTATCCGACTACCTCGAGCAGTTGCGCGATAAGGATGGCATGACGATTCTGTTGACGACGCACCTGATGGAGGAGGCGGATCGATGCGACCGTCTGGCCATTGTTGACCGGGGCCGGCTCGTCGCGCTCGACACCCCGCGGCAGTTGAAGGAAAAGATCGGCGGCGACGTAATCTCGGTCGAAGCCGGACAGCCGCAGTCCCTGGCGGAGCAGATTGCCAAACGGTTCGGGGTCGAGGCGCGCGTATTGGATGGCAGTGTGCGCGTGGAGCGGGCCAATGGACACAAATTCATCACGGACCTCGTCGAAGCGTTCCCGGGGCAAATCGATGCTGTCAGCATTCACAAACCGACGCTGGAAGACGTGTTCATTCGCCTGACGGGGCATCGGTTTGAAGGAGACGACGCGTGAGCGACCCGCAAGCCAATTATTTCGCCCTGCCTGCGTTCACGCTCTGGTGGCGCGAGATGGTGCGCTTCTTTCGTCAGCGCGACCGCGTCATGGGCGCGCTCGGCACGCCGCTGGTATTCTGGCTGTTGCTGGGATCAGGACTCGGCAAATCGTTTAACGCGCCGATATCGCCCGAAGGACACGGGTATCTGGAGTACTTTTTCGGCGGCACCATCGTGCTGGTGTTGTTGTTCACGGCGATCTTTTCGACGATTTCGATCATCGAGGACCGTCGCGAAGGTTTTCTCCAAGCGGTGCTCGTTGCGCCGGTGGGGCGTTTCGGTCTGGTCTTGGGGAAGATCCTGGGCGGGACGACATTGGCGCTGGTGCAGGGACTGGTGTTTGTCCTGCTGGCGCCGTTGGTCGGTCTATCGCTCAGTGTCGAGTCCGTGATCTGGCTGGTGGTGGTGATGTTCTTGCTGTCATTTGCGCTGACCGGCCTGGGATTTCTCATTGCCTGGCGCATGGATTCGACCCAGGGTTTCCACGCCATTATGAATCTGTTTCTCATTCCGCTCTGGTTGTTGTCCGGAGCTGTATTTCCCGCCTCGGGCGCGCCGGCCATCCTCCAATGGGCGATGATGTGCAACCCGGTCTCCTATGGGGTGATGGCGGTTCGCCAGGGATTATATTGGAATGTTCCGTCGGCAACTGCTGGATTACCATCTCGGGAAACGAACCTGTGCGTCACCTTGATTTTCGCCGCGGTAATGTTCATCCTGTCGCTGCGGGCGGCCCGGCGCACGACGCGGGGGGATTTGCAATGAAAGTAAAAACCATTTTGAACATCGGGGTGGCTGGCACGTTTGCCACCGTTGTCGGATCGATTCTCCTGATTGTTATCCGGGGGACGCCGACGCCGGCTTCGGCGATGGAAGTCCCGGTCATGGGTTGGGTGCCGGAATTCTCGTTGACGGAAGCCAGTGGCGCCACGGTAGGTCGCGGGGATTTGATCGGCAAAGTATGGATTGCCAGCTTCCTGTTTACCCGTTGCGGCGAGGCATGCCCGCTGCTGATGCATCATGAGGTGCGGCTGCAAGCGGACCTGCCGGCGCGTGACGATTTGCGGCTCGTGAGTTTCTCGGTCGATCCGGACTGGGACACGCCCAAGGTGCTCACGGCGTACGCCCGCTCGTTTGGCGCGGATCAAAGTCACTGGTGGTTCTTAACCGGCGACAAGAACCAGGTGTACCATTTGTCGATCGATGGGTTCCGACTGGCGGCGCAGGAGGGTGATCCCGCCAAAGAGATGCCGATTCTTCATAGTACGAAGCTGGTGTTGGTGGATCGCCATGGCGCGATTCGCGGGTATTACGACAGCACGGACGAAAGCGAGATGCAGAAGCTTGTTCGTGACACGCGACAGGTGTTGGCCGAGCGATCATGATCACCATGTCCGAATTGCCCGCGGTGAACGCCACGCTGAACGCGACGAGCGCCGTCTTTCTGGCCTTGGGCTATGGGTGTATCCGCCGGAAACGGGTGGCCGCGCATCGGGCCTGCATGTTGATCGCGGTGGCGGTCTCGGCATTGTTCCTGATCTCGTATCTCACGTATCACTGGCATGCGGGACACAAACCCTTTGCGGGACACGGATTGGCAAGGCCCGCGTACTTCGCCATCCTGCTGACCCACACCGTTCTCGCCATCGTCGTGGCTCTCTATCTGGTGCCGGTGACGTTGTCCCGCGCGTTGCGCGAGCGGTTCGACCAGCACCGGGTGATCGCGCGCTGGACGTTCCCGATCTGGTTTTACGTGTCCGTGACCGGCGTGATCGTGTATTTCATGCTCTATCATTGGTATGCACCTGCCTAGGTTGATCTCATTGCTGGTGTTGACGGCGCTCGTGGCATTTGCCCCGGTACTTGCGGACGGAGAGAACGGCGAAGGGGTCATTTCGGGGACCGTTCGACTGGTTGGACCGGCCCCAAACATCCCCACCATCCAGCCCGAGGCGGACTTCGATGCCTGCGGGACGGAAGCGCGCCGGACGAGATCGCTGGTTCTGGGCACAAACCAGGCCGTGCGCGATGTGATTGTTTATCTGGGGGGTTACGCACAAAGCGACATCACCAGCGAAACGAATAATGCCGCCGTTCTTGACCAGCGCAATTGCGAATTCGTGCCGAGAATCCAGATCGCGCGGAGCGGCGCGCCGCTCATCCTCCGGAACAGCGACCCCGTGCTGCATGTGGTTCGCATCGACTCGATGAGTGGGACCAACGGGCAGCGCACATTGCTCGAGGCGGCGACTCCTTACGCCGGCTATGAGAAGACGTATCAACTGGCCAATTTTCGCGAGCCGACGCTCTTGCATGTAGCATCCGCCAACGGGCACGAGTGGATGAATGCCTATATCGCCGTGCTGCCGCATCCGTGGGCCGCGCTCACGGACGAGAACGGTCATTTTGTGCTTCACCACGTGCCTCCCGGCACCCAGAAGATCTACGCGTGGCACGAGGTCCTCGGCGTGTTGACGGAAGACGCCAGACTCAATGGCAACCGTGCGGCCGTCGTCGACTTCGAGTTCGTTACGAAAAAATAGCGCGGCCGCTCAAAGTTTTCCTTCGACACTGCGTTCACTCTTCCGCGCCAATTCCGCGTTGTTCGTGTCCCCCAGCGCCTCGAAGCAATCCGCCAGAGCCCTCCAAACGTCAGGGTCTTCAACGCTGTGCTGTGCGAGGGGACGCAGCACGCGGATGGCCTCACGTCGGTTGCCTTGATTGATGTACGCGTACGCAAGATTCTTGCGGCCGGGAATGCCATCGGGGGCAAGCTCAACCGCCCGTTGACCGTGTTGGATCGCCCGGTCAAATTCCTTGAGCCTCGTGTACCAGACGGTGAGGTTGATGTGGGCCGGCAGGCAATCGGGATCCTCTTGCAGGGCATTGAGGAACAACGTCTCGGAATTGAACCAGACTTCCGTCCGCCGCGCGGCCAGCACGGTCAGGGCCGCGAAAACGGCGGCAATCGCTCCGCCCAACACGATTCGCGCGCCGACTCCGCGCGCCGATCCAGCCGCTTGGGCAATCGCCGCGCTCACGGGCAACATCAATCCGAGGAGCGCGAGATGTGCGTACCGGTCGGCAACCACGTGGATGCCAACCGGCATCAGTCCGATGGTTGGTGAAAGGGTAATGATATAGAACAACCAGGAAGGCCACAGCACGGGCCAGCGGCGCCGGGCCGCAAATACCAACGCCGTGACAAGAACGAACGCCGCGAGGTACTCGAGACTCGAGAGAACGCTCCAGTGCATGTCATCGAATACCGGGTAGACTGCCGATAGATGAGTCGGCCAGAGGAACTTTCGAACGTAGAAAAGGGAACAGTATCCTACCAGCCCGGCACGTGCCCAGAGCGGAATGGTCTCCGGGGCCGCGACCGTTTCGCCTATGCCTCCGGCCTGGCAGGCGAAGGTAACTCCGGCAATAATCAGGCTGACGGCAAAGAACGGAATTTTTTCTCCCCACGCCTTGCGCTTCGCGAGGAAGTAGTCGATGAGCAGTAACACCGCCGGGAACGTGACCGCTGTGGACTTCGACAATGTCGAGGCAACGAACAACCCAAAGCAGATTCCGTAGTAAACGCGCTTGTGGCTCTCCACCCAGCGGAAATAGCTGATCAAACCGAGTAAATAGAAGAAAACAAACAGCACGTCCTTGCGCTCGGTGGCCCAGGCGACGGACTCGACGTGCAACGGGTGAACGCCGAACATCACCGCGGTCAGGAGCGCCGTCGTCAGGGCGTATGCGGATCGGCCACGCAACACTTCCCGCACGAGGATGAGCACCAGCAGCGTATTGGCGACGTGCAGCAGCAGATTGGTGAGGTGATACCCAAACGGATCGTGGCCCCAAATCTGGTAATCGATGGCGAACGATAGCCATGTCAGCGGGCAATACAACTTGGCCGTCGGCTGGGTGAACATCATCCGCAGGTTGTTCGCGCTCAGCGAACGGATGGCGAGGTTGGTGGTGATGTGATTGGTGTCGTCCCATTCCACGAATTGGCCCCGCAACCCGTAAACGTGCGCGGCGACCGTCAGGATGACCACGATGAGTACGTCCAACCAGATTCTATCGGTCTCGGAACGCTCGTTCATGCGCGTAGGGCGCTGACACTACACCAGGTTGGCGGAAACCAGTTGGCTCACAAGCCGATTGTCGGCGCGACCGGCGACCTTTGCCTGCACGGCTTTCATGACCTTGCCCATGTCCGCCTTGGTCGTTGCCCCCAGCTCCGCGATCGTGGCTTTGACCACTTCCTCCACTTGCGCCTGGGAAAGCTCCTCCGGCAGGTAGGACTTCAATACCACCAACTCGGCTTTCTCCTTCTCGACCAGGTCCGCCCGTCCGCCCTTCTCGAACCCCTCAATCGAGTCCTGCCGCTGCTTGATCTGCTTCTTGATGACCATCGTCACGTCCGCATCGGTCAGTTTCTCCTGCTTCTTGTCGATCTTGTAGTACTCGATCGCCGATTTGAGCATGCGCAACGTCGAGAGGCGTGGCGCATCCTTGGCGCGCATCGCGTCCTTCATGTCCGCCGCAATTTTATCCGTCAACATACACTCCAGACTAGGCGGGTGACGCGCGGCTTGTCAACTCATTCGACCGCAACGAACAAAAACACCGACGCTCGTTCGCGCGCATCACCCTGACATCATCCTTTCACCACCCCAATGGGACGCAATCGCGCCACCTTGCGCGCGATGCCGGCGTTATGGCAAACGCCCACCACGCTCTCCACGTCCTTGTACGCCCACGGCGCTTCCTCCAGCGCCGTGCCGCGCCCCTGGGCCATCATGACGACGCCGCGCTCGTCCATCTCGCGCTGCAAATCCTCGAAACCTTTCTCTCGCTTCGCCTGCGCGCGGCTCATCATTCGTCCCGCACCGTGGCAAACCGTTCCCCACGTCTGTTTCATCGCGCCATCGGTGCCCACGAGAACGAACGAATACCGCCCCATGTCGCCGGGCACCAGGACCGGTTGCCCGATCGGCTTGTATCGGTCCGGAATCATCGCATGGCCGGGCGGGAACGCCCGCGTCGCGCCTTTCCGATGGACGCACAACAATTTCTTGACTGGTGGCGCAGGCGTCCCTGCCTGCGGTCCTTCAACCAGATGCTCCTCCAACTTCGCGATGTTGTGCGGGACGTCGTACACCAGTTCCATGCCCAGGTCGCGCGGCGAAATCCGCAATGCGTGCAGGAACGCCGTCTCCGCCTTCGTCATCAGCACCTGCCGGTTCGCAAACGCGTAATTCGCCGCGCACCGCATCGACGACAGGTACTCTTCGCCTTCGGGGGAATGCACCGGCGCGCTTACGAGTTGCCGATCCGGCAGATGAATCCCATACTTCGCCGGCGCGCCGCGCAAGATCTTCAAATAATCATCGCAAACCTGGTAGCCAAACCCGCGCGAGCCGCAGTGGATCATCACGGTGACCTGGCCCGGAAACAATCCCATGACGTCGGCTGCGTCCTCGTGAAAGATTTCATCGACGACTTGCACTTCGAGAAAGTGGTTGCCGCTGCCGAGCGAGCCGAGCTGGCCCTTGCCCCGTTCCAGCGCGCGGTCGGTAATGTTCGACGGTTCCGCGTCCCCCAGTTGCCCGTGTTCCTCGATGAACTCCAGGTCCTCGGCCTCGCCGAACCCGTGTTCCACGGCCCAGTGGGCGCCCTCGTTGACGCATTTCCGCTCGTCGGCGTAGGACAGTTTCAGGTCGCTTCCCCGGCCAAGCCCGCACGGGATATCGCGGAACAGTTGGGCGACCAGGTCGCGGATCTTCGGGGCCACGTCCTCGTGTTTGAGGTTGGTGCGCATCAGGCGAACGCCGCAATTGATGTCGTAACCGACCCCGCCGGGAGAAATCACCCCGCCCTGGTCCGGGTCCGTCGCGCAGCAACCGCCGATGGGAAACCCGTAGCCCCAATGGATGTCCGGCATGGCGAGCGAGTATTTCTGGATGCCCGGCAGGAACGCGACATTGGCGACCTGTTCGAGGCAATTGTCGCCGACGATGTGCTCCAGCATCTTCTCCGTCGCGTAAATCCGGCCGGGGACTCGCATCCCCGACTTGTACGACGCCGGCAACTCCCACAACCAATCATTGACCTTCTCCAGCGGGTTCATGGCGTCAATCTACCGCCTGTCGAAAACCTGCACAAACTCGGAATCCGCGGGAAACGTTGGCGCCCACAATGTGTCATTCTGAGCGTAGCGAAGAATCTCAGCCGTTCTCCCATGGACGGTTGTTGTGCACCCTCCCATCCCTCAATCTGGCCCCGTTTTGCCTTCAAGTACGTCATCTTGCCAGTCTAACCCCCTCGAACTTGGGTTCGTTTTACAATTTTTGCTTTTTTTCGCTAACCCTCTCCGCCGTCGATCCGCAGTCGTACGGGACCTGCCCGCCTCCGGCGGTGCTTGCTCGCCTCTGGCGGGTTCGACCTTCGTAGCTTCATGTTGCCACCGTGGCGTATATCGCAGAGCGATACAACAGTCAAGTCGTAAAATCGGTAGCCCGTCGCGTGCCAGGCAGCGCTAGAGCGGTGTGGGTGACTGGGCACAGTTACTCCGACCAGCAAACCTTGGTAGTGTAGAAGCTTGAATTTTCTGGAGCTTTCGAGGTCAACTCCGGGTACTGGTACGTTTTGAACTAGTTGTGCCAAGGTAAACTAGGCCACGGCAGGTCTAGCTCTTGCCATTGAGTGTGCGCATCAATTTTGTAACGGGCAAGTGCCGTCAATGATATAGGCCCAAAGAATTCAAACTGCGAATCTGATTGGGGATCGCTTGATGGAGCGGTTACAACGAAAGGAAATGGCAGCTGGTTGAGAACATGCTCGCTGTTGCGCAGTTTGGTAGCTTCTTCTGCGGTCACAAGAACCACAAGAATATCAGTCCCGTCCTTTGTCAGGAGATGAGTAGACGTCAGCTTCATGCCTCTAATCTAGCAAAGCAATGATTCCTTCCAAACTCCAAACGTGATCGGCAACACCGGTACGTCTACGGAGTCGACGCTTTACCATTTACAAAATCCTGACGCCTAACGCTCCTGCGCTGCACCTTCCGTTGCTGAATCTCATTCCACGCCTGCCGCCGAAAACCGACGCCACTCTTTGTCCAAGGCCGACAGATTCCGTTCGCGTTGCTGGTGGAGATAAACCGCAATGGCCCGCGGGGGGAGCGGGCCTTCCCGTGACAAATGTTCCATCCCCAAATCGATATCGTGAATCTTGCCGAGCACGCGCTCGATGCCATGCAGCCGTCTCGCAAGCCTGACCGTGTCCGGTCCGAGCACCGCCCCAAAAAATTCCGCCAAGTAACGCGCTTTGCGCAGGGTGATTCTCAATCTGTGCAATTTCTTCGCCGACCGCGACCGCCGGAGTTGCTCGTCCTTGACGACCCGGCGCATCGCTTTGTCCAGTTGTTTGGCGGCCAGCTTCGGCAACGAGCCGGGCGGCAACGTCCTGATCAGGCGCGGCAGTTCTTCCCGTAACAGGCGGTTGATCTTGAGGCGTTGGCTGGCAAAGTGCGGTCCCCGGAAACAGCGGCGCACCGTCGCATGGACAAGCTGACGCTGTTGCTGATGATGCCCGAGGTACGCGGGAAATAGCCGGCTCCGCGCAACCACCGAACGGACCGCGCTGGATCCCAATAAATCCACCCATTCGTCGAGGTCGCGGACGGGGCCAAGCTCTTCGCTGATTGTCATCAGCAAATTCTCAATCTCCTGCCGTGGCCCGTCCGGCAGGTGCTTGCGAAACGCCCGGAGAACCGTGCGCATCCGCCGCATGGCGACGCGGATGTCATGCAATGGCTCGCTCGTTTCCCCCGCGACCGCCGCATCCAGATTGGCCAGAATCGTCTTGAACTGGATCCATAACAACCGGCGCGCGGCCTCGATCACGTGCATGTTGCTGCGAATCAGCGGATCGCCGTCGGTCGTCGTGCTCGGGGCGGCCTCGAATTGGATGTCGTAGGGGAACACAGCGCGCCAGACATCGGCTTTGCGATCGGCTCGCGCGAGACATTGTGGGAAAGCATCACTGCGCACCGTAACGCGAATCGTCCGTTGCGCGCGATGGATACTTGTGATCCGCGCCGTTTGCGCGTGGCCGTAATCCAATCCGTCGCCGACCCGCAGAAAAGCGGCCAACTGCAGTATGGACGATGGGACGCCCTTGGTGCTGATCTTACCCGAGTGGCAAACCATGATCTGGATGATCCGTTCGCATTCCGCCCGGCTGAACCCTTTGATCCCTTCCTCCATGACGATTTCCGCGCTGGCCTGGACGTGGTGCACGGGATCGACGCTGTAACCGACGTCGTGTAATCGGCCGGCCGCTTCCAGCAATCGCCGTCCCCCGGCTGGCAGGTCGAGCGCCGCGCGGGTGTGGTCGAACAACCGCAGCGCCAGCGCCGTCACGTGCTCGGTGTGCACGTCCTCGTTGTCGTAGGCCGCGCACAGCTCGTCGATGGTCAATCGACCGATTCGGCGCAATGGAAATGGCATATCAACTGGTGGTCGGCGGTGTCGCCGGCCATTGCGGTACGAACGTTTGGTAACGGTCTTTCTGTGCCTGCTTGGCGGCGTCACGCGCCTGCTCGAAAAAGGCCTGTTGGGAACGCAGGGGTTTCGCCGCGTCCGACGGCTGTAGTCGCTGGTAACGCCCATCGGGCATCAGCCGTCGCGATTTTACGTTGTCCTGGAACGTCGTCTTCAGAATGGAAATGAGCTTTGCCTGGCACGCCGGGTCCTGGACGGGCACGAGCAGCTCGACCCGCCGATCCAGGTTCCGCGGCATCCAGTCCGCGCTGGAAATGTACACGAGCGGTTCCCCGCCATGATGAAAGTACAGGATGCGGCTGTGTTCGAGGAACCGGTCGACGATGCTGACGACCTCGATGTTCTTGCTCAGCCGGGCAACGCCGGGCCGGAGGCAGCAAATGCCGCGCACGTTGAGTTGGACCTTCACTCCGTGCTGCGACACATCGTACAACGCCCGGATGACGTCGGCGTCCACCAGCGAGTTGAGCTTGGCCATGATGTGGCCCGTCTGGCCCTGCTTGCACCGTTGCGCTTCGCTCTCGATCAGGGCCAGCAACCGGGCGCGCAATCCCAGCGGCGCGGCTTCGAGCCGCCGGTACTTGATCGGTTGCGAGTACGCGGTAATCGTGTTGAAAAACTGGGTGGCATCCGCCCCGAAATCCTCGTTGCAGGTCATCAGGCTCACGTCGCTGTAGAGCCGCGCGGTGACTTCATTGTAGTTGCCCGTGCCGAAGTGGACGTACCGGCGGATCCCCGTGGCTTCGCGGCGAACGATGATGCAGACTTTCGCGTGCACTTTCAGTCCCCGCAGCCCGTAAATGATCTGCACCCCCGATAATTCGAGCGCTTGCGCCCAATCGATGTTGCGGGCCTCATCGAACCGGGCTTTCAACTCGACGACGACCGTGACGTGCTTGCCCTTGCTGGCGGCGCGCGCCAGGGCGGCCACAATCGGGCTGTTGCCACTGGTGCGGTACAAAATCTGTTTGATGGCCAGCACATCGGGATCGTCCGCCGCCTGTTCCACCAGGCGCACGACGGGCTCGAAACTTTCGTACGGATGGTAGAGAAGAATGTCGCGGCGATTGATGGCTTCGAACATGGATTCGCCAGGGACGACGTTGGGCGAAGCCTGTGGCGGCCACGGCTCGTAATTCAGGTTCTCGTGGCCGGCGCGGCCGGCAATCTCCCGGTACGACGCGAGATCGAGCGGGCCGGGAATCACATAAACCTGGTCATCGCTGACATCGAGGGCGTGTTTCAAAAACGATAGCGCAGCCGTGGAGATGTTCTCCCCAACCTCCAACCGGACACAGCCGCTGCGCTTGCGCGCATCGAGCACCTCGCGCATTTGGACCAGCAGATCGCCGGCGAGATCCTCCCGAACAATCAGGTCGGCATTCCGTGTCAGGCGAAACGGCGTGCACTCGACGACGGATTCGCCGGGGAACAGCGTCTCCTTGAACAGGTCAACGACGTTTTCCAGGAGCGTGTAATCGTACCCGTCCTGCTGCACCGGCACGGTGATAAACCGGCTGAGACGTTTCGGCAGTGTGACGACGGCGAATCGTGGTTTGCGCGACCCGGTGGTGGAAGGCTTAAGACGCACCAGAAGATCGAGGCCGAGGCCCGTCAGCGAGGCGAAGTCGGCGGCATCTTCAACGGCCCGCGGCGTGATAATGGGATAGATTTCGCGGTCGAACAACCGCTCCAGGTACTCCGTATACTCGGGTCCGATCTGTTCGGCCTTCAACCGTCGAATCCCGGCGTTCGCCAGCCCCGGCTCGATGTCCTGCAGGAAACAGCCGTATTGCTCGGACACGAGCGCGCGCGTCCGCCGGCTGATCTCGACAAGCTGTTGGCGGGTCGTCATGCCCGCGGGATCGAACACGCTCTTGCCTTCGTTGAGCAACTGCTGCAGACCCCCGACCCGCACCATGAAAAACTCGTCGAGGTTCGAACTCGTGATGGCGAGAAACTTCAAGCGCTCCAACAACGGCGCCGATGGATCGGTCGCTTCTTCGAGCACGCGGTGGTTGAACTCCAACCAGCTCAGCTCGCGGTTCAGAAACAGATCACGGGTCTTATCCATCGGACACCAACCCCTGCGTGGTCTCCGCGTTGCGGACAACGGCCTTCATCCCAAAAACTTCCTCAAACAGGTTGCCCTTTTCCTTGAGGGCGAATCGCTCCAGCGTCAGGTCGGCGGCGTCGCGGATGGAGATGACGAATTGGCCGGGCTCGCGGGTGAACGTCATGGCGCGCGCCTGTTGCATGTGGTCGCGGTCGAGGGCGTCGGCCACGCGCAAGATGGCGGCCATCTTGGCCACCGCAATGCGGCTGTCGCGATCCAGCGACGTGTACTCTTCGTGATAGGGACGCGGGGTGGCGCGGCGGTGGTAGCGGGCGACCAGGGCGATGAGGGATATGTCTTTTCGCGTCAGCCCGAACAACTCGCTGTTCATGATGATGTACATCGAGTGCTTGTGGTGGCTGCGGTCGCCAATAAACATCCCCACCTCGTGCAACAACGCCGCAATCTTGAGCAGCAACTCGAACCGTTTGTCGAGGCGATGCTCGGGCTGCAGTTCGCGAAACAAGCGGACGCTCAGTTCGGCAACCTGTTTGGAATGTTTTTCGTCGAAGGCATATTTCTCGCCCAGGGCGAGCGCGGACTGAATGGCCTGCTCGGAGAACCCCTCGGTCCATGTGCCCCCGGCGGCGATCTCCTTGAGTAACCCCTCGCGCAAACTCGTCTTGGGAACGAGGATCTGCTTCACATGGAACACCTCTGCCAGGTGTGAATACGCCAGGAGCGCGGGGCCGACCGTCTCGGCCTCCTGATACGGAATCCGGTATTTTCGCACGAGCTCGTCCACAGGAGTCGGGACGAGTTGTTCCGTGAGCGAGGCGAAGGTTTTCATGCTGACCGAACTGAGGCGCGACTCCGCCCACTTCGGCGAGAGCATCGAGGCCGCGAACTGGGCGTCACCCGAGATCGCCACCATGTACTTCACCTTGTCCACGGGCACATTGCGGTAGAGCTGGTCGACAACGCGGTGAATATGCTGGTCCAGTATCGTGCGCACGCGCTCCGCCGGCGCGCGGAACGTCTCGAGGGACTCGCGCATCCGCAACGAGCCGAGCCGGTAACTGTTGGCGAACGTGACACTGCCCTTTTGCACCAGCACGAGTTCCGTACTGCCGCCACCGACGTCCACGATGATCGCGTCGGCGTTCTTCAGCAGATCATCCTGCTCGAGCACATCCTGGACGGCGATATAGGTGAGACGATTCTCTTCCGTGCCTTCGATGACTTCGATGTTGAGTTGCGTCGACATGTACACGCGATCGACGAACGCATAACGGTTTTCTGCTTCACGCACGGCGCTGGTGGCGACCGCCCGAATCTGGTCGTCGCGCGTGATCCCGTACTCGGCCATCACGCGGCGAAACCCCAATAACACTTTGATGCATTCCTCGACGGTCGAGGCCTGAATCCGCCCGATGCTGAATGTGTCCTTGCCCAGCCGGAGCGCTTGCTGGAGAGAATCGAGGTTGCGGATCTCGCCGTTGGGCCCAATTTCGGCGATGCGCAACCGGATGGCGCTGGCCCCGATATCGATCACCGCGACGGGCCGCATGCCGGGGGTAACCCGCGGGGTCGTCTCGGCCGCCTGTGTCTTGGTCGTCACATCCGCCATGATAAAGTTCACTCCCGGTTACGAACGTGTTCCGCAGCGAGCGCCGCGGCGCCCATCGCCACGGCATCGTCACCAAGTTTCGCCACGACTACTTTTAACGATTTTGTGTACGGACGCAACGCCTGCTTTTTGATCGACGCCCGGACCAGTTGGACGTAGAGACCCGGCATGGCTTCCACCAGGCCGCCGCCGAGGACGACCATATCGGGAGCGAGAAGATTCACGACGCTGCCAATGGCGATCCCGAGGTCCTTGGCCGCATGGGTGACAATTTCCTCAACGACGTGGTCGCCAGCCTTGATGGCCGATGCCAGTGCGCCGCTGCGGATGGCGGCGACGTCGGTTCCGGCCAGTTCGAACAGGTGCGGGGCTTCGCCGCGGTAGGCGGCCGCACCGGCTTCGGCGGCGATCGCGAGGCGGCTGGCGACCGTTTCCAGGCAGCCGCGCCGGCCACAGCCGCACAATCGACCCTTGGGCTGCATGTGGATATGGCCAATTTCCATGCATGACCCGATCTGGCCGCGGAAAAGCTTCCCCTCATAAACCAGGCCGCCGCCGATGCCGGTGCCGGGGAAGACGCCGAGGAGACAACGCACACCTTGGCCGGCGCCAAAGAGGTACTCGCCATACGTGCCCGCGTCCACGTCGTTGGCGACGACGACCGGGCACCCGAAATCCTTGGTCAATTCCTTTTTCAGGGGAAGGTTGCGCAAGCCGAGGTTCGGCGCCAACAGGACGACGCCGCGGTCGAGGTCGAGCCAGCCGGGGCTGCCGACGCCGATGGCGCCCACGTGCCTGTGATCGAGGTGCGCAGCCTGGAGCGCTTCTTCGACGGTCTCGACAACCCGGGCGAGCACGCCCTTGGACCCCTTGCCGTCCTTGGTTTTCTTACGGCGGTACGCGATGATGTTAAAGTCCTTGTCGAAGACCGTGGCCATCATCTTGGTCCCGCCAAGGTCGAAGCCCAGCCAGTAACGGTTTTTGGAAGACGACTTCATCTGTTCTCCTTCCGTCGTCAGCCGGGCCGGCGACAGGCAGCGACCCCCGACGATTGCGGCACAGTCTACCCGTTTTGGTGGCGAATGTCGCGTCCTTCGTAGAGAAAGACAATATCTTCGGCGATATTGGTGGCGTGATCGGCGATCCGCTCCAGGTTGTGCGCAACACTCATCAGGTTCAAGCAACGCGTAATCGTGTGGGGGTCTTCGATCATAAAGCTGGTCAGTTCCCGGTGCAGCTGGCCGTTTAACAGATCGACCTTCGCGTCCCGGGACACGACCGCTCGCGCCATTTCGGGCTTGGCGTAGACGAACGCGTCCAGCGCGTTGTGGATCATGCCCTGCGCATGTTCGGCCATGCGCGGGATGTCCACGAGCGGTTTCAACAACGGCTCCTTGTTCAACTCCTCGGCGCGATGGGCGATGTTGACCGCCTGATCGCCGATGCGTTCCAGTTCGCTGGAAATCTTCATGGCCATGGTGATGAAGCGCAAATCGGTGGCAATGGGTTGGCGGAGTGCGAGGAGTTTGATGCAACGATCGTCGATATCCACCTCCAGTTTGTCCAGCAAGCCATCGTCCGTATCCACCTTTTTGGCGAGCGAATCGTCCCGTAGAACCAGCGCTTTGAGGGCCTGGGCCACACTTTGCTCCGTAAGGCCCGCCATGCGGAGCAAATACTCCTTCAGCTCCGCCAGTTCTTGATCGAAGTGCCGTTCCATAATCAGCCAAATCTCCCGGTCACATAATCTTCCGTCTGTTTGTTGGACGGATTGGTGAAGACCTTCTCGGTCTTGTCGTACTCGATCAAGCGTCCCATGTAGAGGAACGCCGTATAATCGCTGCACCGGGCCGCCTGCTGCATGTTGTGCGTCACGATCACGATGGTATAATCCTTTTTCAACTCCTGAATCAACTCCTCGATTTTCATGGTGGCAATTGGATCGAGAGCCGAGGCGGGCTCATCCATCAGGAGGACTTCGGGCTGTACCGCCAGCGCCCGGGCGATGCACAGCCGTTGCTGCTGGCCACCGGATAAACTCGTGCCCGGTCGATCCAGGTGGTCCTTGACTTCCTCCCACAGCGCGGCCATCCGCAACGCCCGTTCCGTGCGCTCGTCGAGGATTGCCCGCGCGCGCACGCCGTTGAGACGCAGACCCACGGTGACATTCTCGCCAATGCTCATCGTGGGGAACGGATTGGATTTTTGGAACACCATGCCGACGCGCCGGCGCACGAGCGTCGCGTCCACGTGCGGCCCGTAGATGTCCTCTCCAAACAGGCGGATTCGGCCGCTCAACCGGCTGCCGCGCACCAGTTCGTGCATGCGGTTCAGGCAACGCAGGAACGTGGACTTCCCGCAACCACTGGGGCCGATGATGGCCGTGACGGCCTTCGCGGGCACGCGCAGATTCAGGTCGGAAACCGCCGGATGCTGGCCGAACCAGCAACAGAGGTCGTCTACTTCAAACGCCACCTCGGAGACAGGCGTGCCGCGGGAAGCTGTCTCCTGGCGGATGGCGGCGGCGAGGACGGTCAAAGCCGGCCGCAGATTCTTTTCGGTCGTCGTCGGGTTGGTCTCCCGTTTGGGATGCGTCGCCGGTGTGTTTACATTCATTTGGGCGCTCCGGAGAATCGTCCTTGAGTGAGTGCCCGCACACCGATATTGATGAAGAAGATGATCATGATCAACACCAGCGCCCCCGCCCACGCCTGGCGATGCCAATCGTTGTACGGGGAGATGGCATAGGCGAATATCTGGAGCGGCAACGCGGCAATGGGATCTCTCAGGTGGTGCGTCCAAAACCGATTGCCGAAAGCCGTGAACAAGAGCGGTGCGGTCTCGCCGGCAATGCGGGCGCCCGCCAGCAGTACGCCGGTCACAATCCCCCGAAGAGCGGTCTTCATCACGATGTTGACGATGATCTTCCACCGGGAGATCCCCAGGGCCAGGGCCGCCTCGCGATAACCATTGGGAACCAGCAACAGCACTTCTTCCGTTGTGCGGATAATCAGCGGGACCATCATGAATCCCAGCGCGATGCCGCCGGCGTACGCGGAGAATCCTTTCATCGGCACCACGACCAGCGCGTACGCTACGATGCCCCAGACGATCGACGGCACGCCGTTCAGCACGTCCGCCCCAAAGCGAATCCACCAATTGACCCGCTCGGTGCCATACTCCGACAGGTACACGCCTCCCATCACGCCGACGGGCACGCCGATGAGCGATGCCAGTGCCAGGAGGGTCAACGTTCCCACGATGGCATTGGCCATTCCACCGCCAACCTCGCCCACCGGTTTGGGGAGTTGGGTGAAAAATCGCCAGTCAACCGAAGTGGCTCCCTCCTTGAGGAGATAAAATAAAATAAGGCCCAGCGGCATGACGACCAGGATGGCGCACACCAGCGACAAGACGGACATGGTGACGTCCTTTAACTTCCGCCACGCGTGATAGGGGGAGTTCGCGCTGATAATCATGGCGTCACTGGACTGCTCGACTTGCCTTCGGGCCGGTTGTGGACGCGATGAGCAATTGCGCCAGGATGTTGGTGAGAATCGTAACGCCGAACAGCACCAGACCAATTTCAAACAGGGCGGACAAGTACAGGTCGGTTGTGGCTTCCGAGAATTCGTTGGCAATCACGCTGGCCAGCGTGTAGCCGGGCGCCAGCAGCGATGCGGAAATCTCCGGGCGGTTGCCGATCAACATCGTCACCGCCATCGTTTCTCCGAGTGCGCGCCCCAGACCGAGCACGACGGCGCCGAACAATCCCCGCTTGGCGTAGCTGAGCACCGCAATGCGAGTGACTTCCCAGCGGGTGGCGCCCAAAGCGTACGCGGCCTCGCGTTGCAAATCGGGCACCGAACGAAGGATCTCCCGGGAAACCGACGTGATGATCGGCAGGATCATGATGGCAATAATGATTCCCGCGGCCAGCATACTGACACCATAATTGGGACCCTGG
Organism: uncultured Verrucomicrobiae bacterium; assembly: GCA_963712025.1. GTDB lineage: Bacteria > Verrucomicrobiota > Verrucomicrobiia > Palsa-1439 > Palsa-1439 > Palsa-1439. The sequence goes on along the minus strand of CAVQGJ010000008.1, from coordinate 43,093 downwards.
AACAACGGCAGAAATCCGAACAGGTGTTGGAGCAAGGGAAATACATGGACTCGCAACCACGGAACCAGGACGAAGATGCCCCACAAGCCAAAAATCACACTGGGCACGGCGGAGAGCATCTCAATGACCGAGACAATGGGCTGGCGCGCCCGAACCGGCGCCAATTCGGTCAGAAACACGGCGGAGCCGACGCTCAGTGGCACCGCAATGACCAGCCCGATCAACGAAGACACGAGGGTGCCGTAAATGAATGGCAAGGCGCCGAAGACCTCTTGCACGGGATCCCAGGACGAACTCGTGAGAAACTGCGGACCAAATTGGTGGACGGCAGGCGCGGCCCCATGCCAGAGCGTGACGCCGACCAGAACAATCAATACGCCGACCGACAGGCCCATGCCCATGGCCAGCCACTTAAACAGGCGATCGCCGAGTTGTGACGGTTGCGCCAGACGCACGTCGACAAATCTTTGCGATGTTGCGGTAAGGGACTCAGCCATATTACCTATATTGATCCATCTACCAACCCATTCGGGGGCAGAGAGCGTCTGCGGCGTTCTCTCTCCCACCGCCGGCCGACAACTCGTCGAGCGGCTTGACAACTTAGAACTTGATCTCTTTGACGCGAGCCAGGGCGCGTTCCTGGAGGCTCTTGGGGAGCGGCGCGTAATTCAGCGACCCGGCCAGTTGTTCTCCACTGGTAAGCGCCCAGTTGAGGAATTCCACCAGTTTCCTGCCCTTGGATGGGTCCTTTTGTGTTTCGTACACGAGGAGCCATGTGGCGCCGGCGATCGGATAAGCGTCAGCACCGGGGGCATTGACCACCGAGAACCGGAAATCGTCGGGCACCCTGGCCGTTGCGACGGCCGCGGTCACAGAATTCAACGACGCAGACACGTACTTGCCGCTGGAATTCTTAATGTCCGCAAAAGAGAGTTTGTTTTGGAGAGCGTAAACCAACTCAATGTAGCCAATCGCGCCCGGGGTTTGTTCGACCTGACCGGCGACGCCTTCATTGCCTTTCCCGCCCAGACCCACAGGCCACTTGACCGATGTGTTCTTGCCCACGTCCGTACGCCAGGCATCGCTGATACTGCTCAGATAGTCGGTGAAGATGTACGACGTGCCGCTGCCATCGGAGCGATGCACCACGACAATGTCAAGGGACGGCAACTCCACCCCGGGATTCTGGTCGGCGATGTGAGCGTCGTTCCACTTGGTGATCTTTCCCCGAAAGATGTCGACAACCGTCAGGCCATCCAATTTGAGTTTCGGGCCGCCCGGCAGATTGTACGTAACCACCACGGCTCCCGCGACGGTCGGAATGTGAAGGAGCTTGGCGGGCGCTTTCGCGAGGTTTTCATCGCTCATGGGGCCGTCAGAGGCGCCAAAATCCACGGTTTCGGCAAGAATCTGCTTTTGTCCGCCCCCCGAACCGATGGATTGATAGTTGAATCGGACGGATGGATCCACTTTTGCGTATTCATCGAACCACTTGGAGTAGATCGGGTACGGGAATGTGGCCCCGGCTCCATTGATAAGCAGCTGCGCCGGTGCTTTCGCGGCCATCATCCACATGATCGCCAAAGCGGCTAGATTGTGGAATCTCCTGGCTGGGGTCATCGCCATATCAATGCTCCGGTATCCTTTGCCCGTTACGGTTTGGTTACGGAATTGTTTCGCCACGGTGATATCCAAGCCTTGCGCCGACGGTGTGGCACCTCACCTGATGGGTAGCCGCGCTACTGCCTACGTCATCCGTAGCAAGGAGCGGTGACGAACCGGACGCATCCAGGCAACAGAATGGAAAACTCATTCGGTCTGAGGTAACCGCAGCAGCGATTCGATGCGGGCCAGCAGTTCGGATATTTCGAACGGCTTGGTCATGTACTCGTTTGCGCCGAGACTGAATCCCTGCAGTTTATTCTCGGTCGACGCCATCGCGGTGAGCATAAACACAGGGATGTGGCGCGTCGACGGACTGGTCTTGAGCATCCGACAGACTTCGAATCCATGGAGTTTCGGGAGCATCAAGTCGAGGATGACCAGATCCGGGTGTCTCTCGAAGCTGAGGTTCAGGGCATTGAGACCATCGGACGCAACGGTTGTCTGGTACCCGCGTCGCTGCAAGTGAAACTGGAGCAGGTTTGCGGTATCCGGTTCGTCCTCAGCAATCAAAATGGATCGGTGCCTGGCCATCAGATAACCCCCATGAATGGTGACACCAAGCTGCATCATTGCCGTCGCGAATCGGTTACAGAATAGTGACGAATTTCCGGTCGCCTACACGCGCGGCATGGTGAAATAAAACGTGCTGCCCTTTTCAATCTGGCTTTCGGCCCAGACGCGACCGCCATGGGATTGGACGATGTGTTTGACGATCGAAAGGCCAAGACCCGTGCCGCCCAGTTCGCGGCTGCGCGCTTTATCCACGCGGTAAAACCGCTCGAAGACGTGGGGCAAGTGTTCCGGCGCGATGCCGGCGCCATCGTCGGCGACGGCCGTTTCGATCGTGCCGTCTTTCTCCGCGGCCAGAATCGTCACTTGGCCGCCGGCCTGCGTGTATTTGATGGCATTGTCGAGCAGGTTGAAGAGGACCTGATGCAGGCGTTGGGCGTCGGCACGGACGGCGGGAAGCTGATCAGGAATCTTCAGCGAAATGGTGATCGATCTCTCTTGTGCCTGGCGCGTCAGCTCGTCGAGAACCGATTGGGCAGCCGCCCGCATTGATACCGGCTCGAAGTTGAGGCGGGCCTGCTGCGATTCCAGCGCCGAGATGCTCAATAAATCCGCAATCAGCGCCTCGAGCCGGCGCGAGTGGCGCTGGATCGTATGCAGAAACTGACGGGTCGTCTCCGCGTCAGGGGGTTGATCGTCGAGCAGGGTCTCCACATATCCCTTGATGATCGAGAGCGGAGTGCGCAGTTCGTGGCTGACATTGGCCACGAATTCCTTCCGCGTATTCTCAAATTGTCGCATGCGGGTGATGTCGTGGAACACGATGATCACCCCTGTCACCACGCCGTGACTGCCCTGCAAACGCGTGGCGCTCAACTCGTACGTGCGTTCGTTCGGCGTCAGGAACGACAGTTCGCGCGCCGAGACGTCACCGTCCTGAATGACCTCGCCCACCAATTCCTGCAGGGGAACATTCCGGAACGCCTCCAACACCGTCTTCCCGATGGTCTCTTCCGTAATGCCGAATTGGTGCCGCAACGCCTGGTTCGTGAGGCGAATCCGGCCGTCGGGACGGGCCACGAGCACGCCTTCGGTCATGCCAGCCAGAATCGCGCTGAGATCGGCCTTTTCTTCACTGAGTTCGCGGATGCGCGCTTCCAGTTGCGACGACATTTGGTTCAACGCAGTCGCCAGTTCGCCCAGCTCGCCGCGGGCCCGGTACGGCGCCTTCTCCGCAAAATCTCCGTGCGCCATTCGTCCGGCGGCTTTCTGCATCTGCAAAATGGGGCGGGTCACACGCCTCGACAGCCAGAACAAAATCGGGATGACGGCAAGGCCAACCGCCAGGATGGACACGCTCACGGTGTGGAGTACCCTCGCGGTGGTTTGCTGAATTTCCACCAGCGGCATCGCCACGCGCACGATTCCGACGACCTTGTCGTCTCGAACCGGCAGGGCCACGTAGAGCAGATTGACGCCAATGGTACCGCTCTTGCGCGTGGCGCTGCCGATGCCTTCGTGAAGGGCCTGTTGAACTTCGGGCCGTTGCAGATGGTTCTCGATGTTCTTCAGATCGCTTTCCGGCTTGTCGGATTCCCCGATGACGGTTCCATCACGGGCGATCACGGTGACGCGCAGGCCGGTCTGCTTCGAGAGATCGTGGCTGAGCTGATTGATGTCGGCGAGGGTAGTGGTTCGCGTCCGGAGTTCCGATTCGAACACGTCGCGCGTGACGTACGCGTCACGCCGGAGATCCGACTCGATTTGGCGCACCAAATAGGGCGGCAACGTCAGGCGAATGGCCACATACACCACCAACAGCAAATCCCCCAGCAGGATTGCCAACCCGAGGAACCATTTCGATGGCAGTGAGAGTTTCACGCGTCTAGCGCCATACGATAGCGGACAGCGAGCGTTGTTTCAACGAAATCGGGCGGAATGACATCCGTGGATCTGAGCAACTTGTTGCTATTCCGTCGGAATTTCGTTACACAATCACTATCAGGAGAGGGCTCATGCTCAGGCGATTAATTCCACAGGAGTACAATTTTTTCGAGTCGTTCGACCAGGCAGCCAATCACGCGGTCGGCGCAGCAAAACTCTTGTTGAGGCTGACCGAGCACTATGCCGACGCCGATCCCATCGCGCGCGAACTGAACGGCATCGAACACGCCTGCGACGACGTGGCCCACCGCACGATGGAACAGTTGAACAAATCCTTCATCACGCCGCTCGACCGGGAAGACATCCACGTCATGATCCTCCGCATCGACGATGTCGTGGACCTGACCAACGCCGCCGCCAATCGCATGGCGTTTTTCGGCATCCAAAAACCCACGCAGTATTCGGTCAACCTTGCCAAACAGGTCGTGCGCGGGTGTGAGAAGCTGGCGGAAGCCGTCCATGGGATGCGCTCGGCGAAGAACTACGAGCAGGTGATGCAAGACTGCATTGCCGTGCACGAAGTGGAAAACGCGGCGGACGACATTCTACATGCCGCGCTGGCCGAGTTGTTCGCGACGGAGAAAAACGCCATCGAAGTCATCAAGTGGAAGGACATCTACGAGACGATGGAAAAAATCACCGATCGCCTGGAGGACGTGGCCAACGTGCTCCAGGGCGTCATCGTCAAGATGAGTTGAGCGGCGGCGACAGGAGATCCGAATGTCCGCGTTTCTTTCCGACCTGCTTCACATCGTCCAGAACCCGTATATCGCCCTGATTTTTTTCACGGCGCTGGTGTTCGATTTCATCAACGGGTTCCATGACTCGGCCAACTCGATTGCCACGATCGTCAGCACGCGCGTGTTGCGGCCGTTTCAAGCGGTTGTCTGGGCGGCGTGGTGGAACTTTGCGGCGGCATGGTTTTTTGGGGTGCACGTGGCCAACGCTGTCGCCACGTGGGTGCACGCGGATTACGTGACGGTCGAGGTCATCTTTGCCGGCTTGCTCGGCGCGATCGTGTGGAATCTCATCACGTGGTACGGCGGGTTGCCATCGAGTTCATCGCACGCATTACTCGGGGGGTTCGGCGGCGCCGCCATCGTTCACGCGGGAACGTGGACCGGGGTGCTTCACACGGCGAAGGTGATCTCGACGGTGGAATTCATCGTGATTGCGCCCCTGATCGGTTTGGTGCTGGGCCTGCTGTTTACCTTTATCGTCATGTGGACGTTTCGGAAGGTGGCTCCCATCAAGATCGACCGCTGGTTCCGTGTTGCCCAACTCGGATCCGCCGCTGCCTACAGCCTGGGTCATGGCACAAACGACGCGCAAAAAACCATGGGGATCATCGCCGCGCTGCTGTATGCCAGTATCTGGAAGAGCCAACAGGCCGCGTTTGCCTCGGGCAAGCTCCAATTTCCGTTCTGGATCGTCCTGGTTTGTCACCTGGCGATCGGCCTCGGCACCATGGCGGGCGGTTGGCGGATTGTGAAGACGATGGGCATGAAGATCACGAAACTGCGGCCCTACGATGGCGCCTGTGCGGAACTGGCGGCGGCCACGTCGCTGTTCGCGTCGGCGTCGATGGGGATCCCCGTCAGCACGACACACACCATCACGGGTGCGATTATCGGCGTCGGGGCGGTTCACCGCCTGTCCGCCGTCCGCTGGGGTGTGGCGCGCCGCGTCGTGTGGGCGTGGGTGTTGACCATCCCGTGTTCAGCCGTGGTTGCGGCTGTGGTCTACCGGCTGTTCGCGCTACTGCACCATGGATAATTCTCAGGGTGCGTCCGCAAAGCGGTACCCGACACCGCGCACGGTCTCAACGTAGTCAGCGGCCTTGCCCAGTTTTTCCCGCAACCGGCGCATATGCGTGTCCACCGTCCGTGTATCCACGTCACCCTCATAACCCCACACATCCGTCAACAACCGGTCACGTGACTGCACGCGTCCGCGCCGCTCCAGCAAGGTGGTCAGCAACTTGAATTCCGTGGCCGTCAGATCGACAACTTTGCCTTTGAGCGTGACCTCGTGCTTGGCAATGTCCACGGTGATATCGGCGAATTTGAGAATCTCGGCGGGGCCGCCTTTGCCGCTGGCCCGACGCAGGACGCCCTTGACCCGAAGCGCCATCTCGCGGGGACTGAACGGTTTGGTCACATAGTCGTCCGCGCCAAGTTCCAACCCCACGACGCGGTCCACCTCCTCGGCCTTGGCCGTGAGCATGATGATCGGGATGTGCGCGGTTTTGGGGTCCGCCTTCAAATGACGGCACACCTCGGTACCATCCATCTGGGGCAGCATGAGATCCAACACGATCAACGATGGAACTTCATCGCGCGCCTTCTGCAGCGCCGCGACGCCGTCCCGCGCGGTGATGGTTTTGTACCCTGCTTTCTGAAGATTGTACACCAGCAGGTCGAGCACGTCTGGCTCATCATCGACAATCAGAATTGATTCGGGCATGGCGGCATTCTGTAACGAATGTGTAACGCCCAGACAACGCCGGGGTTACAAATGCGTTACGAGACTTCAGCTTGTGCTCATGGCTGTAGACCCTGCAGCCAGCTACTTATCACAGCTGGAACGTGTGGGGAAGTAATTCCGAAAGCAGATGGATATGAATCCGCTTTGGGTTCCGCGAATCGGCGCAAATGACGACCATCTCGCCGAACTCGGCCAACACCTGGCGGCAGGCGCCGCACGGGCTGAGCGACGCGCTGGGAGCGACGACCGCAATCGCCTGAAACCGGCGATGCCCTTCGCTGACGGCCTTTCCGACCGCGACGCGTTCGGCGCAGTTGGTCAACCCGTAGCTGGCGTTCTCGACATTGACGCCCGTGTACACTTTTCCGCTCTTCGTCAGGAGCGCCGCGCCGACGCGGAATTTCGAGTACGGCGCATGGGCGTTTCGCCTCGCTGCCGCGGCGGCAGCAATCAGTTTGCGGAACCTGGGCGAAACGGATTTCACAGCGACCCGATGAATTCGGTCAGGAGTTTTGCCAGTTTGCCCTGCGCGGCCCGGCCCACCTCCAGCACTTCATCGTGGGAAAGCTTCTTGCTGGAGATGCCGGCCGCGAGGTTGGTGATGCAGGAAACGCCGGCGACCTCGATATTGTGATAGCGCGCCACGATGACCTCGGGCACGGTGCTCATCCCCACGGCGTCGGCGCCGATCCAGGCGAACGCCTTGATCTCGGCGGGCGTTTCGTAGCTCGGCCCTGTCGTGGCCAGATAGACCCCGCGCCAGATCGGGAGCTGTTGCTTTTCCGCGGCGGTGTCGAGTTTCTCGCGCAACCGCGGCGAGTACGCCTGCGTCATGTCGATGAATTTGACGCCCCCGTCGCCATTGACGCCGCCGATGAGCGGGTTCATCCCCATGTGGTTGATGTGATCTTCGATGACCATGAGGTCGCCGGGATTGTACTGTGGATTGATGGCTCCCGCGGCATTCGTGACGATCAACACTTTCACTCCGAGCGCATCGACCACATTGATGGGATAGACGATCTCGGCGGGACTGCGCCCTTCGTACCCGTGAAACCGTCCGCTCAGCACCATCAGTTTTTTGCCCGCCCACTCGCCGAAGATCATCTGCCCGGCATGACCTGCCACCGTCGGTTTCGGAAAATTGGGAATGTCGGTGTAGGGGATGACGACCGGCTTGGCAACGCCCTGCGTGATGCCGCCCAGGCCCGAGCCCACCACCAGCGCCACGTCCGGCTTGAACCCGGCGAGCTTGGCATCCAGGAAATCCTTTGTCTCTTTTACGTTCGCCATCATCGGAATGGATCCCTTAGTCGATCTTCTGCACGATCAACGGCAGCCGCGCGGTCACGGGTTTGTCCTCGATCTTGTAGGCGTGCTGCACCATGCGTTCCGCCTCGGCAGCCCGCGTCGCGTCGTTGTAATGCATGATCATCAACGGTTCGCCCGCCGTCACGGCATCGCCGACCTTCTTCGGCTGTTCGAAACCGACGGCAAAATCAATCTTGTCGGTCGAAACCTTGCGTCCGCCGCCGAGCGCGATCACGGCGTAGCCGATCTGGTCGCACTCGATCGCCTGCACGACGCCGGATTTCGGCGCGGCAATCGGCTTGGTCTGTTTGGCCGCCGGCAATCTCTTCACATCATCACACACACGGGAATCGCCGCCCTGCGCGGCGATCATCTCGGCGAATTTCCGCAACGCTTCGCCGCTGGCGAGCTTCTTTTGCAGCATTTGCCGGGCGTCTGCAACATTTTTCGCCACTCCGGCCATGAGCAACATCTCGGCGGAAAGGGCGAGGATGACTTCGAGTAGGGGCGAACCTCCGCGTTCGCCCTCTTCTGGGCGGCCACGGGGGGCCGCCCCTACTTCGCCCTGCATGACCTCGATGCACTCGCGCACTTCGAGAGCGTTCCCGATCTTTTGACCGAGCGGCTGGTTCATGTCCGTCTGCAACGCGCGCACTTGTTTCCCGTAGCGTTTTCCAACCTCGACCATCGCCCGGGCCAGTTCCGCCGACGTCTCGCGGGTCCGCATGAACGCGCCGCTGCCCCATTTCACATCGAGCACGAGGCCGTCCACGTTCTCCGCCAGTTTTTTGCACATGATGCTCGCGACAATGAGCGGCAGGCACGAAACGGTGGCCGTGACATCGCGTAGTGCGTACAACTTTTTATCGGCAGGAGCGATTTCGGCAGTTTGGCCAATCATGCAACAACCGACCTTGTCCGTAACACGCTGGAATTCATCGAGCGACAAACTTACATTGAAGCCGGAGATGCTTTCGAGTTTGTCGAGCGTACCGCCGGTCGGGCCGAGTCCGCGCCCGGAAATCATCGGCACTTTCACGCCGCAACAAGCCACGAGCGGCGCGATGATCAATGACGTCTTGTCCCCAATACCGCCCGTGCTGTGTTTGTCGGCGTAAAAAGGCGATGGTGGCGCAAGCGTCCCTGCTTGCGAACGCTTTCTCCATTCCACAATCTTGCCGCTCGCGATCATCGCGCGGGTCAGCCACATCGTCTCGTCGAAATTCATCCCCTGGAAGCAAATCGCCATCGCCAGCGCCGACATCTGGTAATCGGGTAGCTCGCCGTTGGTGAACCCGTTGACGAAGAAACGGATTTCCTCTTCGGTCAGCGCGCTTCCGTCACGCTTCTTCTGGATGATTTGGGCGGGGAGAAGCATCTTGTGATTGCGTGCCTAATCTGGCACGCTCCATTTCAGAAGCCGATTGTAGAAGGACTTGCAGAAATGGCAACCGAATTAGACTTGGAGGCCGAAAGTTTGTGAAAGTGTACGACCTTGCCGGGATCAAGAGCGGCGAATTCAACAAAGTGTACTGGGTTACTCTATGGTTCAGTTCCACCATCGAGAAGAACGATGTTCTGCACATCGTCGCGGACACAAGTTTTAATGCCCAGCAGATCAAACACGGGACGGACGGGGTGTATCTCGAAAGGTTTACTCAGCGATTGGCCTGCTATAAGGGTGCTGACAGCATTGTAATCGGTAAGCGCTCAGTTACAGTGACCCTAAACAAGGTTGGCAGATCAGCCTTGAAACTTCCAAAGGGAGTGAGGTTTCTTCACAAGAAAGCAGACAAGGCCTTCACCAGTGCAAAGGCGATTTTCCGGAAGATGAGCTTGCTCGAATGGATCAAGATAATACGGATCGCCTAACCCTCCACTTTAGCCGGACAAGCGAGTCTCAATGACTGAGGTCGTGCACTACCCCGCCATAATCACCGCAAACTTCTTGTACAAGGCCTTCAATTTATCTAGGTAGTAATCGATGTTTTCGTCGCGGCGGGCGGGGTTGAAATCGGCGGCGAGCTTGCAGTTGTCGTAGACGCTGACGCGTTTGCCGTCGCCGGTGACGTAGTAGGTGATCTGGTCGCCAGGCTGGTAATTGTGGCCTGATTTCAATGCGAGTTCGTAGGCGGCGCTGCGGTTCCGGGCTGACTGCGCAATTTTCTGCCGGTACACGTCGAGCGTGTCCTGGAGCGTCTCAGTCTTGGCAAGCATGTCGATGGGAAACTGGCCGCGCTCGATCTTCTGGCAATAATCCTCGTAGAGCTGCGGCACTTTCTTCGCTTCGCCCCGAAGCGCGAGCGTCAGCATCTCTTCGAGGAACCGGCGCTGGAATTTCTCCAGGCCGCGCGAGCGCAGCGCCGAGCCGGTCACGTGAAGTTTTCCCTCATTGTCCAGCAATGCGTAGTTCTTCATCTTGTAGCTGAACATCGCGGGGAACTGCCCGTCGATCTCGACATCGACCCCTTTGGGCAGCGCCTCCTGCAGTTCGTGCTCCAGCGTTTTGGGATCGGCCTTTGGGGGCGGCACGAAGTACAAGCCGTCGGTGTCGATTTCGATGACGCGGGCGCCGCGTTTCTGCAGCGAATCGAGCATCGTCTTGAGCGTCTCGCGGCCTTTGGCGGTGACTTCCTCGGCGGCGTTGAAATCACCGAAATGCGCCTGCGAGAACCCGAGATAGCCGTAGAACGAGTTGATGAGAATCTTGAAGGTCTGCTGCATCGCGTCGAGGTGGCGGCGTTGCGTCTCGTCCGTTGCGGTTTTGGCGTCGGCTTTGGCCTTTAACCGGAACTGGCGCAGGTCGCGGAGCAGCGGCAGGAACAGGTCCAACTCGTCACCGCGTGGTTTGATGTCGAACGCGAGCATCAGCGACGGGTACAGCGATTGCGCGTCGCAATGCCACACGTCGCGGATGATGCCTTCGTGAAACACGTCCGTGTAACCGCCCGCAAACGGACGCGGTTCGCCGAACTGCGGGAGCGTGTGGCGCTGGTGCAGGTATTCGCGGAGGAAGAGCGCGTCGATTTTCGTCGCGTTGCCGCGCACGACGACATCCTGATAATTGTATGGAAAGACCTGGGCCTGGACGAAGTAGCTCGGGCTGAGCAGCTCGCTGATCCGTCGCACCGCCTCCGCGCCCGATTCCTGGATGCCGAAATGCGCGGCGACCTCGGCGAGGTCGAAGCCTTCGAGTTCGCGCGTCGAGATATCGTAGAACACCGCGAGCAGGAACGTGTCGACGATGTGCCGCCCGTGGGTTTCATGTTTCGGGTATTGGATCGTGCGCTCGGCGATTTGGACACGTGATTGGCGGGAGCGGAGAACGGAGCCATCGCGCCCGAGTTTCAACGGCACGCGGGCGATGCGGGCGCGCGCCGTGAGCTGCGTCAACGCGGCGCGAAAAACATCGTGGCCTTCGATCACATCGGGGTCGCGTTCATGGACGGTCTCGACGAACTTCTTGAGAATCTGAGCTTCCGTGCCGGTGAGCTCCAATTGTTTGCCCCGGTTATCGCAAACCTGCACCGCTTGCAGTGTGTTGTCGGTGGCGGTCAGGACCGCCAATTGGAGGCGGTTGATCTGATCGAAGCGCAACCCCTTGAACGACGTGCGGCCGGTGGCCATGAGATACTGTTGTACGGGGTCGTTGACGGCGAAGCACGGGGTGGGGCCGAGGAACTTCCGCGCCTGCTGAAAATCCGTCCACGACTGGAATTTGGCCAGGAATTTGAACGCGCCGTGACCTTCCAGCGGCACGAACTCGACCTTGCGATCGAACCCCTGCAAGTAGACCTGCTCGGGGAGCCAGAGGAACGGTTGGAACGGCTGGGTTTCGATGGACAATTTCCCATCAAGCCGGCGGAAGACGGTGATTTGCGAATCACCGGCGGGTTCGGCGCAGACTATGGATGATGTGTCGTCGCGCCCGAACAGCAGCCGGTTCTCGGCGAAGGGTGCCGCGCTCGGTTTCACACCGGCACTATAGCAGAAACGGCCTGTTCCGAAAAATTTCGGAACAGGCCGCGCAGGAAAGTGTTTGCGTTACTTCAGATCGGCCCAACAGAAGACCAGGCGGTATACATTGGTAGCGAAGATAGTGAGCTGGTGCCACATGCAACCCAGGGGGCCAAGCCTGTTTACGTCGCCACTTTGGACCGTGCCACCGGCCTGAATCATGTCGGCTTGGGCGGCCAATTGGCCGAGTTGTTGGTCACTGAGCTGTGAGAGGTGCGCCCGCGCCTGCTGGGCGGTCAGTCCGGCGGCTTGGAGCTGGCCGGCCACCATCTGCTCGCCAAACATCGCATCGACCTTCTGGTACGCGGTGGACGCGCCAGCGGATTCGACGGACTCGCTCGGGGCGGCAAAACCCGAGGACGCAACGAGGATGATGGCAGAAACAGCAATCAGATGCGCAATCTTCATAATAATGCCTCCGAGAATCTTGACGCACAATACAGCCGGAGTCATGGTCAGACAAGGAAATTTTATCATACGCTTGGCGGGCATGGGTCTGGTCGGCAATTAGTGACTGGCGGACGGAGCGGATTTCGGCGCGGCGTGTGAAGTCGGCGGCGGGATTTTTTCGGCCATGGCGTTCAGGAATTCGATGGAAGCGCGGGCGACCTCCGCGGCGCGATGGCTGTGGCCGGGGAGTTCGACATTAATGAGGCCGGTGTATTTGTTGTCGTTGAGCACGCGGAGGATGGCGACGAAATCGAGTTCGCCCTCGCCGAACATGAGATGCTCGTGCTTGCGGTCGCGAACGTCTTCGATATGGATGTTGCGGATGAGGTTGGCGAACTTGCCGTAGACCTGACGGAACGGCGCGGTCTCGGTGCAGAAGACGTGGCCGACGTCCATCGTCAAGCCGAACCGGGCGCTGGTGATATGTTTTTTGAGGACCTCGAATTTGGCCATGTCATCGACGAGCATTCCCGGCTCGGGCTCAAAGGCGAGTTGCACGCCGCGACGCTTGGAATGTTCGGCGAGTTGGAGGCAGCCGGTGACGAGCCAGTCCCACGCCTGATGTTCGGGAACTTCCGGGTCGGGCGCTCCCGACCAGAAGCTGACGCATTCGGCGTGGAGATCGGCGGCGATATCGACCGCGCGCCGCAGGAACTCGAGGCGGATGGGGCGTCCTTCACTGCTGACCAGTGTGGGATAACGCTGCCGCTGCGGATTGAGGAGATAGCGTGCGCCGGTTTCGATGACCACGCGGAGTTGGAGTTTATCCAAGGTCTGGCGGAGACGGTTGAGATCGGCGGGCTCGACGGTGAACGGGTTGCAGTGATAATTGTCCAACGTCAGCGCGACGCCGCGATAGCCGCAATCGGCGATGATCTCCAGCGCATCTTCGAGTTTGTGTTGGGCAAACCCGTTTGTATTGTAACCGAAACTCAGATTCATCTCGCCTGTCTCGAACGACGACTCGCCCGGACCGATCCGGCTCGAAAAATAGCGCGAGTCTGGTAGATTTGCCAGAGCAAATGAGCGGGCCAGAACCATCCCCGACGGGAACCAGAACTCGCACATTCCAGCGCGCCGCCAGCTGGATTGCGGGCGCGCTGGCGTTGATGTTGTTCGTGGCGGCGCTCTACGAACCGTCTACGAAGCCCGACACGGACCTGCTCAAGAACGATCAACCCGTCGGCGAACGCGACCCCGCCCGCGCGGTTCTGTATCAGGGCCGCGGCATCCAGTTCGTCAAGGATGGCAAATTGGAACTGGCGCTGGACCAATTTCATCGCGCGGCGGCGTATGACCCGCTCAATATCAGCGTCGTCATCAATCTCGCCTACGTGTTGGACAAGCTGGGGCGGTACCAGGAAGCCATTGACGAACTCAAGGGCGCCGAAAAGATCGATTCCCGCAACAGCACGGTCTACCTCAACTGGGGCAACTCGCTGATTAACATGAAGAAGTACGAGGAGGCACTCGAGCCGCTCCAGAAAGCGGCGGACCTCGATCCCAGCAATCAACTGGCGTACGTGAACCTCGGCGCGGCGCTCGATAGTCTGGGGCGGTACCGCGACGCCGCGGCGAAATTCGAGAAGGCGATCGAGCTCGACCCGAAGAACGACGCCCTCATCCTCCATGTGGCAACAATCTGGACCAATCTCGGCGAACTGGACAAGGCCATTGCGCTGTACGGGCGATTGATCGTGCTCGATCCGAAAAACCTGTCAGCGTATTACAATTGCGCCGCGTTGTACGAGAAGCAGGGCAAACTCGATGCCGCCATAGAGACAATCCGCGCGGCCATCAAGATCGATCCCGACAACGAGACCCTTCGTGAAGCGCTGTCACGTCTGCTGGCGGCGAGAGCCAAACTGAATCCGGCGGCCAACATGCCCGCCGCGCCTCCGGGGCCGGGATTGGCGCACTAGCCCGGAATCGGGCTGGAAATACGCCGGGAGGTTGGCGACAATGCCGCGTTCATGCACGGGAAAGCGCTCAAAATCCTTGCCGCCACGGTTGTCGTGTTGGCTGTTGCGTTCCCGTTTCTGCTGGCGCTCGAGAAGATTTCCGAGCCTGACACGTTTTGGCACCTGAAAACGGGCGAGTGGATCATCGCACACGACGCGGTCCCGCACACCGACCCGTTTTCAGCGACGGTGAACGGGAAAGAGTGGCTCGACTGGGAGTGGCTGTTCCAGGTCGGCATCTATGTCCTGTATTCATGGGGCGGATTCAACGCCCTGGTGGTGGGCAAAGCCTTCGTCGTTTTCCTGGCCGGGTTGGTGGTGTTTCGTACGTGCCAGCGCAACGGGGCGGGAGTGTCACTCGCGGCGTTTGCGACGGTGGCGGCATTCGTGGCGTCGCGCGCGCGGCTCGAAGTCCGACCGGATGTCGTGATGCTGTTGTTCGCGGCGGTGACGATTGCCCTGCTGGAGGCCGCGCGGCGGGGCAAATTATCGGCACTCCTGTGGGTGCCGGTGGTGGAGTTGCTCTGGGTGAACAGTCACGGATCGTTCGTGTTGGGGGTCGGGCTCATGGCCATGTACGGTCTGGTTCAGGGGATCGAGTTTGCCCGGCGAAAAGAGTGGCGTGGGTTGGGGTTGATCGTCGGCGCGCTGGCGTTGTCGTGCGCGGCGTGCCTGGTGAATCCGTTCGGCATCAGTCTCGTGCAACACGCGATCGAGCAGACGAGGAGCGCAAGTCCCTCTGGAACGATTGGCGAGTGGCAACCGACGTGGGAACTCTTGCTGACAGAGCCGAACTGGGCGCTACGGGTATTTTGGTGGATGTTCTGGCTGAACCCGGCGGTGCTCGTGGCGGTGCTGGCGATCCAACGTCGCGCATTTCCATGGGCCCACGCGCTGGTGGTGGCGGCGATGAGCGTGTTGGCGCTGCACGCAAACCGGTTCACGGCGTTGTACGCGGTGGTGACCGCGCCGATCCTGGCGCATGGGCTCGCGGTGCTACGGGAGAAATTCGCGGGAAAAAAACGCTCGGATTGGGGCGAAGCGACAGCAGGACTCGCGGCGGCGATCACGGCGGCATTCCTGATTTTCGTCGTCATCACCAACCGCTGGGCAATTGCCGAGAGTCGGCCGGCCCAGTTCGGCGTGGGCGTGGACGAATCGATCGTGCCGACGCGGGCGCTGTCGGTGATGATGAAACTGCCGGCGGGGTTGAACCTGTTCAATACGTTCCTGTCCGGCGGGCCGCTGATCTGGACGGGATATCCGCAATGGCGGCCGTTCTGCGATGGGCGCGCGAATCTGTACGGCCGGGAATTTGTGGACCGGTACCGGCGGGCAATGTTCGACCCATCGGAATGGGAGAAATGGATGCGCGAGCGGTCGGTATCGGTGGTCTTCATGCAATACGGGACAGCGGACGACCGCCCGTTGGTGCAATACCTGGCGAACAGCCGGGTGTGGGACCTGCTGTATTTCGATCATGCCGCGTGCATCTTCGTGCACATGAGTTGCTGGGCGAAATTGCGGGCCGACGAGCAATTAAAGGGCCTCAAGCCCGTGCACGTGACGGACGCGAAAGCAGTGCTGGCGTACGCGCACAAGCTCGCGGACGAGACGGCGGGCCCGGATGCCTATCTCCGCGCCCGCATGGTGACGACGATGGGGAATTTCCTGATGGTCCTCGGGGCGGTCGATACCGCGAAGGCATTGTTCGAAGACGCCATCGCGATTCATCCACGGCCATCGGAGGCGTGGATGAATTTGGCCGTGATCAACCTCGACGCGGGTCACAAGGAACGGGCGATGGACCTGACGGACAAGCTGCTGGCGATGAACCCGCGGTATTTTTACGCGCGGTTGATGCAGGCCCAGATCAAGGCTACCGCGGGCGACCTCGACGGAGCGGTGGCGGAGACGGAAGCGGTGCTGGATGAGCACCCGCACTCGGTGCAGGCGTGGCTGTTGCGGGGGCAGTTGGCGGCGCGGCAAGGGGACCGGGCGACAGCGATCCGGGCGCTGCAGCGCACCGTGGCGGAACACGTGGAAGATCCGCACCTTTACCTATTCCTCGGCCAACTCCTCGCGGCGGATGGACGGACGAACGAAGCGGTGGCGAACTACGAGAAGTGCCTGGAAACGTGGCGCGGCCCGTCCCAGCAGCGGGAGAAGATCGAAGCCGATTTGGCCAAATTGCGC
Source organism: uncultured Verrucomicrobiae bacterium (assembly GCA_963712025.1). Taxonomy (GTDB): domain Bacteria; phylum Verrucomicrobiota; class Verrucomicrobiia; order Palsa-1439; family Palsa-1439; genus Palsa-1439. The sequence continues at coordinate 26,552 of CAVQGJ010000008.1, read as the reverse complement.
CCGCCGGCGGCGAAGTGACCTCCGCGCAAATCGCGCTTGCGCGTGCCCGATTTTTTATTATTGTTTCGGCGCAACGGTAATGGAAGGGGGGAACAAGCATGGAACAGGTAACGTGCCCGAACTGCAATGTGGACGTCGACCCCGAGGAATTGAAGCGGAACAATCTGCGGTGTCCGACGTGCGGCTTCGATTTGAGCGATCAGGAAGACGTGGAGAGCCCGGACAAGGACGTAGACTTGGAGGATGAGGAAGACGCCGACGAGGAGGAAGAGGACGAGGAAGACGATGAGGATGAGGATGAAGAGGAATGAGGCTGGCGCATCCGCGACCACGCGGCATTGAATGATTATCGAGACTTTTGAAGCCGGCCCGGTGGCGACCAATGGGTATCTGGTTGCGGACAAGACGGGCGGCACGGCGCTGGTAATCGACGCACCGCAGGGGACCTCGGCGTCGATCGTCGAACAAGCCCGAAAGTGGAACACCCCGATTGCCCGGCTGGTGAGCACGCACGGTCACTGGGACCACATCCTGGACAACGCCGAGTTGTTGCGGTTGACCGGGGCGAAGTTCGGCATCCACCGCGAGAGCGCCCCGCTGCTGACTCTTCCGCAAGCGCGGTATTTCGGGCTGGATTTGGACATTGAACCCAGCCAACCGGATTTTTTCCTGGAGGAGGGCAAACCGTTGGACGTTGGCGATTTGCGGTTCGAGGCGTTTCATTGTCCCGGTCATTGTCCGGGTAGCGTGGTGCTGTTTGAGCGGAAGGAACGCGTGGTTTTTGTGGGAGACGTATTGTTCGCGGGATCGGTGGGGCGAGTGGATCTTCCCGGCGGCGACTACGAAACGTTGATGCGTTCCATTCGAGAGGAGCTGTTGCCGCTCGGGGATGACGTGCGCGTGTTTCCCGGGCACGGACCGGTGACCACGATTGGCAACGAGCGACGCACGAACCCGTTTTTGGCCTCGGCACGGGAGTCGAACCCCTGAAAAATCAATAGTTGCAAGGTTTCCGGCACTTTTGTAGTATTGCGGCGAACCCTAAACCAAGGAGAACAGTAAGGAGCTTTATGGCAAAGTTGACGAAGTCACAAGTTTTGGGAACTCTGGCGGAGAAGACTGGCGTGTCGAAGAAGAGCGCGGGTCTGTTCATCGACGAGTTGGTGAAGTTGGCGTACAAGGAAGCGAAGAATTCGTTCACGATTCCCGGGCTGGGCAAGATCGTGCTGGTGAATCGCAAGGCCCGCATCGGCCGCAATCCGGCCACGGGCGCGCAGATCCAGATTCCGGCGAAGCGCGTGGTGAAGTTCCGCATCGCCAAGGCGGCGAAAGACGCGATCCTCGGCGGGAAGTAATCCGTTAGAGTTTACAAATTCAACGGGCGGCTGTGTTCGGCACAGCCGCCCGTTTTGTTTTCAGCGGGGATGAGTTACTTCGCGGATTTCTTGGTGAACGCCGTGATGTCGGGGATGCCCGCGGCCCGCGCCGCATCGACGATGGCCACGACCGTGCCGTAGGTGACGGTCTTGTCGGCGGAGAACTGCACCTGCAATTTCGGGTTCTTCTCTTTCGCGTCGCGCAGGGTTTGTTCCAGCGTGCTCAACGCGATGGGCTTGTTGTCCAGATAGATGGTTTCGTCGGAACTGACGGCAATCGAGAGGCGCTCGACTTTTTCGCGGCCGACTTCCTCGGCGGTCTTGGCTTCGGGGAGGACGAGTTTCACGGCCGTCGGCGAGCTTGCGCGAAAGGTGGTCGTGGCGATAAAGAAAATGAGCAGGATAAACAGCACGTCCACGAGGTTGATCAGGCGGATGGCCGGCGGGCGTTGGGCTTTGGCCGGATCGAAGATGCGCATGGCGTATTCCTACAGGGAATTGCGGTACAGGCGGGTCAGCAACTCGTTGGTGTACCGTTCCAGTTCCAGCACCAGCACCTCGATGCGGCGGCGCAAATACATGTAGGCGATCAGCGCCGGAATCGCGATGCTCAGGCCGGTCATCGTCGCCGTCAACGCTTCGTAGATGCCGCGGGAAATCATCGTCGGTTCGCCGAGCCCCTTCTTCGCCACGTCCTCGAACAATTTCACCATGCCGATGACCGTGCCCAGCAGTCCCAGCAGCGGGCCAAGCTCGGCGATGAGCGAGAGCGTGGTCAACCCGCGCTCCATGCGGCCGACGATCTGGCGGGCCAGCGCCTGCATGACCTCGACGTTTTCTGTTTTCGGCAGGGACGCGTGGGCGAACATGGCTTGGACCAGCCGGCCCAGGACCGTCGTGTCGGATTCACTCAGCACGCGCACCGTCTCCGTTTGCTCGGGCGTGACCGGCCGCCGTTCGATGGCCGCGGCCAACTCCGGGGAGATGATGCGGCGCCGTTGCAGCGCCCAGACGCGTTCCAAAATGATGGCCAAGCCCGCTATCGAGCACACCAACAGCGGCCACATGGCAAGTCCGCCCCGAAAAAACCAGTCCGGCATGAAGCTCCTCCCTTTTCCGATGTCTCAGTAGTAAAACGTGAAAGTCGCCTGACGCGGCTCTTTCCCAGCCAGCGCGCGCAGTTCGTCAGGCCACGGATCGAACGGCCCTGATTCTATGATGGCTTTCTCGCAAAACAACGACAAAATGCTGTTGCCGCCGCCGTCGATGGTTTTCACATTCTTGACCTGGCCATCATCAAACAATTCGAAGTAAATCGTGACGGTTGCCGTGCTCTCGTAAATCCCGTAGCGATCGATGAGCTGGAACCAGCGGCTTTGAATGGCTTTAATGACTTTCTTGTCATACGCGCCGAATGGACTCGCCTCGACATTGAACGCGGTCACCCCCATACGCGAGACGCCCGCGGCGACAAGGTGTGATTTCCGCGCCACAATTTCGCGGCCGGCCACACCCGGCTCGCTGGCAAGCGCGGGAGCGCCGTCCTCTCCCGCTTCGGCAGGCGCCGGCGGCGTGGCGACCTCCGGACCGTTTACAACGGACGGCGTCTCCGTCGGTTTTGGCGCCATCGCCAATTTTTGTTCTTCCACGACTTTCAACCCGGCGGCCGGTATTTCCTGGGGTTGGGCCGGGGATTGCGGCTGCGGTTGCGACTGGGGCGAGACGGACGTTTTTTCCTGCGGCGGTGTCGGAGCCGGCTTGGAAGCCGCGGGCGCAGACGGCTGAGCGAGCCGGCCTGGGGCTCCCGGTGCGCCTGCCTGCATGACGAGCGGGGCCGAAACTCCAGATTGCGTGGGCACATCCAAGGTGCTCATCACCTGCTTGTCCTTGTACTTGGTCTCACTGCCGTTCAGATACGGGGTGTCGCCCACCTTGCCGCTGGCATTATTCGGATTGGCGGCCACGGTCGATTTGTCGGAGTAGTACTGGGCGTTCTTCGGTTTCTCGCCCGTGACCTGCGACGCGTCGGTTTCCATGAACTGCTGGGATTGTTTGCCCTGGTTCGGCTGATTCTGAGCGCGCGGCTCGTTCACTTCCACGAAAGTGATGGTCTGCACCTGCGGATGCGCCGGGGTCGGCTGAATATGGGCTGCCTCCACCAATTTCACCAAGGAGGACAACCACGGCAACTTCAGGATGGGCGCGCCGTATTGCACGGTGCAATAAACCATCGCGTGTAAAAGCAACGACACCAACAGCGCGATTTCAACCGGCAAGTTTTCGCGGTCCGCCATTCCATCCATAATTGTCATCATGATAGCAGATTGCGTTGCGCCATCAACACGCTGGGTGTTGCGCGCCGATCCGCTTGGAAATGAGGGGCAAGCGGTGTGCCAACGGGTTGGAGAGCTCAAACGACGGCGGGATCAACGCGCTGGTGTTAGTGACGCAAGTGATTCATAGTGAGCGTAATATACAAAGTAATAACCGGACGAGTCAAAGTAGTTGACTATTTAGTAAACTTGGATATTGTTCTTTGAAATTTTTTTGAAAGAGGCGAATAGGTAGACCAAAGTCAGAAGGTGAGAATCATGGGACGTGTCAGTGATGCCAAAGAGAGATTGATGGAGGCCGTGTTGGAGCTGATTTGGACCGGCTCCTACGGCGGCACAACGATCGACCATATATGCGACAAAGCCGGCGTCAAGAAGGGTAGCTTCTATTACTTCTTCGATTCGAAGGCCGATCTCGCGTTGGCGGCCATTGATGTGGGATGGAACCGCATACGACCGGAACTCGACGCACTGTTCTCCGCAACCATTCCGCCACTGGAGCGGCTACGGAAGTATTGTGATTACAGCTACCGGTTCCAGGCTGAGATCAAGGCCAAGTACGGTCACGTGCTGGGGTGCCCACAATTCTCGTTAGGCTCGGAAATCGGCACGCGGGACGATGGTTTGCCGGGGAAGATCCAGGAGATTCTGGAGTGTAAGCGGAAGTATTTTGAATCGGCCATCCGCGACGCCCATGCGGCGGGGTTGATTGACGCGCCGGATGCGGCGGCCAAGTCGCGCACATTATTTGCCTACTATGAAGGACTACTGACCCAGGCTCGGATTCAGAATGACCTTGGGGTCCTGCGGGAGGCGGAACGCGGGATGCGCGAATTGCTCGGGGTGAAGGAAACCGAGTCCGCCGCGGTGGAATCAAACTCCAGTGTTTAGCGCGCCAACCAGGAAGGGAAACTGTGAATACGCCCGTAACTGAAAAAGGATCTCCACGATCCAGCCAGGATCCAAACGCGCCAGCCGTGCCGTCACACGCTCCTGTGGCCGCGTCCCTGAAAAGCCCGGCGTCCGGTTCCCTGATGAAACGAATGCTGATCATGCTGGCGCTGGCGCTGCTGTTTATCGGGGGGATTGGGGCTTGGAAGGTGATGCAGATTCGCGCGGGCATGGCGCAATTTGCCAAGTACGCCCCGCCGCCTGAGGCGGTGACGACGACGGTGGCGACGCGGGAGCGGTGGCAGCCGGCGTTGAGCGCCGTGGGGTCGCTGCGGGCCGTCAACGGCGTCACGGTCAGCACGGACCTGGCCGGCATCATCTCGGAAATCTCTTTTCAATCCGGCACGGCGGTGAAGAAGGGAGACCTTCTGGTGAAGCTGGACAGCCAGCAGGAAGAAGCGCAACTGCGTTCGGCGGAAGCCCGCCGGGACCTGGCGAAGCTCAGTCTCGAACGCCAGCGCAGTCTCGTATCCGACGGGGCGTCGGCGCGGTCGGACTACGACATCGCCGAGAGCGAATTCCGACAGGCGACCGCCGCGGTGGACGATGCGCGCGCATTGATCGCCCGGAAAACAATCACCGCTCCGTTTGACGGTCTGGTCGGAATCCGCCGGGTGGACTTGGGCCAGTACTTGGACGTTGGCGCACCGATCGTGACACTTCAATCGGTCGACCCGATCTACGTCGAATTTGCGATCCCGCAACAGGACCTCGATCAGATTGCGGTCGGGAAACAAATCCGGATCAAGGCGGCGGGAGTTGAGGGTGACGGGTTCGACGGTGAAATCACCGCGATCGAATCGCGGCTCGATGAATCCACACGCAACATCACGATTCAGGGCACGGTCAAGAATCCGGAAAACAAGCTGCGTCCGGGCATGTTTGTCAACGTTGACGTACTCCTGCCGGAAAAAGACGCCATTTTTATTCCCACATCATCCATCAGCTATGCGCCCTACGGCGACTCGGTTTTCGTCGTCAAAAGCAAACAAGGCGCCGCCGGCTCGGCCGGGAAGGAAGTCCAGCAACAATTTGTGAAGCTCGGTCCGAGCCGTGGCGATCAGGTCACGGTCGTCTCGGGCGTCAAGGAAGGTGACGAGGTCGTCAGTTCGGGCGTGTTCAAGCTGCGCGGCGGCGCGGCGGTGCAGGTCAACAACAGCGTCCAGCCGGGCAACGATGCCAACCCGAATCCGCCGAACATGTAAGACGATCCACGGCGAAGGACAGGCATGAAACTCACCGATTTCTTCATCCGCCGGCCGGTAGTAGCGACCGTTGTCAACCTGATCATCCTGCTGGCGGGCCTTCAGGCCATTCGCAGCCTCAACGTGCGGCAGTACCCGCGTAGCGATATCGCCATCGTCACCGTCCGGACGATCTACGTGGGAGCCAACGCGGACTTGGTGCGCGGGTTCATCACCACGCCGTTGGAGCGCGTCATCGCCAGCGCGGACGGCATCGACTACATCGAATCCCAGAGCGCCCAGGGACTGAGCACGATCACGGTGCATTTGAAGATCAATTATGACAACAACGCGGCGCTCACGCAGATTCAGTCGAAAGTCGCCCAGGTGCGCAATGATTTGCCCCCGGAAGCCGAGGCGCCCATCATCGACATCGAGACCAGCGACAACCAATTCGCCGCCGCGTACCTGAGTTTTTATTCCAAGGACCTCGACCAGAACCAAATCACCGATTACCTGACCCGGGTCGTTCAACCGAAGTTGACCGCCGTCAGCGGCGTCCAGCGGGCGGACATACTCGGCGCCCGGACGTTTGCGATGCGCGTCTGGCTGAAAGCGGATCGATTGGCCGCGCTGAACATCTCGCCGTCCGAAGTGCGGCAGGCGCTGGCCAACAACAATTACCTGTCCGCGGTCGGGGCGACGAAGGGCTCGATGATCTCCGTGAACCTGACCGCCAACACCGATCTGCGGACGGCGGAAGAATTTCGCAATCTCGTGGTCCGCGAGAAAGACAACACCATTGTCCGATTGAAAGATGTCGCCGATGTCGAACTGGGCGCGGAGACCTACGATGAGGACGTGCGATTCTCCGGCGAGAAAGCCACGTTCATGGGCATCTGGGTGTTGCCGACTGCCAACTCACTGGATGTGATCAAGGCGGTGCGGGCCGAGCTTCCCGAGATCCGGCGGCAGTTGCCTGCGGGGATGAATGTCGGGGTTCCGTACGACTCGACGGAGTACATCAACGACGCGCTGCACGAGGTGACCCACACCCTGATCGAAACGCTGATCATCGTCGTCATCGTCATCTTTTTATTCCTCGGGTCGTTCCGTTCCGTCGTGATACCGGTGGTGGCCATCCCCATCTCGCTTATCGGCGCGGCGTTTTTGATGCTGGTGTTTGGGTTTACCCTGAATCTTCTGACGCTGCTGGCCATCGTGCTTTCCGTCGGGTTGGTCGTGGACGACGCGATCGTGGTTGTCGAAAACGTCGAGCGCCATTTGCACGAGGGGCTGACGCCGTACGATGCCGCCATCAAGGGCGCACGGGAGTTGTTCAGCCCGATCATCGCGATGACGATCACGCTGGCGGCGGTGTACGCGCCGATCGGATTCCAAGGCGGCCTGACCGGGGCGTTGTTCCGCGAGTTCGCGCTCACGCTGGCGGGCGCGGTGATTGTTTCGGGTGTCGTCGCGATCACCTTGTCGCCGATGATGTCGTCGAAACTGCTGCGGGCCGGCACGTCCCACCACGGATTTGCGGGAATGATCAACCGGCATTTTGACATTGTGCGAAAGAAATATGTCCAGATTCTCTCCAACACGCTCCGATGGCGGCCGGTGACGATCACCCTGGCCGCCATCGTCATTCTCTTGATGGCGCCGTTCTGGTTGTTTTCCCAACACGAGTTGGCGCCGAAAGAAGACCAGGGCGTGGTCTTCGGCATTGTCCAGGCCGCACCCAATGCCACGATCGACCAGACCACGCGGTTCACCGAGAAAGTGAACGACGTGTTCGAGTCGATGCCGGAAACGGAGCATACATTCCAGATTACCGATCCGTCGGGAGGTTTTTCCGGCATGGTGACGAAGCCGTGGAGCGAACGGAAGCGGTCCACGGAGCAAATCCTCGCCGACGTATCGGGGAAACTCAGCAGCGTTCCCGGTGTCCGGATCATCCCGACGACGCCGGCGCCACTGCCCGGCAGCGGCAATTTCCCGGTGGAGTTTGTCATCGCGTCCACCGCGGAACCGCGCGAACTCCTCGAATTCGCCAATCAAATCGTGGCGAAAGCATTCCAGAGCGGCATCTTTATGTTTGCGGACACGGACCTGAAATTCGACCAGCCCCAGACGGAGGTTGTGTTTGACCGCGACAAGGTGGCGTCGTTGGGGCTGAACTTGCAACAGGTCGGCCTTGATCTGGGCACGATGCTGGGAGGCGACTACGTGAATCGCTTCAGCATCGAGGGCCGCAGCTACAAGGTCATTCCCCAGGTCACGCGCGTGCAGCGGTTGAACGCCGATCAGTTGAAGGATTTTTACGTCAGCGGCCCGAATGGGAAACTAGTGCAGCTCTCGACGTTTGCGACACTGAAGAACACGACGGAACCGCGGGCGATTTACCGGTTTCAGCAGTTGAACTCCGTCAAGATTCAGGCGGCGACGGCTCCCGGCGTGACGCTCGACCAGGCGTTGAAGGTGCTCGAAGGAGAAGCCGCGCGGATTCTCCCCAAGGGATACACGATCGATTATGCCGGGGAAGCGCGCCAGTTGCGGGTAGAAGGCAACAACTTGAACTCGACGCTGATTCTGTCGTTCATCCTCATCTTTTTGGTTCTGGCGGCGCAGTTTGAAAGTTTCCGCGATCCATTCATCATTTTGCTGGGGTCGGTGCCGCTGGCGCTCTCGGGATCGTTGCTGTTCGCCTTTCTCGGGTTCACCACGCTCAACATTTACAGCCAGATCGGGTTGATCACGCTGGTGGGGCTTGTCTCGAAGAACGGAATCCTGATTGTCGAATTCGCGAACACGCTCCAGGAAGCAGGTGCCGCCAAACTTGACGCGGTCATCGAGGCCGCGGGCACACGGTTGCGCCCGATCTTGATGACATCCGCGGCGACCATCGCCGGCCATTTCCCGCTGGTGTTGGCCCGCGGACCGGGGGCCGGGTCCCGTAACAGCATCGGTACCGTGCTGGTCACGGGCATGGCCGTCGGGACGTTGTTCACGTTGTTCGTCGTCCCGGCCATTTACATGGTCGTGGCGCGGAATCGGTCGGCCAAGGCGGAGAGAATTAAAACGAACGACGGGATCGCGGAATCCGAACTGGAACGAGTTGCGGGGGTCGCATCGGTGCGGGGTGATGTACTGGCTACCGCGCCGCGCGAGCAACTGTGAACGAAGGAAAACGACCTTGAACGACGCTGAAACAACCAGGAGCACACGAACCCAACTGCTCACACAACTCCGCTGGCGGTACGCCACCAAGCAATTCGATCCGCAGCGCAAGATCAGTGCCGAAGACTGGGCGGTGCTGGAAGAGGCGCTCGTGCTCACGCCGTCGTCGTTTGGATTGCAACCGTGGAAATTCATCGTCATCACCGATCCCGCGGTGAAAGAGAAGCTGGTTCCCGTCTCGTGGGGGCAGCGCCAGCCGGCGGATTGCTCGCATCTGGTCGTGTTCGCGGTCAAAAAGAACCTGGGCGAAGCCGAGATCGACGCGTTTCTCAAACGGATCGCGGAAGTGCGAAAGGTGCCTGTCGAATCGCTCGGGAACTACCGTGACATGATGGTCGGCAGCATCGTCAAGGGCATGGACGACGCCGAGCGAAATGGCTGGGCCGAACAGCAGGTCTACATCGCCGTCGGCAACTTCCTGACCAGCGCCGCGCTGTTGGGAATCGATGCGTGCCCGATGGAGGGCATCGAAGCCGGGAAGTACGACGAGATCCTCGGTTTGGACAAATTGGGGTTGAACACCATTGTCGCGGCGGCTGTGGGCTATCGGTCCGCCGGTGACAAGTATGCCATGGCCCCGAAGGTCCGGTTCCCGAAGGAACAGGTCATCGTACACATCTGACGCGAGTGGTCGCTTCTGGAGCGCAGGGGATTGGCATTGATCCCCGGGCGCCGTCAAAACATTCCCAACCGTTCGAGCGTCGCCTGCAGGCGTTCGGTGGGGAACCCGATGACGTTATTGTAGCTGCCGTCGATCCGTTCGACGACACCTTCGCCGTGTTCCTGGATGGCGTACGCCCCGGCCTTATCGAGCGGGTCGATTTTGGCGTGGTACTCGGCGATTTGGGCGGGATCAAGCGGTCGCATCCACACGCGGGTCGTATCGGCGAAAACCAATTCCGTGTCGAGGGAACGGTGCACGAGACAGACGCCCGTGATGACCTCGTGGCGTCGTCCCGCGAGCTGGCCGAGCATGCGCCGAGCGTCCTCGCGGTCGCGCGGTTTCCCAAAAATCTTGCCGTCGAGCACGACGATGGTGTCCGCGCCGATGACCATCGAGTGGGGATGACGGCCCGCCACCGCGCGGGCCTTGCGCTGCGCGTTCTGCATGGCCACCACGTCGGGCGCCGCGCCGCCCGCCAGTTCTTCGATGCCGTCCGGGCACACGACGATGAAGCGCAAGCCCAACTCGCGCAGCAGCCGCTCGCGCCGCGGTGACGCGCTGGCGAGGATGATTTGGGGTTTGTCTGCTGTCATGGATGGGGTTATCGTTGCGCGAGAAGTATGGGAATTCCATCAGCCAAAGTCGAGCATCTGTACGTGCACGTGCCGTTCTGCGCGGCGAAGTGCCACTACTGCGCGTTCTACTCGGAAGCGGGCAGCACGGCGAAGATGGAAGGCTATGTGGACGCGGTGCTGCGGGAACTCGACCGATTCGCGTCGCAACTCGCGCCGAAAACCATTTTTTTTGGCGGCGGCACGCCGAGCCTGTTGACCACGCCGCTGATGCGGCGGGTATTGGAAGGACTCACGAGCAAACTTCCTTTGGAGAAAGTCAGCGAGTGGAGCATCGAATGCAATCCGTCGACGGTATCGAGTGAGAAGGCGAAATTATTCCGTGAGTTTGGCGTCAATCGCATTTCAATGGGTGTGCAGGCGCTCGATGATGACTTGTTGGAGACGATTGGGCGCGTGCATTCGGTGACCGGGGCGATCAAGTCCTACGAGAGGCTGCGCGAGGCCGGCTTTCAGAACATCAATCTGGATTTGATGTTCGGGTTGCCGGGCCAGACGATGGAACATTGGAAACGGACGCTGGGCAAGGCCATCCAGCTTGAGCCGGAGCATCTCTCGACGTATTGCCTGATCCTGGAAGAGGACACACATTTCTGGTCGCTGCTCGATCGGGGGTTGATCAAGCCCGACGAAGAACTGGAACTGGCAATGTACGAGACCGGCATCGAGATGCTGGCGGCGGCGGGTTATCGGCAGTACGAGATCAGCAATTTCGCGAAACCGAATCGGGAATGCGCGCACAACATCGCGTACTGGGAGGGCAAGGAGTACGTCGGCCTCGGCCCGAGCGCGTGCTCGACCGTGGGCGACAGGCGGTGGCAAAACGCGCCGGATATCGATCGGTACATTGAAGGGGTCAGGAGCCAGAAGCCGGCGGTCAGCTTTGAGGAGCCAATCACGCCCGAGTTACGCGCCGCGGAGCGGGCCGCGTTCGGGATGCGGATGAACGCCGGCGTGCCGGCCGAGTTGGTGAAAGGCCGCTGGGACAAACAGATTGCCGAGTTGCTGTCCGCTGACCTTGTCCAGTGGAGTCACGACCGACTCCAGCCCACCAAGCGCGGGATTCTCTTCGCCGACGAAGTCGCCACAGAGTTTGTGTGAACCAGTTTCCAGGATTCGCATCCATGATTGTCCGCACCCACTTCCCGTCAATAGATAAACCTTGGTAGCGAAGCGGGACGGTTTGGTCTATAGTGGCGCGGGCAACTGGCATTGTGCGGTGGCGACAGAATTCAGATTTCTTGAATGGTGCTGACGCCATTTGACATCGAACACCTGTGGATCAAATGTTGGACAATCTGGCTCGTCATGGGGCGCTCATTTTGTTCGCCATCATTTTTGTCGAACAGATGGGGCTGCCGGTCCCGGGCGCGCCGTTTCTCCTGGCGGCGGGGGTATTGGCCGGCACCGGCAAACTGAATATCGGGTTGCTGGCGATTATGTCCACGGTCGGCTCGTTGCTGGCTGACACCGTATGGTTTTACCTCGGGCGGAAGCGGGGAAACAGCATGCTGAAACTCTTGTGCCGGATCTCGCTGGAGCCGGATTCGTGCGTACGCCAGACGGAAGATGTATTTGCGCGATACGGGATGAAAGCCGTGTTGGTGGGCAAGTTTATCCCCGGCGTCGGCACCGTGGCGCCGCCGTTGGCGGGCATTTTCGGTGTCAGCCTGCCGCGGTTCGTTGCCTACGACGGAGCGGCGTCGGTTCTCTACACGGGCTGCTTCCTGCTGATCGGGTTCTTCTTCAGCAACCAGTTAACGCCGATTCTCGAGATGTTGGGGCGGATGGGACATTGGGCGGTGGTGGTGATCGCGTTGTCGTTGGTGATTTACGTTGGGTGGAAATACCTCGAACGGCAGCGGGTGCTTCGCCAACTGCGCATTGCGCGAATCACGGTGGACGAGTTGCGGCGGATGCAGGAGGTGAAGCAGGATGTGTTCGTCGTGGATCTTCGGTCGGAGGTGGATTTGCAACTGGAGCCGGTGGTGATTGCGGGAGCGCGTCATTTCTCCCCGAAGGAGGTGGAGGCCCGCCACCACGAGATTCCCCGCGACCGCGACATCGTGTTGTACTGCTCGTGTCCGAACGAAGCCACCGCGGCGCGGGTCGCCCTGCTATTGCGCAAACGCGGAATCACGCGCGTCCGGCCGTTGTTGGGCGGGATCGACGCGTGGCGGGAACGGAAGTATCCGCTGGATCCGCATCCGGTGACGGCGGGACAGGCCGTGCCGGTGTAGTTCACGCGGGGAACGACTGCGTCAATTCAGTGTGGCGTCCGCTCAAAGTCGTCCACGATTTTCCGCACACGCACGTAGTGGGCGGCGATGGAGACGCAGGACACGCCGACCAGGAAAATCAGGGCCGTGATGTCGGCGAAGAAAAAGAAGATGAGCAACCCGGCCAGGGAGGCAATCTCCGAAAAGGCGAACCCGATGAAGAACCGGCGCTGAAGTTCGGCAGCGAGCGCTGGGAAGTCGCCGCCGGGAGGTTGTCGTCGCGCCAGAATTTTTACCCCGGGAAAGGACGCGATCACGCCCAAAATCCCGAACGCGAACGCGCCGATGGTAAACGGCGCCCGGGATGGCGCATCCGTGGAAGCGGTGTAACCGCTGTACAGCAGGTACAGGCCGAGTGCGAGGTACAGAGCCTGCACGGCGATGAGTTGGACGGCCAAGAGTCCGAGCCGTCGACGGAATGCGGCGGGTTTGGCCAGCGCGGATTGGGATGGTTGATACGGCATTGGTAGGTTTATACTGCGGTATCGACGGCGGCACAACGGTCAAAGCGAAGGCAAGTGGAGCGAAAGATTCGGGTGAAAGGCGTGGGCATTATTTCGCTGGCGTAACATTCCCCTGTGGCAATGACGCGACCGTCTGGATTTGCGGCCTTCGGAACAGCCCGTCACCTTCGCCAGAACGGCGACCACTCCTTATTTGACCTCGTAGACTTCGTACCTGACCTCGGCGGGAAACGGACCATCAACCGGTTTCGTTTCGACGAGTGCGGCGTTCGGGGGGACGGGTTCCTGATTGCGGACGTAGGTGGGTTGCCCGGGGACATACGTCGCTCCGGCCACGGGAAACGCGCGGTCCTGTTTGGGAGGGATGATGTTCATCGTGCAACGAAGCAGCAGCCCGGGGCTGGTGATTGACCCACCGTACAGGCGCACGCGATCCCGGGGAATGCCCTCGTGTTGGTAGGTGAGAGGGTCGATGCGTCCAAAGAAGAGGAGGTGGATGTAGAAGTACGGTTTGAAGTCCGTGCCCGGGATCATGTTGAACGGCGAAAAGGCGCTTGCGGAAATGTAGAGAGTCTGGTTGTCGCCGAGGGCGCGGAAACAGTCTTGCAGCGCCACAATAAGGTTGGCTTGGAATTGTGACCGGCTGGGAGCTGGTAGGGGCCGAAATAATCCCTCAAGTACCACCCCGTTTCGACCAGCCCGGCGCAGCAGGTTGCCAGCAGGATCGTTCGCCCCAGCACGCGCCGCCGCCACAGGAAATCCGCGCCGATCGCCGCCGTCAACAGCCAGAAAATGGCGCCCTGCACGCAGCGGCCGCTGTGCATCCGGTCGGGCGTCAGGGCGGCGGCCAGCGGATAGACCACGAGTCCCAGACCGATAAAACGGTAACAGGGCCGGCTCCGGGCGAACCGCACCAGGCAGTACAGGCCGGCGAGGACCAGGGGCGCGAGGAATACGAACAGTTCGCCGCCGCGCCCCGTGTGCTGGCGCAGGTTCGGGTCGCCCTTGAGGAACAGGAACGCCGGGCTGAAATAGTCCGGGTACCGGGACAGGAGGTTGGATGCAATCAGCCCAACCCGCGACTGCCCGGCCTTCCCGATCCACACGTCCTCGAAGCGTTTGGTCAGGGCCGACTGATTGAGGTACAGGATCGGGATCAACGGCAGAGTTGCCGCCATGAAGCTGAGCACGAATGCCAGCCCCACCTTCCATCTCTTCACCAGGACGCGGGCGAACGCCAGCCCGAAGCACAGGAGGGTCACAACCGACATGGGGCGGCCAAGGCTGTAGGTATAGATGGGGAATGCCCAGACTAGGCCGGCGCAGACCGCCAGGACATACGACCGTTTCCGCAACGCCGCCAGCGCCAGCAACCAAGCCATGATCATTTCCAAGACCAACGGCGTGTAGCCGCTCACGGCGCTTCGGCTGGCGGGAAAGAGCCAGGGGACGACCGAGAAGCAAAACCCGGACAGCAGAGAGAGCCAACGTTTCCGGCAATGCTGCTGCACCAGAAACGCGAACGCGATGGAGGCCAGAATGCCGAAGACCGCGTTTGGCAGGCGCACCGCCCAGCGTTGGAGGCCGAACATTCCGACTACGGGGGCCATGGTGTAAATCACCACCGGATCATGGGAGTAATCATCGAAGCAACGGAAGAAGACCGGGAGCTTGGTCCCGTATTCATCCGCCCCGGTCCGGGCGATGCAGTAGGCGTTGTAGCCGTTGGAACTCTCGTCGATGTTGAACCCCGGCGGCGCGGAATCGATCCTCCACACATGCAGCGACACGGAAAGAACCAGCAACACGGCCGCCGCGGACCAGAACAGAGCGGACCGGCATTCAGGCCGGCGGGTTTCGGTAGCGATCGGTGAATTCATGCCGGGGTCTACGGCAACTTCATTACATCGGACTGCAGGCGTTGAACAGGTTATTCGTCACGCCGTTCGCCGGCTAAGAGTCAGGCGTGTTCCCGCGGCCGCGTTCAACCTGGAGGGGCCAGGGGAGAAACGTCGGGTGGTTTTGATTGAGTTCCCGACCGACGTGCGTGCCAGCGCGAATTGGGATGGTTGATACGGGATCGGTAGCGTTATACTGCGGTATCGACGACGGCACAACGGCCAAAGCGGAGGCGGTTGGAGCGAATGATACGGGTGAAATCGAGGTGATTCGCGGCGAAGGGGTTGGGCGTTATGACGAGTGAGAGTTGCGCGTGAATTATTGACGTGAAATTGGGCGTATTCGGCGTAGATTTCGGACATTAACGAAAAGGTGGAACACCTATGAACAAACCCACTAATGCATTCGTTCTCCGCCAATCGCCGAGCGGCGTCAGCCAACTGAATAACATTTCATTGCCTCAAAACGTCATCGTCAACGGATGGTGTTGGGCAAAAGGTCTGATTGAAGAGGACAGTTACGAGAAATTTCGTGAGATTCTGCGAAAGACGTACTACAAGGAGAAATCGCGTCACCGGGTTGGATACGCAGCTAACACGATGTGGCGCTTTCTGAAGACGATGCAGCCCGGCGACTGGGTCGTCGTGCCAAGTGGCGGTGGAAAGTTCTACGTGGCCGAAATCGCGGCCGGGCCACCGATTTATGACGATAGCAAGGCGGCACTGGATGCCGATAGCAGTTACCGAAGGCTGGTCACTTGGCTGAACGATAAACAGCCGCTTTTGCGGTCAGCTGCCCGGTCACGACTGATTTCACGGATGAAGATTCGTCAAACATCCGCAAATGCCAAAGATTTGATCGAGGAGATTCACGAGGCGCTGGTATTAGCATCTGCCAGTGAGAAGCCGACAAAAGAAGATACCCAGAAGTTGTTCGCGGATGAAGTGCGAAGGAAGATGGTCGAAGCTGCCCTCAAAGAGATCCAGCAAGGCTATATGGATGAACGCAAATTTGAGGGATTGGTGGCCACTGTTTTGAAGCGTGCCGGTGCCAGCAGCGTAGAGATTGTTCCGCGACAGAACGACAAAGGTGTTGATGTCAAAGCAACGTTCCAAATTGGCGGGATCACGCCTATTGAGGTGGGCGTGCAAGCGAAGTACTACAAAGGCAACGTTGGACAAGGCGCGATTGATCAGTTGATCAAAGGATTGAAGGCAGAAGATTTGACGACGGGCTGGCTTGTCACGTCCGGCGAGATTCCAGAGGAATTGGACTCATATCTTGAAAGTGTGCAAACTAGCGAAGAGTTGAACTTGGCGACCGTAGACGGCCGCCAGTTGGCCGAGATGATAATCGATTTTGGACTCCAAGACGCGGTGTAATGGCTTGTCCGTTAGCGGCGTTATGCCAAGTACGTACGGCCACGATGGAACGTGGCCCTCCAAACGACGCAAAGCCGGTCGTCTCTGTCGTACGACGGGCTATCGAGATTGGACTTGACTGGATATCGAAGCATGATATGCTCTGCGGTATGGATAAGGGGTGGGGTGTGGACGGGCAGCCAGGCAATGCGACGACGAGATGCCGTAGGCAATGGGGAAACGACGGCAAGCGGGACGCTCGCCCTACCGGGGTGGTTGGGCCCAGGACCGGGGGCTGCGCAAAAAAGGTGTTTTTGCAAAACGAACCCAATTCTGTCCAAGCCGGCGTGGAAAACTGATGGAAACGAAGCCAAAAACGAACCCATTTTAAGCACGCCGGCAGGAGGGACGGGAGCGCATTATTGAGGTGAAATCGGGTGGATTCCCGGGTAAATTGAGGGCGTTATGGCAAAGAAGCTGGCGCTGATTGTCGATGGTCTGGTGGATTCGTTCCACAAGTGCGGTGGGATCAATCATCTGGACGGGGTGAACCTCCCGTCGCGGGAGGCGGTGGTGGAGATTGCGCGGGATTTGCTGCGGCTGGTGTTCCCCGGCTTTTACGACAAGGACCCGATTCATTCCAATCAACTGACCGAGTACACGTCGGAGCTGGTGTCGTCGCTGGCGCGGCGGTTGGAGAACGAGATCCAGCGGAGCCTGGAGTATCGTCCGTGCGACGGCTGCGACAAGAACGATCTGGCGGGGACGGCGGCGCGGGTGACGCAGGAGTTCCTGGGCGAGCTGGCGGGCGTGCGGGCGATTTTGCAGACGGACGTGACGGCGGCGTACGAGGGCGATCCGGCGGCGATCAGCAACGAGGAGATTATCCTGGCGTATCCGGGGATTGAAGCGATCGCGGTGCAGCGGATGGCGCATTTGTTGTATCGGCGGCATGTGGCGTTGATTCCGCGGATCATGACGGAATGGGCGCACAACAAGACGGGGATCGACATTCATCCGGGCGCGGCGATCGGGCCGCATTTTTTCATCGATCACGGCACGGGCGTGGTTGTCGGCGAGACGACGGTAATCGGTCAGCGCGTGAAAATCTACCAGGGCGTCACGCTCGGGGCAAAGAGTTTCCCGAAAGACGCCAAAGGGCGCGTCGTCAAAGGCGTCAAGCGCCACCCGAACATTGAGGATGACGTGACGATATATGCCGGCGCGACGATCCTGGGGGCTGTGACGATTGGGCAGGGATCGATCATCGGCGGCAACGTGTGGTTGCTGGATTCGGTGCCGGTGCGGACGGTGGTGTACCAGGAGGGCGGCAAGACGTTGATGAAGACGGCCGCCGCGGACCGCGACCGGATGATCGGCCAGACGCACGGCGCGGGGATTTGAGATTCGAATCTTGTAGCCGCGAAACATTCCGGAATGAGACGCATCTACGCCGACCACAACGCAACCACGCCGCTGGATCCTGCGGTGCTGGAAGCGATGTTGCCATATCTGCGGGAACACTTCGGCAATGCCAGCAGCGTGCACGTGTTTGGACGCGAGGCACGGGCGGCGATCGATGATGCGCGGGTGCGCGTGGCGAAACTGCTGGGCGCGCAGGAGGGCGAGATTGTGTTCACGGGCGGCGGCACCGAAGCCGACAACATGGCGGTGTTTGGCGTGGCGCGCGCTTTGCGGAAGAAGGGCCGGCACATTATTGCCAGCAGCATCGAGCACCACGCGGTGCTGCACGCCTGCCAGTATCTCGAAAAGACGGGCGAGTGCGATGTCACGTATCTGCCCGTGAGCCGCGATTGCCTGGTCGATCCCGGCGACCTGCAAAAGTTGATCCGCAACGATACGGTGTTGGTCTCCGTGATGTCGGCGAACAATGAGACCGGCACGATCCAGCCGATACCGGAACTGGCGGCGATCTGCCGGGAGCGCGGCGTTACGTTTCACACCGACGCCGTGCAATCGTTCGGGAAGGTGCCGGTGAATGTGGGCGATTGGGGGGTCGATTTGCTGTCGATTGCGGCGCACAAATTTTACGGACCGAAGGGCAGCGGTGTGTTGTACGCGCGGCGCGGGACGAAGATGGACCCACTGTTGTTCGGCGGGAGCCACGAGAACGATCGGCGGGCAGGCACGGAGAACGTGGCGGGGATCGTCGGTCTGGCGAAGGCCGCGGAGTTGGCGACGGCCAAGATGGACGAGGAACAGGTGCGGTTGTTCGGGCTCACCGAGAATCTTGCCGACGGTGTGGCGAAGAGTGTCAACGGCGGCCACCGCAACGGTCACGCGAAACGGCGCATCGGCAACACCATCAATTTCAGTTTTGAAGGGTGCGAGGAAGAAGGGCTGTTGCTCGGGCTCGATCTGGAAGGCGTGGCGGTTTCGAGCGGATCGGCGTGCGCAGTCGGTTCCCTAGAACCATCGCACGTGCTCAAGGCGATGGGAGTGTCGCACGAATTGTCGCGGGCGGCGGTGCGATTTTCCTTTGGCAAGGGCAACACCGGCGCGGATGCCGACAAAATCATCGAAGCGCTGACGAAGGTCGTGGGCCGACTACGACAATTTGCGCGTGCGTAGGCGGGGGAAAACGGGCCGGTTCGCCGGCCCTCGTCAGTCGAAGAACCGGTAGCGGAAGATGAACCAGAGGGCGGCGAGGCCGTCTTTCCAGCCGATTTTTTTGCCTTCGGCGTAATCGCGGCCGGCATAATTGATACCGGTTTCGTAGAAGCGATAGCGACGGCGCGCCAGCTTGGCGGTCAATTCGGGTTCGATGCCGAAACGGTCGGACGTAAGCGTGATCCCCTCGATGCATTGACGACGGAAGACCTTGTAGCAGGTTTCCATGTCGGTGAGGTTGAGATTGCAGAGCATGTTCGACAGCAGCGTGAGGAGTCGGTTGGCCATGTAATGCCAGAACAGCAACACGCGGTGCGTCCCGCCCGTGAACCGCGAGCCATAGACCACGTCGGCGCGATGATCGATGATCGGTCGCAGGAGGTTTGGATAATCCGACGGGTCGTATTCGAGATCGGCATCCTGAATGAGAATGATGTCGCCTGTGGCGTGTTCGAGAGCCGTGCGGAGGGCCGCGCCCTTGCCCCGGTTGAACGGATGGGAAACGATTTTGAGCCCGTCCACTGGCTGAAGCTTCCTGAGGATGTCGCTGGTGCCGTCGGTGGAGGCATCATCCACGAGAACGATCTCCTTTTCCAGGCCGCAGGAATCCGCGGCGCGGACGCGGCGGAGGATCTCCTCGACCGTGTTGGCCTCGTTGAAGACGGGGATCAGGACGGACAGACGCTGGAAGGTATCAGCCATTTGGGCGGGGAGTATAGAAGATGGACCGTGCCGCCGTCACCAGCTTTTTTCCAGTGGCCACGAACTGCAGGGCGTGGTATTCTGGTGGGGTCGAGGGAGGGCGGGTTAGCCAAGTGGTAAGGCGGGAGTCTGCAAAACTCCTATCCGTCGGTTCGATTCCGACACCCGCCTCCAATTTCATCTCGCGTGAGTCCAACGACTTGCGCGAGTTTTATTTTTGCGGTGCAAAACGGCGGAGGGGCTGTGATACTCGCTGTGATACTCGGGCCATTTCAGATTTCTCAACGCAAGAGTTGAAAGCCCAACGCTGGGTCTAGATCGGACACGCGGCAAACACACTGCTGACTTGGCTAGGCGCAGTTTAGAAGAAACTCGATCCACCCTTTTTCTCGTTTGGGAACAACTCGCACACCAATCCCATCTACGACCCGCATAAGGGCTAGGCGAGCGCGGTTTCCCCGCCCGCATCACCCGCAATGTAAAACCATTGCCATTCTCGAACGGTTCCACACGCGCTGTGATTTCCAGCACGGGATAACGCACCGTCGCCAGCCCGTAACTGCGATAGGTATCGGCGAACAACTCCGTCTCGACGATCCCCGTCCAGTCCGCGATGGTCATGAACTTCATCAGTTCGCCCGTGACTTGCTGATGTAGCCGATCCTCGATGATCAATCCGCAACAAGTCACGGTTTCACCGGTGTGCTCCGCCAAATTCGCCACCGGGCAGTAAGTGTCCCAAGCCACATCGGGATACAATTCCAGCGGATGCCCCGAGACCGGAAAATCCAGCAGTTCGGACTCCGCTCGTAACCGGTCCAGATGCGTCGGCTCGCTCAATTCCACCGGCGGAGTGCGCTCGCGGGACGAGTCGTTCAGCAGCCACGCCTGTTCACCGTAACGATTGCCACCCACCAGATGCTGAATCCCCCAGAACTGCTCGGTACGGGATCGGCCAAAACCGTCGAACGCTCCGACCCGCGCCAGCAGTTCCAGTTCCTCACCGCTGGCGCCAACCCGCTGACAGAAGTCCTCCAGCGAAGCGAACTCACCTCGCTCGCGCTGCGCGAGGATGCGCTCCTGTGTCCGTTCGGTTAGCCCTTTCACCCGCACCGCTGGAACGCGGATCTTGCCGTCGCGCACAGCAAAGCCAGGACCCGGGTCGTTGATCCAAGGGGATAGAAGTGGAATCCGCAAGCGGTGGCATTCGAGGATGTAAACCAACGGCCGGTAGAAGCCTTTGCCATTGGTCAGCACAGCCGCCATAAACTCCGCCGGGTAGTAGTGCTTCAACCAAGCCGCTTGGTACGCCTCGACCCCGTAGGCGGTTGAATGGGCCTTGCAGAACGCGTAGCCACTGAAGCCACAAACCAGTTTCCAGACCTCGGCGATCTCTTCCTCGGTCCGACCCAGCCGCCTGGCGCACTCGGCAAACTCGACTCCGATTCTCTCGACTTCCACCCACTTCTCTTTGCCCAATGCGCGACGCAATACATCGGCCCGTCCCGGCAGCAATCCCGCGAACGCTTCGCATATCTGGAGGATGTGTTCCTCATACACGACCATTCCGTACGTGCTCTTCAGGCATTCCGATAGCGACGCATGCGGATAGACGGTCGGTTCCAGCCCCTGATAGCGCCGCGTGAAGTGCTGTTTCTTGTTTTCGTTGGCGGCACCTGGACGGATCACGCTGACGATGGCGATCAGCCCGTCGATCTCGCGCACATTGCACATCCGGCACAAGGAGAGCATCGCGGGACTCTCGATGTGATGCACCGCCCGTGCGCCACCGTCCGCGATCATTTCCCATACGGCAGGATCTTCCCACGGCTCAAGACCCCCAAGGTCGACGGTGATCCCCCGCGAGGCCAGCGACTGTCGGGCATCGCGCATCGCAGCGAGTCCACCCTGGGCCAGAATGTCGATCTTGACCAAGCCGATGGCTTCAACCGCATCCATATCGAAGTGCGTCGTCGGGTAGCCCTTGTTCGACTCGAAACACGGCACCAGATCGGTCATCGGCACGCTCGAAAGCACCAGACCGCACGGGTGCATCTTGGGGTATCGCGGGAAGCCATCCAGGAACTGCGCCATCTGCAACGCTGATTTATACGGCTCTTCGGTGACCGGCAGATCTCGGACCTCCTGTGTTTGTGCGACCGCCTCAACGAGATCGCGGGCTGCGGCGTGCGGGATCTTTTCGGTGAACCGCCGCACCTGGTATTCCGACACACCCAGAACCTTGGCGACCTCGGCGAAGGCGCTGCGGGCTTGGAAAGTCGAGAATCCGCCGACGACCGCCGTGTGAGTGGGACCGTAGCGCTCGAAGATCAGATCGACAACATCGTCCTTCCGGTCGTGGGCAAAATCGAGATCGATGTCCGGCAATTTGTTCAGCGCCATCCGATCCTTGTTGAGGAACCGGCGGAAGTAGAGATCGAAACGGATGGGACAGACATCGCTGATCCGCAAGCAATAACAGACGAGAGAATCCGCCGCACTCCCGCGTGTGATCCACTCAATGCCACGGCGCTGGCATTCCTGAAGGATGTCCCAGACCACGAGGAAATACTCCTCGTAGCCCACCTCGGCGATGATTGCCAGTTCCTCCTCGACCTGGGGCAGCACTTTGGCTTCGCGACACGGATACCTTTGCCGCAGCCCATCAAGCACCAACTTCCGGAGGAACAACCGTGGAGTCGTACCATCGGGCGGATTGAAGGAGGGGAAGTGAAGTCGCCCGAGATCGAAGTCAAACGAGCAGCGGTCGGCGATTTCGATTGTCCGAGCGAGCGCGTCGTTGCGACCATCGTACGCCTCAAGCACCTCGTCAGCCCTGGGGAAGTGGAAGTCGCCGTCGAGACGCTTGTCAGGATGCGCCTGTCGCAGCAGCGTCAGGGTCCGGACGCTCTGTACGACATCATATTTCCAGCGGTCTGCCGCGGCTCGGCGTAGTGGATGGCGGGTAACGCAACATCAGCCGCGTGGTAGAATCGTTGCGGGAAATGTCGCTTGAGTGTGTGGTCGGAACCGACCGCGATCAGGCCGGTTGTGTCCTGCTCCAGAAGCGTCTCCGGTCGAGTCAGGATACGGCACAAGTTCCGGTAGCCCGTTTGTGTTCTGGACGAAGAGCAGTAACGGTGACCGGCCTCGGCGCAGTTCAGCGCCGATGATCGGTTTGATCCCGGCAGCCTTTGCGGCTGTCGCGAACTCGACGGCGCCGTGAATATTATTAGTGTCGGTAATTGCGATGGCAGGTAAATGACGGCTGACTGCGAGTGCGACTATGGCTTGAATCGACAGCGTCGAATCCAGGAATGAATAGTAACTGTGGACGTTGAGCGGGACATATCGGGTAGTGAGCGGACGTGGAATAACTCGTTCGGCTGGCACTAGCGAAAGCGTCTGTGACCGCTTCTGTTCCCTCGCCAATAACAGGTCGTGACCACGCATCACGGCCCTGCGCCCGTGACTTCCCCGAAGTTCATCGATCACTCGCGACAGGTGACGGCGTGCTTCGTGTTGCCGGGTATCGGCATCCAGCGGCAGTTCCGTGCGCACGAATCCCTCGTAAAGATTGGTGAACTTCAGCGATACAAGCCGCAAGCTTACACGTCGCTTCCACGCCTGTTTGAGCATGGGTCGAAATCGCGAATAAAGGTCCGTCTCAAGATCCGTCGGTTCCGAGAGACTTTCGCTGCGCTGGTCTTCGGCCATATCGTTGTACCGCACTTTGACTGTCACCGTCCGGACGCTCATGCCGTCCTCTCGGACTTTGACCATCAGCCCGTCTGCCATGCGTCGTAACGTCGCTTCGATGAATTCCTCGTTGGTGGTGTCCTCCGAGAAGGTCTCCTGTTGGCCGTAAGACTTCGCGGGAGTGGCTTCACGAACCACGGGACGATCATCGCGGCCATTCGCGTATTCCCGGATTTGGAGAGCGCCGCGCCCCAGGAGCATGGCTAGTAAATCAACGGGTGTGGCGGCGATCTGTCCAATGCGCGCCAGACCGCCGGTGTTCAGGCGCTCCGCAGTCTTGGGTCCAATGCCTGGCAGCCAACGATTGGCGAGTGGATGAAGGAAATTCGTCTCCTGTCCGCGCGGAACCATCGTGAACGCGGCTGGCTTGTTTAGTTTCGAGGCGATCTGGCTGATCAATTTGCTGCTGCCAATCCCTTCGCTGACGGTGATCTTGAGGGACTGCTGGATGGCGGTGCGGAGCGTCTGCGCAATGTCGGTGGGGGATTTCCTCGCACCCGTCAGGTCGAGGTAGCCTTCATCGATGGAGCCAACCTCGACATCCGGAGTAAAATCGTGAGCGTAGGAGAACATCCAGCGGGAGAACCGTTCGTACTTCTCGTAGTCACCCGGCAGCACGATCAATTTGGGACAAAGTCTGCGAGCGCGAACCGTCGGCATTGGCGTGAAGACGCCGAATTTGCGTGCCTCGTAAGAGGCTGAGGCGATAATGCCGCGTTTCTCGCCGCCAACCGCAATGGCCCTGCCGCGCAAGCGAGGATCGGCGGCCTGCTCCACAGACGCGAAGAAGGCGTCGGCATCGAGATGGACGATGGCTCTTTGCATGGGCATCTGCCTTCAGTCCGCCCCCTTCGTCGTCCCCGTTATCGGGATGTTGTGGGGCCGGTTAAGGCAAGGAGGTAGGACCGACAACGAGGACGACGGTGAAGGTGGATTGATTATTTTCGTTTGCGCATCAAGGCCACCATCACCCCTTGGATGACCAGTTCAGTCGCGGGAATCAATTTGGGATATTTGGGGTTTTCGGCTTTCAAGTACGGCTTGCCGCGTTCCGTTAGGAAAGTCTTCAAGGTGCTTTCGTTGTCGATCAGTGCCGCAACTGTGTCCCCGGGTCGAGGCGTTAAGCCATGTTCGAAGACCGCGACATCACCGTCGACGATGTATTTACCAATCATCGAATCGCCACGCACGCGGAGGGCAAAGGTGCGGGCAGTTGGACGGATGCCTAAAGTAGCGACATCAACACTGACGCAACCTTCCGCCTCTTGCTTCTGTTCCTCGGAGTAACCCGCAGGGATCGTGCCGTAAAGCGGGAATGTCAACGACCTGGCTACGGAGTTTGTCCAGCGGGGACACGACATGCAAGGAACGGGCGCGTCCGGGGCGCCGCTTAAGTTCGCCCTTGGAGATTAATGCTCGGATATGGTCGGCGGCTGCGGTGACGCTACGGAAACTGAAATTCCGTGCAATTTCCCGCAGGCTGGGGTTTCTCCTGTCGTCTTACGATGGAAATCAATAAACTCCAGTACCTGTTTTTGGCGTTTGGTTAATTCCATACTGTACATTTGTACACTTATCCGTATTAGGTGTCAATAGGCTCGAATGGACTGGGGCAACTACTATAATTTGTATGACCGGTACAGAAACACCAGCGCACGCCACGCTCAAGAAACTGGCCCTGCAGTGGGCGCAACTGCAGCGATACCCCATCTGCGGAATCGAGGTCCGCATCCCCCATTCCAACTACCGAGCAGATGCCGTGGCGTACCGGCCCGCAACCGAGCGACTCCCGTTGCCCGGCAATGGGAAGGCGCCGCATCGGTTGGTCCGTCAGCCCGTTGTTGGCACGACGGCAGTGTTCGAATGCAAACAGGCCCGGTCCGATTTCCTGAAGGACTCGCATACGACCGCCGAGACGACACAACGGTTGAAGGCGCTTGATGAACGACGGCGGACGCTGGAGCGGCTGTTGGGAATGCACCAGCCATCATTGCGGAAAGGAGAGTCGCTATTTGCTGAATACGACGCCATCGACATCTCCAATTTCGAACACAAAACCTATCGAAAGGTGATTCGGGAGATTTCCATTTTGCAGGCTCGCCTCTATGGCAAGACCAAGTTTGACAAGGTCGCACGCTACTGCTGCGCGAATCTTTGTTACCTGGTAGTGGAGGACGGTATCCTCAAGGGCCACGAGGTGCCGTTGCACTGGGGGTTGTTGGTTCGGCAGGGCGAGGCACTGATGCTGGAGAGAATCCCGGTGTGGCAGGATGTGCCTGTGCCGACACGATTGGAACTCCTCCAACGACTCGCGCATACCGCGACGCGGCGGCTGAATCGCATCTCGGGCCAATCGGATGAACATTCAGTAGACGAGTTGCCGGCTTGAAATCTTTGGGCGGTCGGACGACACTGCCCAAATGTGTGGTCGCTTCACCTTAACCGCTGACTTGAAGAAAGTGGCCGACCGTTTCGGAGCGGTTCCGTTGCCTGATTGGGGTTCGCGCCCTCCCGACCTGAAGACAACACCAGGCCATCTTAGTTCTACCTTGGGACCGCGTTATAACATTGCACCGTCGCAATCGGTGATTGTGGTGGGTGACGACGGCACACGGTACCTGAAGCCAATGCGGTGGGGCCTGATACCGTCGTGGGCGAAAGACCCTAGCATCGGCAATCGCATGATCAATGCGCGCGCCGAAACGGTGGCCGAGAAAACCGGCGTTTCGCAACGCTCTGAAAAACAGGCGCTGCATCATTCCAGCCGATGGTTTCTACGAATGGCAGAAATTGGGCAAAATGAAGCAGCCCATGCGTATCGTACTGAAAAACGGCCAGCCCTTTGGCTTCGCCGGGCTGTGGGAGCGCTGGCAGTCACCAGAGGGAGAGGAAGTCCTGAGTTGTACCATCATCACCACCGCAGCCAACGAGCTACTGAAAGCCGTCCATGACAGGATGCCAGTAATTCTGACGAGACGCGGAAGCGGCTTGGCTGAATCCAAACATTCAGGAAACTGAGAAGTTGCTGCCATTGCTGAAACAGTTTCCCTCCGATGAAATGGAGTTTTATCCCG
>CAVQGJ010000007.1:0-101180 GCA_963712025.1 uncultured Verrucomicrobiae bacterium | reverse complement strand
CTTGCTTCGCCAAATCAATCGCCAATTCGCGGTTCCCGGAACGCAGGATGTTCTCGCGCAGTTGGGCCTTGTCGCTGGTGAAGATGGTGATTCCTTTGCGCCCCCGGGAAATGGTCACATACCATTGCTGCTGGTTCGTGGCCGCTTTGATGGCCGAATCGGAGAACAAGACGTGATCGACCGTTTTGCCCTGCGACGCATAGGACGTGATGGCAAAGCCGCGTACGAATTGCCGGTAATCCTTCTGCAGAACCCGTCCGTCTCGTCAGTGTGATTCGCCCGTCGGCGCCGACCTTCTTCACCGTGACCAGTTCGCCATTGGCAAGGCGCTGGCCTGCTCGTGTCTTCGCGTTGGCCTTCAGTTGCAGACGGTCGCCGGCCGCCAACATGAGTTCCTTGGGCTGGCACACGGTGAGCCGCTCCACAAACCGGAACGGGACGGTGCGAGTCTTGTCCGCATTCTTCAGAAGAAAGCCCTTGTCGGTGATGTCCACGAGTTGACAAACCTGGCCCCTGTCCAACCCGGCTGCGCTTGCGGTTCAACACGATCACAGTATCCTCTTTGTAGAACCGCCGATCCCGTTTTTGGGCTTCGGTCAAATCGACCGTCTCCAGCGTGGTCACAGCCCGGTCTTCGGCACCGAGGAGGCCGCGCGATTTCAGCGCGGCGCGCACTTGCTCATTGACCCGGTGAATCTCCGACCAGGTCTGTGAGACCACGACCACAGACGAACGCTGCTCGGCCAACGCAAGGTAGCTTTGAGCAAGGCGCTGTTCCTGGTCGGATGGCGAACACACCACGATGGCTCCCTGTCGGTCCAACCGATTGAATGATGCGTCGAGGTTGCCTGCCGACGCCTCTTTGACGGCTTCCTTGTACTGCGCAATCTGCTCGCGTTCGGCGCGTGTCTTCGCCCGGGCCGGGTCTTGGCGCCGAATCTCGGTGAGTTCGATGGCCCGCAATGTTGAATACTTCTCGATGGCGCGCAACGCATCCGACGCTTCCACCGCGCCGTGCTGGCGGGTGTCGCCGGAGAGGATCACCCGGCCCTGGTTGGCTTCGCGCCAAGCTCAAGAGTTGGTGCATTTGCCGACCACCGATCTGTCCGGCTTCATCGACCAATACCACGCCGCCTCGGGAGAGGATTCCGCGCGCCAAAAAGCCGCTGACAGTCTGTGCACCATGAAAGCCGTCCTTTTCCAGGTCCATGACCTGTTGCCGTTGCGGGGCGATGACCGTGACCGTGCGCCCGGCCTGTTGGAGTGCGCCGTACACTTCACGCAACGTGTAACTCTTGCCCGTGCCGGCCCCGCCGCGAAACAGGGTGACAAAGTCGCGCGACCGCAGGATACGCTCGACGGCTTGACGTTGCTCGGCGTCCAGATTGGAATTGTGGATCGAATGGCCGGAGCAGTACGGGCCGAACCGGCCAATGCCGTCTTTGGCCATGCACACAATGTCCCATTCCCGTCGCAGCAGTTCCTTCGTTGTGACCTTCCCTGGATGCTTTTCATCGCGCAGATAGCCGCGTTGACGGGTCACGGCCTGAACGTCGGCCAGCCCGATGCTCTGCCCGCGCACGTGCTCCAGCGCGTGCCGCCACAGTTCGTGCTCATGCACCACTGACCGGCGTTCCAGCAAGTGTTCCTCAGCCCAGGAGACAGCCTGCTTGGCGAGAATCTCGCTGGATACGGCCGGTGCGGTTTGCCCGGTAGTCAGATGACGCAGGGATGTTTTCTCCTCTGGAGTCAATTGCGCGTCCCAAGAGGCTTGGAGTTCAGGCAGACTGATGTTCCGAATCTTGCGGGCGCGCTCTTTGTGGGCGATGTGCTCGCGGATCGCCGCGATGTTGCCGTTGGCCTTCTGCGGTTCCCGTTCCAACAGTTCGCGCGTCTTCTGGTCGATCTCCTGGTGCCGTTTGGAAAACTTCTCGATCAATGAGGGGGCAACCCCCTTGATTTCAAAATCCCCCCGAGGCTTGTTGTCGATCTCGTAGCCAAACCGGCGCAGCGCACGGGCCAACTCGTGGTAGTACAGACCCTCGATGAACTTGATGGCCACCAACATCTCGTAATTCTCCAGGGCCTTCCACTGGTTCTCGACCGGGTCGTGGGTGGCATTGAACAGGATGCAGTGACTGTGCAAATGCGGGTCCAGAGCGCGAGAGGTCTCGTGCCGGAACACGGCGGCGACGATATTTCCCGTGGTGCGGGCGGTGCACTGCCCGTTCTTGCGCACGCGCGTTGCGGCGAACGATTCCAATTGACTAAGCGCGGCCGCCACCGCCTGCTCGTGCGCCTCGACAATGCGCGCGATCATGGCCCACCAGAGCGGCGATGGACACGGACTTGGGCGGGGAGAATGTGAAATCGTAGAACACGCGGCGATTGGCGCTTTGATGTTCGGTGCCATCCGCTCCCACCTCGCGGCGGGTGGTTTTGTGCCGCAATGTGAGTCGTTGGCCGGTCTGCGGATGGAGATTCTCGCACAGGCGCACGAACTCGTCGTTGTGGGTGTCGCCAGACAATCCGAGAGCCTCGGCACCTTTGCCGATCCACTGGCCCGCGACGGCCTGGTTCTCCGAGTAGTAATCGCCAACGGAGAGGTGCTCTTGGAAATACCGCTCGGCATCCTGCAAACTGTATTGTGCTTTGGCCGCGAGCATGACAGGGAGATTACGGTGGCCGGGGCAGACTGCGTTAGCGAGCAGCGGGCGGGTACGACCGTGGTACGCGCAAATAGTGGACAGTCCAAAGCAGGCGATGAGAGGGCGAGCGTGAACTGTTAAGCGCCAACCGGTGGCGAAACGAGCGCGGTCACAGGTGGAAGCGTAAGGGCAACAGGGACGCTCTTACCTTGACGGCGCGAGCGGAGCCATATAATTGAGGCGCAAAGGCACGCCGCCCATTCCGTTGAGAGCGGGTAGCGCGACTTCGCCGATGATCGAACGAATGTGGGCACGAACCAGTGTGCAAGAGCGGTCGGTGCCGGTGGACGGAGCGGCAGGCGGAACGGACGCATAGTCGTTCCCGCTGGACGCGACGGAAGACGGCACGGACCGCTGGTGAACCAGCAACGTCGCGGCGCGTGCCAGGGGCAGCGTAACGAAATGAGTGGAGCCGGCCACTGGCACGGGCCAGCGCGGCGACCGGGTCGGTCAGTGGGCGATGCGCATACCGAGCACAATCCCGAATGTAAATACCGCAGCCAGTATCAGGATAACGCAGAACCATTCCTGTTGCGTGTACCCGTTCCTGATCTCGATAACTCTTTCCATCAGTCGGTCGCGTTCGGTCATGAAGTCAGTCCGCGCTTTCTGCCACTCGGCGACTCCGGCTTCCAACTGATTTTGGATGCGCTTGGCGGCCGCTTCTGTGTGCGTCAATTCGACGCGCATTTCGGCCACGATCTTCCTTGCGGTCTCGGTGTGCTTGACAACGATCTGTTCCAGCGTCCCGGTACGGATGGCCATGTCGTCGATAAAGTCGTCAAAGGCTAGGGTGGTTTGGCGTTGATGTTCGGCGAACGCTTGATCGAGTTGCTGACGGGCCGCAGCCAATTGCTGCGGCATTCGCGCTGCCACGCGCCACTGCGCACGGGTCAGCAAGGTGAGTTGAACGGGAAACGAATCCTCGTCTCCCTGGCACCATTCGGACAGGATCTTTCGCAGTTGTTTGGCTTCCTGGGGTGAAGCTCCTTCACAGAGCGCATCGAAATTCGTCTCGTCCATGACTAGTCTCCAAAGTTGAGTTCCGGACTCGGTTCCGCCACAGGCGACGCCACCGTTGCCACGGATTTGTGTTTGGGAATCAACGCGGTGGGCAATAGCAGATTGGCAATCGCGTCGTATTGCTGGAACATCCGCATCATGGCCCACTGCATCTCGCCGGCCAGCAACCGTTCCAAATGACCGGCGTCCACGCGCGACAGTTCGGCAAAGCTCAGGCCGTGCTTGGCGATGGCCTCCGCCTTTTCCGCCGCCAGCAGTGTGGTGGGTGTGAGGGTCGGCAGGGTGATGGAGTGCGCGCCGAAGGCGATCATCTCCTTTTCCAATTGTGACCCACGGAACAAATCGCCCCGCGCTTTCGCCGGGTTGTGGACGATGATGTAATCCGCACGGTCACCAGCCTGGAGGAACAACTGCCCGACGTTGGTCATGCTCTCGGTATCGTCGGTGGGAAACAGAAAGAACGTCAGCCGCACGCCTTGTTCGGCACAAACTTCCAGGACTTGCAGTTCCTCCAGTGCGCTGAGGATGAGGGCATCGGCTTGCGCGCGGGTGTCGATGATGTGGACGGGGGCGGTGTCCTTGAGCACGCGGCGGAACAAGCGGAGCAACTCCGTCTTGCTCTCTTGCTGGTTGCCCAGTGGATACGACCGGACAGCCTCGGGGTGGCGGCTGGCAAAGGTATGATGACGATCATCAAGATCGGAGCCGTTCCACGCGATGCCGAGTCGGTCAAGCCAGGCGGTACGGAATTCGGCCTCAAAGCTCTTGCCAAGATTGCCTTTGGATTGAGGATTCAAGTGAATGCGTTGAGTGATGTTCATAGAGTCGAGGGATCGTTGAGGTTGATGTTGTCGGGGTTCGGTTGCCGAAACGGACGCGCCACCGGAGTGGCTGCGAGCAGGGGTTTCCGTTGCGTTGTGGTTCCCGGTCGCGGAGAAACCTGCGTCTTTGGAGAAGGCGCGTCTCTTTCCCAATGGGGCTGGGCGCAGCGTCTCAAGTATCGGCGATAGAACCCGTGTACGCCCTGGAACGTAATGGGGCAGCTTTTCTCGCTGCGAAGCTGTTCGGCGATTTGCCTCCAGGTCTTGCGTTGCCGCCGTTGCTGGCGGATGAATTCAACGTGAGGATCGAGCCGGCTGTGAAACGCCGGACCGCCGCCGGTTCTTGCCCGTTTCTCCTGGTTCGGGCTGGGTGTGGCTTCCGAATTCATCGGCAACGAGACTACGGCAGATCGTGCTCCTTGCATTAGCGAGCAGTGGGCGAGTTACGCCGGGTGGTGGCGGAGTTGATGTGAGTGGCCAGCGAATCACGCCGCGTTGACAGGCGTTGACGATGTCCACACGTGTCAACAGATTCTGTCGTTGTCGAAGTCGTGACCGGGAATGCAGCGTCGGCATTCGTTTTCCGGGCGTTCTTGTATCGCCAGTGCTCGACAATGACATCGGACGCGCGGGTCAACCACTTCACGTCCTGGTGCAGCTCCGTCAGTGTCGCAGTGGAGAAGTATTTGAGCCCATTGGCGGGTGGGTGACCGAGCGGGTTGAGCAATCCGTTGGCGACCAGAATGGGAATCTCATGGGGGCCGAATCCCAAGTACCAAGCCGCTTCCTCGGCAGTCAGCCGTGCCGGAGTCGCCTTCAGGTTCAGAAATTGTTCCCGTTGCGGGTTCATGGTCTCAAACCCCAATGCCCCGCGCATGACGGATCGTTTGACGTACCGGCTCCATTACCGTCAGCGACTCGCCCACCGCCAGCAGGCAGCGCTCGGAGATGGCCCGTACAACCCTGCCCGGATTGTGTTGGGGGAATTGGTCAAATGCCACGCGTTGCGCATGGGCCACGAGGTTGCTGGCCATGAAGCGCAGGGTGTGTTGCGCCCAGCCAGTGTATTCGCTCACCAAGTGCCCTGCGTCGGCGCTTTTGAGCAGAATCTCACCCTGGCCGTTCGCCTTGGCATACGCGGACTCCGCCGGGAACTGCTGAATGATGGCGAACTCGTTCTCCGTTGGGTGGCGACACAAAAAGATGGCGCTCTTTGGCAACGTCAGCAATTGGGCCTGCCTCTGCCATTCAATCCCCTCGGCAGTGATGGTGGCAACTGTGTCAGGTGAACTGGACGGTTGCTCCAGGATGGTGTGCGGGAGTTTGTCCACCTGCCGCTGCATCTGCCGCAACTCGTCGAACTCGGGCGAGATGGCCTCGAATGCCGCCGTGTATGCGTTCAATTGACCGGGGGTCAACCGCACGGTCGAGCCGGGCACGATGGACATTGACCCAACAACTTGACCCTTGCGTTTAAGCATGGATTACCGGCCTTTCTCTATCAGCCTGATCAACTCGCCTTTCGGCACCATGATCTCACCCGAGGGCGAGCGCGTGGGATTCAACTTGCCGCGCTGGATGAGGCCCAGGATTGTGAACGAGTCCACCCCAATTGCGTAGGCAGCCTCGCTGACGGTCAATTGGACTGATGTCGATGCGATTGTGTTGCCGGTAGATGGCTGACTCTGTTGCCGTTCTTCATTCATGACTGGCGGCGATGATGCCATGGCTTCCTTTGCGGGCTGTTCGCAAGCGCGAACAATTTCCTGGGAATCATTGTTGACACCCGCGAAATCGGTTTGGGTCCTTCGTCCATCATGGGCGACAGGAATACCACAGGTTCTCTTCCTAATTGTTCCCAAATGGGAACGACTTTTTGGAGCTGCTGTGCGGGTAGAAAAGTGTTGAGCGGTGTTGACTTTGTCAACGCATGTCACCAGTTGTCAACAGTTTGCGGGAGATGGCCCTGCGCATTGTGCGCGGAACCCTAACCTCGTTAGGAGTTGGGCGTCCCTGCGAAAATCACACGCATAGTGTGAACCATGCCAGTTGGCCAATTTGATTACCTCCTCAAGCCATTCGATCCGCTTTCCCTTCGAGGGGTGGTTGAGCAGCGCTGAAAACTCGTAGCGTAAAGTAGTGCAGTTCGAGCCTCGACTCTCCAACTTATTTCCTAATTCTCGCCGCGTGATTTCGTTGCTCGACATGCTGTGCGGGCGAGGGTTGACAACCGGCGGCATGGCGTTACCATGGGCGGTGCGGGAAACGGAACAATTAATAAGGTGAGGTAATCATGGGGGCGTACAACGAAGCGGTGAAGATGTTGCGCGGGCGGAGGCAAGGGCTCGTCGAGGAACTCGGCAGAATCGACACGGCGGTCAGGGCACTCGGCGGCATCAGATTGAATGGCCCCGCGACGCGGCGCAAACCAAAATTCAGCAAGGCGGGGCTGGCAAGGATCGCGGCGGCGCAACGGACGCGGTGGGCGAAGATCAAGGCCGCGAAGAAGTAGTTCGGGAATTACTTACAGGCAATTACGTCTTGAACGAGTGCCCGTTTGTTCGGTCGATGATACCAAGTCGAGCCAGTTCCCGCCGCTCCAACAGACTTGATTTCGGAATGGATTAGACGTTGGATTCTGCCGTATACGAAACAAAGGGAGAAACCAGTGAAAGGCATCTCGATACTATGCGGTCTTCTTGTGATTTCTGAAGTCGCTACTGCCCAAGTTGGGTCATGGGAAGTTCAGATTAAGAGGACGGGCGGGGTCAAAGAAGTCGGTACAGGATTTATCACAATTAAGGACGACGGTACGGTTACAGGCTATTCACTCACAACGTTGACCTTCGGTGTTGCAACGTACGCGGGAACGTGGTCAACCGGCGGGCGTGGTTCGATCCTTGTAATGTTCACGGAGACCCTGGGCGGCCAAGATGTCGGAGGCAGCGTTGTTGGCAAATTCAATGACAAATCGCTAAAGGGTACAGCGACATTTGACAACGGAGTGGTATACAAGTTCAGTGGCAAGCCGCTTGGTCAATTGCCGGATGTAAGTGGAAACTGGGCTGGAACGGTGAAGGAGGGTGGTCAAACCGCTGTAGAGTCATTCACGGTGACCCCGAATGCTGATTTCTCCGGCGTGTTTGATTTCTCAGGTTTGATCGGAGGCTCCTTGACCGCTACAGGACAGGTGGTCGTGGCCTCAAGCGGCTCCGTCGATGGCTTCAGTGTTACTGAAACCGGTGGTGGTTTGCTGGCCACTGTTGAAGGTAAGGGCAACCTCGGCAAGGGAATCTTGACGACCAAAGGCGTTGATCAGAACGGCGTAAAGCTGACGGGCAAATTCTTTAAGCAGTGATCGGACGGTTTGAGCAGTTTTTGCCAAACAGAATGGAACCCTGTCTAATGTTCGATGCCGTATTTTCCCTTGAGTGAATTGACGAGGAAAGCGGCGCCGAAAGCAAACGCACCGCCGCTTGGCTTTTCCTTGAAACAGACGATGGTATTGGCGGATCGGGGCTTCGACAAAACATAGGTTTGCCCTCCATAGATCGTCGTCGTCGATTGCGCCGATGTCGTTCCCATATACGTCGCCTGGTTGCCGTGAGCGGTTGCAGTTCCAAAAGTGTCTGCGGTTCCTGTTGTATAGGCTGTCGCAGGCGTGGTGACCGTACTCTGTTTAGTATAGTGAGACGAGTCAATGACGATGAAGTACGAATATCCACGTGCGAGAGCGAGTTCAGCACACCGAAGCAGGCAAAAATCTGCGGCCTTTTCAGGGCTGGTGTAGGCATTTCCTGCAAAGCGGACGGTGAATACGTTCTCATCCAAACGGACTTCAGAATATCCGCCCCTGAAACTCTCACTTTTGTAGTCGGTCGCGCATCCCACCGGAAGTATCGCTAGGATCATCAGACAGATTCTTTTCAACATGCTATGATCAATATCCCAGCTTAACATCCATCTGCAAGAAATACTGGCGTTTCATTTCTTGGAGCCGACTCGCACCTTCATCAATTGTTCGAGAATATTCTTGGTGTCCATGATGAACTGATAAACCTCTTTCGACAAAGGGGATGATTGCCTGTGAACAGCCTCCCGCCTGGCCTTTTTAATCGCATCCGCCTGTCGAACCGCCACATCATCTAGCCATCCCAACCGCCTGGCTGACCGAATCCATTCGTGGCAACTCTTTTCCTTCAGACCGCCAAGTGACTTGCCGCTTCCCGCTTCGTACACCAATTTCGTGTCCTGACGGGAAAGTTTTTCTCGAAGCAGGTTTTCGATAACAGACCAACAAAGAATTAGTGACGCTCGGTCCAAACCGTGAACCCAAGCGAGCATTGCCTCCTGGAAGTATTGCCGCACCTCCTGTGTCGGCTCGACGGCAATGAATGTCGGCTTGAGTTGAACGGCTCGGTCACAATAATCTCCCGTTAAATTCACTAGAAGTCCGCTGAACCCGCCGCTATGCAATTCGTCCCAGAGTTCACCCGCGTCGGTGCCATCCCAAAGGAAATTCACCAGACTTTGTCCGAGCTCCATCATTTTCGAATCTTGGAAATAGATGAGTCGTCCGGGATGCCACATCAAATCTTCGACAACTTCATCAAACAGTGTTTGCATCCGTTTGTACTGTTCGTTGCCGGACAAATCCTCGACGCCCAACCCCTTCGGCACAAGGTGAATCATTGTGGCAATCAGTTCCTGGATATTTGCGGCGACTTTGTCTTGTGGCATGGCGGCTCCCGGTTTCAACTCGCTGCCCGATACTACGCTCAACCAATTTCTTGGCAAAGAGGAATTTGCCACCCCGCTGGCCCTCTTTTGTCGTTTCCCCTGCCAGGCGAGTCCCCCAGAACTAAATGCTGTGGATAGCACCGGGAACTTTGGGTTCTATGATCGGACCTCTTCGTGTCGCGCTTGCTGTCTCCTTGACTGTCGCAATTGCCGGAGACTTCATGGGGTCGACGGTAGGTATCGGGCGATCAGTCGATTCAGCACGGGTTACGTTCAACATTCCGGCGATTTTTCTGCTGATATTGATTTCCGCATTACTGGGGATCGGCCTGGACGCCGCCCTCACGCGCTGTCTCAGAAAAGTGGGTCACTGGGTCGGGCGCACGGCGAAGGCGTGAGGGATGGTGATGTCTTGATCTCAAGAATCAGCAAGTGTTGCTGGATGAGACTTCGCCGCTTAGGGGCCAATTATTGGTGACCAGATATCCACTCAACATTCCGTACAGATAGACGCGTGACCTCCAAAGCAATTAAGACCTTCCGGATGGTGCGCGCAATCTCCCTGCGGTTATTGTCGGAGCGGTATGTGTGGTCGTTACACCCCAACCCTGCGAAAGCTCGGCCAGTTGAACGTGTATATGCCACCGCCTTCGGCAATCCGATCAGTGACACTTTCCCCCACAGAGCGCGCAAGCGATTCGTCGCTCTGGTTGGAAATCAGGATTGTGTCACGGCCATAGTCGTGACGTTGGCAGACGATGTTCGCCATCATCTTGCCTTCAAAATCCGTCTCGCGCGTTTCACCGATTTCGTCGAGCACCAGCAATTGAGTGCCAATGATCTCTTTCAGCACCTTGGCCTCGGTCTCTTTTGCGTCGTGCCCGTAGCTCGACTTGATGCGCGAGAACAACATCGCAGCCCGGCTGTAGATTGCGCCGCGCCCGCTGTAGCAAATATGCCATCCCGCCGCCGTCGCGAGTTGCGTCTTCCCGGTCCCGCGCCCGCCGGTTAGCGCGAGCGTGACGCCCGGCCCGCCGATGCTCGCCTTCAACCGTTCCCAATGAGCCAGCCAGGTTTCATTCTGTGCCTCGACCTCGCCACGATGCCACTGGTGCAACCAAATGACCAGTCGGTCAGGGAATCCGGCCTTGTCAAATCGCTCCTTACAACGCCGCAACCACTGCTCGAACTCGTAGTCGTACGGATCTCGATCGTTCTGCTCCCGATGCTGAGCGGCGTAGGCTTCCCATGCATCGAATGTTGCCGCGCTCAACTTGCAGCCGAAAACTATCCTGCTGGTCGGAGTAGCCGGGTTCGCGTTCGGTTCGGTCATTTCTGATTCCCTCTGGATCGGTATGCCTGCGAGGTTCACCGGTTTACCGTTGCGCTGCCGTGGGGGCCATGTTGGGCGTTCTTGCCGTCGCCGCAGGCGGCGGGTTCGTCTTCCCATCTGCGCTGATTGAGGTATGTGGCCGGATGCGGGATGAATCCCCTCTGTCCATTGTCCTTCATCCATTGGCCC
Organism: uncultured Verrucomicrobiae bacterium; assembly: GCA_963712025.1. Taxonomy (GTDB): domain Bacteria; phylum Verrucomicrobiota; class Verrucomicrobiia; order Palsa-1439; family Palsa-1439; genus Palsa-1439. The sequence continues at coordinate 90,366 of CAVQGJ010000007.1, read as the reverse complement.
CCGACCGACGCTGCCATTTCAGAGCCGCGAGAATTGCCACAAGCGATTCGGTGGGATTATCGCGAGCTTCCGAAACGCCCTTTCCGCCACTGCCTTGCTCACCTTCTTGGGATATGCCCGCCAAAATTCAGCGAACGCGGTCGCGTGAGCGGTAGGTAGTTCTCTGTTCTGTTTCTTTTCTGCTTCTGTCTCTGCTTTTGCTTCTACCCGTGACAGCGGCGTGACAACGGCGTGACATGCCTGTTGCCGGTCACGTGTACGGTGTCGTTGCTGCGTTGCCGCGCCGACTCTCGATCGGTCGAGTCTCGCACCATGCGCCGGGAAAAAATCACGCCGCGCTCATCGCGGGAAAAGACTCCAGCGCCTTCAAGCTCCGCCAGCAAAGACTTCACTTCGTTGGTAGTACCGCCGCGCAAGTGTGCCAACTGGTCAGGTGTCATGGCCTTACCGTTAATCATCAGTCGGCCCGGTTCACCGCTCTGATACATCAACGCCAACATGTCCGCCCACAATCCCCGCGCCGCGTACCCACACAACCGCAAGTGTGGGTTCGCTGAGCCAGTCGGCCCAGTAGTATTGTGACCACGGCATCCCACGGTTCATATCGTCTCCAACTCGGATACCATCGGGGCGAGTTTTTGACCCGGTAAAGGTAGCCGTCTCGCCCCGTCACGTTTGTTGTGGCGCATCTCCAACGGGACGGCCGTTATCCTCGTCTCCTTTGGCTTTCATTGCCAGGGCTTGACCGGACAGTTCCGCCACCTTTTTCTCAAAGTCCGCGCGACGGTCACCCGGGACGAACTCCACAAATATCTTCGCAGACCGCCTGACTACATCCTTAACCTGCTCGTGCATTGTCTGAATCAGCACATGCATCCTTTCGGGTCCGATAATGTCGAAATTCTCCAACGACAGGCGCTGCGTGGCCGGGTTCCCTTCACGTAGCCCCTGCTTCATCGACTGTGAGAACAGCGGAAGCCCGCAGCCATCCAGTTCGAGCCAGGCTTGGATCTGGCTTCGTCGTTCCTCGATTGCCATCTGGACCAACGGACGCCGCTCGATCCGATGGGCCGCGCTCCGCGCCACCTCCTCCGAATAGCCAGCCACCAGCGCCGATGCCGTCGTACCCTTGCCTTCACCGCGGGCTGCGGCGTACTTCCGCTCCCGCTTCGTTAATTCGCCTTGGGTTCGTTTCACAATACCGACCTATATCCGGAACTATACGATTACCTGTCCACGCAACTGATTGACCCGCAACTGTCCATCTTTCCATACCGTCTACCGACTCTTTCGCCGCCCCCTTCTCCATCCGACCGACAAAGACCAAGATCGCCCGGTCGCTCAGTTTGCGTTTGTGTCATTTGATCTCCTGCGTCCGCCCATTAGCGATGGCCTCTAGGTCGCCCTGACGAAGACGAAAACTCCCCGGGAGGACCTCGACCTTCTTCAACCGTCCTGCGCGGATCATCCGCCACAGAGTTGCTCGCCCCACCCCGAGAAACCGCGCACCTTCACCCATACCCATAAGTAACGGGCCGGTGCTGGCAGTCTCAGATTTCGCCGTGGTCTTGCCGTCGAGGATGCGGTCAATCTCCGCATGTACCTCCGGTGAGGCTTGAAGGAGCTTGAGAAGTCGCTCATTCGTGTTCACGGTACCGTCTCCCGACATTTCGTTGTCAGCGCCCTGCACGGGACGGCAAAACGCTCAGTGGATATCTGCTCCGCCGCAAAACAAAACCCACGACTTCGCGACCGCCGAATGTCGTGGGTAGATTAGATTAGCGAATGCAGTAGCCGCAATCTTACCACTTGGGCGATCTGGGGAATTCAGTTCACCCAAATCACCGATGTGCCATCGCGCGCATTGCAGCTTTGATCCTCATCAGGATGAGGCTTCTGATTTCGGCGTCGTAAAGAATCTTCCTTGAGCTTGGCGTGATCGCAAGCCGTCGCAACCCAGGTTCACGTTCGGGATGCGGGATTCCCTCCAAGAATGCCTGCTTCGCAACAGCCCACCATTGGTCGATGTTTCTCCTATTGAACGGCGGAAGCTCGAAACACTGCTTGACCCAGGCCGGATATTTGGGGATCTCCACGACCAATCTTGGATCCTTCTTTTGGAGCTATCTTGATATCCGTAACTCACGCATCTGTCCTTGCATCGCAATTACATATTCTATGAGACGAATGGTGTATTTCGTCGCTGGATTATTCGTTCTCCATCTCGCGTTCGGGTGGACGTTCGCCTTGGTATCTCGCCCTACTTCGAGTGCGCGGAGAAGTTCTCGGTTTCTGTCTTTGAATTCTGGATGGGGAGAGATGAAAGCCGGCGAAGCGGTTGCATTCGAGCGATGGGCTTCAGGAGCCCCGGGAAATACGTTGCGAGGTCCTCAAGTTCACGCACGGCATGGTCAGTCAGCATTGCGAGCGATTGTGCCGCATCCCTTTCCGGCCGCCACTGGTCGAGCCAGTTCCGTCACCCGGAACCAACTCTCAAACAGTAACTCCTCTGTCTCGGTCTTTTCAAATACGCCCCATTTCTGAAAAATGTCACCGTAACTCGTGAAGTATACTCGCGACGTATTATCATGCCATTGTGGTAACCCCGATTCTCTTGGCTTTGACCAACGCTTCTGCTCCCTTTTCAGATTGAACGGGATATGCAGGAATCCGACGTACGGCCCGAGCCATGGATGAGACCGTGACGAAGGATTTGGCCTTCTCTTCAAGATTTTCTTACGTGGTCGAAATCGTGTTTTCTTCATGAGACTTTTTCACTTGTGGGTGCCAAGATTTTCCTGCGATTCATGCCACTCCGAGAATCCAACCTTCGGCTTCGGCAATGGTGCGGTCAGGGGGTGATAGCTGCGGCTCGAAAAACTGTGAGGCTCCCGGATTGGTCGGTTTCCTGAAGCCACCGGCATACCGCATAGGCATCGTGTTGGTCGGGAGTGCGCCGGTCATTCGCGTAGAGATGCCGCCAGAGGGAAGGATAGACTTCGGCGACGACGTGCCGACTCGGCGGCGGCCCCAGCCGTCGAACGGCCAGAAATGGACGGTTGTCCCGAGTGCGCGACGAATGCGGCGTAACCAAGGGATACCGGCATGGGTGGACGTAGCCACCTGTCCTGTTACGCCGAATTGAAAGACGGATTTGGCTGCACGGGCCCGGATCTCGGTTATGCGCCGCCATTGGGCGTCCCGGTACGCGCGGCACCGTTACCACATGTGCCGTCCCGGACGAAGCTCACGTAGACATTTTCCTGATCGGTCGGCCAATGAGCACAGAAATCGTCAAAGGCATCCCAATGTGGGCCAGCTTGTGCCGCTCGAAATATGCAAGCGGAAACGGAGAACCCGTGGTCGATCCCGACCACTGTTGGCGTGGTTTCGCGAAGCATGGCAATTAGCCATTCGGCTAGGCCGCGTCGAGTCCAATACTTCCTTGGGCTTGGCGGCGGCACTCAACCGGCATTTCACCTCCGCTGGCCGAATAGACGCGCAGGCCGGGCAGGCTCTCACCGGTGTCTCCGCTCCTGAGTAATCAATGCCGATGTAACGGGAGAACAGACTCATCTCTTGACCGCGTCATTCAGCAAACAGCACGTTGATGTTCTCAGCGCACGTGTGGAGTGTGTCGACGCTCTGTCCGGGGTCGTAGATACACTGATACTCAGGGTGAGAAACCGAGTTTCTCAGCTTGCGCAAGGCATTCCACACAGACTCCTTCTCTGGGGATGACGCCTTTCGCAATGAGCCAATCCACTTTCCTCTTTAACGGTGCCCTCCTCGGCGGGCCATCCATCTGCAGACACTTCTCGGAAACCGCCGTTTCGATTACACGGTAGCACTGCTCGGCGGCCAGCGCGAACAGTGGGTAGAGAAACCAACCGTATGCCGTCGCCCCCCGTGCGGTTCAAAAAGCCTTTTCACTTCACGGGGGACTTTTTGTGACAGTTGGGTTCCGAGAGCATATGGAGATAGTTGGCTGAGGCAACGGAATGTGCGCAACCCCCATCGTCATCTAACCAAATCGCCGTCGCCTTGTCAGGCTCAAGCCAGTTGGCCTCTGTCAGCTTCTTGATCCCGTGTTCGGCTTCCATTGCGCCGTTCTAACATGTGCGGTCTTGCTCGTGGCCCTTCTGCCTGTCTCGACGTTCGCAATGAGAACCACTACCGGCAGGATTGGGAAGCGACAAGCTGCTGCTCTCGGGTTCAAGCGATACAACTTGTTCGCGTATAGTCATGCGGTCGTTTCCCTTGTGGCCTGGAGATTCTCCCCCAGTTGAATCAACTGAAGTTGGGTGCGGCGGACGCCGATTTCGTTTTCGACTAGCAGGGCGACGAGTTGTTCGCCGTTCATCAGGCCAACCGGCGTTGCGTCCGCGCGTTCCGCCTCCTGCTTCGACGCCCTTGCTGAAATCGCTGGTTGTGATGATCAAGCCCCTGTTCGTGCGCGCCGAGACTGCCGCGCACCTGCTGAATGACCGGGGATTGAACGTTCCGCGGCGGCCGGTACGGAGCCGCGCCACAAGTCCGCAATCTGCCATATGAAATTGCTGAGTTCCTGATGGTTCGGCATGCCGCCAATTGAATATCAAAAAACCTCCGCAGGCACGAGGATTTTTCCGAAACAGGCGACGGCGGTCCTAAGCTGGGCTTCCGTAAAGCCATTGTCAACTCTGGCTCTATCAACAAGGAAAACTAAGCACGGGCGCATCACCCGCTGGCCGTTCTCGAAAACAGCAATTTGACGGAACGGGGTTCGCAGATCGTCGTTGTCACATGCTTCAGTGTTCTGGCAACAAGCTAAGCAAGTTCGTTTTCACATAGTCGCCAGCTTGCTGCGAGTCATAAACCATTCCCGCCCGGAGTAATTGGTTCATGTCCGAACAAAATCCACGGTCGGCCAGATGCGCGTCCAGAATTGTCACAAATTCCGTCCGTCCGGCAACGCTGCGTTCCAATCGAAGATAATGTTGAAACGACTCGATTATCTTGGCGGGAACAACGGGTGGTTTGGCTCGTGTCAACGCCCAATACAGGTCGAACAAATCACGTCCGCGCCGCCGCTGAAACAGCGCCCGCAGTTTTGTTCCTAACATTTCGTGAATCTCATAGCCCTTGATTTGCGTCCGTACCGTCGCATCTCGAAATGGAAATTCAAACGGGATTTCGACTACCGGACGATGTGGCGTGCGCTCGGTGACATTGGCCTCCACCACAATTTCCAAGTTCGTCCCCGGTTCCATGAGAGAAGGAATGGCAAAAGTCATTCGCAGCACCCGCGAAGGTTTCACGGTGTTGCGGATGGCCAATTTGAGATCGCTCCACACCGACTGCTTCGGGGTGCCCAGCACACCGCTCAAAACTCGATCGAGTGCCTTGCGAACATGACTCTCCGGACGATTGCCGACCACGACCAGATCAATGTCTTCGCTATAGCGGGATGGTGGCGCAAGATGAACCTTGTGCAGCAACGTGCCGCCTCGCATGGCAATCTGGCTCTGCAAAAACGAATCATCGAATAACGCAACCATCGCCCGGCACAGCAATAAATCCTGCTCGACTTGAACCTGGCTCGGCCACGGAACGACCGATTGATGGGCGATGACATCCCGGCGGGTGATTGGCGGCATCATCGTCCAAGTTCCCCGGCGTTGTTATGAATTCTCCACCGCTTAATTTCAGGAGCATCGCAACTCCCGCGCAAACCTGGCACGAGCGGCACTGGAATGAGAGGCGACGGCAGCCAATCCTGAACGACCTTGGCCAGCTTGGTCGCTCTTAAATGGTCCAGCACAAAACCCAGACGTTGGGCCGAGGCTGGCTCGTCTTCAATTTCCAGCACCCGGTGTAATTCGGCTGTGCGCATCAGCGGCAACAGCGGACCAATGGTTTCCGCCGCCCGGCCAATTCCGCCGATGCGCGCGGCGTAGCGAATCAAATCGTAGCTGGTTGCCTCTGGTGTGCTGACCCGCAACGGCGCATAGGCATTTGTCAGGGGCTGCGTCGGCGTTTGCTCCATCGTGTGTTTGACAAAGAACTGGATGCGAATGCGGCCCGTTTCGACGGACCGGCGCGGAGTTTTTGTCATCACCTGCGTCACCTGCAACGCCTGTGGATTTGAACCGAATGAACTGGCGGCGGACTGTAACGCCAGATAATACGGTTGCCCCAGCCATTCGAAATAATCGTGAAGCCACCACACCACGGGCGGCGCGCCCACGGCACGGTGTTCGGGGCTGACGATCAGAAAAAACTGGTGTCGCGGCGAAACTCTCGTCACCCGGTTTCCCAGCCGCAACAACTGGTTTCTGGCCGCCGTCACCGACAACCCGGTTTCCTTGATCAAGTCCGCCAGCGGAAAGGCCACGCGTCCCAAAGCCAGCCGCTGGTCAATGAAGGCGTCAGCCGCCCCGAACAGACGGGATTTGGGTTTGGATCGCTTCATTTTTTCGTTTTCGTAACGTAGCGTAATTCACTTCATTATGCAAACGCAATAAATTCACCCCGGGCTGCCGGGCAAAAGTGAGTTTCAGGATTCTACCGCTTTTTACGCAGTTACCTCTTCTTCGACTCTGGACCAAAGATGCTATGACAGACGGTGTCGACCGAATACTCCCTGGAGATTTCGACCGTCCCCGCCTCCACCAGTAGCCGTACCACAAATGACGCAGCATCCCACGGTTCTCGTCAGCCGGTCGGCCCGGCGGCGTTGGATATGTCTTCCTCTTCGACCTTCTCGATCATCGTGTACCAGCAGGCGCCAGATCCTTCAACAAGATCGAACCGTGTGACGGTACGCACAGCTTTGGAGTTCAACGGATCACTTAGCAATGCTACCTCGTAGTGCGATTCCCGGTTCGGGTCCACAAAGACGCGATAGAGCCAGTATCGGCCGCCAAGACGTTGCGCGGCACGGTACTCGTTGTCCGTAAGCTCGACCTCGCCCGTTCGGCTGCTGCTTCCCTTTACTTCAATGTACCGAACAATATCAGCATCGCTGATGGATTGGTCGGCTATCGCCTTATCGCGGACAGCTTCAGATGCAACACTCAGGAAGTCGCATCCGAAGGCATCTGAGCCTCGTAAGTGGCTGACCGGGATGATGAACCTGCCCTGGCAACGCTCGAATGCCTCGACGACTTTAAACGTCGTGGGCTCAGTAGCCAGTGGGCCATGGCCACCGCCACCGCCACCGCCTGGGCCTGTCACTACGAGCCTTCGCTTCTTGACAGGCCTACCGGTTGGACCCGGGACAGGCTCAAAAGATCGCTTAGTGAGCAAGTCGTCTGTCACCACCCCGCCACCTTCCGCCGCGCCTTTCGGCTGGATCGCTGGCGGTAGCGGCTGAACGTTTAGAGCAACCAGGGCCAATGGCGAAGGAATCGGCAGCTCTGGCTCCTCGTCCCTCATGAACCGATCCTCTAATCGAGACTTTGCTTCACCAAGTTTGGCGTCCGCATCGGCTCCCAAGCGAACCCTAACAACCTCAAGCATCTCCGATGTAGTTCGGCAACGGAGTATGCCACCAATCTCAGCAGCGACATCCCGCCCTAGCAACTCAGCCACCAATTCAGCTACGCGAAGCCAGAACGTCAAATACCCAATGGATGACTCCCGGTACTCGCCGATAACGATGATCATCACGCCGATGACGATACCTTCGCCGGCATCCTTCAGGTTGATCTGCTCAGAACAGTTACCTGGAAGCATGGCTGATATTTGCGCTCGGGTGCAGACATGCAAAGCCGCCTTGCGAAAGAGCCCCAATTCCCGACCACTCTCGTCCAAACTAGGTGCGAGACGCAGCGCGTAGATGTACGGAATTGCGCTTCGCAGTTGCTGGTTGGCGTCTTCGCTGCCGACATCGTATTGTGTACCTTCAGGCACCAAACGCAGTTGTATCTCTTCCGAGGTGAGCGACGTGATGCCGAACAGTTGCTTTACGACCGTGGTGTTCATCCGTCGCGGAATGTCCACCAGGGGGGATGCTGGGCTTCAATGGCCTTGGTGACGGTCAGCTTCGGCGTTATAACGCAACTGACCCACAGGAAGATAGGCTGTAGTGCCCTTGTGTCTGCCCCACATATGTGGAACTGAGAACCTGCTCGACGGGCCGACCCCCGGTACCTACGGAGACTTGGATGAGGGTCCGTAAAATTCCCCGTGCTACTTCCCCCGACGGGTCGCGATCTGGCAAGACTGTGAGCAACTCGTACAGAGACTGCCCGGTTAGCATCTCAAGGGATGACACGGCCCCGAGGCGGGTGAGAAGAGACTCCGCAGTGCTTCACGTCCACCACGGTTCGCGATTATGGGGACCTCCTCAATCTATACCGTGACGGTCGTAGACTCCGCGAAGAACACGCACTCCTTGGCTGCTCAGCATGATCTAGGACGTTTCTGCGGCCATCGCTTTCCGTACCCATGCCGATTCACGGAGCAGGAAAGCGTGGCGTTCGGAATCGGCACCGAGGGATCGTCGCGAAAGTACTGTTCACGGCTGAATATCGCTTGGAATTTGGCTTGCGCGTCGATCTCGTCCGCGAGTAGCGTGCTTCCACTGGACAGGAGATAAGCAACGATCGCAGCGGGATCACCATTGGTCAGCAATTGCATCCAGCGATCCGGAATGCGAACGCCTCCGACTTCATAGGATCGACAGACCTGCCGCACTCGCTTGGATTGTTGCATGGTTGCCCACGGACGGTCCTAGGATAATCCAGACGATCAACGACTGCCTCACGAAACTGATGGTAATCCGGGTCCTGTTCGAACAGCTCAAGCCGCGGAGAAGAAGCAACACCAAGGGATAGCAGGAAGTTCTCGGCCTCGTCGACTAGAAGACCGGAAAGTCCGTTTTCGGCTTGAGACCCAACGAACTCGTCCTGCTCAATCGCTGGTACAGCCGCCAAACGACCTGCCCTCGGGGATAGTCAGGACCTAGGTAACAGGTTGTTGCACGCTGCAAGGCTCCGAGTCTAGTGACGATCTTAATGGCAAGCTGCGGGAGAACCTGGTTTGATCCGGACGAAGCAGCGAAGAGCCAACGAAGAAGGTCACGCCATCGCTGCGCGAGCGTTTGAGCATCATCGTCTAGTCCGTGCTCCACCTGGTCTATAAGGGCTCGCAACAGTGTCGAATCGGTACTCGTCCACCTCGCCCTGGAACCGCGTCAGGTCTGAAGCCAGAAATCGCAGTCCCGGAGCCTTTGAACCGCGAAGCAGGCCCTCCTGAAATGCTTCGTCAACAAAGCGAATGCGTGACGCCCATGATGGTAGGATTGGTAGTTTCTCCACGGGCTTGAAGAAGCAATCTCCGTCCGCAACCATTTGTCCATCCGTCCCTACCAGCAATCCACGAGCGCCGACTGCAACCAACTGACCGTCAGCCAAGAGTCGGCCTAGTATCTCCCCAGCCTTTGAGCGTTCTATCCCCAACAAGTATCGCTTCAGCCGATCCTTCAGCGTCGTAGTATCGAACCAGGACAGATTGAACAACTTCAGCAACCCGCTCAATGCGTCTGCAGGGCCGACCGGAAGAACCTCCGGGAACAGGTTCGAGGCAAGCTGTGAAAGCCATGTCGCATGGGGGACCTGCCGCACATCCGTGGCTGGCCTTATTGTCTCGTCAATGCGGGGGAAGATTGACCGGCCTGCACACGCCGTCACCAAAGCATCGAGAAAACCAAGCGCCTTGAGTTCTGGATCGGCGTTCTCGACCCCGGCAATCAACTCACCGCCCGACGCGGCGTCTCCGCGTCACTTGGCGTTCAATTACGTCGGCGGCATGTATAGCCAACTGACCGAGAACTTCACGGTTGGATGCGTGAGAAACAAGGCGGTTTCGATCGTCGCTAGTTTCGAGCGTCGCATGCATAACGATTGCGCACGGCAGCCGCTCATGTGTTGGGAAAAACACGCAGGCGAGCCGTAGGATTGGGCTTCGCCGTTTCCGGACAGCAACGGCGATCTCGAAGTCGCGGCGACCAGCAGAACTCGACTGAGCAGCTTCAGACGAGACCTTACCGTTCTTACGATAGACGTGCCAAAGCTCCGTTGCTCCATCCTGTTCGAGGGCCACTGTATGGCGCCCATCGTGGTTTTGCCGAAGCAAGTTCCATGTTCTTTGATAGTCGCCCGTTATCACGACGCGCGTGAGATGGCGGCAGAACAAGAGCGCACTCGTCGGCAGGTCCTTGATCTGCTCAAGCATGTCCGCATGGATTTCATCGCCTCGCGGCCCGTCTGGTAGCGGAAGAACGATGACAGTATCATAACCTTCAGAGCGGCATGTGCGGGCAAGCTCCAGCCAGGGATCGCCGTCCGAGGGCAGGGTGGGAAACCTCATAACCGCAGCAGGCCATCGCCCATCAGATTCGTGGAACGGAACCACCGTCTCGCCTACGAGTGGGCTCTCAGTCGCCATCCGCTGGATACGGTTAACAGCCATGGCCCGGTCGAATAGCACCTCATACGAGCCACTGCATATCAGTGGTCGATCTGTCCAAGTTAGGGTCGAACGGAAGCCCAACCCTTTGCACCCGATGAAACGATTCCGGTCCAGTTGTTTCGGGCTGCAGTCGCTGATAACTAGCGATATCAGGCCCTTCTTGCTGAAAGGCTTGCCGGTGTTCGCAACAACGAGCCGTTTCCGTGAAAGGTCGAAGAGAAGGTGGCAGCCAGCCTCAGCATCAACCCCGGCATCGTCGGCATTCTGCAGTAGCTCCAGCAGTTGCCGGCCCCGATACCCGTCAAGCGCGCTTACCTCGCGATTGAAATGACTGATCAGTTCTGCCGGCTGCCGCTGGTAGTTATCGAGTTGCGAAGCAGCCAATTCTCGGACCTGCTCGCGTTCAGTCTGATTTGTCTTGTCACTCACGATGGTCATGCCAGCACCGCTGCCGACACACGGCGTTTCTTGGCGAGTGCTGCCACAGCTGAACTGGCCGCGTCCAGTTCCTCCAACGCGACAATGGCGGCGTTGAGACGGTCGCGTTGCTGACGGAGGTTGTAGGTCATACGCGGCTTTTACCACCAGGGCGCAGGCGGGGCAAGCATCCGTGGTGGCCTGCATTAGGAGTTTCCGCGTCAGTTCAACTCAAATTCCGAATACCCCGGGAGGATGGGAATTTCGAGCAACCCCAGAACTCCTGCCCCGCATTCTGTCCTCGCTTCGCCCGCCGCAGCACCATCGGGCTCTGGCAGATTGGACACGAGGGGCGCGATGGGGTTTGGATCTCTGGAACTGAAGTTGCAATTTCGGATGGAGAGGTCTTGACAAGGGTATGGGCGAGATTCCGCTGGAAGTGCCGCATCATGGCTGCGAATTGGGCTCCATCGACCAGTTCCAGTGGTTTCCCTTCGGCAAATGCCAGAGACTCATTGGTGTAGATCCCGCTGGTGATGAAAATGGCGCGGTCGGCTCCCTCCGCTGTCATCACCCCATAAAGCTCGCGGACCGGTTTGACCCCAACCTTATACGTCCGCCAGCGTTTGCACTGGACAACCGTTTTTTGACGATCCCGATGCAGCAGGAGGTCGATCCCGCCATCAGTTCCGCCCCCGCCAACTTCATCGACATGGTATCCTTGCTGGCGGTACACCTCAGCGACCTGATGTTCAAAATCCTGCCAACTCAGTTTGTTGAGCCAGCCGATATCGACGGTTTCGGAGAGGAATGCTTGTCGTCGCTGATGGACAATCCACCCCCGAAGGCCGGCGGCCAGACAGACCATGGCGAAAATCCCGGTGAGAAATAGGCCGAAGATGTTCATAGTGGCGTTCATCGGTGCCATCGGTCCCGTGAACTTTGGAAAGAACCACCAGATCAGGAAAGACCCGACGACGGCAACTGGGATTGATGTCCATGGAGGGACGACGCTGAAGATCGTCTCCAAAAGGTCAAACAGGTCTTCCAGAGGGCTGGTGTTTCGGCGGCGAGGCATGGGCTTATTGAAGTTGAAAGCCGCGAGCGACCATGCGATTGAGCAAGTCGTTTCGCACTTTCTTCACTTTAGGATCTGTATTGACAATCGTTTGTTTGAGCACTGAGGCAATTTCATCGCGACATCGTCCTGCCGTCCATCCCTCACGGTCATGGATCAAAAACGTATTGAAGCACTCCAGAACTGGATACGGCAATTTCTCACAGGTAGCAACCAGCCGTTCGGCAACTAGATGTTGAGGTTCGATTTTTCCCGATATGGGAAGAATCGCAATCACCTGTCCAATCGCCCACGAATCCTCGAACTTACCGGAAGCGAACCACCATCCAAATTGGGACAACTCCTGGACATTAGGAGACTGTGAGTTGCGCGCTCTGTCCATCCGTTGATCCCACAATGTCTGGAGTCGCTGTAATAAATCATCGGCCACTGGCCCTTTTTCCCGCCACAGGTTTTGGCCGACTTTCTGAAATGCACGCGCGCATAGTTCGTCATCAGCCTTTTCGTAGAACTGAGTTAGCAGGCCGTCGCGCTCCAATCCAATTTGCCCCCAACAGTAGAATGTCATCAGGTGGTCAGCCAGTTCATATTCTTGTCTTGTTCCGTGCGGTTTGGCGTTGCTCTTGTCTCCGATTTTCCCAACGGCGTACTTGTATTCCTCACCCAAGAGATCGAGCGCACGAGGCCCTGGGCTACAAAAGGTGACCCAGCCATTCCACGCAGCTTCGCGCAAGTCCGAGTACTCTGAATTGCGCGGGAAGATGCGCACGATGCTCTTTCGAGTCCATTCGGCGTCTAATTTGAAAACCCGGCCAATGTGGATTCCATATAGTGTTCGTATTCCCAAAGACCGGTCAATTTCAGGATTCAGGTGTTTTTCCAAAACTTCGCGAATCTCGGGCATGGGGTCAAAACCCTTACTTGAGTCACCGGAGCCAGGCACTGTTCCCAAATGTCGCTGAATCCAGTCGCCGTAGTCCAACACCCTTTGCAACGCACCCCCTCGTATTGAGTCGATTGCAGGCCTGGCATCATTTTCGTCGTTCTCTTCGCGAGGTTCCGGATGGGGATCAGGATCAGGGTCTTCGCACAATGGGACAAGTGCCCCCCAAACGGCATCCCTCACACCAAATGGAATTTCGCATTCTGTAGGCTGTAGCCCACGTTCGAGCAAGGACAGAATCGCACCTCTCGCCCACCTCCATCCAGGAGGATCGCCGTATCGCCTTCCCTCGCGAACCGGGATGTCTCGCGGTTGCTGAACAACCCATTGGCAAAGCTCCAACACTGGTGGCCACGGAAACTTCGCGCCTTTCTCAATAGCTTCTCGAAGGCCATGAAGTACCGCTTCGACGTAGACCGGATTGGCTGCCTTGAATTTGCAGGCCGACTCGGCAATGCGATTCGGCTCCGCAGCCACTAACGACCTGAGCGTGCCAGCAAGACCATCTGCCGATGGACCATCAAACTGACCAGGAGGCTTCCAGGCAATGAGATACTCGACAATTCCCTCAACTGGTTTGGCTGCCAACTCGGCCACGCTAACCGGGCTTCGGTCTCCCGACGTGGATCTGATACGCGCCATCTCTGACGATGGCGTCGGCTCGCCAAGCTCAGCAACCCAACGTTCCAGCGTGGCTTTCCACTCCGCAGGAAGATCGTTACGCATTGGGGCGATACGCTGCAATCGCCATTTATTGGACATGCGCTCGATCTCGCTCTTGTCATCTTCGTGTTCCACATGCGCTCGAAGTCCATCTCGCGTGCTGCTGGCAAAGGGCGGGCCGTTTTCAATCCAGCCCAAAATCTTGCGTTGATCTTCGTTTGACAGATGCCCGAAGCATTTCTGACTCAATGAGTCGTATTCAACTCGAAGGGATCTCTCACAGAAGCGGTCATAATCAGTGAGGCGTGCGGCCACAAGTGATGGCGCGGCATCGGGAAAGAGCCCAAGCAGATAAAGGGCAATCCGGTCGAAAATGCGCCAACCCAATTTCTCAAGCTTATCGATGACCGGATGCAATTTGGAATGGTCGTTGCGAACAATCGTCGCCGCTGTATCGCGTACAGCCTTAATTATAACATCCTCTATGTGTTCAAGTCTGTTGTCCTTATCGTCTGGTATTGTTCGACGCCACACGTACGAGAAATCTTCTTGGGAAGGCGCGTCGCTCCGTGTGCGCGCAGCAACAGCCGATCGAAGCAAATCGCAGAGAAGATCGAACGTCTCGGCTTCCGCGACCGCGAGCACATCCGGTATGTTCTTCTCTACGATCTTAGCGTATTCCCATTGGCTAATCTTAGCTTGCACGGTCTTCAACACACCCTTGTCCTCAGCGGTCACGCTCAAGAGGGACTTGGCCAATCCGAGCGCCTGCAGCGGTTTCACCGTTTTTCGCCAAGTGCGAAACGAGTGCGCCCAGTTTGTGTTCAATCAAAAACTGCTCTGGCAGATGGGCTTGCTGGTCAAGCCACCGAGATTCCTTGTCTGCCCATCCCGCGACAAGACTGCCCGGCATCGCTAAGGCTGCATCAACGAGATCGTAATGCACGGCCGCATTCATGGTGTCGATCTCCAACATGATCTCACTTACTTGCGCTGCGGCATCACCTCCCAACTCGGCCATCCGAATTAGATAGACCGACTGGGGCCACATCGGGTAGCTCACGCCAACACCATCTTCGCTCACCACGGGATCCGGCGGATGACCGAAAAATCCCTTTTGGCGTAACAGCGGCAACCAATCGGGACTCTGCAGCTTGCTGAAGAAGCTGTAACGACAGACCAGATTGTTTGGCACTCGATTTCGCAACGTCTTAACGTCAACTTCACTCTGGGTGTGCAACTGCGACAAGCGTGTCAATTATCGATTGTGTTTTGATGGCGCTGGTTTCAATTTTCTCCAGCAGTGTGTCTACCATCACTTGGAATTTGCTCCACAGTTCCTGGAGTCGTTGGTCTACCAGTCTCGGCGATTCGAGAGCGTTGCGGTGTGCCCATCGAAATAGGCTGAACTCGTGATCCGCGTTGGCAATGTCAGTCCAGAAACTTCTCACTGGGTCTTCGATTATGTAGGTTTCAATGATCGTGCGTATTTGCCGCCTGTGCGCTTCGAGCCTTCTATGACATTCGCTACATTGTGCGGTTTGAAAATCATCAGGCAGCATGACCTCGCGTAAGGCGCTTTCCACTTCTCTCATGGCGTGACCGGCCATGTGAGCAGTGTTTTCCAGAGGCATATTTCCGTCCATTAGACGGCAAGCGTCCTTGAAAAAGGCGGCCGGTCCTGGCCCAACAAGCCGTTCCAAGCGTCTGTGAATCAATTCTTGCCGGTTGCTCGCGAACGGTAATGCTGACGGTCGTTCAACAGCCTTTATGCTCCCTACCGATGTCGCTTCTTTGGTCACGTTAAGTTGAGGGTATCGCACGTATGATCTTGCGGCAAGATACCGTGGTCAACGATTGTTTCTCACAATACCGCCACGAGTTCTCGGAGTCGCTTTGTGTCTTTCTGCCACGTCTTGGCCGAGATTCCGTTCAGAATCTCAAGCATCTGCTCCTTCGGGGTCTTGTGGCCGTTGGTGAGCAGCTTGGGCATGGCCGATTGCAGCGCACGACGGAACTCCTCGCGGCCTGGCTGGAAGTAGTGCTTCAGGACGATGTCGGTGGTTCTGTGTCCCGTCACTTTCTGCACGAGTTCCAGTGGCACGCCGGCGGTCAGGGCCAGCGTGACCCAGGTCACACGGAAGCTGTGAAAGTCGCGGACGCTCGCCCGGCGGATGCCTCCTTGCGGTCTGGCGTGGATTTCGCCACGAATGATCTCGGCTTCCTCGTCTGCCGTCTCCCCGTTCACTGTCACGTCCTTGAACCCCGCTGCGGCGAAGACTTTGCGGACACGCCAAGTGATGCCGTCGGGATTCTCGACGTACATCTTCGCCTGCTCAGGGAAGACATACGCTTCAGACGGTTGCCGGAGGGCAAGTTCGTCGTAGAGCATCGGGAAAATTGGGATGCTCACCGTCACGCCTGTCTTGTTCGTCTTGACCGTGATGAACCGGTGGGCAAGGTCAACATCCTTCCATTTCAAGAGGCAGCAATCACCGCGCCGCATGGCGGTACACATTCCCGTGATCAAGATGGGACGAATGAAGTCGTCGTCCCGCCCCGCGTCCACGATGGCCTTCAGTTCTTCCGGGGTGAACGGCTTGCGGAACACGGTCTCCGTTTCGCGTGTGGGTAAATTGGAGAATGGATTGATACCCCCGGCCGGCAGCAGGTACTTGTAGGCCGCTCGAAGCAATTTCAGGGTGTCATTCCAGGTCTTGGCCGTTACCCCCCGCGCCTCCTCGGCCTCCATGAATGCCCGCGCCGTGTCGCGGGTGACGTGGGAGATTTCCTCTGCCTTCGGATTCTGCGCCCGGACAAACGCAGTGAAGCGCGCCAGCGTCGAGCGGCTCTGCGCCGCGTAGCGTTCGTTCGGTTTCCGCCGTCGTGGAATCCTCAGCCACTCGTCGGGCAGTTCGTCAAGGGCGATGGACTTGATCTGCTCGCCAGTCTTGATCTCGTAGATGCGTTCCACCAAGTGGGTCGCGTCGTGTTTCCGTCTGGCCTCCTGAATGGTCTGATCCAGCCTCTCCTGCGCCTGGGAGCGCGACCGCTCGAAAGCCTTGTCACCTTCTTCCCGAAGCGACAGCGAAGCCGGCGGCTCGCCCGCAACCTTCACGCCGAGGTTGATCGTGTACCGTTTGCCATTGGCCTCATACCTGCCGTACCACGTGTGAACGGAGCTTCCCGTCGCGTCCAGTTCGGAGTTCAATCGACATGTTGGCTACCTCCCGGATATCGTTCTTGCAACGGTATGAAACATACAGGAACGACATGGGCAGACGGCAAGCAAAAAACCCACACATCAACCCACACACTACCTGATATAAATCTCGTATATTTACTAATAATTATAGCGAATATTGATGATAAGCCTTCTAGGCTCATAAACTGAAGGTCGTGGGTTCAAATCCCACCCCCGCTACCAAATTCGGCGCGCCGGTTTCCATGAATCCTGCGCGCCGCTTTTTTGCCTTTAGCTCTTCGCCGTTCCCCAACGGCGGTAGAGGAAGCGTTCCCACGGTGAAAAGAGGATCTTATCCGCGAGCAACCCGATGACGATAATGACCAGCATGATGCCGATAACCTGGTCCATGGCCTGGAGTTCGCGTCCGTAGTTCAACAGGTTGCCCAATCCAAATCCCGTCAGGATCGTCACGTAAATCTCCGCGGCCATCAGCGAGCGCCACGCGAACGCCCATCCCTGTTTCATGCCGCTGACGATGAACGGCAGCGACGCGGGCACGATCACTTTCGCCCATGTATGCCATTGCTTCGAGCCCATCGTGCGCGCCGCGTGCGCGTAAATGGGCGGTACCGTCCGCACGCCGTTGTCTGTCGCGATCACCACCGACCACAGCGTGCCCATGATGACCACGAACAGCATCGCCGCCTCGGTCTGCCCGAACCACAGCAACGCCAGCGGCACCCAGCACACGCTCGGAAGCGTCTGCAATCCCAACGCGATGACGCCCAAAGTGGCTTCGCAGAACTTGAAGCGTGCCGTCAGCAACCCCAACGGCAACCCCAGGATCAACCCGAGCGCGTAGCCGATGACCAGGCGACGGACGGTCACCAATGTCGCGCGTTCGAGGTCACCGCTGGCAAGCGCGTCCTTGAGGTAACTCGCCACCGCCAGCGGCGATGGCACGAGCACGGGCGACCAGATCTTCATCCGCACCAGCATTTCCCAAATGCCGATGAGCAACACGAAAAATGCGATGACCATCAACCGTCGCCTCACTCCCCCACCTCCACCAACTCCGGGTTCAGGTGCCGCTTCAGGGCGCGGGTGATCTCCGTGGAATACTTCGCCAAGGCCACGCTGTTGATGTCGCGCGGCCGCGGCAACTCGACGCCAAACTTTTCCTGAATCCGGCCGGGGTGCGGCGAGAACAACACCACGCGGTCGCCCAGACAAGTGGCTTCGCGGACATTGTGGGTAACGAAGACGATCGTCTTCTTTCGTTCCTCCCAGATACGCTGGATGTCGCCGTAGAGTTGCTCGCGGGTAAGAGCATCCAGCGCCCCAAATGGTTCATCCATCAACAGCACGCGCGGATTGGGCGCGAGGGCGCGGGCCAACGCGACGCGTTGTTTCATGCCGCCGGACAACTCATGGATGTTGGCGTTGGCAAATTTGCTCAAACCCACGAGTTGAAGGTAGTACTTCGCCACCTCGCGACGCTCGCTCGACGACAGGTTCGGTTTGAGCTTCAGGCCGAACATCACGTTATCCATCACGTCAAGCCAGGGAAATAGCGCCGATTCCTGAAACATCATCATCCGCTCGCGACCCGGACCGTCGACGGGTTTGCCGTCGGCCCGCACCTGCCCGCTGTCCGGCATCTCCAGGCCCGCGATGATGTTCAGGAGCGTGGACTTACCGCAACCCGACGGGCCGACCAGGCACACAAACTCGCCCTCGTGAATGTTCAGCGAGACGTTGTCGAGCGCGTGCACGGTCGCCCGGCGTGTTCGAAACCATTTCGACACGCCGTCGACAACCAGCTTCACCGGTTGGACGTTTTGGAGTTCGTCCTGAATCGCCATCATTTGATTTCGGCCAGGCCTTTTTCCCGCAAGACCTCGTTCAGCAGCTTGAGATCGTAGATGTGCGACAAATCCGGCTTCTCCTTCAGGAATCCGATGTGATACGCGTCCTCGGCGGACTTCAACAGCGAATCGCTGACCGGATCGTACGTTATTTGCAGCCGCTTCCACGCGCCGTCCAATATGGCCTGCGGCAGCGCCCGGGTCGTCTCCGCGCGGATCTCGTCATTCAGGATTCGCTTCGCTTCGTCGGGGTGCGTGTTGATCCATTCCGTCAACTCCACGTGGGCGGTGATCCATTTCTTCAGCAAGGCCGGGTGGTCGCTGAGAAGCTTGACGCTGCTGACCAGATGGGTGGTGACATACCGGCCGCCCGTGTCGTGCCACAGCGATCCCTCATCCAGATATATCTTGCCCTTGCCCTCGACCACCAGTCGGCTCACCCACGGTTCAACGGTCCACACCGCGTCCATCTCGCCTCGTTGGAACAGGGAGAGTTGATCGGGGTTGTCCGTGGGTATGACCCGCGCATCACCACCGATCATGGTGATCCGCAGCCCCTTCGACAGCAACCAGGCCCGACACGCCACGTCCTGGGTGTTGCCGAACTGTGGCGTGGCAATTCGCTTGCCTCGAAAATCCGCGTCCTTCGTAATTCGCTCGTCGGGTTGCACCACCAGCGCGGCGCCGCCGCTGCACGCGCCGGCCACAATGCGGATTTCTTCGCCATGTGACCGCAGGTAGGCGTTGATCGCTGGATTCGGACCGACATAGGTGAGGTCGATCGACCGCGCAAAAATGGCTTCCATCGCGCTTGGCCCGGCGTTGTACACGAACCATTGCACTTCGACGTCCGGCCCGAGCCGTTCTTCAAACCACCCCTTGCCCGCGCGGCTCAGCCCGTGGGCAATCACGGCTTGCGCATGGGTCACATTCGGAAAATGGCCAACGCGCAGGATGATCTTCTCGGCGCGAACAGAACCGCACAGGCACACACACAGCACCAGCATCAACGTCGTTTTCATCAGGTTCACTTCTTCAATTCCGCAAACGGCAGCGGTACTTTGTCCCGTCGCATTTTGCGAAGGGTCACTTCGACGGTGTCAGCCAGCGTATACCGATCCAGAATGTTGGCGATCGCGTTGCGGACATCCACCATCAACAATCGCAGTCCACAATGCGCTTCATCGGGACACGAACACGGGTGGTAGGCGGTCACACTCGCGCAGGAAATCGGCGCCAGCGGCCCGTCGATCAACCGCACAATCTCGCCAATGGTGATTTTGGCCATCGGTTTCCTGAGAAAATAGCCGCCGCCCTTGCCGCGTTTGCTGTCCAAATAGCCCGCCCGATTCAATTCCAGCAAAATCGCTTCCAGGAACTTCACGGGGATGTTTTCCTTCTCAGCCAATTGACGGATCTGGATCATCGGCCGACCCAGTTCCTGCGCGATTCCGAGATTGATCAGCGACCGCAGGGCATACTCGCCTCGTTTCGACACCTTCATGCCGAGCGAAGTCTACGCGCGAACTAGAGAATTGCAAACTTGTTTTCCGCCCTCGGGCCGGTTGCAGGGCGCGAAACGCTTTCATTCCTTTGGTGGCCAGGACAATCTTGTCCGCTCGTGGCGTCCAATCATACGACACATTCAGGGGCGTGATGTCCGTGGTTGCCACCGCCCCCAGCCGGCCCCCAACGTGAGGGCCAGCGTGCTGAATGTGTAGAGAGTCCGCTTCGCGGATTGGCGCGCCAACGTTAGAATTGGAATTGCGCGCGACCAAACAAGTCTTCCTCGGTTTCGCGGTTCTTGACCGTGTACGCGGTCGCGGTCGCGCTCCCCGCGCCGCCATCGAACACTGTCTGTTCATAATCCAGGGACAGCTTGACGCTCCGGTTCAGGTACCAGTTGAGGCCCACGCCCCACTCGCGCGCTTCTTGGGCCGACTTCGTCGGGTCAGCAAACCGCAAGCCCCCCGCTGTCGGATTCGTGCTGAAAGCGTCCGGATCAATGCGCAGTTCACCGTAGCGCGCCACAACTTCAAGCGCCCCCCAACCGCCGGCGGCCGGGTTGAATGGATGACGCGGCGTCAACGCGAACGCCGGATTGAAGGGCGAACCACGGTACTGCGCTTCTTCGCCCGTGAGGAAAAAGCCGCCCATTACCTGCCAGGCGCGGTTGCGGATCTGATCCGTGAGCGTTCCCGCGCGAACCGACTCTTCCGAGGCGGCGTATTCGCCCAGCAGGTTAAACGGTCCGTAGTAATAATAGGCCTGCGGTGTGCCGCGCATCTCCCTCCCATCGTTCGCCACTCCCGAACGGTACGAGAACATCGTCAGTTGTCCGGTGGTCTTGTACGTCGGCAGGTTTGTGGCCGAACTCGTGAACTTCTGATCTCCAATCGTCCCCCCCGCCCCGAAGCCAAATCCATGCAAAAAACCTATATCGGTGGTCTTGAAGGGCCGGATAAAAATGCGCGCCGCCCCGTCTTTCGGGTCCGCTGTATCAAGATCGGCGATTCCCCCGTCAACAACACCGTTAAATATGCCGCCGGCATAACTGACGACTCCTCCCAGCAAATCCCCGGACACTTGGAAACCAACGTCACGCAGCGGCACCAGATCCGATGGCAAGCCGCGCTCCATAAAAATCAAATCGGTGTCCGACTGCAGTTGCTCCAATCCGACAGGTGGTTTGAATTTGCCGACCCTGACTTTCAGCCAGGGTAACGAATGCCATTCCAGATAGGCGTCCTGCAGAAGCGTCGAGGAAGCTGCCCCGTTTCCAAAGTCCGTCATCAGGCGAAAATCGAAATCATGGTAGAACGTGCCCTCGAAAACCGGCCGAACGCGCCGCATGAGAAACGTGTCGGTTCCGTTCTTGGCTTCATCGTGAAGATAGACCCTCCCGTCCGCCTGCGCGTACCCGCGAAGCCGCAACACGAAGTTGGAGTTCGGCGATTGGAGGCCGAATCCACCGGGCCCTGCCATGACGGTCGGCCCCGGCTTCGTCACTTGTGAAACCTGATTCGACAACTGCTGCGCCTGTTGCTGCGCTTGTTGTCGGTCAAGCTCGCGCTGCTGTTTCAGGTCCTGGATCTCCTGCTCCAATCGGTTGATCTTGTCATCGACCGTGGTGGCCGGCGCTGTGTTGGTATCATCCGCGAACAAACTCCCGGTGGGCGCAACGACCGTTGCCACCACCGCCATCAGAACTAGAATGCGTTGGCGCGTCTTCATGGTTCCTTTCTTCTCGACTCCTCCTACGATGATTGAGTTCTGAACTGCTCACCCAGTATATTGTCTATCTATATAGTAGACTTTCATAAGTCTACTAATATGGTAGATGTTTGCAAGCGTTATTTTCCAATTTTTTCAGTTTGGCGGTTTTTCTGTGCAACCGGTTGTGCTATAATGTCTTGCGTCGACATCCTGTCGCCTCGCAAGTCGCTCACCTCAATTGTTTCGCCGCCGAAACCGCTATCCGCTTTGGAACGACGTACCAATGGCTTTGGGTGGACGGGAGCGGCCGACGAAACCGGCCAGAACGAGAATGGTCACGAGATAGGGAAGGATCTGGATGAATTCAACGGGGACGGGGTGCCCGCCCCAAACCGCCACACCCTGAAGCCGAATCTGCACGGCATCGGCAAACCCGAACAACAAACACGCCAGCGCCGTCGGCAGTGGTTTCCACTTGCCGAAGATCAGCGCGGCCAGCGCCATGAAACCGCGCCCCGCCGTCATGTCGCGCGAGAACGATGATGAGAGGAAAATGGACAGCGATGCGCCGCCCATTCCCGCCAGCGCGCCGCTGACCAGCACCGCCATCCAGCGGACCCGATTGACCCGAATCCCGGCCGCATCGAGCGCCTCGGGATGTTCGCCGGCGAAACTGACCCACAAACCGGTTGGTGTATATTTCATCCAGAGCACGCACGCCGCGACGAGCATCCAACCCAGGTACAGTGGCGCGGACTGAAACCGCTCGTGAAGCGGGATGGCCGGCGTCGAGCCGGTAACGTCGTAGAGGATCTTGCAAAGAAATGGCGTAAGCCCCATCGCCAGCATGTTGATCGCCGTGCCGGCCACGATTTGATTGGCCCGCAACCGAATCACGAACAACGCGTAAACGGCGGCTAACAGAACGCCTGCGGCCATTCCGAACGCGGAACCCAGCCAAGGTGAATGCGTCAGCAATGTCCCGACCGCCGCGGCAAACGCGCCGAGGAGCATGAGACCTTCGAGCGCGATGTTGATCACGCCCGACCGCTCGCTGAACATGCCGCCGAGCGCCGCGAAGATCAGCGGAGTCGAGACCCTCAGCGTCGATGCGAGGAGGTCCCCGGTCATTGTTCGCCCCGTTTCTTCAGCCAGCTCCACAGTCCGTCCGCCGAAACCGACAGAATAATCAGCGCCTGAAGGACCAGCGAGAGCTCGCGCGTGACGTGTTCGGTTTCAAAGTCCAAATCCGCGGTCCCTTTGTGGAGCGCGCCGAAAAGCAACGCGGCGGCGACCACACCCGCGGGCTGGTTGCGTCCCAACAGCGCGACGGCGATCCCGATGAACCCGTACTCGGGAGAGAACCCGAGACGAAATTTGCCGGCATTGCCCAGGACCTCGCCAACGCCCACGAGTCCGGCCAGTCCACCGGCCACAGCCAGTGCGATGATCGTCATGCGGCCCGTGTTGATTCCCGCCGCGCGCGCGGCGGATTCGTTCTGGCCCACGGCGCGCATCTCGAATCCGACGACGGTCCGCCACAGGAGAATCCAGACCAGGACCGCCGCCAGGATCGCCAGCGGCAACGCCATGCTCACGGGCGCGCCGCCAAAAGCTCCAAACTGGCTAATCAAGTAACCCGCGCCGATGGGCCGCGTCTCGGGGTTTTGGGTGTCGGGATTCTTGAGCAGATACAATGTCACGTAGCTGGCGATGCCGGCGGCGACAAAATTGAGCATGATCGTATTGATGACCTCGTGGCTGCCGCGCCTGGCTCGGAGCCAGCCGGGGATCGCGCCCCAGATCGGTCCCAGCCGCGATTGCCGCCACAATCGCCAGCAGCGGCGCCAACGGCCACGGCAAGCCCGGCCAGACAACGCCGACCGCCGCCGCCGCCAGAGCGCCGAGCGTGAGTTGTCCCTCGGCGCCAATGTTGAACAGGCCCGCCTGGAACGGCACCGCAACCGCGAGCCCGGTGAACACCAACGGCGTCGAGTAAAACAGCGTCATCCCGAAGTCGTAGCGGGATCCAAACGCGCTCTTCCAGAGGATTTGCAGAACATGCCACGGGCTTTCGCCGGCGAGCCGCGTGACCCCCAGCCCGAGGGCCAGCCCGAATAGCCACGGCAAGGACAGGCTGCAGGAGTTTTCTCATGAACCGGCCATCTTCAATCCCAAGTCGCTCTCGGAAACCTGCCCGCGAGCGAACTCGGCCGCGATCCGTCCCTCGTACATCACCAGAATGCGGTCCGACAGGGTCAGGATGTCTTCCAATTCGAAGGTGACAAGCAGGACACCAGCGCCTTCATCGCGCGCGCGGACGATTCGATTGTGAATGAATTCGATTGCGCCCACGTCCACCCCGCGCGTCGGCTGGGCGGCGATCAACAGCCGCGGGTTCCTCTGGAATTCGCGCGCCACAATCAGCTTTTGCTGGTTGCCGCCGGAAAGGTTTCCGGCCGGAATCGCCAGATCGCGCGGGCGCACATCGTACTCTTCCACCGCTTGCGTGGCCGCGGCCCGGAGATTCTTCGAATTCAACAGGCCGGCCTGGCTGAACGCGGCGCTTCGCTGCAAACCCAGCAGGAAATTCTCGCTCACGGGTCGCTCCAGCAGAAGTCCTTCGCGCTGGCGGTCCTCGGGAATCACGGCAACGCCGAGATCCCGAATCTTTCGCGCTTCCCAGTGCGTCACGTCTTCTCCCAGAAACCGGACCGTACCCGAGGTCCGGCACAGCGGATCGCGCGGGTGAAGAATCGCCTCCAACAATTCCGACTGTCCATTGCCCTCGACCCCGGCGACGCCCACGATCTCGCCGCGCTTCACGAAAAAACTCACGTCCGAAAGTTTATGGCGGCTTCCGGCCACCGTTCCAGCCAGACTCAACGCGGCGACCTCCAAGGCCAATTCATCGCGAGGATGTGCGGGAGGAACCTGAATATTCAAGACCACTTTCCGCCCGACCATGAGGTTGGCGAGTTCTTGCGGATTCGTTCGCGAGGTCGGCATCTCACCGGTGACTTTACCCGCACGAAACACCGTCACGTGATCGGTGAAGGACATCACCTCTTTGAGCTTGTGCGTGATCAGGATGATTGTCTTGCCCTCGTCGCGAAGCTTTTTCAGGTTGCGGAACAATTCGTTGGTTTCCTGGGGCGTGAGGACCGCAGTCGGCTCGTCGAGGATCAGAATCTTCGCGTCGCGATACAACAGCTTCAGGATTTCGACCCGTTGTTGCACGCCCACGGGAAGTTCTTCGATGGGCGAATCCCAATCGACCGGCAGGCCGTATTGCCGCGCCAGCGTATCCAATCGCGCGCGCGCTTTCTTCCGCTCCATCACGCCGTAGCGGACCGGTTCCGCACCGAGCAAGATGTTGTCCAATGCCGTGTACGGGCCCGCGAGCATGAAATGCTGGTGCACCATGCCGATCCCGGCGGCGATGGCGTCCGCGGGTGATTCCCACACACACGTTCTGCCGTGAACAATGATCTCGCCTGCGTCCGGCGGGAAAATCCCGTAGAGCATCTTCATCGCGGTGGACTTGCCCGCACCGTTCTCGCCGATCACGCCGTGAATCGTGCCCGGCTGAATCCGCAGATTCACCCCCGCGTTGGCGACCACACTGCCGAACTGCTTGGTCAGTCCGCGCAATTCAACTGCTGCCGCTGTCTCGGGCACCATGGCTTCGCAGTGTCCAGATTTGAATGGGCGGAGTCAATGTATTCTGAGTCAGTGCAAGGCTGACTCCGTCCGACCGTGGTCGCTTGGGCAATCTGAGACCCTTCAACAAACTCCGGGTGAAAGGTCCATCACTTCTTGTAGTAATCCGGGACGATGATCTTGCCGGCGATGATGTCGGCTTTGAGGGCGTCGGCCCGCTGGCGGACGGATTCGGTCAGAATCTTCTCGTTGTATTCGTCGACGGAATAATCGACGCCTTTGTCGGCGAGCCCGAAGCGCTTCAAGCCGCTGGTGAACTTCCCGTTTTGCGCGTCCTGAATGGCCGAGAACACGGCCAGATCGACCCGCTTGAGCATGCTGGTGAGGATCTGGCCCGGCTTCGTCCAGTCCTGGTTGGAATCGACGCCGATGGCGAGCTTCTTCTTCTCCTCCGCCGCGTCGAATACGCCAAAACCTGACGCGCCGGCGGCGGCAAAAATCACGTCTGCGCCCTCGTCGTACTGCGCCATGGCGAGTTCCTTGCCCTTGGGCGGATTGTTCCATGCCTCGCTGGTCACGCCAACGTAGTTGGCAATGACGGTGACCTGCGGGTTGGCCTTCTTCGCGCCGGCTTCATACCCCATCTCGAACCGGCGGATCAGCGGAACGTCCATTCCGCCGACAAACCCGACCTTACCCGTCTGGCTGGTCATGGCGGCGATGGCGCCGACAATGTACGCGCCCTCGTGCTCTTCAAACATGAGCGACCGGACATTCGGGGCGTCGACCTGCGAGTCCACAATGACAAAATGCTTCTGCGGAAATTGCGCGGCGACCTTGGCGATGGCTTCCTTCTGCGCGAACCCGATCCCAATGATCAGGTCGAAATCTTTTTGCGCGAACGCGCGCAGGAGCGGCTCGAACGAGTTGTCATCGGTGGCTTCGACGTATTTCAGGGTGATCCCGAGCTTCTTTTTCGCTTCGGTCGCACCTTCGTACGCCGAGGCGTTGAACGATTTGTCGTCTTTGCCGCCGCGATCCAGAAGTAAGCCTACCTTGACTTCCGCGAACGCTGACGGTGTCACCATCGCCAACAGCCCAGCCAGTGAAAGCGCCGCCATCCCATACGTTCGCAGACGGCGCTGAAGGAAAGTCGACATAATGCAGCCTCTTGTAGGCTGAACGGCCCGCCGGGTCAAGGCGTTGCTGGCGCTTGATTTCGCTTTCCCCACAGGAGTAGAATCCGTCCAGAAAAAATTAGAAACGCGACACCTATTCAGGAGGCTTTTCCATGTCACTCCTCATCAAGAATGGCCGTATCGTTACCGCGGGCGAACAGTACACCGCCGACATCTTCTGCGAAGGCGAGCAAATCACCCGGATCGGCACGAACCTCGAAGCGCCTCCAAAAACGACGGTTGTCGATGCGACCGGCAAATACGTGTTCCCCGGCTTCATCGACCCGCACACGCACATTTACCTGCCGTTCATGGGCACGTTCTCGAAGGACACGCATGAGACCGCCAGCAAAGCCGCGCTCGTCGGCGGCACCACGACCTTTATCGAAATGGTCTGCCAGGCGCGCAACCAGCAGCCCATCGCCGATGGATTCGAGTTCTGGCTGAAAAAGGCGGAGGGCAACAGCGCCTGCGATTTCACGTTCCACCAGACCATCTCGCGCCTCGACAAGGAAGCGGAAGGACAACTCATCGAGATCGTCAAAGCGGGCATTGCGAGCTTCAAGATCTTCCTCGCCTACAAAGGCGCATTCGCCGTCACGGACGAAGAGCTGTATCACATCATGCGGCTGGCCAAAAAGCTTGGGGTGATCGTCACCGCCCACTGCGAGAACGCCGACCTCGTATTGGAGCTCCAGAAGAAGCTGCTCAGCGAAGGCAAGACCGGCCCCGAATGGCATTACTGGAGCCGGCCGCCGCGCGTCGAGGCTGAGGGCGTGCATCACTTGCTCACATTCGCCGAGATGTTCGATACACACGTGTACACCGTGCACACCAGTTGCGAAGAATCGATCACCGAGGCGTTGATTGGAAAGCAACGGGGCGTGAACGTCTGGATCGAAACACTCATCCAGTATCTCGTGCTCGACAAGAGCTACGCCGAACTCCCGAACTTCGAGGGCTCGAAGTTCGTCATGTCGCCCCCGCTCCGCGACAAGAAGAACCAGGAAGTCCATTGGAACGGACTCCGCCAGCGGTTCATCAGCACCGTCGCGACCGACCACGCGCCGTTTGATTTCAAAGGCCAGAAGGAAATGGGCCGCGGCGATTTCACCAAGATCCCCAACGGCATCCCGTCGCTCGAAGAACGCGTCAACC
This sequence comes from uncultured Verrucomicrobiae bacterium, assembly GCA_963712025.1. Taxonomy (GTDB): domain Bacteria; phylum Verrucomicrobiota; class Verrucomicrobiia; order Palsa-1439; family Palsa-1439; genus Palsa-1439. The sequence goes on along the minus strand of CAVQGJ010000007.1, from coordinate 62,537 downwards.
TCCTCTACACGCACGGTGTCTGCGAAGGCCGGCTCGACCTGAACACGTTCGTCGATTGCGCCAGCACGCAGGCGGCGAAATTGTTCGGCCTGTTCCCGCGCAAGGGCACAATCGCCGTCGGCAGCGACGCCGACCTCGTCGTCTACGATCCCGACTATCGCGGCAATATCTCGCAGAAGGCGCAGTACATGAATCTCGACTACAGTGCGTTCGAAGGCTGGCCGATCAAAGGCCGTCCGCACGTCGTCACCGTTCGCGGCGAAATTGCCGCCAAGGACGGCAAATTCGTGGGCAAAGTCGGCCGCGGCAAACTCGTCAAACGCGACCCGACGCATTTTTGACAGCCCCTAGGCTGTCACCCTGAGCCTGTCGAAGGGTCTCCGTTGTGGTTCCGGTGGCGCAAGCGTCCCCGCTTGCGAACGCTTCATGTTGTGCGCCGGTCTCCCGACCGCGCACATCCGCCGACCGCAGGTCTCCGTGAGTTGTAGGGCAGGCGCTCCGCCTGCCGTCGTTCCAAGGTCCGGAAAATTTAGAATCGCTTCTGAACTTCCCTGATTACCACATCACCTGGCACGGCCTTCACCCTGCCCGATTGCAACTCAGCGAGCCGACGTTTGGCCACCGCCATCCATTTCCGGTCAAACGCCGCATCGGTGGGATTCAAGGAACGGAGCAACGAATCCACCAACTTGGCCCGTTCCTCGACCGGAAGCGATTCGGCATCACGAATGATTTCCTTCACATCAGCCATATTGTATGTAAGGCTACCATGATTCGGGCGGCGTTGCCAGCCAGTAAATCACGGTTAAAGACGGCAAGTTCGTGGGTAAAATCGGCCACCGCAAAGTGGTGGAACGCGACCCGACACATTTTTGATAAGAAAGGGGTCATGAATCAGAAATTCACGTTTAGTCAGTTCGAGCGATCCGTCAGAAAATTCAATGACTACGGGGAGCGACTAATGAATGCGGAACTTCTCAATCTCAAGTCCGCGCTCAAGTTGTTCGTTGAGTTCTGCGAAAGCGACCCAATTATCTCGGTCATCACCAACCAACTCAAGGCGACCCAAAAAATCGATGCGCAACAATGGTGGGAACAACAACTTAACGCACGGCACATTTTTACCTTAAACGTGCCTACCGACGAAGAATCGCGGCTTGCAGTCCTCTATTACCTCATTCGCTCTTTGGCGGAACAGCCGTCGCCAGAAGGCAACATGCACGCGATTTTTCGAGGGTCCGACCTGAGAGAATGCATCTCGAAGTTTAACGATATTGTGACCGATGATTTTGTTAAGGACTTGGGTTACAAGCTTGATGAGATTAAGGAGAATATCGAAAGCTCTTCTTCCGACGAGGATGACAATTCCTTCGACAGGCGTTCCTTGATGATTTTTGCCGCTGAGGGAGCACAAGTTGGACTTCCAGGCAGCACGATTGTCGGCGGCTCGGTCGGCAATCTTCAGGTCGCCTCAGGCCAGAACATCTCCCAGCTAATTGAAACTGGCAAACCGGACATCGATGAAGCCCTTCGTGGGGCTTTGGCAGCCGTCAAGACTGAGAAATCTCTATCCGAGGATGAGCGCGAGCAGTATGCGCTTGATATTGCGCAGATGTCCCAAGAATTGAAATTGCAGAATCCCCGAACGAGAGTCGGTTTTCGAGAAAATAAAAAATATGGCCGCCTGCGCCGCGCTCGTCCACCACGCCGCGGCAATTGCCACGTCATTGATAACAAATTACGGGTGGGCACTTCCGCCGTTTCTCGCTCATTTGCCCACGCGTTAACCGCCGGCGATCGCGCCGATGATGAAGAGGGGCTCCTTGCCGGACACGACGGCTTCAGGCAGTGGGGTGTCGGGCGGTTCATTGGACAGGTCTTCCTCGCAGGCATAGAACCGCAGGAACGGCCGGCGTTTTTGCGTGACATGATCGCGGATCGTCCCCGCCAATACCGGATACTGGTCCTCGATGGCATCGAGAACCGCGCGCAACGTCACGGGACCTTTCACTTCGAGCGCCACCTCGCTGTCGACGCGCGCCAGCGTCCGCAGATGAAATGGCAGCACGACGCGGATCATAGTCAGCAAAATTCGAAATTCAAAACCCGAAGCACGAAACAAATCTCAAATCCGAAGATCGAAATGTTGCAAGCCAAACCGGGCGCTGGTTTTGGGATTTGCCGATGTTCGGTCATTCGAATTTGTTTCGGATTTCGACATTCGGATTTAGTCTGCATTAGCGAAGCGTCTGGGCTTCTACGGACAGTACAGCGGGAAGATCGCGGACAATGGGCGACCAATGGTCCCCGCTATCCGCCGACGCGTATACCTGCCCGCCCGTGGTGCCGAAATAGACGCCGCACGAATCGAGCGAATCCACCGCCATCGCCTCGCGCAACACGTTCACGTAGCAATCGCGTTGCGGCAGGCCGTTCGTGAGCGCTTCCCACTCGTCACCGCCGGTGCGGCTGCGGTACACGCGTAGTTTGCCGTCGGGCGGATAATGCTCGGAATCGCTCTTGATCGGGACGACGTAGATGGTGTTCGGCTCGTGCGCGTGCACGTCGATCGGGAACCCGAAATCGGTCGGCAAATTCCCGCTGACCTCATGCCACGAGTCGCCGGCGTCATCGCTGCGGTTGACATCCCAGTGTTTCTGCATGAACAACACATTCGGACGCGACGGGTGCATCGCGATGCGGTGCACGCAGTGGCCAACATCCGAACTCTTGTCGGGCAACTCATACGAGGACTTGAGGCCGCGCGTAGCTGGCCGCCAGGTCTTGCCGGCGTCGTCGGTGCGGAACACGCCGGCGGCGGAGATGGCGACATGGATGCGGTTCGGGTTGCTCTTGTCGAGAAGGATCGTGTGCAGGCCCATTCCGCCCGCGCCGGGTTGCCAGAGATGGCCTTTGGCGCTGCGCAAGGCCGCTAGCTCCTGCCAGGTCCGTCCGCCATCGGTCGTGCGGAACAAGGCGGCGTCCTCCACACCCGCGTACACGGTGTCCGGATCGGTCAGCGACGGTTCGAGATGCCAGACGCGCTTGAACTCCCACGGGTGCGGCGTGCCGTCGTACCACAGGTGCTTGCCGACTTCGCCCTCGTAAACGAACTTGTTGCTCTCGCCTTTGGGCATGCCGTCGGGAGTCGTGGTCGGCCCGCCGCCGGGCGTCTCCCACGTCTTGCCGCCATCGTCGGAGCGCTGGATGATCTGGCCGAACCACCCGCTGCACTGCGACGCGTACACGCGGTTCGGGTCAACGGGCGAACCCTTCACGTGGTAAATCTCCCAGCCGCCAAAGTGCGGGCCGCTGACGTCCCATTTCTTGCGCGCGCCATCCGAGGTCAGAATGAACGCGCCTTTTCGTGTGCCCACCAGAACTCGTACTCCGCTCATCGTTTCCTCCCACCGCGCCGTTTCACGACACGGTCGTTTCTTCGAGAAGACGTACAATCAGATAAACTGCGACGGCCAAATCTCGCATACGATGGTGACCGGAGCAATCCCGGAAACGCCCAGCGCCACATTTCCCGCTCACGGGGAAGTTTTGCGTTGCGCCGCGCCGGGTGTCGCCTATAATTCATTGACAGGGCGGAGGCAGTTGCGACCCTCGCCTCGCAGGCCGCGCGAAACGGAGAACATCTATAATGATGAAGAATCTTGCCCCGAAGTTGTCCGACGCCGAGTACGAGAAGAATTTCGCCGACATCAACCCGCCGTTCGCGCCCTACAACTCCCGGATCGAGGCCAACCGCTGCCTGTTCTGCTTCGACGCGCCGTGCACGCGCGCCTGCCCGACGCACATCGACATCCCCGCGTTCATCAAGAAGATCGCCTCGGGCAACATGCGCGGCAGCGCCAGGGAAATCCTCGACGCCAATATCCTCGGCATGAGTTGCGCCCGCGTTTGTCCCGTCGGTTCGCTGTGCGAAGGCGCCTGCGTCTACAACGAGCGCGAGACCGAGCCGATCCAGATCGGCCGGCTCCAGCGTTACTCCATCGATTGGTTTTACGAGAACTGGGACAAGGCGAAGGCGATGTTCGCGCCGGGCAAACCCAACGGCAAGAAGGTCGCCTGTATCGGCGGCGGCCCGTCGAGCCTGTCCTGCGCGTTCTACCTCGCGCAACTCGGCTACGCGGTCACGATCTACGACAAGAACGACAAGCCCGGCGGCCTCAACACCTACGGCATCGCCCGCTACAAGATGTCCGCCGAGGAAGCCCTCAAGGAAGTGAAACTCGTCGAGCACGTCGGCGTGACGTTCAAACAGAAAACCGAGGTCGGCAAAGACATCAAAGTCGACAAGCTCACGAAGGAAAATGACGCCGTGTTCATCGGCATCGGCCTCGGCGACACGGAAGATCTCAGCGTCCCGGGCGAGGACCTGCCGGGCGTGGTGGATGCCATCACATTTATTGACGATCTCAAACACAACAAGCTTCGCAACGTTCGGGTGGGGCGACGTGTTGCCGTCATTGGGGCCGGCAACACGTCGGTCGACGCGGCGACCCAGGCCAAGCGCCTCGGCGCGGAGATGGTCATGGTGCTCTACCGCCGCGGCGAACCCGAGATGCCCGCGTACAATTACGAGTACGAGATCGCCAAGAAAGACGGCTGCGTCTATTACTTCCTCACCGCGCCCAAGCGCATCGTCGGCAAGAAAGGCGTCGAGGGGATCGAATGCGTCCGCATGAAACTCGGCAAGCCCGACCGTTCCGGCCGGCCCGCGCCCGAGCCAGTTCCCGGCAGCGAGTTCGTCCTCGACTGCGACATGGTCATCAAATCGCTCGGCCAGAAAAAGCGGCGCGACTTCATCCAGAAGATGCTCGGCTTGAAGACCGACAACCGTGGCCGCATCGTCGTCAACGAAACCACCCTGCAGACCAGCAACCCGAAGTTTTACGCGGGCGGCGATTGCGTCAATGGCGGACGCGAAGTCGTCAACGCCGTCGCCCACGGCAAACGCGCCGCCTGGGCCATCCACAAACAGGTCACGGGCGAGGACATCGACCTCGACGGCCTGTGGAAGAACGAGTCCATCCGTCGCGTCGCCAACGCGGCCAGCTATCAGTACGCCTAGGAGATCAACCATGGCAGATTTAAGCGTCAATTGCGCGGGCATCAAATCCCCCAACCCATTCTGGCTCGCCAGCGCCCCGCCCACCAACAGCGGCGCGCAAATCCAGCGCGCGTTCGACCTCGGCTGGGGCGGCGCGGTGTGGAAGACGCTCGGCGAACCGATCATCAACGTCAATTCCCGCTTCTGGTCGATCGATTATGGTTCCACACGCATGATGGGCCTCAACAACATCGAACTCATCACCGCCCGGCCATGGGCCACCAACATCCGCGAGATCATCGAGACGAAAAAGAAGTACCCGAAGAACGCCCTCGTCGTCTCGATGATGATCGAATCGAAGCGCGAGTCGTGGCATGAGGCCGTCAAGGAGGTCAACGACACCGGCTGCGACGGCATCGAGTTGAATTTCGGGTGCCCGCACGGGATGAGCGAGCGCGGCATGGGCAGCGCCGTCGGCCAGGTCCCCGAGTACACGAAGATGATCACCGAATGGGTCAAGGAAGTCGCCGAAGTCCCCGTGCTCGTGAAGTTGACGCCGAACATCAGCAACGTCGCCGTGATCGGTCGCGCCGCCGCCGCCGGCAGGGCGGACGGCATCTCGTTGATCAACACCATCAACTCGATCATGGGCATCAACCTCGACAATTTCTCGCCCTACCCGAGCGTGGACGGCAAAGGTTCCCATGGCGGTTACTGCGGCCCGGCGGTCAAACCCATCGCGCTCAACATGGTCAGCGCCATCGCCAAGGACCCCGAGATCGGCATCCCGGTGTCCGGCATCGGCGGCATCGCCACGTGGCAGGATGCGGTCGAATTCATGCTGCTCGGCGCGTCGAGCGTGCAGGTGTGCACCGCCGTCATGCATTACGGTTATCGCATCGTCGAGGACATGATCGATGGTCTCTCGAACTGGATGGACGAGAAGGGTTACACGAAGTGCACCGACTTCATCGGCAAGGCCCTGCCCAACATCAAGGACTGGTCCGACCTGAACCTCAATTACCGGATCATCGCCAAGATCAATTCCGACCTCTGCATCGGATGCGAACTCTGCCACGTCGCCGCCTGGGACGGGTCCCACCAGTGCATCGACCTCGAAACCGGCAACGGCCACCGCGTGCCCGTCATCAACGAACCCGAGTGCGTCGGCTGCAACCTCTGCATGCTCGTCTGCCCGGTCGATGGATGCATCACCATGGTCGAGCAGCCCACCGGCAAGAAATCGACCTCCTGGCGCCAATACCAGGCCGAGCTGGGCAAAAACCCCAAATGCGCCCCGCCCGGATATATTGAACATTAGCCTTTTCTTTGGCAGGGCCGATCTGCTGGTCGGCCAGGCCGCGCAGCAGCGCGGCCCTACCTCACCCAATCCCCTCCTTGGAGGGGAACAAGGGGTGGGTGTTTGAACTGCTGCGTTATCCCAGCGATTGCAGGACCTGATCCCGCGAGACGTTCTTGTGGCGGGCGACAGCCCGAAGGATGGCGTTGAGAGTCCCGACGCGTAGACTTTTGTGCGCGGGTACGGCGATGCGATGATGGGAGGGCTGTTCGGTCTGCAGCACCATGTGGCTGCCTTCTTGGTGGACCTGCCGGTAACCCCAGTCGCGACACAAGACTTTGACCAACTCTTGCCCACCAAGGTCGCGCGGGACTTTCATTCGGATGCGAGCACTTCGTCGCGAACGAGATGCAGGCGAATGCTGGTCGGCTTGGCTTTGTCGAAGAAGTACGCGTCAACGGCCTCCCGAACATTCCCGCGCAGGTCCTCCCACGTGTCTGCCTGCGTGACGATGCTTTCGGATAAACACTCAGCGACAAAACCGCCGTCAGCTTCCTGTGTCACCTCAAATACAACCTCGTTCATGACGACAGTGTACACGCTGCGCGCCTCCGATTCAACGCTTCTTTCCGCGCCCTTGCGCCAACGTCTCGGCCTGCCGTCGCCGCCCCAATCCCCTTCAGGACTTGTCGAACGCCCACCCGCTGACTACACTCCACGGCATGGCGAAGAAAGCGACCCCTCCCGCGCCCATGGTGTGCCGAGCAATTATCCCAAGCCGAAATAGCTCATTACGACAAATTCCACTGAGGTGACGAAACCGTGATGAAGGCCGATCGGCATCTGCATGCAGAGCCTCTCGCCCGCCGTGAGTGGGATTTTAGCCAAGTGGCAGACGAGGAATTGTTGTTGTGCTGTTATTGGGAATTCGGCCGGGAGTCCGCTCGGATACGTGCTGCCTATGATTCCAACGACGAAGCTTTCTTTCCGATGCCAAAAGCAAATCCGAGCCACCAAACCAGCGGGCAGTCGAGCGGCCAGCCTTTGAAGACTGTGTCCGCAATTAACGTGAAACGGATGCGCTTCCTTGATTCGCTTCGTTCTGCGGCCTTGCCGGTGAAAGTGATTGTCGATTTGGTTGCCGGAAAATTGGAGCGGCCATTCGATCATCCATGGGTGGACTTGCCAGACTCTGCGCGAAAGGCGGCCGTCGATGAAATCGCACCGTGTTTTGCGGACAAACCGGCTTTGACTTACCTGCCCTTCAATCGGTGCGGTGATATGCGTGACGAGGGGATAGCGGACGAGGAATACCGCTGTGCAGAATTCGTTGCCGAACTCGGGATTGAGCGGCTGCGTGTCCAAATAGATTGGGGAGGATTTACAGACGCGCAGATTGTGGCAGCGTTCCAAACTTGGGTGAGTGAGAACAGGCCCCGCGATGTTGGTCGGGTTGATGACAGAGGGAAGCGCAAAGGGAAAGGACTTCACGCATGTTTGGAATGGCTCGCGATCATGCGGCTGATGCACTACTACCCGTTCACCAGCGTGAAGAAACACCTTTCAGAGGCGTCGCAACTGTATCATTCGGCGGATTGGCCGCGCTCACGTAAGCGCGCGGAGCAATACTTTCGAGAGCTGTTTCCGTTCCTTCCCGCAACAGACAAGCCGATTCATTGGCTCACAGCTGGCGGGCGCAGTCACTAGATGGGCGACAAATCTCCCTTGTTATCTGCCCATTTCTTATCTGAGTGCTCGTATATAGACTCGGCATCGATGAGCAAAGCAAAGAAACTAGCGAGACCGAGTCGATCATCATGCCAATACCGTTGGATGAGCTTCGCCATTAGCCTCGTGGTTATGGTATGTGCTTTGTATATCGCGCTCTCACACAGCTACGATAACAGTACAGAGAAATGGGCTTTCGGAATCATCGGAACAATTCTCGGATGGTGGGGAAGGCCGCAGTCGTAATGTTCAGTCGCCTTCCGTCGTCAAGATCAAAGCCTGATCCACGACAAATCGATGTTGTCGCACCTCATGATATATCGCTTAGCGACATATCATGTGAACAACCCCGCCTTATCCGTGCCCATCTGTGTGAACTCTTGGCCCACCCTTCGCGCGGCTGGAGGGCGAGCCTCCCGGCGAGCCGAAAGAAATGCAGGTCAACGCCGGCGGCTCGGCAGGAGCCTCGCCCTCCAAATAAAGTGCCTTGGCACTCCCTACCCTTTCTCAATAATCGTAAACGCCTCGTCGAGCGTCTTGACGATGAAATCGACGTCGTCTTTCGTGACGCAGAACGGCGGTTTGATGCGGATCGTGTTGGCCGCCATGCCGCCGCGTCCGATGAGCAACCCGCGCTCCTTGCACAGGTCCATCGCGCGCTGGACGTGTTGCGGGGCGACTTCCTTCGATTCCTTGTCTTTCACGATCTCCAACCCGCGCATCAGGCCCTTGCCACGGTGTTCGCCGACGATCTTGTGTTTGCGGACGAGTTTGTCGAATCCCTCGTGCAACCGGTCGCCCATGACCTTGCAGTTGTGCATGTATTTGTTGCGCTCGATGGTTTCGAGCACCGCCAGCCCCGCGGCCATCGACACCGGATTGCCGCCGTAGGTGTTGAAGTGGACCTTCTCGCGCATCGATTCGGCGATCTCCGTCGTGCAGGTAACGCCGCCCAGCGGGATGCCGTTGCCCATGCCCTTGGCCATCGTGATCATGTCGGGTTTCACGCCCCATTGCTCGATGCCCCACCATTTGTCGCCCGTCCGCCCAAAGCCGGTCTGCACTTCGTCGGAAATGAACACGCCGCCGTACCGCTTCACGATATCGTACGCGATCTCGAAGTACTCCTTCGGCGGATCCACCACGCCGCCGAATCCCTGGATCGGCTCGGCAATGAACGCGGCGATCTTGCCCGACGTGCCGTACTTGATGATGTCCTCGATCTCGCGCGCGCAGGCGACGTTGCACGACGGATATTTGAGGCCGAACGGGCACCGATAACAGTAGCCCGGCGACGCGTGCAGCACGCCGAACACGTAGGGCAACGAGTGCCGCCACTTCGATTGCCCGGTCATCGTCATCGCCATCAGCGTGCGGCCATGGAAACTGTGGCGCAGCGCGACAAACTCGGTCTGTTTCGTGTAGTTCTTGGCCAGCAGCGCCGCCAACTCGTTCGCTTCGCAGCCGCTGTTGGTGAAGAAGCTCACCTTCAGGCCGTCGGGCATCACGCTCGCCAGTTTCTCGGCGTAGCGGACCAGATTCGGGTGATAATACAGCGTGGTCATGTGCTGCAACGTTTTGACCTGCTCGACCACCGGGCCGGTGACCTCGGGATGGCAATGGCCGACGCTGATCGTCACCACCGCGGAGAATCCATCGAGATATTTGTTGCCCTTGTCGTCGTAAACAAACTGCATGTCGCCCTTGACGATGTTCATCGGGAAATACTTCATCGTGCTGGGCAAAATGTACTCGTCCCGCATCTGGCCGATTTGTTCGGGCGTCAATGTGTCCGTCTTTTTCATGTGCATGGTCTATTCTCCCGCAATTGTAAATTCGCGAGCAGCAGCCTACACCTCAAGCCTGTTTCTTGACCAGAAATTTCTTGGTTTGCTGCGATTCATCCAAGCTTGGGATCAGATCGATAAAGCGTGGTTCCTCTTGCGGTGGGCGACATATCGACGGCGCGCTTCCTTGACGTGAAAACCAATGTCCTTTTTGGATGGTATGGGTAACGTGGGCGGGTCGATGATGTCCATCACGCGTTGGAGGATGGTGATGATGGCGGCATCGTGCACGTTGAGCCGCTCTTTGAGTTCCTTATCCAGCACCGCCAGTTTGCGGGCCAGTTCCCGGTTGTCCGACAGTGTCGCGCGCATCTTCACGAACGCCCGCACGACAAACACGCTCATCTGGGCAGCGCGCGGGCTGTTAAGCACGTTGGCCGCCATGATCGCACCGTAGTCGGTAAATGCATGGGGGAGGTAACGGCGACCGCCGTAACTTGAGGTCACAATTTGTGACCTCAAGTTCGCAAGTTCTTGTCGCGTAAGCTGAAAGACGAAATCTTCAGGGAAACGGTCGGCATTCCGTTTCACCGCTTGGTTCAACACCTTTGTGCCCACGCCGTAGATGCGCGCAAGGTCGTCGTCGAGCATCACTTTCTGCCCGCGAATCTCGTAGATCAGGCAGTCCAGACGCTCGGACGGTATTGCCAAGTCTTTTCGCGATGGCATGACGTGGAGTATGCCAACGCGAGCCGATGCAGGCAAGTGTGCAGAACAATTGATTCCCACGATTCAGGGTCGCAACCACCCCACCGCTCGCAACACGCCACACCGGGAGCTTCACACCGTTATTCTGGGTTTGCGCACGAAGGCCATCAAGAGCCAGTACGCAACGAAGGAAATGAAGAAGCCGACAAACCAGGCGTAGCTGTACAACTGCATCAGGAACGGCCCGACCGTGGCAGGATTGACCACCTTGATCGTGCCGAGAAATCCGGGCACGTTGGGCGCAATGCCGAGCAACAGCGCCACGATCCCCGCGGGATTGAATCCGTTCCGATAGAAATACCGGCCGTCGCGCAAGTACAGTTCGATCGGATGCAACCGCGTCCGCCGGATGACGAAGTAGTCGCAAATAAGGATGCCGCCAATCGGTCCGAGCAGCGCGGAATAACCGACCAGCCACGTGAAGATGTATCCGCTCGGGTCCGCCACGAGTTTCCACGGCTGAATCAGGATGCCAATGATTCCCGTGATCAGTCCGCCGATCCGGAAGGTGATCTTCGACGGCCAGAGATTCGAGAAGTCATTCGCGGGACTGACCACGTTGGCTGCCAGATTCGTCGCCAGCGTGGCGAGACACAGCGCGAACAACGAAATCCCCAGTACAGTCGGGCTCTTGAATTTTGTGATCAGCACGACCGGGTCCCAAATCGTGGAACCGTAAATCACGATCGTCGCCGATGTCACCGCCACGCCGATGAACGAGTACAGCGCCATGGTCGTTGGCAGGCCGATTGCCTGCCCGATCACCTGGTCGCGTTGCGTGTGCGAGTAGCGGGTAAAATCCGGGATGTTCAGCGACAGCGTCGCCCAATAACCGATCATGCCCGTCAACCCCGGGAAGAACACCAGCCAGAATTGCCCGGCCTTCGGCCCGCCGGGCACGAACGCCGACGGCTGCGACAACATCGGCCCGAAACCGCCCGCGGCGTGGTACGCCCACGCCAGGAGCGCCAAGCCGAGCAGGATGAGCAACGGCGCCTTGATATCGAGCAGGATGCGGATCGATTCGATGCCCTTGAAGATGACGAACATGTTGATGCACCAGAAAAACATGAAGCAGGCGAATTGCGCGATGTTGATCCCGCCCCACCACATCGGGAGATGGTCCCATGACGGAATGTAGATCGTGCCAATCTTGTAAATCGCCCAGCCGCCAATCCATGTCTGGATCCCGAACCATCCGCAGGCCACGAACGCCCGCAGCAACGCCGGAATGTTCGCCCCGCGCACGCCGAATGATGCGCGACAATACACGGGGAACGGAATGCCGTACTTCGTGCCCGCGTGCGCGTTGAGAATCATCGGCAGCAGCACGATGGCGTTGCCGAAGAAAATCGTCAGCACCGCCTCGTACCAATTCATCCCCTCGGAAATCAGCGACGAGGCCAGCATGTACGTCGGAATGCAAGCCGACATCGAAATCCACAACGCCGCGATGTCTTTCAACCCCCATTTGCGGTCGCTGACGCGCGTCGGCGCGATGTCCGCGTTCCAGTACGGCGAATGCGAGATGTCGTCCGTGACCTCGTGAATGCCGTTGGTGACGCGGACGCCGTCGAGTTCCTGGACCGGGGGATTCATCGTGCTACGGGAGCAACTCGGCCATGGCCTGGTACGTTTCGGGACGGCGATCGCGATAGAACTGCCACACGTTGCGCACTTCGCGAATCAGGTCGAGGTTCAGGTCCGCGACGACGATGGCGTCCTTGTCGCGCGGGCCTTCGGCGATGATCTGGCCGCGCGGATTGGCGAAATAACTCGATCCGTAAAACTCCCCGAAACTCCACGGCTTCTCCGTGCCGACGCGATTGATGGCCCCGACGTAGTAGATGTTGGCGACCGCCGCGGCGGGTTGTTCCAACTTCCACAGGTACTCGCTCAGGCCCGCCGTGGTCGCGCTCGGGTTGAACACGATTTCGGCGCCGTTCAGCCCGAGCAACCGCCACCCCTCGGGGAAATGGCGGTCGTAGCACGTGTAGATCCCGACCTTGCCGATGGCCGTCTCGAACACGGGGTAGCCGAGGTTGCCCGGCTTGAAGTAAAATTTCTCCCAGAAACCGGGTTTGCAGTGCGGGATGTGGTTTTTGCGATACTTGCCGAGGAATTTGCCGTCGGCATCGATCACCGCCGTCGTGTTGTAGTACGTGCCCGTGGATTCCTCCTCGTACATGGGCACGGCGATGACCATGCCGTGCTTCTTGGCGAGCCGTTGCATCAGTTTCGTCGTCGGGCCGTCGGGTACCCGCTCGGTTGACTCGTACCATTTGATTTCCTGCTCGCAGCAGAAATACGGGCCGTAAAAAATTTCCTGCATGCACAACACCTGCACGCCCTTTTTCGCCGCCTGATCGATCAGCTTGATGTGCTTCTCGATCATTGCCTGCTTGATCTTCTTCACCGACGACGTCCCCGGCTCCGGGTTCGTTGCCTGAATCAGTCCGCCTCGCACAATACGCGCCATGTCTTCTTCTCCTTACGTTCTTGCAACCGCGCGGGCACACACCAGCCCGCCGCCACACGTTCCCTCTTAATAAATGTTCGTCTGCCGCTTCACGCCCGTGTAATCGTAGAACACGGTCTTCAGTTGCGTGAAGAAATTCAACCCTTCATCACTCATCTCGCGGCTGCCGTAGCCGGTCGCCTTGAATCCGCCGAACGGCAATTGCGCTTCGCCGCCAACGGTCGGCGAATTGATGTGCACCATTCCCGCCTCGATGCGGTCGGTGAACCTCATCACGAGGTTCGCGTCGCCCGTGTAAATCGCGCAGGTCAATCCGAAGCGGACGTTGTTGGCGATCTTCATCGCCTCCTCGAAATCAGCCACGCGAAATCCCGCCAGCACCGGGCCGAACACTTCTTCCTGCGCCAGTGTGTTCCCGGGTTTGACGTTGTCAAAAATGGTCGGGGCGACGAAATAACCCTTCGCGAGTTTCCCTTCGGTGAGCGCGCTGCCGCCAATCAAACACTTGCACCCTTCCTTCTTGGCGATCTCGATGTACCGCAAATCGGTTTCGTATTGCGCCTTGTCGACCGCCGGGCCCATGCCGACGCCGTCTTCCATGCCGTCGCCCACCTTGATCTTCTTCACGCGTTCGATCAACTTTTCGAGAAACTTGTCCGCAATCGCCTTGTGCAACACCAGCCGACTGGTCGCCGTGCAGCGTTGTCCGGTCGACCCGAACGCGCCCTGCGCGCAGCCTTCGACCGCGAGATCGAGATCGGCGTCGTCCATCACCACGAGCGGGTTCTTCCCACCCATTTCGCAGGTGACTTTCGCGAGGTGTGACGCGGCCTGTTTCGCCACCTGGGCACCCGTCTCGCACGAGCCGGTAAACGACACCGCGCGAACCGTCTGGTTGTTCACCAATTCGTCGCCCACCGTGCCGCCGCTGCCGTACACGAGATTGAGCACGCCCTTCGGCAGGCCGGCATCCTGATAGATCTTCACGAGCAATTCCGCGCAGCCGGGCGTGTTGGTCGCCGCTTTGAACACCACGGTATTCCCGGCCACCAGGGCCGGCGCGGTCTTCCACACCGGGATGCAGAACGGGAAGTTCCACGGCGTCACGCAACTCACCACACCGAGTGGCTGGCGGACCGTGTACACGAACGTGCTCGGCATTTCACTGGGCGAGGTGCGTCCCTCGACGCGAAACGACATGCCCGCGTAGTACTCGAACAGGTTGATGCTCTTCTGCACTTCGCCGCGCGCTTCACTGAGAATCTTGCCTTCCTCGCGCGTCATCATCCGCGCAATCTCTTCCTTGCGTTCGGATGCAAGCTGCACCGCCTTGGCGAGGATGCGGCCGCGGGCGGGCGCGGGAGTGCTGCGCCAGGCTGGAAACGCCGCCTGCGCCGCGTCAATGGCCGCGCGGGCTTCGTCGCGTGTCGATTGCGGGGCGTGACCGATCACATCGTCGGTGTTGGCGGGATTGACGTTCGGACTGGATTTTCCAGAGGATGAATCCACCCATTGCCCATTAATAAAGTTCTTGTACCGGTGGGATTCCGCGGCGGGCTTCGTGCCGGCCTTCGGTTTTTCAGCGAGGACGTGCGATGACATGTTTGGAACTCCTGTTTTTGCTACCCCAAATTACTTCCGACAGTTTTCGCACCGCGTCGTTTGGGTCAAGTTTTCTCTTGGCGACCGCGCTCAGAACGGTTTGCGCCTGTGGTGCTTCCAACGCGCGAAGTATAGACGCCGTCATTCGTGATTGCAACAGCCGAATCACCCCGGCGCGCGCCGCGCGCGCGCGGCGTCGGACCAATTCATGCGATGCCACAAGGTATGCGTGATGCGCGTCCGCCACACCACAAAGGGCTGTGATCCCATCGCCGGTTTTCGCCGATGTGTGGAGTGTTGGTCGCTCCCATTTCTTGCCCTGCTTTGGAGGGGAAGCCTTGTCACGAGCCGCACCCTCACCGATCAAATCTGATTTGTTGATCACCAGCACGTCCGCAATTTCCATCAAGCCCGACTTGGCTCGCTGAATCTCGTCGCCCAATTCCGGCATGAGGACGACCACAACCGTGTCCGCCACCTCGGCAACCTCGACTTCGTCCTGTCCCGTGCCCACCGTTTCCACAATCACCACATCGAACCCCGCCGCATCCAGCGCGTGGATGATTTGCGGCGTCGCATCCGTCAACCCGCCGTGATGATGACGCGTCGCCAAACTCCGAATGAACACGCCGTCATCGTCGCTGTGCCGCTGCATCCGCAGCCGGTCGCCGAGCAAGGCTCCGCCCGAGATCGGACTGGTCGGATCAACGGCGATGACGCCGACCGTCTTGCCCTGCCGGCGCAGTTCATCGATCAGGCGATCAATCAGCGAACTCTTGCCCACGCCCGGTGGTCCCGTAATCCCGAGAATGCGCGCGCGTCCGGTGCGCGCGTAGAGGTCCGGGGACAACGGCTCGCCCGCTTCCAGGCGCGTGATGAGCCGCGTCAACACGCCGCTGTCAAGCTTCATTTGAGCACGCAGACTCGATTTGCCCCCCGTAACGGTACAGCGTGAGGGCGGAAGCGTGAACTGGACACCTACGAGGAGTTGCGAACATGTCGAATCTCTTTATAGACGGGTCAGTGGACTTCGCCATTTGGAAGCCATAACTTTTCGAATCTCGCGTTGTCTCGTTCACTCCAGCGATAAACTGCGGTGCTATAGCCGCGGAGAATGGCGACGGTTTGCTCGCTGACTTTCCGAAATTCATCTTCGGTCTGTTCCATAAGAGGATCAGGTGGCCGAACATCATTGATCACGACAACTCGCTCCGCCTGCTGACGAGTTTCTTGAAGTTCCAGCCAAGTAAAGGAAATCACTTTTGCGGTCTGTGGTGTGGGATCGCCAATCAGTTTGACAAGGCGTTCACGCCGCTTTGGCAATGGTATCACGAAATCGATAGGGTGCTCCACCGTTCGGCCGGGGATGCTCACGTTGGCCGTGTATGTTACGCCCTTCCGATCAAGAAACTCAGCCACCATCTCAAAAAAATCTGTCCATCGATGCGGGACAGCGCTCATCCAAAGGTCGTTCAATCGTAGAATTGCCGTAATCAGGAAATGTGCTCGCTGTGGCAGGTTCGCCGCAGTCGCCGTTGTTTCGAGTCGATCATTCTCAAATCGCACCGCACAACCCGCCGTTGCCCTCTGGATTAAGGCCTGTCGTCGCGCGGACTCCTCAATCTTCACACCTAAGCACGCCAAGTTGTCCAACGTGTGACCGGAATCGTGGAGAATGTAGTCGCTGCTGCGACGTTCGACATACACTTGTATTCCATCGTGGAATGGATCGAGGAATGGGGTGGCTAGAACCCCCGACTCCCCTTGCTCCACCGGGGTCAAGCGATCTTTCAGCCAAGCTGCGTACTCACGCGCTAAATCAGATGCTGGCTTGGTGGGCATGTCAGAACATATCCAGTTGGTACCCTCTTGGAAAGCTAGTGCGGACGATTTCCAAAAACCGCTCTAGCGTCGCGATCGGGTCGTTCAGATTATACCAGTCTATGGGCTCGGCCCAATTCAGATTCTCGCCCTCTCGGTAAAAATGGATATGGGCTCTGTCGCGTATCTCCGTGCCGTCAGGGTTCGGATGATAGTGGTTGTTGTCCACGCGCACCAAACCAATATCACGATCTCGTGTGCGGAGATGAAGTCGAATCTCGAAGGGATTTCGCTTGAGTGATAAAATAAACTGAATCTTCTGGTCCTCGACTGCGACGACCAACTCGTCCTGTCGTTTGTCGCGTTCCCAGACAAACGCCTCAGGCCGAGATGCTTCCTTGAGCAGTTGGATAAGACGATCAGCTTGTAACTGCGTTAGCATTCTTCCTTAATCCCAACCTGTTGCAACCATCTCGTGTTGAGTGCGTCTGCAATCGAAGTTCCAATTGTCCATCACGCGTTCCCATTTACCTCAAGACGGCAACAGAAACAATACGCAAAGCATGTTCATCGCATCTTGACGTTCTTCTTCAAAAACTCGGCGATGCTGGCGATGGAACTGCCGGGGCCGAAGACTTCCTTGATGCCAAGTTTCTTCAGCTTTTTGACATCGGCGTCCGGGATGATGCCGCCGGCAAACACCAGGACACCTTTGATCTTTTCCTTCTTGAGCAATTCCATCACCCGGGTGAATTGGGCCATGTGACCACCCGAAAGCGAACTCAGTCCGATGGCATTCACGTCCTCCTGAATGGCGGCCTGGACGATTTGCTCGGGCGTATTGCGAATGCCGGTGTACACAACCTCCATCCCCGCGTCGCGCAATCCCATCGCCACGACCAGCGCGCCGCGCTCGTGGCCGTCAAGCCCGGCTTTGGCGATGAGAACTTTGATCGGTCGGTTCATTGGACGAGAATCCAGAAGTCAGGAGCCAGAATTCAGAATTGCGGAAGTATATGCCTCCAGAAGTTTGCTGACCTCTTCGAGTTGCGCCAACACCAGTCTATTGTCGCCATATCCAAGGTCCTTGGCCAGAATCAAGTAGTAGCGACACTCTTCGAGAGAGCCCTGCGCAATGTTCATGAAACGGACCTTGTCGGCACGGCCTTTTTTCTTGAAGCCCTCGGCGATGTGCGCGGGAATCGACATGGCCGCTCGCCTCAATTGTGACGTGAGACCATATATTTCGATTTTCGGGAAAGCCTCGCTAAAACGATAGACCCCAAGCACAAATTGATGCGCCTTCTGCCATACGATCAGATCTTCAAAGCTCTTCGCGGGCGGGCGTTCCATTCTGGCTCCTGGCTCCTGCCGTCATATGCTGTGGCTCGGTCGGTATTCCCCGAACGTTCCGCGCAGCACCTTGCAAATCTCGCCGACCGTCACGTAATTGCGCACGCAATCGACGATGATGGGCATCAGGTTTTCCGAACTTCTGGTGGCGCGTTCCAACGTCGCGAGGCATTTCTCGACTTTCGGCGCGTTGCGTTTCTTGCGCAGCGCCGCAAGTTCGCGCCGACGGCGCGGCTCCGAGCTTCGGGTCGATCTTTTGCGTCTTCAATGTCAATTTCTTCTCGCTGACGAACTCGTTGACGCCGACGATGATCTTCTCTTTCTTCTCGACGGCCTTCTGGTGCTCGTAAGCGGCGCGGTAAATCTCCTTGTACACGTAGCCGCCTTCGATGGCCTTGAGCATCCCGCCCATGTTGTCGATCTTGTTGAGATACTCGCGCGCCTGTTGCTCGAGTTGGTTGGTGAGCGATTCGACATGGTAACTGCCGCCGAGCGGGTCGGGCTCGGCGGTCACACCCGACTCGTAGGCGATGATCTGTTGCGTGCGCAACGCCAGCAGCGCCGATTCTTCGGTCGGCAGCGCGATGGCCTCGTCCTTGGCGTTCGTATGCAAACTCTGCGTGCCACCGAGCACGGCAGCGAGCGCCTCGATGGTTGTGCGCACGACATTATTGTCCGGTTGCTGGGCGGTGAGCGTCGAACCGGCCGTCTGCGTGTGAAACCGCAGCATCATCGACCGCTCGTTCTTCGCGCCAAACCGGTCGCGCATGATGTGCGCCCAAAGCCGGCGGGCGGCGCGGAATTTGGCGATCTCTTCGAGGAAATTGCTGTGGCAGTTGAAGAAAAACGCGATGCGCGGGGCGAAGCTGTCAACGTCCAGGCCCCGTTCGACGCAGGTCTGCACGTAGGCGATTCCATCGGCGAGCGTGAACGCGATTTCCTGCGCGGCGGTGCAGCCGGCCTCGCGCATGTGATACCCGCCGACGCTGATCGTGTTCCAGCCCGGCACTTCCTTCGCGCAGAACTCGACGATGTCGGCGATGAGCCGCAGCGACGGGGCGGGCGGGAAAATGTACGTGCCGCGCGCGATGTACTCCTTGAGGATGTCGTTCTGCACCGTGCCGGAAACTTTCGACCACGGCACGCCCTGTTTCTCGGCGACAGCCAGGTACAACGCCAGTAATATGGACGCGGTCGCATTGATGGTCATCGACGTGCTGACCTTGTCGAGCGGAATCCCGTGGAACACCTGCTCCATGTCCGCCAGCGAGGAGATCGCGACGCCGACGCGGCCGACTTCGCCGAGGGCCATCTTATCGTCGCTGTCGTAACCGATCTGCGTCGGCAAATCGAACGCCATCGAGAGACCCGTCTGCCCCTGCGAGAGGAGATACTTGTAGCGCTTGTTGGTTTCCGTCGCGGTGCCGAACCCGGCGTACTGGCGCATCGTCCACAGCTTACCGCGATACATCGTCGCGTGAATGCCACGCGTGAACGGGAATTTGCCGGGTTCTTCGCGGCGCTCAGTCATGAGGCTCACACAGTTCCACGAGCACGCCGTGGGCGGATTTCGGGTGGAGGAAGGCGATCTGTGGCGCCGCCGGCGCCGATGCGCGGTTGTTCGTCGATCAACGCGACGTTGGCGCCTTTCAGCTTTTGCAGTCGGTCGGCAAGTTTGTCGGTCGCCAGCGTCAGGTGATGCAATCCTTCGCCGCGTTTTTCGATGAACCGCTGGACGGGGCTGTCGGGCGAAGTGGGTTCGAGCAACTCGATGGTCGTGTCGCCCGCCTTCAAGATCGCGACGCGCACTTTTTGCTCGGGCACCTCTTCGATGTGCGACAGCTTCAGGCCGAGCGTGTCGACCCAGAACTTCTTCGCCTCGTCGATGCTTTTCACCGCGATGCCGACATGGTCGATGCCCTTGATCATACGACGCCTCGCTTCTTGAAGTCCGCGAACTGTTCGTCCGTGTACCCCAGATCCCGCAACACTGCTCGGTGTGCTCGTCCGAGCAATGGCGGCGCGTCGCCCGCCACGCCGGGCGTGGCGGACAATTTCACGGGCACGCCGGTCATCTTCACGGACTTGAGCTTCGGATGCGGGCGCTCGACGACCATCTCGCGGGCGCGCACCTGCGGATGTTCGAGCACTTCGCCCACGGAAAAAATCGGGCCGCACGGAATGCCGTTCTTCTCGAACAACGCGAGCCATTCGTCGGCGGTCTTTTCCGCGAAAATCTTTTGGAGAACCGGGTACAGGTCGTCGTGGTTCTGCGACGCGCTTTGGATTCGTGGCGAATTTCTCGTGCGTCTTCAGGTCCGCTCGCCCCAGCAAATCACAAAACTGCCCCCAGAGCCGGTCATTACCCACAGCGAGGTTGAAGTAGCGGTCACGGGCCTTGAACGTCTCATACGGAACGATTGTCGGATGCTGGTTGCCCTTGCGCGTCGGCGATTTGCCCGTGCCGAAGTAGATGCCCGCCTGATAGGTCAGGAACGAGACCTGTCCATCGAGCAGCGACACGTCCACCTTTTGTCCCTTGCCCGTGCGTTGGCGGGCCTGCAACGCCAACAGAATGCCCAGGGTCGCGTAAATGCCCGCCGTGATGTCGGCCAGCGACGTGCCGGTTTTGTAGGGCGAACCGTTCGGCTCGCCGGTCAGGCTCATGATGCCGCCCTGGCCCTGAATGGCGAGGTCGTAACCGGGTCGGTCGGCCCACGGGCCGGTGTGGCCGTAGCCGGTCACCGAAGCGTAGATGATTTTCGGATTCAGTTTCGCGACCTCGTCGTAACCAAAGCCGATGCTCGGAAGGAAATCTTTCCGGAAATTTTCCACCAGCACATCGGCATTGCGGATGAGCTTCGTCAGGATCTCGCGGGCTTCGGGTGTCTTGAGGTTGAGTGTGAGCGATTTTTTGCCGCGGTTGATGCTGAGGAAGTACACGCTCTCGCCGTCGAGGAACGGCGGCCCGTAGGCGCGGGTGTCATCGCCTTTGTCGGGGTTCTCGATCTTGACGATGTCCGCGCCAAAATCGCTCAACAGCATCGAACAGTATGGCCCCGCCAGGATGCGCGAAAGATCGACGACCCGAATGCCGTCAAGAGGTTTCATTCTGTCAAGGCTAACGATGCACGCTTGTCCCCGCAAGCGTTTTCCGCTACAAGCGGGCTTGGGATGAGAATCGTATTGATGGTCGCACTCGTGGCGGCGTTGCCCTGGGTGACGTATGCCGATTCAGCGCCGACAAACCAGACGGCGCAAGCGATCCTGGATCGGGTGCTGGCCAACCGGCCTCAGAAGGATTTCTCGCTGAAGGCGAGATTGTTCGTGGGAGCGGAAGATCCTGTCCCTGTGGAGATTTTCGTGAAGAACGCCGCGGAGGAGACGCGCACGCTCTATCGCGGGGGACAGACCGAGGCGCTGGTCGTGCAACCGGTTCACGGCGAGCCGAAGTTTTACCTGCGGGGCGTGGGCGAACTGACCGGCGACCAGCGGACGCAGAAATTGCTCGGGTCGAACTTTACCTACTACGACCTTGGGCTGGCGTTTCTCCACTGGCCGAAGGTGAAGCTTCTCGACGAAGACCGGGTCCGGGGCCGCGATTGCTTTGCGATCGAGGCCAGGGCCGACGGCGAGCCGTACCCGCGCGTGAAATTGTGGATCGACAAGGAGTATTACGCCCTGTTGCGGGCGGAGGCATTTGATGCCAATGACAATCTCACGCGGCGGTTCGCGGTGACGAGTTTCAAGAAGATCGGCGACGTGTGGGTGCCGCGCGGCTTGGAAGCGTCGCGGGTGCCGCCGGCGCAAAGCCTGCCGTCGGAAGAGAAATCGCGGCTGGAAGTGTACGAGGGTGATTACGACACGCACCTGCCCGGGGAGTGGTTTGCGACGGAGAAATTCCGCGCCGAGAGCGGCGGCGGCAAGCACGGCACGGATTGAGTTATCCGGTCAATTCGTGTTTGGCGACCCATTGCATGCCGTGGCGCTCCCAGTTCTTCAGCTTGATCTCGAGGTGATTGACCTCGCCCATGCAGCGGACTTGCTGTTCGATGTGGAGCAAGGTGCGTTGGACGCCCAACTCCTGTTCGAGGTGATCGTCCTTCCTGCGGCCGGGTTGGTAGTCGAACATCACGAACTCGCCTTCGATGTAGACGGAGGACCCAATTACCTGCACATCGAGTTTCTGGGTGTCAACATAGTTGCGCACCAGAATGCCCTGCACCACCCTGAGAACTCTCAGTTCCTCGAGCGTCATATGGCTTCTCACCCATCAGCTCGCGGCGCGGCGAACGATAATAATGTAACCCCCAAACGGGGTTGTGGCAAGGCGGATTTTGCGGGGTCGAACACCACCACCCACGGTGGTCTGCTAGTTTGAATCCTTGTTCCAGAAGAGGGCGCGCAATCCCGAAGAGATCAGGGCCAGCGCGAGCAGGGCCAGGAGCAGCCAGCCATAATGGAAGTGGTGTTGGTGAATGATGATCGTCTGCGTAATTGTCCCGGTGACGGAATTGGTGGTGGCTATGACCGTTGTGTTCATTGCTGGCCGTTCCCGATCCCGTTGCGGACGGGTACGCCGCTCAGGTTACTATTTCTGGCGCCGGGAAGGCAACCGGCATGACAACGCGATGTCGTCTGGCGACGCGGACCGGATCACAGTCCGAGACTGGATTCCAGTTTCCGAACCCGCCGGTACAGTTTCCAGTTGCCGACAGCCACGACAACGACCAGCGCCCATGTCACCAAGGCCATCAACTGCTCCGCCAGTTTTACCAATTTCGTATCCATGGGCGCATAGTACCACTCATTTGTGTGGTGTCAAGCAGATCGTGATCGAGGCCGGCCAAAATGTGAGGAATTGGGCGAAAGATGACGCATTGCCACTCAGGACCCCCCCACCGCGTCGTGAGTCTTTCGTTGATGTCAACAGGGTAATTTCCGGGGTGATTTGGTCGTGGGCTAACAGATTGTCGCTAATGACGCCCGTCGCGACTTGCCCGTGATTTCATTCCCAAAACTACACAGACAATGCAAAGCGTGAAGCTTCCGAGTCCGACGGTGGCGAGTGCGCTGCCGAGATACGTTTGACCTACGGTGTCAGTTTGGAACAACAAAACCAAGGTGGCAAACATCCAGCAAAGGAAACCAATGTATTTGGTGATGTTGAAAATCCTGTAAAGGGGATACGCAGAATCGTATTGGAGCAAGCCGAACACAGCGCAGGGCGCACCAACGACGAAGAGAATGCCGACCACAGCCGCCAACGCGTCCGAACTATTTGGAAACAAGTACATGCGGAAGGGGAAGTACACGAGCATAATCGCAACAGAAGAAAGTCCAAACCACTTGAGAAGATTATCAATCCTCTTCACAACAGCGGAAGTCTCGCATACAGAATTGGCATGGTCAATCGCCAGTTGTGCGGAGTGGATTGTTAGCTCACACTTCGTTACTTCCTCAGTCAGCCTCTCGATTGTCCAAGGCCCGTCAGTGATCTCGGCCCCATGAGCCGGTGCCGTGCACTATCGAAGTGTGTGCTTCCGACTTGCTGCCATCCGCTGGTGGGGATATGGTAGAAGCATGTTGGATTGGAGCAAATGCCCCGCCTTGGAGCGGGCACCGGGAAAAGTCAGCGGCGCATGGCTGTTCAAGGGCACGCGCGTGCCGGTGCGGGCGTTGTTCGAGAATCTGGAAGGCGGCGCGACCGTGGAACAGTTCCTCGAATGGTTTCCCGGCGTGAGCCGCGAGCAGGCGCTGGCGGTGCTCAAGTACACCGAGTCGTCGCTGGCCGAGTCAGTGGTTTGATCCCCGGCCCCGCATCTGAATTTTGACCCCTCGCGCGGGCGTTCACCTCCGCCAAGGCTACCGCGAACAGGTCCGCGCCACTATTCCGCCAGCACAGTGGCGGGGGGCGGGGAATCGGAGAACGGCTGCTGGGGGATGAGGCCCAAATCGCGCAACAGGTCGCGGTCGGCATCGGCTTCCGGGTTTTGGGCGGTGAGCAATTTGTTTCCGTAAAAGATCGAGTTGGCACCCGCGAAAAAACACAGGGCCTGGGCTTCGCGGGACAGGCGGGAGCGTCCGGCGGAGAGCCGGACCTTGGCGCGCGGGAACGCGATGCGCGTGGTGGCGATGAGACGGATCAATTCGAACACATCGACCGGCGGCGCGTCTTCGAGCGGTGTGCCGGGCATGGCCATCAGGCAATTGATCGGCACGCTTTCGGGGGGCGGATCGAAATTCGTAAGCACTTCGATCATGCGAAGGCGGTCGGTCACGGATTCGCCCATCCCGATGATCCCGCCGCAGCAAACCGACATGCCCGCGCGTTGGACGGCATGGATGGTGTCGAGCCGATCCTGAAACGTGTGGGTGGTGATGATCTGCGAATAGAATTCGGGGCTGGTGTCGAGGTTGTGGTTGTAGGCGGTCACGCCGGCGGCTTTGAGTTGTTGCGCGGCTTGATCGGTAAGCTCGCCGAGCGTGACGCAGACCTCCATACCGAGCTTGCTGACTTCGCGGACGGTTTCGAGGACGGAACCGAAGGTGCTGGTCCCTTCGCGGACGCCTTTCCAGGCTGCGCCCATGCAGAAGCGGGTTGAGCCGTTGGCGCGGGCGCGGCGGGCGACATCGAGGATTTCCGGCGTGGACATGAGATGTTCGGAACCGACGCCCGACTGGTAGCGGGCGCTCTGGGCGCAGTAGGCGCAATCCTCGCTGCAGCCCCCAGTTTTGATGCTCAGGAGGGTGCAAAGCTGGATTTCGTTGTTCTGCCAATGCTGGAGGTAAACGTTGCGGCCCTGCTGGATAAGGTCAAAAAAAGGTTGCGAATAGATCTCTTCCAGGCGTTCAAACGAGTAAGAACTCATATAAATTGCAATCTCAAGTATCTGATGTATCAACAGGTTAACCAAAAACAGCCGTGCGCCATCGTTAAAATCGTACAAAAACCGCGCACACATTGCAAGCACGGGGTCATTCTGCTACGGTAAGGGTCTATCTATGGACAAGGTTATCCAGTCGATCTGCGGCATGCTGCAAAGCCCCGACGGCATGCGGCGTTGCGCGGCGGCCATGGTTATCGCCGAGTTGAAGCCGAAACAGGACTCGGTGGTCAAAGCGCTTGGCGACACCTTGAAAGACGCGAACCAACTGCTTACGCGCTATGTACTTGAGGCGTTCGAGGCCATCGGCACGCGCGCGGTTGTTCCGTACGTGTTGCCGCTGCTGGAGGCGCCGGAGATCGAAACCAAGCTGCGCGCCGCCGCCATCATCGCCAACGCCGGTGGAGACAATGTGTCCAGTCTGCGCGACCAGTTTCTGAAGGCCAATCCCCAGCAGAGGCGCGTGCTGGTGGACATATTGGCGCGCATCCACAACCGCGAGGCGATGCAGTTGATCCTCGATGTGCTGTTCGACACCGATTTTGAACTCGTCAAGGAAACCTGCCAGGCCGTCCGCCGCCACATCGGCGATGCCGAGCCAAGGGACCGCGCCGCGTTGCACCGGCAGATCACGAAGTTCATGACAACATCGCGCGTGAAAAAGAACGACCGCGTGCTGACTTCCTGTCTGTTATTGATCGGCTACGTGGGCGCACCGGACGCGCGCAAGATTTTGTTGAAGTACAGCACGCCGAGAAATCTTGGTTACATCCGTCGGAATGCCCTCATTGGCCTGAAAGGCCTGCCGTACACGGGCGCGGCGGTCAACCAAATCGCGGGCCAGATGTTGAAGTATCTCGGCGAAGCGGATTACCCGAACGTCGTCCAGAACGCGCTGGATATTATTGAAAAGCTGGCGCTGGGCAAATCGTACGACGCCCAGTGGCGCAAGCTGCTGAAGAGCAAACACCCGAGCGTCCGCGCGTTCGCGGCCCGCAAGCTCGCGTCCAACGACAATCCCGCCGGCAATCGCCTGATGATGAACCTGCTGGCGCATGCCGACCCGCAGGTCAGCGAGATCGCCGCCGGCGCGCTCGCCCGTCACAAGGGCGCCACCAAGTTGTTGTTGGCGGCGCTGGCCCGGGAACGCAAGGCCGAGCGGGCGTGGCGGTTGGCGAAGATCCTGAAACCGCACAGCGAGTCGATCGACAAGAAGACGGCGCGGAAGTTTGCCGCGCTCGCCGTGCGCGCCCTGGAAGCCGGCGAGCCGCGTTACGAGACGTTGCTGTACTTTCTGCGCAACATCGACCCGGCGCTGGCGGACGGCGTCTATCGCGAGGTCGGCCTGAAATACAAGAAGGCCCGGAAATGGTCCAAGGCGGTCGATTGCCTCCGGCAAATCGCGCGTTCCGACGGGTTCGACGACGAACTGCGGTTCGAGCTCGGCATCTGCAACATCAAACAGTCCGCCAAAGACCTCGAACCGCGTTTGCGCGCCGAGGATTACGCCTTGCGCGCGTTCCAGGCGTCGCTGCCGGTCAAGGGCTTCAAGCTTTTCGAGCGGTTGAAGAAGGAGAAGGCGCTCGACGCCGCCGACTTCTACTACATCGGGTTCCACTTCAGCGAAGGCTCCGGGGAAGAATTGAAGTTCGGCCGCAAGATCCTCGAGCACGTCGCCAAGCGCTGGCCCAAGACCAAGGAAGGCAAGGCCGCCAGGAACAAGCTGAGGCTTCCGCCCAAGTCGCAGGCCATCACGCCCACGCCGATTCCCCAGGGCGGCGCGGCGGAGTGAATTGGTTGTTCGTTACGCGCCCGGCGTCAGGGCGTTCGCCAGCATGATCCACTGTTCCACCGCGAGTTCTTCGGCGCGCGCGGTGAGCGCAACCGAGGCTGCGGCAAACGCGTTGTCCACCTCTCCGAACGGCGCGAGCAGTTTGTGCAGCATCTTGCGGCGCTGACCGAAGCCCGCGCGCACGACGTCATGAAACGGCGCGCCCACGTGCAGCTTCACCCGCGGATCGCGCCGCTCAAGAACCACGATCGCGCTGTCCACTTTGGGCGCGGGATAAAAGCATCGCGGTGAGATGACGTGGGCGATGGTGACGTGATACCAGAGTTGCGTGAACACGGTCAGCGCCCCGTAGTCCTTGTGGCGGGGCGTCGCCGCGAGCCGATGGGCGACTTCGCGCTGCACCGTCAGCACCATCGCGCGCGGTTTGTCCTTGCGCTCGACCAACCGTTCGAGAATCGGCGTCGAGATGTTGTACGGGAGATTCGAGACGACCTTGTATGGCGCGTCGATGGAAAACTCCGCCGACTCCAGCGCGTCCACCGCGTCGCCCTCGATCAACTCGACCCCGTCCAACTGGCCGCGCAAATACCGGCACAGTCGCGGGTCTTTCTCGATCGCCACCACCCGCTTGGCGCGCGCAACCAACTCGACGGTCAGCGCCCCCAGCCCCGGTCCGATCTCCAGCACCGATTCGTCGCGCCGAAGGTCCGCCTGCTCGATGAGAATCCGCAGAATGTTTCCATCGACGAGGAAATTCTGCCCCAACGCTTTGCTGGGGCGAATGTCCAGTTCCGCGAGCAACTGGCGGACTTCGGTCAGCGTCATGCCGCGAATGTTCTCACGGACAAGTGCCCCGATGCAAAGAAGTTTTCGCCAACGGCGCCCCGATCCCCGGACGAGAAGGTCACTCGATGTGGAACGCGGCGGCGGTCGCGCCGTTCGTGAACAGGAAATCCTTCACGGCGGCTTTGAGGTCGGTGTTTTTGATTACGATCCCGGCGTTCGCGTCTCCCTGCGATTCGATGACCGGCTCGGCAGCGGCGGGCCAGGTCAGGTGATCGATCACCGAGTCCCGGGTGCGAAACAGATTCAGCACGGGGCCACGGCTGTTGGCGATATCGACGTTCTCGCAATGGATACTCGCGGCATCCGTCCACTTCATGCCTTCCTCGGACGTGATCGAGACATTCCGCAAGTGGATGTCGCGGATCGGCATTTCGGGCAACCCCTGGAGCACCACGGCGGCCCGCGCCCCGCGACAAACGACGTTCTCGATATGAATGTCACGAAATTGCGGGGTCCCCTCGTCCACGGGCACGGGCGGCTGACCGCCCTCGGCGAGTTTGCCCTTCGCATCCAACGGCGACTGCCCGCCATAATACATATTGAAGTCGATCGCGCTGCCCAGGATGTCCGTCATGCGAATGTTGGAGATGTAGATTTTCTCGACGACCCCGCCACGGCCGCGGGTGCTCTTGAAACGGAGCCCGATGTCCGTGCCCATGAACAGGCAATCGTTGACATGGATATTGCGCATGCCGCCGGACATTTCGCTGCCAATCGTGAACCCGCCGTGGGCGTGATATACGGCACACCCGTCGATCCAGACGTTCTCCGTTGGCGCGCCGATCCGTCGCCCCGCCGCGCCCGATCCCGATTTCAGGCAGATGCCGTCGTCACCCACATCAAACGTGGAATCGCGGACGATCACATTGCGGCACGACTCGACGTCGAGGGCGTCGGTGTTCTGCCCGTAGTACGGGTTTCGTGAGGTGACGCCGCGAATGGTGACGTCCTCACAAAACGTGGGGTTCAACGTCCAATTCGGCGAGTTCTGGAACGTGACGCCGTCGAGCAATACCTGGCGGCAATTCAGCAGCTTCACGAGCTTCGGGCGCAGAAACTGGTGGGCCGGCTCGTAGTTGCGGACATCAAAGGAATTGGCGGCGCGCAGCTGCCGTACGAGTCGGCCGCCTTCGCTGGCTTCGCGGCTGGGCCACCATGTGGTGCCGCTCGCGTCCACAAAACCGGACGCGGTCTGCGCTTTCCACTCGGCATCCGTGACTTTCGATTTCTTGAGCGGTCTCCACGCCTCGCCCGCGCCATCGATCACGCCGTGACCGGTGATGGCGACATTCTCAAGGTTCTCGCCGAAGATGGGGGAAGTCGAGAGGACATCCTTCTCTCCTTTCACATCCAACACCATCAACGGGTACTGTTTGTAGTCTGACGTAAATTGCAGAAGCGCCCCGGCTTCCAGACGCAACTCGATGTTGCTCCGAAGGCGGATCGGCCCGGTCAGCCAGATTCCCGGCGGAACCACGAGCGTCCCGCCGCCTTTCACCGCGAGCGACGCGATGGCCTTCGCAATGACCTCGGTATTGAGGGTCCGGCCATCGTTGACGCCGCCGCACTGGGCCAGATTCACGACATTGGCGCGAAACTCGGGCTCCTGGATCTTTGGCATTGGGAGACCGCCGGCGATTGCCGGGAGCGCCGCGGCTGCGAACGCCATCCATAGATAGAGGTGGATGGACCATCGACGATGGTAACGATCGTGCCGCACGGAGACAGTTCGACGAGAAGGAGTTTGCATGGTTCCCATCTTTTATCAATTATCTGGTCGCGTGAACAGCCTCGAAAACACGGGTCGCGATGTTCCGCGTCCTCACCGGAGATGACCAAATTCCTTGCGATACCGCGCCGGCGGAATTCCGGTTGCGTTCCGAAAGGAAACCCAGAAGCTGTTGATATTTGGATAGCCACACTCGGCGGCCACCGTTTCCGTTTTCTTGCTGGTCATGGTCAGAAGCTTCCTGGCGTGGTCAATGCGAACGCGGTGGAGTTCGTCCCGGGGCGGTCGACCGATGTGTTCCATGAACGCCTTCTGGAAACCGCGTAGCGACATCCCGGCAGCCTTCGCCAAATCACTGACATGAATGGGCTCGTGGTAACGTTCCCACATGAAGCGGAGCGCCTGGGCCACGCCATTGTGATTGACCGCCAGTATATCGCTGCTCTTGCGGACGATCACCCCGATCGGCGGCATGCGGATGGGTTGTTTGGGCGGCGGTTCGCCGTTCATCAAACCGTCCAACAGCGCGGCCCCCCGATAGCCCATGGTCTCCATGTTGGGCTCGACGCTGGAAATCGGCGTCGACATCGATTCCACGGCCAGGAATGAATTATCCGGTGCCACGATCGCGACCTGCTCGGGCACACGCAACTGCGCCCGTTCACACGACTCCATCAGGTCCATGGCCATCCAGTCGGCGCCGGCATACGCGGCCAGGGGTTTGGGCATTCGCTTCAATTCCGTCGTCAGCCATTTTCGCTTGCGGTGCCACGCCTCATACCGCGCTCGCTGGTCGGAAGCGAAAGGCTGACTCCAGCGCAACCATCGGCAGGCGTGCCCCGCTTGCCGCACCGATTCCACGAAGGCTGTGCCCCGTTCATCAAAGGACCAATTCCTGTCGTCACTGTAGAAGAGAAAGTTCGTGAAGCCGCGCGTGAGAAAATGTTCGGCGACGAGTTGCGCGGCCTGGGTATGATCGTACAGCACGCGCGGGAACTTCAAATGGGGCCGGCGAAAACTAAAGTCCACTGTCGGCTTCCGCGCATGGACGACGAAGTCCGCCAGATCGTCTCCGGCGCCGAGCCAGGCGAGGATGCCATCCCCGTCCCAGCCCCAGGGAATGACCTTCTCTCTCGTGACTTCCGGCGACAAATGCCAGCCATGCTCCTGCGCGTATTGTTCAATGCCGCGCTGAAGCCGATAATCGTACCAACCAAGGACGAGAAGAACCCGGCAAACTTTTTTCCTCACAAATCCGCATTATAATCGGCTGGCCGTGCTTTTCAAGCGTATCGGCACGGAAACAAGGCGCAACCGGTCGAAAACACGCATCCGGCCTGTCAAAACGCAGTTGCGCTTCGCCGCCAGTGGTGTCGTCTCCCGACGACCGGGCTTCTGGGTTCTGTGGCCGGTCGCCGGGGCCGCGGACGGGTATTGTATATGCTGCATATGCTCGCGGAACGGGGCGGTGCGCGTTTTTCAATACTTTTTGCGCGTTGCCCAAATTGACCGAATTCCTCGAAATTGCTAGCCTGCACACCGGGTTTCATTCAGCCATAGCTCCGAAGGGAAAAACCATGAAGATAATCCGCTCTCTGTCGCAAATCACATCATCACTTTACCAACCATTCCACCGACTGGCGGTGCCACTGGCTCTGGCATTGGGACTGTTCGCGGTCACGGGCACAGCTCGCGCGATCCAGTATAATTGGACCAACACCACCGGCGCGGCCTTCAACGACCCCAACGCCTGGAGCCCGGTGGGTGGCCCGGGCGGAGCCGCCGACATCGCGAATTTTGCGTCTGTGGCTGGCACCTTCGACGTGCCTCTCACCAATAATTTTTCGGGCATCGGTTCCCTGCAACTTGGAGCCCCAGGCGCCGGCCAACAGTTGGTTGTGACACTCGACTTTGGGACGAATACTTTCGCTGGTTTCAGTGGCACCAGCTCCAGCGCATCCGGTTTCGTATTTGGCCAGCAGTCTGGTTCGACCGCGATCGTGTACATCGCCGTGGGGACGATGTACTGTACCAACACAGCGGCATCCCCGAGCAACGCGCGTTTGATGGTTGGCCGTAATGGACCGGCCTATGTCAACCTGACGAATGGCACGGTCATAGCGGGCAATCTGGACATTGCGAACGGCACTGGAGCAAACGGCTCCAAATGCATAGTCAGTGGCGCAAATTCATTTTGGTCGAATTCGACCACCATTGCGGTGGGCAACGCGGCGGGCAGCGCTAATTGCTCCCTCATCGTTTCCAATTCAGGTTCGATGGTCGCGCTCAGCACCATCCAGATGGGCAATGCCGGCTATTTTAACTCCCTCCTGTTGGACACAGGCGGAAGATTGTTCATCCGGAACGTCGGTAGCATCGGCTCTTCTGGCGGTTCGACGAACAATTCGGCAGTCGTGCAGGGCGGCGGACTCTGGGATTGCGGTGGCCAAAAGCTTTTTGTCGGCAACGCGTCCGGACCCGGCAATTCCTTTACCGTTGGCAACAATGGGACGGTATCCAATCTTACCTTCGTGTTCCTCACGGGCGCCGGGAATTCCGTAAACCTCCTGGGCGGCTCGCTTAAGACGACGGCCGGTATTACCAATACCTCCGGTACAGTTAGCGGCTTCGGCACGATCGGGGGGAATGTTGTGTTCGCGGGCACGGGAACATTGTCAGGGGGATCGGGCACCACCGTTGGCACCCTGACCGTTGGCAACAACCTGACGCTCGTATCTGGTTCGACGACGATCCTGAAACTGGACAACAGCCAAACGGGCAGCAACGACCAACTGAGCGTTGCCGGTACGCTGACAGAGGCCGGCACATTGACGGTGATCACCAACGGCATCGCACCGTTGAACATTGGCGATCAGTACCAACTCTTCGTTGGCACCCAGGCCGGTACTTTTACCACAATCACTTTACCTTCGCTGGATCCCAGTAAACTTTGGAACACGAACCAATTGGCCTCCGCGGGCATTCTCGGCGTGACGTTCATGCCGGTCGTGCCGGGCATGATCGGCCCGACAGGCCAAGTCGACCACGTCTACGGCAGCACGGTCAACATCAGCGCCACGGTCACGGGTGTACCCACACCAACAGTGCAGTGGGAGTACAATGGCGCCAACATTGTTGATGGCCCCACGGGGAATGGCGGCACATTCTCCGGCACGACGTTCAGCTCCCTGACAATCCTGAACTCGCAACCCGGCGACACCGGCAATTACTGCCTGATCGCCAGCAACAGCGCGGGTGTGGCAACCAACTGTATGTCGCTCACGGTCTCCACGAACCCCGTTCCCCCAAGCATCAGCGGGATGTCGGATCAAACGGTCATTCAGGGCAACGACGGGATATTTAATGCCTCGGTTGCCGGGTTCCCGTCGCCCGACGTGCAGTGGCAGGAAAACGGCGTCGATATACCCGGCGCAACGGGCGTGCCGCTGATCCTAACGAACGTCCAGTTCTCGCAAGACGGGTTCTTGTATACCCTGATTGCGACCAATGTAGCCGGGAGCGCCACCAACAGCGCGACGTTGCACGTCATCATTGCGCCGCTCATTCAGACGCAGCCGCAAAGCCTTATCGTGACGAACACGCAATCTGCATGCTTCACCGTGGTTTCGACCAATGGCGTGCCGGCACCGACGTATCAATGGTATTTCAACAATAGCACCCTGATCCCCGGCGCGACCAATGCGACGTACTGCATCGCCAGCGCCTCACCGGCCAACGATGGAAACTACAGGGTACAGATCTCGAACACCGCCGGAGAGATCACCAGCAGCAATGCAAGTCTTACCGTCGATTCGACGATGGCTGCCACGCTGACGCCCGGCAACGCGGCGGTCAATGTGTGCTACGACACGCCGTTGTTCATGGCGTTCAACACGACGCCGGTCCTCACCTTTGCAGGGAAGGTCAATATTTACAACGTGACCAACCCGGCCACACCGGTGGACACGATTGACACGCACCTTGGCGCTATACAGTCACGAACCATCGGGACGGAGGTTTTCAATAGCTACCCGGTGATTGTTAACGGCAATACCGTACAGATCTATCCGCATTTGGGCGTGCTGTCGTCCAATCAGCAGTATTTCGTCACGGTGGACGCCGGTATCTTCACCGATACCAACGGCGCGTTGTATGCGGGCATTGCGAGCACCAACGGGTGGACGTTTACCACCAAGCCGACCGGGCCAGCCAACCCGAATAATGTGGTGGTCGCCGCCGATGAAAATGGCGACTTTGCCACCGTCCAAGGCGCGGTGGATTCGCTGCCGGTCAACAACGTGACGCCCACGTTAGTGAACATTCGCAACGGCACCTACACGGAAATTGTCGATACCAAGGGCAAGAACAACATCACGTTCCGCGGCCAAGACCGCGCGGGGACAGTTGTGGGATATGCCAACAATAACACCCTGAACGGCACTACGCATTCCCGCATGGCGTTCAAGATCTATGCCAACGACCTAGCGATCGAAAATATGACGGTCGTCAACACGACGCCGCAGGGTGGCTCGCAATCCGAAGCGATCATGCTTGAAACGGGGGCCGCGCGCTTCATCTTGAACAACGCCGTGGTGTCCAGCCGTCAGGATACCATCCTGGCCAACGTCAACTCATCCCAGGGGTATTTCTACAAGAGCTTGGTATACGGCAACTTCGACTACATCTGGGGTGGGGGTAATCTCTTCGTAACCAACTGCGACTTCCAGACAATTCCGACCGCCAGCAGTTACAATCTGGCGGCGCCGCGCACGGACAACGGCCCCACGCCAGGCGGCTGGCGCGGGCCGGATGGTAACTACGCAAGCAATGGCATTTCGTTCGTGAACTGCCTGCTCACGAGGACCAGCAGCACCGTTACCAACATCACGATGTCAGATGGGAACGGTTCACCGGACGGCGTAGCGTCCTGGATCTATTGCAGTATCGACGTTTCCAACAACAACGGCTACATAACCCCGATACCAGGCGTTCTATCCAGCCAGATTCTGTGGCAATACGGGAACAGCAACCTGGACAACTCCGCCGCGGTCGACCTGGGTCTCACCACGCTCACCAACGGCGATCCGAGACTGCTCTGCGCCGGTTCCGCCACGTGCTGGTTGTACGGCTGGGTGCCGCAACTGGCCCCGAACATCCTGACCAACCCGGTCAGCATGACGGTAACCGCCGGCATGACCGCAACGTTCAACATTGTCGCCACCGGCGTCCCCGATCCGTCCTATCAGTGGCTCCTGAACGGCACCAATGTGATCAATGCCACCGCCAATAACGCGACTTTGGTCATCTCGAACGCGCTGGCCGGCGATGCCGGGACGTATGCGGTGATCGTGTCGAACATCGCGGGCACCGTGACCAGCAGCAACGCGACGTTGACGGTTGTGGGCACGGGACCGACGGCCGGCTTCACGGCCAGTCCGACCTCGGGCACGGAACCGTTGAGTGTGACCTTCTCGGACATCTCCACTGGCTCCCCGAATATCACGTTGTTCTGGGACTTCGGCGACGGCAGCCAGGCCACCAACGCCGGCGGCTCGAGTTTCGTGCACACTTACGCGGCGGGCCTCTACACGGTGACATTGACCGCCAGCAATGCCTTCGGCGCCAACAGCACGCTCCAGTCGAACAACCTGATCAGCGTCACCTCGGTCTTCGCGACGTGGCAACAGAACTACGGCCTTACCAACGCCGGCTGCACGGTCTGTGACGGGAACTCCTCCTACACGGGCGACGGCATGAGTAATACCAACAAGTTCCTGGCGGGCTTCAATCCGACCAATAGCGCGGCGTATCTGCATGTGATCAGCATCGCCACGATAAACAATGGCCAGGATGTCCAGGTTACCTATCTCGGCGCCAATGGTGACAGCACGTCCCCGCTGGGCAGCCTGACGTACACCAACATCCTGGATTTCACCACCGGCTCGGCCGACGGCGGGTACTCCAGCATCAACTTCGCGAGTACCGGCGTGACCAATATCCTCAGCGGAGGAGACGGCTCTGGCGTGGTGACCAACATGGTCGATCCCGGCGGGGCAACGAATGTCCCCTCGCGGTACTACCGCGTCCGGGTGTTGGTGCCCTAGACGCGCCAGGCAGGAAACCTCGGACCATTGAATTTTTGATGGTCGATCTTCGGGCGGCCCAAGGAGGCCGCCCGAAAGGTAATGCCACGACGCGCTTCCCGGGTTTGCACGCGGTGGGCTGCGCCCTTACTGGTGGTGTAAGGCGCAGAGATTCCCCAGGGCACATGAAAGGTGGTGAACTACGGACGCCTTCGGCGTACCATCGGGGTGCATGAGGCCACTTCTCAAGATGCGCTCCCGGTCCCGGCATTGTTTTGGGCGCCAGCCGCTTGGTCTGATAAGATGAACCGACTGAGGGAGCGACGCTAATGCTTGCGGGCAAAGGACAAGCAACCAACCGTGTCGCAAGTGTTCCGGCTTCTGGGACTCCATCCACCGGCCGGTTTCGGTGGGTCATCTGCGCCTTGCTGTTTTTCGCCTGTCTGATCAATTACATGGATCGCCAGATTCTCGGCATCCTCAAGCCCGAGCTTTCCGGGGTGTTCGGCTGGTCCGAACGAGACTACGGCAATATCGCCATCGCGTTCCAGGCCTCCTACACAATTGGGCAAATCCTCTTTGGGCCATTCATCGATTGGCTGGGCACCAAGAGCGCCTACGCGTTTTCCGTCGTTTTCTGGAGCCTGGCAGCCATGTCACACGCACTGGCGCGCTCGGTACCGGGTTTCTGCGCGTCGCGGTTCGCACTGGGGCTCGGTGAATCCGGAAATTTTCCCGCGGCGATCCGCACGACCACCGAATGGTTTCCCCCCAGGGAACGTTCCGTCGCCACGGGCCTATTCAATTCCGGGGCCAACCTCGGGGCCATGTTCGGGCCACTGCTCGTGCCGTTGCTGGCGATCCACCTCGGCTGGAGAGGAGCGTTCATTGCCCTTGGCCTGGTCGATTTGGTCTGGCTATGTTTCTGGCTTGGCCTCTACGATCCGCCGGAGACATCGAAGCGCGTCGGGGCGAACGAACTTGCCCACATTCACGCCGGGGCGGACCAACTCGAGACGAAGATCCCGTGGACGAGGTTGCTTGGCTATCGCGAGGCCTGGGGGTACTATGGCACCTGCGTCCTGGTTGGCCCGGTCTGGTGGTTTTACGGATTCTGGTTGCCGGACTTTTTCAACAAGCAGTTTCACCTCAACATGAAACAATTTGGCCCCCCGTTGGTGATCGTCTACGCGATTGCCGGCCTCGGCAGCATCATGGGCGGGGCGATTTCGGCGTGGTTTCTCAAGCGCGGCTGGGGGGTCAATCCCGCGCGCAAGACCGCGTCGCTGCTGTGCGCCTGCGGCACGTTGCCGGTTATCCTCGCGCCGCGCGTGGGCAGCGTGTGGCTGGCCGCCGGTTTCTTTGCGTTGGCAGCGGCGGCGCACCAGGGCTGGTCGGCCACCATGTACACGGTCGTGGCCGATATCTTTCCCCGTCGCGCGGTCGCGTCGATCGTCGGATTCGGTGGCACGCTGGCGTCGCTCACAACCATGGGGTTCTTCTGGCTCGTCAGCACCATTCTCCAGAACCAGGGACAGTATCAGACGATCATGTTGATCTGCGGAAGCGCGTACGTTTTGGCCTGGATCATCTTCCAGATCGCCGTCCCGCAAATCAAACCAGTGAGAATCGAATGACCTCGCCCGCCGCGACCAGGTCCGCCCGACATGTTCCGGCGTCCCGCCCCGGCGGGAAGGGTCGGACATTCCGCAACCCGATCATCTTTGCCGATTATTCCGACCCGGATGTTATCCGTCGCGGTGACGACTTTTATCTGGTGGCCTCCAGCTTCCACTGCACGCCCGGATTACCGATCCTTCATTCACACGACCTGGTGAACTGGACAATTATCAATCACGCCCTGCTCAACCTCCCCCATCCGCGCTTTGCCGGGGTCCAGCACGGCTGCGGCGTCTGGGCGCCGGCCATTCGGTTTCGCGCCGGCAAGTTCTGGATTTTCTTCCCCATGCCGGACGAAGGCATTTACATGACGACCGCAAAGGACCCAGCTCGCGCGTGGTCGGAGCCTCATTTGGTGCAAGCCGGCAAGGGGTTGATCGATCCCTGCCCATTCTGGGATGACGACGGCAACGCCTACCTCATTCATGCCTGGGCAAAGAGCCGCGCCGGGTTCAACAGCATCCTCACCATCCATCGCATGAGCGCGGACGGCAGGAAACTCCTCGACAGCGGGACCGTGGTATTCGATGGCGCCGCGCGCCATCCCACGATCGAAGGACCGAAGCTGTATAAACGGAAGGGTTGGTACTATATCTTCGCTCCTGCGGGAGGCGTCGAGAACGGTTGGCAGACCGTCCTGCGTTCGGCCAACATCTTCGGGCCATACGAGGACAAGGTTGTTCTCGCACAAGGCAAAACGGAAATCAACGGGCCTCATCAGGGCGCCTGGGTCGAGACGGAGTCCAGTGAATCCTGGTTTATCCATTTTCAAGACCGTGGCCCCTACGGGCGCATTGTCCATTTACAGCCCATGAAATGGGTCAACGATTGGCCGGTGATCGGAAACGACGATGATGGAGATGGCCGGGGCGAACCCGTGCTCGCGTTCAAGAAGCCCAATGTTGGCCGGAAGCGTCACGACCGGATATCGCAGACCAGTGATGATTTCGATTCCCGCAAGCTGGGCCTGCAATGGCAATGGCAGGCAAACCACAAGGAAAGCTGGTATTCACTCTCCGCGCGCCCTGGCTGGCTGCGATTGTTCTCCATGCCGCTGCCGGGCAAGACCGTCAATCTCTGGACGGTCCCCAATCTGCTCCTCCAAAAACTCCCGGCGCCGGAGTTCTCGGTCGCCACCAGATTGGACGTCAGCCATCTGGCCATTGGCGAACAAGCGGGCCTGATCGTGATGGGGCAGGACTACTCTTACGTAGCCGTCAGACGAACGCCGGCCAACTACCGCGTGGTCAAGGTTACCTGCCAGAATGCAGTGGAAGGCGGTTCCGAAATCGTGGAGGATGGCGCTCCCTGTCCCGTCAAGTCCGTGGAACTTGTGATCGACGTTCGTGCCGGCGCCGTCTGCACGTTCCGTTACAGTCTGGACGGCGACAAGTTCCTTCCACTGGGCAAACCATTCACCGCCCGGAAAGGCAAATGGGTGGGTGCCAAGGTCGGGGTGTTTTCTATATCAGCCATCGGCGATCGGAAAACTGGATTCGCCGACTTTGATTGGTTTCGTTACACTTGACGGGAGTTTGTATAGAATAGGAACCGTGTCATGAACACATCAAATTCCATCGCAGGCCGCCTCTCCTTTTTGACGCTGACCGTGCTGCTTGTCGTCTCACCATTGCGCGCCAGCCGTGGTGAACCTATCAAACCGGACGCCACTGTTGCGCCCGATGGCAGCGGAGATTTCAAAACGATCCAGGAAGCCATCGATTCCACCCCGTCCGACAACGGCCAGCGAATGATTATCTTGATCAAAGATGGCGTCTATCACGAAAAGGTGCGGGTTGACGCCGATTTTGTTACCCTGCAAGGTGAGAGCCGACAGGGTACGCGGATCGAATTCCCCCAAGGTGCCGACGGGTTCAACCAGAAGCCGGACAAGATCGGGCGCGCCGTCGTCAACATCAACGGCAACGATTGTGTCGTCCAAAACCTTACGGTCAGGAATACCCAGGGCGTCATTGGTCCGCATGCGTTTGCCGTGTACGGCACCGCCGACCGGACCGTGATTGAGGACTGCGACGTCCTCAGCCAGGGGGCCGACACGCTGGCATTGGCCTGGTCGAAAGACCAGCGCAGCCGGTCGTATCAGGCGCGGCTCAACATCCGTGGATCCGTGGATTTCGTATGTCCGCGCGGCTGGAGCTACATGACCGATTGCACCTTGCATCAGGTCAATCCCCGGGCCGACGCGACCATCTGGCACGACGGGAACAAAGACAAGGACATGAAGTTCGTCCTGCGCAACTGCCAGTTCGATGGCGCGGAGGGTGTGAACAGTTGGATCCTCGCCCGTCATCATCGCGATGCCCAATTCTTTCTGCTGGATTGCGCATTCTCGAAGACGCTCAGCAATCGCCCGCCCCTGCGCGTCATCTATCCAATCAATGGCCGCCCGCCGACCGAAGCGGACACCAAGCGAAACCGGGACCTGGATCCGGTGAACGTTTGGGGTGAACGCGCCTATTTCTATAATTGCCATCGCGATGGTGGAGACTATTCGTGGCACGAGGACAACCTCTCCTCCGCGCCGAGGTCACCCAAACCCGGGCAGATCACGGCTGCGTGGACATTCGCGGGGACCTGGGACCCCGAACGAAGTGATGGGCCGGTCATTCAGAGAACCAATGAACAGGGTGGCCGGATTACCGTGACATTCGGCGAGAGTGTCACTGTTAAGGGAAAACCACGAGTGGTCCTGCAATCGGGCAGGTTTCTGGAATACGCCAGCGGCAGCGGAAGCACGACCCTGGTCTTCTCCGCCCCGGCCGGGCCCCGAAGTGACGCCGTACGGTTGGACCTTCACGGCGGCGCCATCGTCGCGTCGGAAGCTTCCGCCACCATGCGCGCGGTCAAGAACTGGCGGCTGCTAACGAGCCGCCAGACGCTGCCATGACGAGATCAAATCCCCTGCCGGCCGACGGCGCGCAACGGGAATGACGGCCAGCCTGGCACATTCCACACCCTGT
This sequence comes from uncultured Verrucomicrobiae bacterium, assembly GCA_963712025.1. Taxonomy (GTDB): domain Bacteria; phylum Verrucomicrobiota; class Verrucomicrobiia; order Palsa-1439; family Palsa-1439; genus Palsa-1439. The sequence continues at coordinate 22,639 of CAVQGJ010000007.1, read as the reverse complement.
TTGTGCTTGATTAACGCGTCACGAAACCACCAGCATGGAGCCATGGCGCACGGAAACGGACCGATCCGCACATCACTCATTTGAAAGCGGACAAACACACCTGGGGCATATGGCAGCGTCGGGAGTGCCTGATTCCCACCCTGCGGGGTTGGATTGTGCTGCTGTTCCTCGGGGCAGCACTCGCCATACTTGTGGTCGGCAAAGCGCACACATTCCTGACGGTGAATGATCCGATCCCCAGCGACATTCTCGTCATCGAAGGATGGATTCCGGATTATGCGGTGCAACAAACACTGGCCGATATCAGACGCGATCACTACCGCAAAATCTTCGTGACCGGCGGGCCAATCGACTCCGGCACCTACCTGTGCGGCTACACAAACTGGGCCGAACTCGGCGCGGCCACGTTGGTCCGGTTCGGCGTCGATACGAACACCGTCGAAGCCCTGCCCGCCGCCAGAGTTACCCGGGATCGCACGTTCGCCTCAGCCGTTGCGTTGCACGCCTGGCTCCACCGTCAGCACGTCGATGCCACGTCGCTCAACATCCTGACGATGGCAGACCATTCGCGGCGCACGCGCCTGCTCTTCCGCAAAGCGCTGGGCGGCGAGTATCGCGTGGGCATCATCAGTATCGAGAGCCGGGATTACGACCCGAATCGATGGTGGAAATCCAGCCAGGGCGTGCGCTCGGTTGTCGGCGAAATGATCGCCTACGGCTACGCGCGATTCCTGTTTTGGCCGCCGGCCCAGGCCGAGTAGCCCTGCGCGTCACACCACGTTTGGCCCCGTCAGAAGTGAAGGATCGCCTCGACTCGTTTCGGCCCCCGGCGCAACTGGTTAACACCTTCCAGTGTCGACACTTCCGCGCCGTCTGCGATCCCCGGTTTTGGCATACAGTATGCATTCTCGACAGGGCATGACACAGGTCTCTGAATCGTTCGTTGAAGGAATGGTGGACAGCTACAAGCAACCGGCCACAGGGCAGAATGACAAGCCCTCGGGCGAGCCGGTCTGTCGCAACGAGTTCACCATCCTGGTCGTGGATGACGATGCGTCGTTCCTGCATCTGGTGAGCTCCATCTTGCGCAAGCACGGTTACAACGTCTTGAACGCGTCCTCCGGCGTCAAAGGCCTCACCATGTTTACCTATGCCCCCGCCGATATCCGCCTCGTGCTCCTCGACTACACCATGCCCAGCCTCAATGGGGACGAAACGCTTCGCCATTTGCGAAAACTCAACCCGTCGATCAAAGTCGTGGCCGTCACATCGTCGGCACCCGATAAAGTGGCGGCGTCCTTCCGTGACGGGGTCGACAAATTCCTCCAGAAGCCGTTGGACGCCAAGGAACTGATCGCCACGATCGACTTCCTCGTTGGCTCCAAACCGCAGGAGTAATGGCCTCTGGTTCGTGGCGACACGGACTGGCAACGGGGAATCACTCCGGAATCATTCCGATCGTCCTCAGCCACGTCTCCACCAACTGAGGCCATTCCGTAATCGGAAACTTCGTGCGTCGCAGGCCAAATGCATGCCCGCCCTCCGCATACAAATGCATCTCCACGGGAACCCCGGCCTTCTTCAGCGCCATGTAGTAAACCAGCGAGTTGTTCACGTTGTCCACCGGGTCATTCTCCGCCTGCACCAAAAACGTAGGCGGCGTATTGCTGGTAACAGGAACGTTCGGATTCAACTCAAACTCCTTATCGTCTTTCCACAGATGTCCCGGATAAAGAGCGATCGCAAAATCCGGGCGGCAGCTTTCTTTGTCAGCCGCATCCACCGCCGGACACAAACGCTTGTCAAAATGCGCGCTCATCGCCGCCACCATGTGCCCACCTGCCGAAAAGCCGATCACTCCAATCTTGTGTGGATCGATCTGCCACTCGGCGGCGTGAAGGCGCACCAGCCCCAGCGTCCGTTGCGCATCTTCCAGCGCCAGTGGTGACTCCGCGTACGGCCCCACTCTCGTGACGGGCACGCGGTACTTCAACAGGACAGCGGTGATGCCTCGGGACGTTAGCCAATCACAAATCTCCGTACCTTCAAGATCGATGGCCAGACACATGTAGCCTCCGCCCGGAAACACGACTACCGCGACGCGTGTATTCGTTCCCTTTGGCGAATAGACCGTCATCGTGGGCTGCGAGACGTTGCATACCGCAACCCACCGCGTGCCGGCGGTCGTCGTCAGGTTCGTAACATACTCCGGCCCCGGGACAGGCTGCGCATCAGGCACCGCCCCCGGCCATACCGGCACTTGCATATGTCCCGGCGATGGCTGCCAAACATTCGTCTGCGCGCGCAGACGACCACACGCAAACACAACACAGAGAACAACGATCGAAAGCTTCATCACAATGCTGGAGATGACAGACCGGGCGTGTGCCGTCAAGCACAAGGCTTTTTTCAGCGACAGCCACGCCCCTGTGACGTATGTTCGCTTCGGCGTTTAACTCAAAACAGGAGTTCGAACATGGACATCAAACGAGGTGGCTCACAGGCTTCTGTCAAAGGGCCGGCCGATTGGTTTACCGGCACGGTGCGCATCGATCCGCTGTTCCAAGCAGCCGCTCCGGCACGCGTGGCCGGCGCCAGCGTCACATTCGAGCCCGGCGCCCGGACGGCATGGCACACCCATCCGCTGGGCCAGACGCTGATCGTCACGGCGGGCTGCGGGCGAGCGCATCGCTGGGGCGGCCCGATCGAAGAAATCCGGCCCGGTGACGTGATCTGGTTCCCACCGGGCGAGAAACATTGGCATGGCGCCGCGCCAACCACGGCGATGACGCACATCGCCATTCAGGAAGCGCTCGACGGCAAAGTGGTTGACTGGATGGAGAAGGTCAGCGACGAACAATACCAGGCCTCCCAAGCAAAGAAATAGGAGCATCAAACCGTGTACAACGCGAAAGCTTGCTCTTTGCCCCGAGCCTTGAACCACAGAGACGCAGAGGGCGCGTAGTGTCTACCGCTCTTCGACTTCGCTCCCTTCGCTGCTCAGGGCAGGCAGGGCGGGCTTCGTCGAAAACGGGATGAGACTCAGGCGGCAGGCAGTGGCGGTGAGTTTGTTGGCAAATGTACCAATGATTAGATCTGACCCCCGTTCCTCACCCGGTGGTTCACGCCAGCTTGAGGAATCGAAATGACTGAAGAGCGGTTGCGTCGATGAGTTTATCTAGTTCGGGGCATTTAATGTCAGGGTTCATCAGGATCCATCGACCTTTTTGTTCTGGGGGACCCTCGTATCCCGGCAGCTGTTTCAGGAGTTCCGGGCATCGAGCATTGAGCCGAGTGACGGATGGATATTTGAGGGAGCTTTTCGACCCTCTGTCGCCAAAGCGTGCTAACGAATAAAGTTTGCTCTTCAGATTCAGGTGCTGCTCTTGGTGTTTCGGTAGAAGAAGCTGGCGTATGTTGTTTATACGCTCGGCCAACGCTGGCGAAAGAATACCCTTCTGCATAATAGCATCGGAATAGTCGGCAAAAGCGTCTTTGGCCGTAATTTCCTCGGAAAGCCAAGGGGAGATTTTCAACACTTACGATTGACGCGTAAGGAGCTATCTGGTATGGTGCACACGTTGATCTGCATTGGATGGACGGTTATGATGCTTGAGCTAATATTGTTCTTCACGGCCCCAATATGGGGTGGTTTTTGCATTGTTGTTTGGCATTCGCTAGTACGAATGGGCAAATATTCCGTCAGGAAGAATCAAGCACAGCCGTCGTTAAAAAAAACAATATGTGTGCAACATCCTCCATGGAGGAGAAGTTACACTTAAGCTGGCATGTCACGTGGATTTGCGCTCGGCCGGATTGCGGGAGCTAGCGATGTGGCCACAGCCGCGATACGGCGTTTCGCCTGAGACCCGTTCGATGGACTCAGGGCAGGCAGGCGACGCTACAAACCAACGAGGCGGAGGAAGGCACGCGGCGATTTTTGACACCGTGCCCGGACGGTTTATAGTCCGAATGAATTATGGTTGGCGGACTGAAAATTGTTCAGGTGAAGACGGGGCAGGAGGCGGAGTTTGAGCGTCTCTTCGTGGAGTTGCGGTCCGAGATGCGGGCGATTATTGAAAAGATCGATGTGGAGTATTTCGACGGCGTGATCGAGTAAGGGGGGAGCAGAATGCGCCGCGTGAGGGCACGTGGCCTACAACAGAGGGGGCGCGTCAATCCCGGCTTTGGCTGAGGGCGCGGAGTCGTTCCGGGTCGCGGTTGGCGAGGGCCGAGCCTTTACCAGAGGTGTCGATTGGCGAAAGCGTGACCGGAGCCGCTCTTCAGATAGCGCTCGAATTCTTCGGCGCGGTGATCATTCTTGAATCGAACCGCAACATGGATGTCCCATGGCAGGTATTTGGCTGTGTGGTCAATCCTGCCTTGATTGTGTTGCTGCAACCGTGTTTGCAAGTCGGAGGTGGAACCGATGTAGCGCCGTTCCGGATCCGAGAGGCTCTTGAGCAAGTAGACGTATTTCATTGTGTTGGGGATGGCGTGTGATTCGTGGCTCGGTGCGATTACGGAGACGGTACCGCCCTGCTTCGCCAAAGCGCTACGCAGGGCACCATTTTTCGCCCCGGGCGAAAAATGGTGGAGGCGGTGGGAGTTGAACCCACGTCCTCTGCAAAGCGTACGTGAATGACTACATGCTTAGTCCATCTATGGGTCTCGCCCGGCGCGCTGCCAATGGACAGGCCACGCGCCGCGCCAGCCTCCAGTGAAAGATTCGCCCGTGGACCTGAAGACACCATCCACGAACTAACCTGCTATTGTCGTCTCAGCTCACCAGCAGGTGTCGCGAGTGAGACGTCGCGGGCAATTAAGCCGCGAGTGCGAGTTCTTGATTCGCAGTTATGTTTTTGTCAGGTGTTTAACGAGGCCTCCCGACAACCTCGGCATGCCGCTCACGCTCACCCCACAAAGTCGAATCCGTTTCGCCCCCGTGAAAATGCAGCGGTGTGTGGCGGAACCAATATAACGGACGGCAGCGGGAAAGCAAGCCGGGCGGGGCGGACGAGGCGGGCGCGCGGTGGGGGTCCACCGCGCGCGCGGGTTGAGAGATCAGCCTGTTCTTCGGTCGGAGGAGGCGCCGACCTTGATGGCGTTGGGGGGATTCGAACAGTTGACTCTCAACCCGTGACGCGCGGAAGGCCCGGGTCCTTGCGGACCCGGGTTGCTCCGCTGTAAAACAGGCGCTGGCCCCGCCATGAACGGTATATCCTGCGCACCCCGCGCAGCCTGCTTCACGGCCAACCCTAGAGCCAGCGCCATAATCGGGTTCATGTTCACTCTGTGGTGCACGAATCGGCGAGCTGGAGAGCCTCGCCAAAATTGTATGGTTGTCGAAGGGCGCTTTCGCCTTTCTTGGAGCGTCCGGCGGCGTCCCACGGCTGGGACAAACGCCCCGCGCAGACGACGACGTGGGCGTGCGGGCAGCGTTTCTTGATGGCATCGGCCAGGTGCTGGGCGGAGGCGCTGGTGAGCGCGGCGTCGACGAACGCCACATCGATGGGATTATGCTGCACGAACTCCAATGCGGCGCGCGCGCCATCGCGCACTTCCACGCTGCGATTCGGCGCGCGGAGCAATTCGGCCAACATCTCGCGCATGGCGGCGTTCTCATCCACGATGAGCACCCGGTAAATTGCTTGTTTGTTGGCTTCGATCATTTCTTGGTCCTGCCTCTGCCTCTAACGCCTACCTGACTACTGCCTGCCTGACGAACGCCTGACTGTGAGCTTGAATAGCAGTGGGTATGCCAACACCCTTCTGGAGGCCAAAAATCAGGGAATCGCGATGAAGGGAATCTTCAGGGAATCTCAAAAAAGAGGAATGCGGCTGATGAAACGCCCCGGCAGAATCATCAATGCGTCAAACCGAAGATGTAATAGATCAAACACAAGAACACGAGTGAAACCGCGCCCCAATTCGATTCGCGGTAGCGCCCGGAAGCCAGATTAATCAAGGGATATACGACCAATCCCGTAGTCGGCCCGTTCGCAATATTGCAGGCGAATAGCGTTATGGTGATGGGCGCGGGGCCGCGTCCCCTTGCGGCAGGGTGGCCAGCAACCGCGCCAGATTGTTTTGCGCCTCCGCCAAGTCCGGTTTGATTTGCAATGCTTGTTGCAGCTGCTCGATGGCTTCCTGGGTTTTCCCCGTCGCCATGAGCGCCGCCCCCAACTTGCTGTGAGCGTCAGCGTCGCGGGGATCAATCCGCAACGCATCCTGATACTGCGGGATCGCCTCCGGATCGTTGCCCGTTTGCTGGAGGGCATTGCCAAGATTGTAGTGTGCCTCGGCGCGGTTGGGATCAATCCGCAACGCCTGCTGATAATGCGCAATCGCCTCCCGGAGTTTGCCCAACCGGGCCAACGCCAACCCCAGGTTGCTCTCCGCCGCGGCAGAATCAGGGTCGGTTCGCAATGCCTGCTCATATTCGGCGATGGCATCGTTGTAGCGGCCCTGTTGCAACAGGATATTGCCCAAGTTATTGTGCGCCTCGGTCGAATCTGGCTGGATTGCCAGCGCCTGCTGGAAATGTCCGATGGCCTCCGTCGCCCGGCCCAACGACATCAGGGCCAAGCCCAGATTGTTGTGTGCCTCGGCGTAATCAGGGTTGAGCCGCAGCGCCTGCTCGTAGTGCGGAATCGCTTCCTGGATCCTGCCCAAACGGACCAATGCCATCCCCAAATTGCCGTGCGCCACAGCGAAACCTGGCTTGATTGTCAGCGCCTGTTCGAACTGTCCGATGGCCTCCGGCACCCGGCCCAAGGACATCAAGGCCAAGCCCAGATTATCGTGCACCTCAGCGTAATCGGGGTTGAGCCGTAGCGCCTGTTCGTAGTGCGGAATGGCTTCCTGGATCCTGCCCAAACGGACCAATGCCACTCCCAAATTGTCCTGCGCCTCGGCGCCATACTCGGCGCTCGCCAACAGGTTAAACGCCACCGAGAAGCACAGCAGGAGACTCCAGCCCCAACGCACCGCACGCCGCCAGACCGGGCGGCAGACCTGCCCCGACTTCGAGGTCGGGGTCAGGGCACGCTCCAAACTCAAGACGCCGATCACTGCGAGCAGCACCAGCGTGGAAAGGAATTCCACTTCATAGCGGGCGCACACAGCAAAGAAGAGGCTCAAGGTCAGTGTGGCAATCCCGAAAAGCACGGCTACCGCCGCCACAAATCCGCACAAGGTGGAACGCGCGTCCGCGGAGCGACCGCGCCACGCCAGCGGCACAGCCAGCGCCAGCCACACCAGCGGGATGTTGGTCAGGACGCCAAACGAATGCTCGACCAGTCCATGGCCTGCGGGCAAGGGTGGCACGGTGATGTCGTGCACGAAGGGAAACCGGCTGCTCCAGCGCGCCGGCTCCAGAAAAAAGACCCGGAAATTGACCCAGAGATAACGCAGACTGAACTGTTCAATTGTAATTTGCTGGCCTCCAGCCAGCGCGTAGCGCCAGCCGAACTCGAATGGATCATCGAAGCGCAAAGCATTGTACAGCATCAACCCCAATCCGATAAGCGCTAACGGGACGGTTGCCGCAATCAGCAGGCCCCAAATCTTCCGGCGCTCACGCCACGCCTGGACCACCGGCACCAGCAAGACGACCGCACCGAACAGTAACGACGGCCGCGCCCCCACCGCCAACCCGTAAGCCAGACTCGCGGCGGCCAGCCACCAAGCCCTGCGCTCCGGCTCGTGCAACGCCTTCCAAATCGCCGCCAGGGCCAGCATCGTCAGCGCGTACCCGCAACTGATGGATACCTCGTACACATCACACCGCGCCAACAGCAACGGCGTGAACGTGGCCAAACCCAGCGCGAGCGTGCCGGCTGCCACCACCGCCACGCTGACCTCGGCAAAATAACGCCGCCAGAGAGCGCACAACAGGCCCACACTGGCCAGGAAACCGACCACGCAAAAAATCACCCCGGCGTCCTTTTGCGACAGATAGTGGCCCGTCAGCGCCGCATAGGGCCAGAATAAGAGCACGGCGGGTGTAACCCCAAAATAGAGGTAGAACTTCCCCTTGTAATAACTCAGGTCGAGCAACCCGTAGGGGGTATTCGCTGTCCGATCGTAGGGGTTGACGAGTTGCGCGAAGCCGGGCGGCACTTCCTTTTTCAGATTGAGCTGCCCAGCGCGAAAGCCCTGCACCAGCAAATTGTAGTACGCGTCAGCTGCGTTCAGGCTTGTCGACGCCAAAAGGCCTGAATGAGCGGTGTACGCGTACACCCCGATGACCAAAGCGCACACGGCGGCCAGTAATTTCCACGCATTTTTCATTGCGCCACACCGGCCCGCCTCTGGCAACATTGTCGCAAAAACATCATCTGCCTACATATTTTATACGCCTCTCCAGTCGAACACACGCGCTTTGTCGAGCGAGGAGCCGGACCAGCTTACCCGCCGTTCACATATGCGGGACGCGCAATGCCGACGGACAGACCCTGCAATCCCAAATGGCGACACGACCTCCTCCCGCTACCACTTGACTTGCCCCGACCCGCGATGCAATATCGCGCGCCGTGAGAAAACCATCCGTTACCGTTCGCGTGCCAGCCACGACCGCCAACCTCGGCCCTGGCTTCGACACGCTCGGCATCGCCCTCAAGCTGCACAATCACATTTCCATCCGTGAATCCGACGGCCTGAACATCGAACGAGTTGACGATCAAAAGGGTTCACCTTCCGCCAACGCCATGTCGCGGGAAGCGGTCGACGCTTTTTTCCGTCGCAGCAAGGTCAAACCTCACGGCCTGCAAATCGAAGTCAAAGGTGATGTCCCGGTCACCGGCGGACTCGGCTCCAGCGTGACCGTCCGCCTCGGCATCACCTACGCCCTCAACGAACTCAATGGCCGCCCGCTTTCCGACACGGCGCTGCTCGAAGTCGTCACCGAACTCGAGCGCCATCCCGACAACGCCGCGCCGGCTCTGTTTGGCGGCTTCGTGGTGTCTGGCGTTGTCGACGGTACAATTCGCTACCGCCGTTTCAACGTGCCTCCCTCGTTGAAATTCGTCGTATGCGTCCCCGATTTTCCTGTCCCCACAGAAAAGGCCCGGGCCATGTTGCCGAAACTGGTTCCCCTTGCCGACGCGGTCGAGAACATCAAACGAGTGGCGTTGATCACCTCGGTTTTCGCGACGGGAGATTATTCCCTGTTGCGCGGCTTGTTCGATGACAGGCTGCACCAGCCCTACCGCAAGAAATTGATTCCCATGCTCGACGACGTGATCTCGGCCGGCGTGGAAGCCGGCGCCCTCGCCGGCTGGCTGAGCGGCAGTGGCTCCTCGATCATGTGCATTACCGAGCAAAAGGAAAAGGCTGTGGCCGAAGCCATGGTCAGCGTGTTTGCCCGCCAGCAAATCCATTGTCAGCCACACATTCTCGTCGCCGACAACGACGGCACCCGCGTGAAACGCGCGTGAACCGCCCGGCCGCGTGTCTCAGGGAGACGATGTCACACTTGTGCCAGAGCTTGCTTTGACAGCGGGCGTCGCGCGCCGTTGCGCCTCGACAGACTCGCGCTGCGCTTCCTCGCGCAGCCCTTGCTTTTCCAGCACCCTGGCCAGCGCGCCATGAACATCCGGCAAATCCGGATTGAGCCGCGCGGCTTCTCGAAACTGTTCGGTAGCCTGCGCCAAATCCCCGCTATTGGCCAGGGCAATCGCCAGATCGTAGTGGTCGCTGGCGTCCGTTGGGTCGAACCGCAGGGCTTCTTGGTAGTGTTGAATAGCCTCGACGAAATTCCCCTGTGTTGCGAGGCCGTGGCCCAAATTGACGTGTGCTTCGGCGAAATCGGGCCGTAGTTCGATGGCCCGGCGAAACTGCGCGATTGCCTCGTCGAGGTTTCCCGATGAGGCGAGCGCAATCCCCAGATTATTGCGGACTTCGGAAGCATAGGGCTCCAACCGCAGAGCGTCCTGATACTGCGCGATGGCTTCGGCAAACTTGCCCTGGGAGGCCAGGATGCATCCGAGATTGTAGCGCGGGCGAACCAGGTTGGGCTGCCATTCGATGGCCTGCCGGTATTGCAGAACGGCTTCGTCGATCCGACCCCGTGACTGCAACGCGCTGCCGAGGTCGTAGTGTCCCAATCCATACTTGGGATTTCCTTGCAATGCCTGGGTAAATTCGTCGATCGCCTCGTCCGGTTTCCCTTCGGACATGAGCACAACGCCCAACTGGTCCCGGGCCGCCCAGCAGTTCGGATTTTTCGTCAATGTGGTCCGGGCAAACGTCCCCCAGTCCGTAAATGCCCGGCTGTGTTCCCGGGTACGGATCGCCAACATTGCCAGGACCGCGACGCACAGTGCGATCCCCGCGAATCGGGGGACCAGCCGCCACCTCTCCTGGAGCCACACACCACCTGCGGCAAACAGCGTGATCACGCTCATGCTCGCAAGGTATTGGAAATGATCGGCCACGAAGGAATACCGCAGATACGAGAACGAGAAGACACCGAGAAGCGGCGAAAGTGCGCCGACGAAAAAAAGCAATGCGGCCAACGGGGCCCGGCTTCTCTTGCGCAAGCTCCACGACACGACCAGCACCACCAGCACACCGATGGGGTAGAGACAGTCGATGGCGGTCAGGTGATCGATCTGCCAGCGAGGATAAATCGGGCACAGGCCCAGCGGCCAGAGGAGTTTTGCCAGATAAAACCAGCAGGCGTGACCGGCGATCACGAGCCGTTGCGCCAGCGAGAACTGCAACTGCTCGCTGGCTTTGCCCACGGCTTCACGTTCGATGCCGAGCGCCACCCATCCGGCGAGAAGGGCGAGGGCAGCGAAAGGGATCAGCGGCAGCACATCGCGCCGCCAAGAGAGGGTGCCGCGTTTCCACCACACGATTGCGATCATCCCGATGGGCCAAACAACCGTTGTCGTCTTGCTTAACAACGCGCCGAGGAACAATCCCATGGCCATTAGGAATGACGACGTGGTTCGCGTCGCATCAAATTTCAGATAGGCCAGGACCGCGCCGAGAAAGAAGACCCCCGACATGGTGTTCTTGAGTTCGCTGATCCAAGCAACTGATTCGACATGGACCGGGTGCAGCGCGAAGACCGCCGCGGCGAGCCAGGCGCCTTTGATGCGCAAACGGCGCAAGACAGCCACGAGCAGCAGGGCTGCGCCGATATGGCAGGCAATGCTGACGAGATGGTAGCCCAACGGCGCCCTCCGCCAGAGCCTGTTTTCGATCCAGAATGCCGTATCGACCAGCGGGTCGAAGCGCTGGGTAGTTCCAGGCTCCAGCCAGATCCGTCTCAAGCCGCTCACGGACGACAATTCGGGGCTGGTCATATGCCGCCAATCATCCCAAATGGGCTGTCCGTGCCAGACCGGCTGATACACCGCCAACGTCGCCACCGCCAGGAGGAGCGCCAGCAGCCAGTCGGAGAAGCTGAAAGAAGTCTGGGGTTCGTCGAGCTGGCTCGCCGCTGATTGAGCCTGGTTCGAGGTCATTACTCGCCTATTCAACCAACAATTTGCCGCGAGTTCAAGCAGGGGCACCGCCAAAGAGCCGCCGACTTATTCCGTCAGCCTCTCAGCGAGTGAGCGGAAATAGCTGAGGTTTTCCAATTCGATGGCGAGGTTGACGTTGCTGACGACGACATTGATGGGCACACGCAGCACGTTGGGCGCAAAATTCAGGATCGCGTTCACGCCGGCGGCGACGAGCCGGTTTGCCACGTCCTGCGCGACGGTGCTCGGCACGGTGATGATCCCCATGTGAATCTTGCGCGCACGGATGAAGCTTTCGAGCTTGTCGAGTTGCAGGATCGGCTGATTGTACGTCTTGCGGCGTTTGCGTTTCACATCGACATCGAAGCCGGCGACGATCTCGAAGCTTTCTTTTTCAAAACCCTTATAGGCGAGCAACGCCGAACCGAGATGGCCGACGCCGACGAGCACGACCGGTTGAAGCTGCTTGCGCCCCAAAACCTCGACAATCCCCTCGCGCAGCTTCACGACATCGTACCCGAGGCCGCGCGTGCCGAAATGACCAAAGCTTGTCAGGTCCTTGCGCAACTGGGTGGGTTTGACGCCCGCCGCCAACGCGAGCGCCTGGCTCGACGCGGTCTGCACGCCGTCCTCGACGAATCGATCCAGACAGCGCAAATATATGCTCAGTCTGTAGACCGTCTTTTTGGGAATCGCGACCCTCATGATTCTGTTGCGGTAGTTAGTGTAGCGGGCATGACGTGGAAAGTCAAAGAGTCCAAGCCATCCCCTTACGGCGTGCGCTCCGGTTGAATGTCCCCCCGAAGAGTACGGGCGGCTTGATTGTCCGGCTGGAGCTGCAAGGCGTGGTCCAATTGTTGCAGGGCTTCCTCCTTCTGTCCGACATCACGCAACGCCTCGGCCAGCGCCACACGGCGGCCCGCGTTATACGGGTTGATTTCCACCGCGCGCCGCAGGCAAGGCAGTGCACGGGTGACCCGGCCAGCTGCCATGTATAGCTCCCCCAAATTGTAGGTCGTATCCGCGTAATCGGGCGCAAACTCCTCGATTTGCAGACATTGGTCAATGGCCATCTGGCGGGCGGGTGCGCCGGGTGAGCGGGCCAACGCCCCGGTCAAAAGGTATCGCGTGCTCAATCGAAAGGGCTCCCAGCCGAGCGCTTGCGACGCGTAATCGACCGCGGCACCCATATCGCCCCTCTCCTCCGCGAGATGCGCTCGTCGATCCAGCCAATCCGCCGCCATGGGGCGAATGACGGCGGATGAGATGATTCCGATTCCCAAAATCAAGCACACGGCTGAGGCACACCATCGCGCCGCCTTCGAGCGAAGTGTGAGCGGAGCCGTGTCGAATGGCGTGGTTCCCCTTCCGACCAGCCATCCCATGAGCAACCAGAGCAAACTCTGGTTCGGGAGATGCCGCAGGTCCACGTCCACCAAGCCGTGGAGCATGAACACGAGCATGGCCGCCAGCAAACCCAGTGTGGCGCGGCGCTCGGATCCATCGGATTGCCGACTGGCGCGCAGGCCACACCACACAGCCATCCCCCAAAGCCAAAGCGTGGCGGCCAAACCGACCAATCCCTGTTCCGCGGCGACTTCCAACAGTTCGTTATGCGCATGGTCGGTCACATTGGTCGATTTCGGTCGTAGAAAATACTGCGGCAGCCGATATTGTGGATACACGGCTACATACGCTCCCAAGCCGTGTCCCAGGAGCGGCCGTGCGGCAATCATCGAGACTGTCCCTTTCCAGATCAGCGGTCTCACATCGATCTGCCATTGTTCCCGAACGTAGGACCACCCCGACAAACTCACGATCATGAGCGCGAGCAGGACGACAATGGCGCGTGCCTGCCAACGTCGCACAAACCGATCCCCAAACCTCAGAAACCAAAGGACGGCCACGGCCCCGAGCGCCAACCATGCTCCCCGCGAACGGCAGAACAACATCGCCGCAAGCAGGATGAGGCTGCCGAGAAGCGTCCACGTTCCGCCGATGGATATGCCAACGACCAACGACGCCGCGAGGTAGACCCCGAGGAAATCCCAGTTCCCAAGCGTCGACAGAAACTCCGGCTCAAACTTCAGCCGCACCAGACCATTGGCCGCCACCATCACGGCCACCGCGATCCATAATTGGCGAATTCGCCCGGTCGATTCACGCGCCGCATTGGCGGCCAGAAAGAAGATCGCCACATTTCCGCAGAGTCTCGGGAACAGTCCAATTCCAAAATACGAATGCTCGCTGAATCGCGTGGAGACGATGGCGCTGGCCACAACCGCCAGAACCGGCAACATCACCCATGGCTGGGAGGAAAATGCCGGGAGGTTCATCGCGTTCTCCCCACGATGTCCTTTTCGCAGGAGCCCGATGCCGCTGAGAACTACAGTCCCGCCGAGGATGATTTCGGGCAGTGGCACCAAGAAGTCATATCGAAAGTGGGCCCAAGATCTGGGGAGCCAGCTCAATGGAAAGGCGAACAACGGCAGGGCAAGTACGAGCGCCAATGCCAGCTTCCGCCTCTTCCGATTCCACATGCGTCGAACCCGTGTCGTGTGCCGTTTACCGATGGACGAATCTATCAGACTCGACAAGGGAGGAAACCAAAAAACAAGCCCCGGCACCGAGGCGCCGAGGCTCGTTCGTGAGTGTCTTGAAGTTGATCCGCTACGAGCACTGCACTTCCGCACGCAGCACGTTGTTCACATTCGGCACGTCGTTGGTGCCGCACGTCGATGGCAGGGAATTCTCCCAGGCCACATGCCCGTCATTGAACAGCACATTCCCGCCCTGATCCTTGTGCGGCGCATACGGTATCGTGCCGGAATTCGCCCACTGCGCCCCGATCGTGTAGTCCGCAGAGATCATGGAATTGCCCATGCGATCCAGGGCAATGATCGAATCCGGTTGATCCTCCCAGAAAAGTCCGGCGCAGTACGTGTAGCTAATCGCTAACGGGCCGCCGGTCTGGTTGGTCAGTCCGTAACCGACTTGCTGCTTGCCGGCGCTGTCACTGGGACACGAGAAGATCTTCGCCGAAGCGACCACATTGCTCAGCAGGTTGAAAGAATCACACGTCGTGGCCGGCGTTGTCGAGTTGAGCGGCATCCGACTGTTGTAGCTATCCGCGTACATCGCAATGCCCAAGCCCAACTGCTTGAGGTTGCTCAGGCAGTTTGATCGACGCGCCTTTTCACGCGCCTGATTCAACGCGGGCAGCAGCATCGCCGCCAGTATCCCGATGATCGCGATGACCACCAGCAACTCGATCAGCGTAAAGCCGCCAATTCTATGTTTCAGTAAACGTCTCATGTTTTTGTTCTTTGCCTCCGTGCTGTTGATTAAGAATCCTAGCCTTCCCGCGTTGCTCGGGACTACCCCGCTTCACGGCGGGTACGCCGTCGTTTTTTGATTGGGCGCAAAGCTACCAGTGGGGTCAATTCCTGTCAACACAAAGTAGTGCTCCCGTTTGTGGCCTCCCTTCTCGGTTTGATGAACCGCGGACCCGGTTCCTGTTCGCCCTCAACCAATTGTAGATGTGCCGGCCGGCCCCTCAAGCCACCTCGTTGAGCCCGGGCAGCTCTTTTTCACAATTGTAGAAATGCGGTGACATGCGCAGGCACTTTCTGCCGTCTCGGACAAACCGCAGTGAGGTGATAACATTGGCCGCGTTCAGTTTGGCGTGCAATTCTGCCATGTCGGTCGCTTCGGATGATAGCGATACGATCCCCGACAGCCCCGGCCCCTCCGTCGGGCCAACCACCATCAAGCCGGCACGAGCGGCCTGCGTAATGATCTGCCGCGCCAAAACGAGAATCCGAGCCTCTACCGCTTCCATCCCGTATTCGAGAATCAACTGCAATGCCGCTCGCAACCCGACAATGCCCGCCAGATTCAAACTGCCCGGCTCGTAGCGACGCGCGTCGGGTTTGAATACCAGCGACTCTTGCGCGATGAAATTCGGATTCGATGCGCTGTGCCATCCCACGAGCGGCGGGTGAAACCGGGCAAAATGTTCCTTCCGCACATAGAGAATTGCCGTTCCCAGCGGTCCCAACAACCATTTGTGCGCATCCGCCGCGGCGAAATCCACAAACTCCGCCGACGTCCGCAATCCGCCAAGACTCTGAATGGCATCGAGGCAAAACAGTATCCCCCTCTCCCGCAGAAACTTGCCAATGCGATCCACATCCAGTCTCCAACCGCTTTGAAAATGCACGCTGGCGAGCGATACCAGCCGCGTCCGGTCCGTCAGGACCCGCTCGACGTCCTCGACCGTGATATCCCCGAACCGACGCGGTTCCACAAACCTCACATCGACTCCCCGTCGCGCCAGATCCATCCACGGATACACATTCGCCGGGTAGTCGTCCCGGTAGCACACAATCTGATCGCCGCGCTCCCACGGCAATCCGGCCGCCACCATCGCCAGACCCATCGACGTCGAACCCACGAACGCGATTTCCTCCGGCCGGGCATGGATGAGTCCCGCCGCCAACGCCCGCGTCTCGCTGATCACCTCATCCGACACCGCGTTCTCCTGGTTGTCGCGCGATGCGGATTCCACATACTGTTTCATCGCCTCCGCCACGCGGCGTGGCAACGGGCTGACACCTGCGTGCGCGAGGAATACCTTGCTCTCACAGACCGGAAACTCATGACGTCGCCGGGCCTCGTCTCGCAGCAGGTCTGAAACTGACAGGGGACTCATTGCGACTTGAATTCTAGTTTGCGTGCCGTTACAAAGCAAATGCCGTCTGCCTCCCGCTTCCAGGTGCCCGATCGCGCGGAGGCCTGACGCAAGGCGCCCAATGACGAGATTTCGATGGTGGATGCCCGTGGTTCTCGCGACGTTGTGCGCCGCCGCCTACGCCAACACGCTCCACGCCCCGTTTATCTTTGACGACTTCTTCACCATCGTCAACAACCCCTCCGTCCGCCGCCTGTGGCCGCTGTCGGATGTGACCGCCGCCACCTTTCCCGCGCTTTGGGGGCGTCCGCTGGTCGGTCTGACTCTGAAAATCAACTACGCCCTGGGCGGCTACAATGTCCTTGGCTATCATCTCTTCAATCTTTTCGTCCACCTTCTCAACGCGCTGCTCGCGCTCGGTGTCCTGCGGCGCACCCTCGCCCGTTTCCCCGTGGCAAACGCGGCTCGCGAAGATACGACCCCGCTGGCGTTTGCCGTCGCCGCCCTGTGGATGTTGCACCCCCTCGCCACCGAGAGCGTCACCTACGTAACGCAGCGCACCGAGTTGCTGATGGGTCTGTTTCTTTTGTCGACCCTCTACTGTTTCATCCGCGGCGCCAGCTCGTCGCATCCAACCATCTGGTTCGGCCTCGCGGTCATCGCCTGCATGCTCGGCATGGGCGCCAAGGAAGTCATGGTGGTCGCCCCGCTTCTCGTGTTCGTGTACGACTATGTCTTCGGCGCGTCGTCCACGCGCGCCACGCTCCGTGCTCACGCCGCGCTCTATACGGGCCTCGCCGCCAGTTGGATCGTGCTCGCCGCCCTCCAACTCACCATAAACCTCCAGTGGAAATCGGGCCTCGATGTGTCCCCCATCAACTGTTGGGATTACCTCGCCATGCAATGCGGTGTCCTCACCCATTACCTACGGCTCGCCGTCTGGCCCAGCGGGCTGGTGCTGGATTATTCGGACTGGCCGCGAACAACCCCCTTCTCCAGCCTGTTACCCCGAGCGCTCCTCTTATTATCGTTGCTGGTCGCCACCCTGTGGGCCATCCGCCACCGGCGCTGGTGGGGATTCTGGGGCGCGTGGTTCTTTCTGTTGCTGGCACCCAGTTCCAGTTTCCTGCCCCTTCCCACGGAACCAGCCGCCGAACGCCGCATGTACCTGCCCCTCCTGGCCATCGTCGCCGTGACGCTCGGGGCCGCATCCCGCGCCTGCCGCCGCATCTCGACGCGATTCGGTTGGCCCGACCGCGCCCGCGTCTGCCTGGAAACCGCCATCGCATTGGCCTTGGCGCTCGCGCTCGGCGTGACGACCTTCCAACGAAACGCCCAGTATCGCACCGCCCAATCCATCTGGGCCGACGTCGTGGCCAAGCGCCCGCGCAACGCCCGCGCCGAAACCAACCTCGCCGTCGCCCTCATCAATGACGGCAGGAACGCCGACGCCATCCCCCATCTCGTCACCGCGCTCCAACTCGACCCCGACGAGCCGCTCATCCGCGACAACTACGCCGTCGCGTTGCTGGCCATCGGCCGCACCGACGAAGCCATCGCCCAATTCCAGGAAACCCTCCGCCGTTCCCCCGATTACGCCCCCTCCCGCAAGGCCCTCATCCTCATCACCCAGCAACGGTTCCGTGCCGACATCGAACACGCCCAGGCCGCCCTCACCGCTCACCCCGACGATCCCGCCGCCCACGTCGTCTTCGCCCAACTCCTCGCCGACATGGGCCGCCGCGACGACGCCATTACCCATTACCAACAAGCCCTCCGCCTCGACCCGTCCAACGCCGCCGCCCACTACAATCTCGCCAATCTCCTCGCCGAGTACGACCGCAACGACGAAGCCCTCTCCCATTACACCGCCGCCGCCCACCTCGCACCGAACGATCCCCGCATCCAGGTCAATCTCGGCAACCTGTTCCTCAAACAGGCCCGCTGGGACAACGCCATCGCCGCCTACGCCGAGGCCCTCCGCGCCAACCCCGCCGCGTTCGAGGCCCACAACAACATCGCCATCGCCTTCGCCAACCGCGGCGACCTCGCCCAGGCCACCGCCCACTTCCGCGAAGCCGCCCGCCTCCGCCCCCAACAGCCCGAAATTCACCGCGAGCTGTCCGAAGTCCTCGATCGCCAGGGTCTCCACGACGAAGCCCAACGCGAATCCGCCGAAGCCGCCCGCCTCCCTGTCTCGCCATAGCTCTAGCGACGGCGGGCAAAGCACCGAGGCGTTGAACCTTGGTTGTGACGGCAGCAAGACATGGCCTGCCAATAATCCGTTGCTGGTCGAAAACAATATCTTCTACGATTTCCGCACGTCCGTCTACGGCGACAGCCTTGTGGACACCGACCCAATCACCAGCGGGACGAACAACTGGACGTTTAACTACAACGACTACTACACGCCGCTCTCGACCATCTTCTACATCAATGGCACCGGGAGCCTGACCTTCGGGGACATGCGCTCGGCTGGATGGGAGTTGAACGGGCAGACCAACGCGCCATCGTTCACGAGTCTGTCATTCGGGAGCGGGACGCTGGCCTACCAAAACAATTATTCGATCACCACTGGGAATACCATCGGCGCGGGGGTGAACCTTAGTGGCCTAGACCTTCCCGGACTGAATTGCAACTTCAATGGGCAAACTAACGGCAGACCGGCAATCGGGCCGTGGAATCAGGGAGCGTATTGATACGAAACGGAGAGGTGGCCTCAACATGAAAGCACACTCGCCGCCGCAAATCTACGCTTGCAACCGCCAGGATAATCAGTGTATACTAATTCCTGAAAGGGGTCGAGTCCGTATGAAGGGTCTTCATAGAGCCGCACGTCTCGCGTTCACGGTTCTCCTTGGTTTTTGCTTTGCGATTCCCCTCGCGCACGCCGATACCGTTTACCTGTCTACCTTCAACCTCAACACCATCGACAAGTTCAATTCTAGCGGAAGCGGAACCGACCTCGCGACGGCCAGTTCTGGACTGAACTATCCGCTCGGCCTTGCGTTCGACAGCAGCGGCAATCTTTATGTGGCGAATTCGGGGGGCGGAAACGGCAACAGCACTATTGAGGAATTCAATTCGAGCGGAACGGGCTCGTTTTTCGAGACATCGGATCTGGACTACCCCACAGATCTCGCCTTCGACAGCAGTGGTGACCTCTTCGTGGTCAATGCTGGCAACAGCACCATTGAGGAATTCAATTCGAGTGGAACCGGCTCGGTCTTCGCTACCGCCGCGTCGGGGCTGAACAACCCTGATGGTCTTGCCTTCGACAGCAGCGGCAATCTCTACGTCGCTAACGCTGGCAACGCCACAATTGAGAAGTTCAGCCCCAACGGAGCCGGGTCCGTCTTCGCCACTTCGGGTCTGGACCACCCGGCGGGCCTAGCCTTTGACAATGGCGGTAACCTTTATGTCGCGAATTACGGCGACACCACCATAGAGAAATTCAATTCGAGCGGGCAAGGGTCAGTTTTCACCAGCACCAACCTACTGGCCTTGCCCATTGGCCTAGCCTTTGATAGCAGTGGCAATTTGTACGTGGCCAACCATGGTGACGGCGACATCCTGGAATTCAACCCGAACGGAACCGGGTCCGTGTTCGCGCGTGGACTGGAAAATGCCGCAAACTATCTCGCCATCGACGTTCCCGAGCCAGCGTCATTTCTGTTGGCCGCGCTCGGAGTCGTATCCCTCGCCGCGTTCCTCAAACGCCACCGCGCCTAACCTCAGGCTAACCTGTCGGCTTCTTCAGCCTGGCATACGGACGCGCCAGCCGTATCACCGGGCCCGGAGTTTGGCGGCCTGGGCCAAATCCTCATCTGCGCCCGCCTGGTCCCCCTGTTTCTTCCTGGCCTCGCCACGGTTGTCGTAGGCGACGGGGTCGTTCGGGTTGAGTTGGATGGCTTTCGTGAAGTCGGCAATCGCGCCGTCCACGTCACCCTTGATCCCCTTGGCCCTGCCACGGAAAAGGTAGGTCACAGCGCTCTTTGGGTTGAGCTCGATGGCCTTCGTGAAATCGCCAATGGCACCGTCCGCATCGCCCCTAGCCACTTTGGTATGGCCTCGTTGGGCGTAGGCCGCCGCGTATTTCGGGTCGAGTCCAATCGCTTTCGTCAGGTCGGCGATGGACCCTTCCAGATCGCCCTTGTTCCGTTTGACAAGCCCGCGGTTAACGTAGGCAACGGTGTGCTTCGGGTCGAGTTGAATGGCCTTCGTGAAATCCGCCAGCGCCCCATCCAGATCGTTCTCGACGATCTCCCGCTTGCCGCGTTTGACAAAATCCTCCGCCGTCTGTTGGCCGAAGGCGACACCCGTCAGCGTCAGGGCAGACACGACAGCAAACAGACTCAGGAAAAATGCGCGGCGCCTGGCTGACATAACATTGCTTTCGCTGGTCGCGACCATCACAAATATGATCCACCCGCCAAACATTCTGGCGTTGGCCGAATCTTACCCCCGCGAGCAACGCAAACAAGCCGATTCCGAGCGTTTGCCTCCCCCGTTGTGCGCGGTCTCCCGACCCCGCACCTTTTCCGACCGAAGGTCTCCCAGTTCCGAGTGCGAAGTGGGTGAATTGTTCTCACATCCAAACATTGTAACAATTTGAATTACCGGGAATCCGTCCGCCCGCGGTAGGGCTGCCCCGCGCGGAATAGATCGATCTGGGCCTGGACATCGCTGACCAACTGCGTTTGCCCGGCCGTGCGCGCGAGAGCAGCGCATCCCTCAGCCGTGTGGATCGCCTCCTCAAACCGGCCCGCCGCCGCGTACGCGACCGCCAACGTATCGAGCTGGGCGGCCATGCGCCGCCCGGTCCGTTCACAGGCCCGCCGGGCCAGTGCCACCGCGCGACCCGGGTCGCCACCCTGCCCCGGCGGCACGGTTGCCAGGAGCCAGGCGAGATTATTTTGCGCTTGTGGGTCGTCAGGTTTGAGCCGCAACGCCTGCTCATAGTCCGGGATCGCCTCCCCGACCCGGCCGACGAGCGCCAGCGCGGTGCCCAATTTGGCGTATGCCCCGGCGTTGTCGGGCCACAACCGCACCGCCTGCTCGTAACGCCCGATCGCCTCCTCGACCCGGCCAACATGCAGCAGCGCATTACCCAGGTTGTACTGCGCCGCGGCGACATTCGGGTTGATCCGCACGGCCTGCTCGTAGTGCCCGACCGCCTCTTCGACCCGGCCGATCTGGTATAGGGCGTTGCCGTAATTGTACTGCGCCTCGGCATCGTCGGGCCTGATCTGCACCGCGCGCGCGTACTGCTCGATCGCCTCCTGGGGCTTCCCCGTCTTGAGAAGGATACTCCCCAGGTTGTCGTGCGCTGAGGCATTGTCCGGCTCGAGGCGCAACGCTTCCTCGCATTGCTCAAGCGCCTCCGGGTAGTCGCCGCGTCCAATCAACACCGTTGCGAGGTTGACGTGCGCAATCGCGCTGCCGGGATTCCGTGCAATCACGTCGCGCCACAAGGTTTCTTCATCATGAAACACTTTACCGTGCTGCCAACTCAGGACGCCCAGCACCGTGACGGCGACTGCTCCCGCCAGGAACTGCGCGGACGGTTGCCGCAACACACGGCCTGCCGCCGCAACGGCCAGCGCAATCAGGCCGAGGCTGGCCAGGTATTGAAAGTGGTCGGCGACGAAGGAGTACCGAAAGTAAAACACATCAAAGAATCCCAACACCGGTACCAGAGCACCCGCAAAGCACAACACGGCCACCAGCGGCCCTCTTCCGATCCGCGACCGCAGTGACCACAGCGCCAGCGGCACAACCAGGGCCGCCGACGGAAACAAGTATTGCCACCACGTCCCGGGATCGATTTCCCAATGGGGATAAGTGAACATGAGTGGGTGCGGCCAAAACACCTTCCCGGCGTAAAACCACAATGCCCGCCCCGCCAGGAGACACCGTTGGAGAAATGAAAGTGACCACTCTGGCCCGCTGGCGCCAGCATGATGTTTTTCCAACCACACCGTCATCAGCCCGAAGGTGATTCCGAACAGGAACATCGGACTTAACACCCCGATATCCCGCCGTTCCACCCGCCCTCGTTTCCACCAGATGAGAAGCGCCAGCACTGCCGGTAGCGAACAGGCCACGGTCTTGCTCAACAGGGCACAGAGAAACAGCCCGACGGCCAGCCAGTAGAATCGCCATGGTGGCGAACCCGCCCGGGCCTCGCCCGACAGCGGCCGAAACCGGAAAAACGCCAGCATCGCCCCCAGATAAAACGTCGTGGAAAGCAGATTCTTCAGTTCGGTGACCCACGCCACCGACTCCACGTTCACGGGATGCAGCGCAAAAACGGCTGCCGCCCACCACGACCCCCGAATGTTCAGCCGTCTCAGAACGGACCAGACCAGAACGGCATTCAAGCTGTGCAGCAGAAGGTTGACAAGATGGTACCCGAAAGGCTTCAACGCCCAAAGATGGTACTCCGCCCAGAAGCTGGTGAAGA
>CAVQGJ010000006.1:0-507801 GCA_963712025.1 uncultured Verrucomicrobiae bacterium | reverse complement strand
ACCGGATTCTCTACGCGCACTAGCCATGGTCCGGTCGCGTCACGGGACGGCAAACATAGATTGACGAAATCGAGACAGGGGTGTAAGAGAGCCTTAATGAGAGGAACGTCAATGCCAGCGGCCAAAACCAAGTACCCTTTCGGCTTCACCCTGATCGAGCTTCTGACCGTCATCAGCATCATCGGCATACTGGCTGGCTTGCTGTTGCCCGCATTGAGCAGCGCTCGCGAACGAGGCAGGCGCGTGGCCTGCATCAGTAATCTCCGCCAGATCGGCATCGCGATTGCCACCTATTCCCGGCGATTATCAAAATCATACTCCCACGCCCGACTATAATTTTGACCCGGCTTGTATCAACGCGACCCATGACTTGGAACTTCATCCTTGTGGACCGCGGTTATGCCACGCCGAAACTCTTCCAATGCCCGAACGACCATCGGCTTCCGACAGTGCAAAACACTTGGACCATTTCCCCCTGTTCGTATGGAATGATTGTCGGCCAGGGCAACACTTCTCCAACCGCCAAAGAGGCGGGACCCGGCAACGGCAACTACTGGATCGGTGGATCCCGTGTGACCTGCCCCTATCTGACCAATACCGCCACGGCCATCGTCGGGGAATTCCTTGCCCCTTCCATCTCCCCTCCTATTATACCGAGCGTTCAGCAGACTGGTCTCGACCGGAACCCGAACCCCTTCATGACCAGTCCGTCTGACGGGAGCGTACAGCTTCAGCCCCACTCGCTGCATGTCCTTGGGAATACGCTTGCCGGCAACTACCTTTTTATGGATGGCCATGTGGAATGGATCGAATCGTTGACAACGAGCCCAAACGACACGCGCGCCCTGGCCATGTTCCCGCCGGTTCCTGTGACGCCCGCAAACGCTCCCACTCCTTGGTTTCCCTGCCCGTAACCGCTCGCGCCATCGCCGAACGCTTTCCCCGCCAGCGTTCCTTACATTTCGGATCTCCGTTCCTCTCATCCACTGGCCAATTTCGGCCAGATTTCCCCGCCACAACCCGCAAAACCCCCATATTTCCTGCCTTCCAAGCCCGTGGCATGAGGAGTGCTAAAATTACCACCGACATGAAAATCCTGATCGCCGACGACACCGATTCAGTCCGATTCGCCTTGCGACTCGCCCTCGAATATCTCGGCCACGAAGTCGTTGGCTTCGCCGCCGATGGCCACGAAGCCATCGAAAAATACGCCTCCATGCGCCCCGATCTCATCGTCATGGACGTCCGCATGCCTCGCATGGACGGCCTCACCTGCACCTCCCTGCTCTCCAAAACCGACCCGTCCGCCAAAGTCGTCGTCGTCACCGGCAGCCGCACCACTGAAAACGAAGCCCGCGAAGCCGGCGCCCGCGGCTTCCTCGAAAAACCCTTCGATGTCACCGACCTCGACCGCGCCATCCACGTCGCCCTCGCCGCCGCCTGACCGAAAAATTCCTTTTCCGCTTGCCACACCACACATCTGTGTGGTACCAGTGTACCCGTGCAAGAACCACTGACTCCGCCGCAACAAAAGCTCCTCACCTACATCCTCGACAGCATCCGCGGCGCCGGCCGTCCCCCGACCGTCCGCGAAATCTGCCACGCCTTCGGCTATCGTTCGACGGGAACCGCCCGCGACCATCTCCACGCCCTCGAAACCAAGGGCCACCTCAAAAAACTTCCCGGCAAATCCCGCGGCCTCGTCCCGCGCAACTGGCCCGACATCCTCCGCGCCGAATTCCCGCCCATGCCCATCCTCGGACGCGTTCCCGCG
Organism: uncultured Verrucomicrobiae bacterium; assembly: GCA_963712025.1. GTDB lineage: Bacteria > Verrucomicrobiota > Verrucomicrobiia > Palsa-1439 > Palsa-1439 > Palsa-1439. The sequence continues at coordinate 506,027 of CAVQGJ010000006.1, read as the reverse complement.
GGCGGCCCGCTGCTCGCCGAGGAAAACATCGAAGGCACGCTCGATCTGTCCGGGGAATTCGCCGGTGAAAAAGTCTTTGCCCTCAAGGTCCACGGCGACTCGATGATCGAGGCCGGCATCTGCGAGGACGACCTCGTCGTCGTCCGCGCCCAAAACCACGCCGAACCCGGCGAGATCGTCGTCGCCCTCGTCGACGGCGAGTCCACCGTCAAACGCCTGGCTCGCCGCAACGGAAAACTCTGGCTCCAGCCCGCCAACCCCCGTTGCCAGCCGATCCCCGTCGCCGGCGACACCAAGGTCCTCGGCAAAGTCATCGGCGTCATCCGCAGCTACGAACGCAAATTCTGAACGGTTCCGCCGAACGCCGCGATTTCCCCGCAGGCTTGCTTCTTGAAGTTTTTGGCCGGGTTGGTACGTTCCCGCTCGGGCGAAAACCAAAAAAAACACGCAACACGGGAAATATTGTGGACGAAACGTTTACCGCTCCCAACGGAGTGGCCATATGACATCACCAGCCCGGCGCGGCTCAGTTCTTGGTCGTTAGACCACACTCGATCTCATGCACATTGCGCGAGCCAAGCCGGACGATGCCGCAGTGCTGACCGATATCGCCTTCGCGGCGAAGCGGCATTGGGGTTACCCGGAGAGATGGATCGAGAGTTGGCGCGACGCGCTCACGGTCCGGCCAGAGTTCGTCACCAGCCACGAGACCTACGCCGCAATTCTCGACGGTCGCACCGTTGGCTTCTATGCGCTGCGCCGCAAAGATGACAAACTGGATTTGCTGCACCTGTGGGTGTTGCCTGACGCAATGGGCCGGGGAGTCGGGCGCTCGCTGTTCCTTCACGCTCTCGAGCGCACGAGAGAGTTGGGATGCCGAAAACTGGAGATCGAGTCCGACCCAAATGCCGAGGGATTTTACCGGCACATGGGCGCGCGTCGTGTTGGAGCGAGCATCAAAGAGTTGGACGGGCAGCGTCGTGAGTTGCCAATTTTGATTTATGAACTTGCCCGATGAACCTTCATATGGGAAGCCCTGTCAATCAGGAGCCCGACGAACACATCACCGCGGCTCTTCGTGGTACGGCTCCTTCTGTTCGTAGAGACTGAGCCGTTGACGGGCTTTCTCCGAGCCAACCTCCGACGTATTGGCAGCCAGAGATTTGTTCTCCCACTTCACGGCGTCGTCAAAGTCTCCCGCTTCGGCGTACGCCGCCGCCAGCGTGCTGAAGTAGACCGGGACTTTCCATTCCGACAGTTCACAGGCCCTTTTGGCGTACTTGACAGCTTTTTCGCCATTCCGAAGACGGGCATCGGGGCAGACAGCCAACAACCAGGCCAGCTCGTTGTAGGCCAGCACATACGCCGGGTTGAGTCGGATGGCTTCGGTGTAATCGCCAATCGCCTTGCCATCGTCGCCCCTGTTGCCGTAGACGAGCCCCCGGTTGTAATAAGCCAGCGCATCATCCGGCTTGAGACGAATGACCTCGTTGTAATCGAGAATGGCCCTGTCGTAGTCGCGCTTTTGGCTGTAGGCATAGGCCCGGTTCTCCTCGCAGATGCGGGCGTAATCAAAATTCAGCCGCATGGCCTCGCTGTAATCGGCAATCGCCTTGTCGTAGTCGCCTTTGCGGTTGTAGGCGTTGGCTCGGTCGATATACGCCGTGGCTTCGTTCGAATCGAGTCGGATGACCTCGCTGTAATCGGTGATGGCCTTGTCGTAATTGCCTTGGTGGTCGTAGGCGTGGCCCCGGTCAATGTGCGCATTGACAGAATCCGGCTTGAGCCGGATGACCTGGCTGTAATCGGCAATCGCCTTGTCGTAATCGCCTTTGCGGCTGTAGGCGAGGCCCCGGTCGGAATAGGCGTCGGCGGAATCCGGCATCAGACGAATCGCTTCGCTGAACTCGGCAATGGCGACATCATCGGCATGGGCATGATACGCTTCCAGACCTCGATTCAAGGCTCTGTCTGCCTGGTGGTTCCCGCACCCCTGGCCTGCCAATAACGACAGGAGGAAAATCCCCAGCCATGGCAGACTTGTGAAAAGCCGCCGAGCGGGTGAACTCGAATGCAGGCGGGGCTCTGGAACCATGCTCCTACAAATAGCATTGCAGCCAATGGCAAATCGAGCAGTTTTCCGTCGCCCTCTGCGGCCTGATGGCGACCCCTCATGGGGAGAGGGCAGGGTGGGGGCTCTCCGCGTTTCACCGCTTGCGCAACCGACACCGCCGCCGTACTATCTTCGACGAGGGAATCGATCCCGTTTATGGACAGCGAAATCATGACGCTCCGCGAGGTGGCCGAGTACCTCAAATTGAGCGAAAAAACCGTCAGCCGCATGGCGCAGGAAGGCCGCATCCCCGCGCAAAAACTCGCCCGCCAGTGGCGCTTCCAGCGCGACCTGGTCAACACCTGGCTGGCCGATCCCAACAGCGTCCCCGTCGACCAGCAACAGTTGCCGCCCGAGTCCACCGGCCTGTCGCAACCCCTGACCGTGGCCAGTGTCATCAATCCCGCGCGCATCAGCCTCAATCTCACCGCGCCCGACAAGAACGGCGTGCTTCGCGAGTTGTGCGCGCTCGTCATCGACCCGCGCGAGGAACGCCTGTTCGAGACGCTCTTCCAGGCGCTCAAGTCCCGCGAAGACCTCTGCCCCACCTGCGTCAGCGAAGGCGTGGCCATCCCCCACGCGCGCAACGCCCTCATCGGCCTCGTCGACAATCCCGTGCTCGCCTATGGCCGGCACAACAAAGGCGTCGACTTCGGCGCGCTCGACGGCAAACCCGTCTACCATTTCTTCCTGCTCTGCGCCCCGAACGTGCGCCAACACCTGCGGCTCCTTTCGCGCCTGTCCCGACTCGTCAACAACACCGGCTTCCGCGCCCGGCTCATGGCGGCGCAGCAGCCCGATGACGTCGTCGCGCTGATCGCCGAGGTCGAACCCACCATCCCCGGGGCCTGACCCATGCGCTTCCCGATCTATCGCCCGCGCCGGCTCCGCCAAAACGCGAAACTCCGCGCCCTCGTCCGCGAAACCGAGTTGTCCGTCACCGATCTGGTGATGCCGTTGTTCGTCCGCGACGGGACGCGCCTTCGCAAGCCCATCGGTTCCATGCCCGGACAATTCCAGCTTTCCGTGGATGAACTGGTGAAAGAAGCCGGGCGGACAGCGAAGCTCGGCGTGCCCGCGGTCGTTCTGTTCGGCATTCCCGACAAGAAAGACGAGAAAGCCAGCGGGGCCTGTGCGTCAAACGGCATCGTGCCGAAAGCCGTTCGCGCCCTGAAAAAGGAGTTGCCCGAACTCATCGTCATCTGCGACGTGTGCCTCTGCGAATACATGAGCCACGGTCATTGCGGCGTCGTGAGAACGGAGCCGTTGGCCGTCGGTGGTCGCGCGCGACCGCGCGGCGCGCCGAAGACCTACGTGGTGGATAACGATGCGACTCTCAGCTTGCTCTCCAAATCCGCGCAGGCCTACGCCGAGGCCGGGGCCGACATCGTCGCCCCGAGCGACATGATGGACGGACGCGTCGCCGCCATTCGCGCCGCTCTCGATGAAATCGGCTTTTCCAACACGCCGATCATGAGCTACGCGGCGAAATTCGCGTCGTCCTACTACGGCCCGTTCCGCGAGGCGGCCGAATCGTTGCCGCAATTCGGCGACCGGCGCACCTACCAGATGGATTACGCCAACGCCGACGAAGCCCTGCGCGAAGTCGCCCTCGACATCGAGGAAGGCGCCGACATCGTCATGGTCAAGCCCGCGCTCGGTTATCAGGACCTGATCTGGCGCGTGAAAGAGAAGTTCCACTATCCCGTGGCGTGCTACAACGTCAGCGGCGAATACGCAATGGTCAAGGCCGCCGCCCAAAACGGCTGGCTCGACGAAAAACAGGTCGTCCTTGAAATGCTCACCGGGTTTCGCCGTTCCGGCGCCGACATCATCCTCACCTACTGGGCCCAACAAGCCGCCCAGTGGCTGAATGGATAGCGATTGTCGTCTCCGCTTACTGGCGAGCTTGCAGTTGCGCGATCGCACTCTGGGCCTGGGTCAAATCGGGCTTGATCCGCAGCGCCTGTTTTAAATGCTCGATGGCTTCCGGTATCCTACCCGTTTGCGCCAAAGCGATCCCCAGATTGTAGTGCGCCTCGACGTAATCGGGGTTGATCCGCAGGGCCTGTTCGTAGTGCTGGATGGCTTCCTCGATCTTACCCGTTCGCGCCAAGGCTGCCCCCAGATTGTTGTGCGCCTCGACGTAATCGGGGTTGATCCGCAGGGCCTGTTCGTAGTGCTGGATGGCTTCCCCGATCTTACCCGTTCGCGCCAAAGCGTTCCCGAGGTTGTCGTGCGCCTCGGCGAAATCGGGGTTGATCCGCAGGGCCTGTTCGTAGTGCTGGATGGCTTCCTCGATCTTTCCCGCTTGCGCCAAAGCCACCCCCAGATCGGAGTGCGCCTCGGCGAAATCGGGGTTGATCCGCAGGGCCTGCTCGAAGTGCTGGATGGCTTCCTCGATCTTACCCGTTTGCGCCAAAGCGATCCCCAGATTGTAGTGCGCCTCGGCGAAATCGGGATCGATCCGCAGGGCCTCCTCGAAGTGTTCCATCGCCTCGGGTGTCCTGCCGAACTCAGTTAGGGTTACTCCATAATTGCTGTGCACCTCGGCGCCATCCGGGCTCAGTCGCAGCGCTTGCTCGTCCTGTGTCAGGGCTTCCTGCAGCCGGCCCAACCGGCGCAGCACAAGCCCAAGCGCCATATGCGAGTAACTCAGTTCCGGCGCGATTTCGACATCGCGTTGCGCGTAGGGGAGCGCCTCACTGGCCCGGCCCTCATCCAACAACATCATGGCGAACATCCGATTGCCCTCCTCCGAGCCCGGGAGCGCCACCGTGGCCGCTCGCCGCCACGCTTCGTTGTCGTGCCAATCCGCTATCAGGCCGCGCGCGCGCGCGGCGAACATGCCTGGTTGGCCGGCCAACAAGCCGACCAGCACCACCCGCGCGACCGCCGGCGAATGCCGCCACAGCCACACCCCCGCCGCGCCGGCCAACAACAGCAGCGGCAGCATCGCCATGTACGCGTACCGCAGTTGCACTATTTGCGGACCCGTCAGTATCAGCCCGGAGACTGGAAGAACCAACGCCACGTATGCCCCCCAGCCTGCCGCCAGCATGGGCCTGCGTCGTCGTTGCATCACGGCCACGGCCGTGATCACGACAACACTGAGCATCGACGCAAACGCCGAGTGCTGCCTGAGCGCCAGGTCGGAAATCGGATAGCTGGGGGACAAGTGAGCCGGCCACACCAGTTTCAACGGATAAAACGTCAGGCTGTTAAACATCAGAAACATACGGAGTGACAGCGGGATTTTTGCGGACAGAGCCAGTACGCCGCCCAACCGCGCCATGGTAAACACCGTCGTTACCCCCACCAGCCCGGCCACGGCAATCATCGCCGCCTTCTCCCATACCAACCGTCCCCAGCCGAGCCGCTCATGCTGCCGCAACGGATAGTAATCCATCGCCAGCATGACAAAGGGCAGCGACACCGCCATCGGCTTGCACAACACAGCCAGCACGAAGAATCCCCACACCACCCAACGCCGGGCGCCGACAGCGTAGGCCCACAGGCTCCCGATGCTGAACATCGTGCAGAGCAGTTGTGTCCGTCCCGACACCCCGGCGACCGATTCCGTTTGCAGCGGATGAATGGCGAATACGGCCGCCACCCACAAGGCCAGCGTCAACCGCTCGGCTGTGGTCAGGGATGTCGCGCCCAGCAACGTCCACAGGAACCCGAACACCAGCGCCGCATTGAGCGCGTGCAGGAACACGCCGGTCGCGTGGTGACCCGCCGCATTCTTTCCCCAGATTTGGTAGTCCAGAACATGCGACAGCCGCACCAAGGGTTGATAGTACTCGTCGGTGCACGTAAACGACCATTTCACGGCGTCCCAGGTCAACCCGTTCCGCCGCTCCGACTGCCGCAAATACTCCAGATCATCTCCGGCCAGGAACTCGCCGTGGACGCTCGGCCAAAACAGCCAGACAGTGGCCGCCACAATCACCAGCGCCACTCCCACTAACTTCATCCGGCTGACGTTCATGTAAATCAGAAACAGCTGGCTCTCCCACGAATCCAATCACACGTCCCGCTTACTGGCGAGCTTGCAGTCGCGCGAGCGCGTTCTGCGCGTCGGCGTAATCCGGCTTGATCCGCAGGGCCTGGTGTAAATGCTCGATCGCTTCCGGTATCCTGCCCGCCCGGCCCAGCGCGATCCCCAAGCCGTAGTGCGCGGCGGCGTTATCGGGCTTGATCCGCAACGCCTGCTCATGCTGCCCGATGGCGTCGCTGACCTTACCCTCCTGCAGGAAGATATTTCCCAGATTGACGTGCGCGCCGGCGTCATCGGGACTAATCCGCAGGGCCTGTTGTAAATGCTCGATCGCTTCCGGTATCTTGCCCGCTTGGTACAAAGCGATCCCCAGATTGTAGTGCGCCTCGGCGAAATCGGGCCTGATCCGCAGGGCCTGCTCGGAGTGGGCGATGGCCTCGTCGATCTTTCCCGTTTGCGCCAAAGCCACCCCCAGATCGGAGTGCGCCTCGGCGAAATTGGGATTGATCCGTAGCGCCTGCTCGTACTGCTGGATGGCCTCCCCGGTCTTTCCCGTTTGCGCCAGGACCACCCCCAGATCGGCGTGCGCCTCGGCGTAATCGAGGTTGATTCGGAAAGCGTTCTCGAAGACTTGGATGGCTTCGGGCACGCGGCCCTTTCGCGCCAGCAGCATCCCCAGCGAGCAGTCCGCATACGCGTAGTTCCTGACGCTCACCAACACGTTAAAGACCACCGAGAAGCCCAGGAGCACGCTCCAACTCCAGCGCGCCAGACGCCGCCGGACCGGCTGGCCAACCAGCTCCGACTCCGAGGCTTGCCCCGACTTCGAGGCCGGGGCCGGGGCCAGCTCGCTCCAATCCGAGTATGCCAACCACAGCCAGCAGCACCAGTGCCGGCAGGAAATCCACCGCATACCGCATGTCCGCGTCAAAGAAGGTGCCAACGGTCGACGCGCAAATCCCGAAGAGCAGGGCTACGGCCGTTACAAACCAGCGCAGGATCGAGCCCGCCTGACCCGACCGGCTCCGCCACGCCAGCGGCGCCGCCAGCGCCAGCCACACCAGCGGAATGTTCGTCAGGATGCCGAAGGCTTCTCCGGCCTCATAGTAGCCCGCTGGCAGAGGTGGCACCCCGATTCCTTCCACAAAGGGAAAGCGACTGCTCCACCGCGCCGGCTCGAGAAAGTACACCCGGAAATTAAACCAGAGATAGCGGAGACTGAAGTGTTGTCCCGTGTCCTGCCGCAGCCCGGCCAACTGGTAGTGCCACCCAAATTCGAACGGATTGTCGAATCGCAGTTCGTTGTAGAGCATCAACCCCAACCCGATCAGCATGATGGGGATGGTCGCCGCCATCAACGCAATCCCAATGGGTCGCTGCTCGCGCCGCGCCTGAACCACCGGCACGAGGAGGATGACCGCGCCAAACAGCAACGAGGGCCGCGCCCCGACCGCCAGCCCGTACGCCAGACTCGCCGCCGCCAGCCACCAACCTCTCCGCTCCGGCTCCTGCAACGCGCGCCAAATCGCCCCCAGCGCCAGCATCGTCAGCATATACGCGCAACTGATCGCCACTTCGTGAACCCCGGACCACGGCAATATCATCGGCACGCCGGTCGCGAAGCCGAACGCCAGCGCACAGGCCGCCACCACCCAGACGCTCACCTCGGAGAAATAGCGCCGCCACAGCGCGCGCAGCAAGCCCACGCTGGCCAGAACGCCGATGGCGCAAAAGATCGTCACGGCTTGCCGGTCAGACAGGTAGTGGCCGGTCAGCGCAACGAACGGCCAGAATAACATCAACGCTGGCGTAACGCCGAAGTACAGGTACAACCGGCTCTTGTAGTAGCTCATGTCGCGCAGCCCGTACGGGAGGTCCTGGTAGCGGCGATTCGCGTCCGGATCGTAGGGGTCGGCGAGCTGTGTGAGTCCGGGCGGCACGTCTTTTTTCAGGCTCAAGTGGCCGTCGCGAAACCCCTGCACCAGCAAGTTGTAGTAGGCGTCAGCCGGATTCGACAGCGACGATTCCAACTTGCCTAACGGGGCGGTGTACGCATACATCCCGACGACCAGCGCGCACACTCCGGCCAGTGAGATCCATCCGGTTTTCATTGTGGCGCGCCGACCAGCCCCCTGTAAGGTTGTCGCAACAACATCATCTGCCTGATGGCATTTTATACACTTCTCCGGTCGAACACACGCGCTTTGTCGTGCGGGAAACCACGAGGGTTTGTCCGCCGTGTCGCGCGGATGTCGCTGGGCTCACGGGCGAGCTTGCAGTCGCGCGAGCGCTCTCTGCGCCTCGGCGTAATCGGGCTTGATCCGCAGCGCCTGTTCCAAATGCTCGATCGCCTCCGGCACCTGTCCCACCTGCACCAGGGCTTTCCCCAGATTGTAGTGGGCCTCGGCGAAATCGGGCCTGATCCGCAGGGCCTGCTCGTACTGCACGATGGCTTCCGGTATCCTGCCCACCAAGCCCAGGGCGATCCCCAGATTACAGCGCACTTCCGGGAAGTCCGGCGGAGCCGGAGCGCCTCTTGAAGGTGGGTGATCGCTTCCGGGATCCTCCCCGCGTCGGTCAGGGCAAGCGCCAGGTTGTTGTGGGCCTCCGGAGAGTCCGGATCGATTCGCAGCGCCTGCTCGTAGTGTTCCATAGCCTCTTCACGCTTGCCGGTCTGATACAACGCGATCCCGAGGCTGTAGTGCGCCTCAGCGAAATCGGGCCTGGCCCGCAGTGCCTGCTCGTACTGCGCGATGGCTTCCTCGATCTTTCCCGTTTGCGCCAAGGCGGTTCCGAGGCTGTAGTGCGCCTCGGCGAAATCGGGCTTGGCCCGCAGTGCCTGCTCGTACTGCGCGATGGCTTCCTCGATCTTTCCCGTTTGCGCCAGAGCAGTCCCGAGGCTGTAGCGCGCCTCGGGGAAATCGGGATTAATCCGCAGTGCCTGCACGTACTGGGCGATGGCTTCCGGTATCCTGCCTGCCAAACCCAGGTCGATCCCCAGATTGTAGTGCGCCTCGGCATAATACTGAACGCCCGCCAACAGGTTAAACGCCACCGAAAAGCCCAGGAGCACGCCCCAACCACAGCGCGCGGCACGCCGCCAGACCGGCCGGGTAACCAGCCCCGACTCCGCGGCTTGCCCCGACTTGGAGGTTGGGGTTGGGGCCAGCGCGCGCTCCAAACTCAAGATGCCAATCACCGCCAACAACACCAATGTGGGCGCGTAGTCCACCTCGAAACGGATGATCGCATTCGAGAAAAACCCAAGCGGCAGCGCGCAAGCCACAAACAACCAGGCCATCGCCGTCGCAAACCAGCGCAACGTCGATGCCTCCCGCCCCGGCCGGTGCCGCCACGCCAGTGGCACCGCCAGCGCCAGCCACACCAGCGGGATGTTGGTCAAGAGGCCAAAGGGATGCTCGACCTGCGCCTGGCCCACAGGCAAAGGTGGCACGGTGATGTCGTGCACGAAGGGAAACCGGCTGCTCCAGTGGGCCGGCTCGAGAAAATACACCCGGAAATTAAACCAGAAAAAACGTGCGTGGAAGAACTGGTGGGTCATCGACGGGACTCTGGCCAGTTGGTAGTGCAGCCCAAATTCGAGTGGACTGTCGAACCGCAGTTCGTTGTAGAGCAACACCCCTGATCCGATGAGCGCGATGGGGGTGATGGCCGCGACCAACAGCGTCCAAACTGGCCGCCCCTCGCGCCACGCTTGAATGACCGGCGCCAACAGGATGAAGCCGCCGAACAGCAAGGTCGGCCGTGCCCCCACCGCCAGCCCGTACGCCAGACTCGCCGCCGCCAGCCACCAACACCGCCGCTCCGGCTTGTGCAACGCGCCCCAAATCGCCCCCACCGCGAGCATCGTCAGCATATACCCGCAACTGATCGCCACTTCGTTATACGCGGCTCGCGGCAGCATCACCGGTACGACCGTCGCCAAACCGAGCGCCAGCGCGCCAGCCGTCACCACCCACACGCTCACTTCGGAAAAGTATCGCCTCCACATCGCATACAGCACACCCACGCTGGCCAGAAAGCCGACGGTGCAAAATACCAGCACGGCCAGTCGGTGAGACAGGTAGTGGCCGGTCAGCGCGACAAACGGCCAAAACAATATCAATGCCGGTGTCACCCCGAAGTAGAGGTAGAGCCGTCCCTTGTAGAGGCTCAAGTCGTGTACCCCGGCAAAGCCGCGCCGATAGCGTTCGTTCGTCGTCGGATTATACGGGTCGGCGAGGCGCATGAGTCCGGGCGGCACGTCTTTTTTCAGGCTCAGGTGGCCGTCGCGAAACCCCTGCACCAGCAAGTTGTAGTAGGCGTCAGCCGGATTCGACAGCGACGATTCCAACTTGCCTAACGGGGCGGTGTACGCATACATCCCGACGACCAGCGCGCACACTCCGGCCAGTGAGATCCATCCGGTTTTCATTGTGGCGCGCCGACCAACTCCCTGTAAGGTTGTCGCAGCAACATCATCTGACTGATGACATTTTATACACTTCTCCCGTCGAACACACGCGCTTTGTCGTGCGGGAAACCACAAGGGTTTGTCCGCCGTGTCGCGCGGATGTCGCTCGGCTCACGGGCGAGCTTGCAGTTGCGCGAGCGCGCTCCGTGCCTGGGCGTAATCGGGCTTGATCCGTAGCGCCTGTTCCAAATGCTCGATCGCCTCCGGCACCCGTCCCATCTGCGCCAGGGCTTTCCCCAGATTGTAGTGGGCCTCGGCGAAATCGGGCCTGATCCGCAGGACCTGCTCGTAATGGGCGATGGCTTCGTCGAACTTCCCCGTTTGCGCCAGGGTGATCCCCAGATTATAGTGCGCCTCCGCGAAATCCGGGTTGATCCGCAGGACCTGCTCGTAGTGCTGGATGGCTTCGTCGATCTTACCCGTTCGCGCCAACGCGATCGCCAGATTGTAGTGGGCCTCGGCGAAATTGGGATTAATCCGTAGCGCCTGCCGCAAATGCTCGATCGCTTCCGGTAGCTTACCCATTTCCGCCAGGGCGATCCCCAGATCGGTGTGCGACTCGGCGTAATCGGGGTTACTGCGCAGGGCCTGCTCGTAGTGCTGGATGGCTTCGTCGATCTTGCCCGTTTGCGCCAAAGCCGCCCCCAGATCGGTGTGCGCGTCGGCGAAATTGGGATCGATCCGCAGGGCCTGCTCGTAGTGCTGGATGGCCTCCTGGATCTTGCCCGTTCGCGCCAACGCGATCCCCAGATTGCAGTGCGCCTCGGCGTAATCGGGCTTGATCCGCAGCGCCTGCTCGAAGTGCTCCATCGCCTCGGGTGTCTTGCCCAACTCCAGCAGGGCGGTTCCATAATTGTAGTGCGCCTCGGCGGCATCCGGGTTCAGTTGCAGCGCTTGCTCGTCCTGTGTCATGGCTTCCTGCAATCGGCCCAACTGGCGCAGCACAGACCCGAGCGTCATATGCGAGTAACTCTGCTTCGGCGCAATTTCGACATCGCGTTGCGCGTAGGGAAGCGCCTCACCGGCCCGGCCCTCATCCAACAACATCATGGCGAACACCCGATGAGCCTCCTCCGAGCCCGGGAGCGCCACCGTGACCGCTCGCCGCGACGCTTCGTCATCGTGCCAATCCGGTATCAGGTTGCGCGCGCGCACGGCGAACATGCCCAGTTGGCCGGCCAGCAAGACGGCCATCACCACCCGCGCGGCCGCCGGCGAATGCCGCCACAGCCACACCCCCGCTCCGCCGGCCAACAACAACAGCGGCAACATCGCCATGTACGCGTACCGCAGTTGCACTACTTGCGGACCCGTCAGCATCAGCCCGGAGACCGGAAGAACCAATGCCACGTACGCCCCCCATCCCGCTGCCAGCATCGGCCTGCGTCGCCGCTCCATAACGGCCACCGCCGTAATCACGACAACACTGAGCACCGACGCCAACGCCGGCCGTTGCCCGGGCGGCACGTCGGAGATCGGATAGCCGGGGGACAAGTGAGCCGGCCACACCAGTTTCAACGGATAAAACGTCAGGCTCTTGAACATCAGGAACAGACGGAGCGACAGCGGGATTTTCGCGGACAGAGCCAGTACGCCGCCCAACCGCGCCATGGTAAGCACCGTCGTCACCCCCACCAGCGCGGCGATGGCAATCATCGCCGCCTTCTCCCACACCAGCCGTCCCCAGCCGAGGCGCTCATGCTGCCGCAGCGGATAGTAATCCATCGCCAGCATCACAAAGGGCAGCGACACCGCCATCGGCTTGCATAATACGGCCAGCACGAAGAATCCCCATACCACCCAACGCCGCGCGCCGACAGCATAGGCCCACAGGCTGCCGATGCCGAACATCGTGCAGAGCAGTTGTGTCCGTCCCGACATCCCGGCGACCGATTCCGTTTGCAGTGGATGAATGGCGAATACCACCGCCACCCAAAAGGCCAGCGTCAACCGCTCGGCTGTGGTCAGGGATGTCGCGCCCAGGAGGGTCCACAAAAACCCGAACACCAGCGCCGCATTGAGCGCGTGCAGGAACACCCCGGTCGCGTGGTGACCCGCCGCATTCTTTCCCCAGATTTGGTAGTCCAGAACATGCGACAGCCGCACCAAGGGTTGATAGTACTCGTCGGTGCACGTAAACGACCATTTCACGGCGTCCCAGGTCAACCCGTGCCGCCGCTCCGACTGCCGCAAATACTCCAGATCATCTCCTGCCAGGAACTCGCCGTGGATACTCGGCCAAAACAGCCAGACAGTGGCCGCCACAATCACCAGCGCCACTCCCACTAACTTCATCCGGCTGACGTTCATGTAAATCAGAAACAGCTGGCTCTCCCACAAATCCAATCACACGTCCCGCTTACTGGCGAGCTTGCAGTTGCGCGAGCGCGCTCTGCGCCTGGGTGAAATCGGGCTTGATCCGCAGCGCCTGTTTCAAATGCTCGATCGCTTCCGGTATCCTGCCCGCTTGCCCCAAGGCGATCCCCAGGCTGTAGTGCGCGGCGGCGTTATCGGGCTTGGTCCGCAACGCCTGCTCATACTGCCCGATGGCATCGCTGACCTTACCCTCCTGCAAAAAGCCATTTCCCAAATTGACGTGTGCGTCGGCGTAATCGGGATTGATCCGCAGAGCCTGTTGGTAGTGTTCAATAGCCTCTTCATGTTTGCCGGTGCGATACAAAGCCAACCCGAGGTTGCTGTGTGCTTCGGCGTATTGGGGGTTGATCCGTAGCGCCTGCTCCAAATGCTCGATCGCTTCCGGCATCCTGCCCGATCTCACCAGCGCGATCCCCAGATTGTTGTGGGCCGCGGCATTATCGGGTTCGATCCGTAATACCTGCTCGAAGTGGGCGATGGCTTCCTCGGTCTTACCCGTTTGTGCCAGGGCGATCGCGAGTTTGTAGTGCGCCTCGGCGTAATCAGGTTTGATCCGCACAACCTGTTCGAAGTGCTGGATGGCTTCGTCGAACTTTCCCGCTTGTGTCAAAGCGATCGCCAGATTGTAGTGCGCCTCGGCGTAATCAGGCTTGATCCGCAGGGCCTGCTCGTAATGCTGGATGGCTTCCCCGGTCTTTCCGGTTCGCGGCAAAACAATCCCCAGATTGTAATGCGCCTCGGCGGAATCGGGATTAAGTCGCAGGGCCTGCTCGAAGTGCTGGATGGCTTCGTCGATCTTTCCCGTTTGCACCAAAGCCACCCCCAGATCGGTGTGCGCCTCGGCGTAATAGGGATTAATCCGCAGGGCCTGCTTGTAGTGCTGGATGGCTTCCTCGAACTTTCCCGTTTGCGCCAAGGCCACCCCCAGATCGGTATGCGCGTCGGCGAAATCGGGCCGGATTCGCAGGGCCTGCTCGTAGTGCTGTATGGCTTCCTCGATCTTACCCGTTCGCACCAACGCGATCCCCAGATTGCAGTGAGCCTCGGCGTAATCGGGATTGATCCTCAGGGCCTGCTCGAACTGTTCGACCGCCTCTGGCTCCCGGCCCATCTGGGTCAGCGCCACTCCAAAGCCGAAATGCGCTCTGGCGGAATCGGGATCGATTTGTAACGCTTGCTCATCCTGCGCGACGGCTTCCGTAAGCCGGCCCAACTGACTGAACACAAGCCCCAATAACACGTGCGGCTCGCACAGTTGCGGCGCGATTTCGACGCCTCGTTGCGCGTATTCGAGGGCCTCTCCGGCCCTGCCTGCGTCCAGGAATTCGGTAGCCAATTCCCGATTCGCCTGTTCGGAGTCCGGGAATTCCGCCAAGGTGGACCGATGCATGGTCTCGTCGTTGTGCCAGTCCGGTATCAGACGACGAATCCCTGCGGTGAAAGCGCATAGTTGGCCGGCCAGCAAACCCACCAGCACGGCCCGTCCCGCCGTCGCCGAACGCCGCCACACCCACACCCCCGCCGCGCCCGCCACCAGCAACGCCGGCAGCATGGCTACGTAGGCGTACCGCATCTCCACCACGGGTCTGCCCGTCGGTACGAGCCCGGACATGGGAAGAAGCAGCATCACGTACGCCCCCCACGCCGCCACCAGCCCGGGCAGGCGTTGTCTTTCACGGGCAACCACCGCCGTAATAACGATGACCGTGAGCCCCGACGCGATCACCGTCCACGGACTGAACGTCATGTCCAACAGGTAGGTGGGCGACAAATGCGACGGCCAAACCAGCTTCGCCAGGTAAAACGTCAAACTCTCGAACAGGCGAAGCACACGCGCCGGCAGCGGGGTCGCGAACCCCGGAGCTATCGGACCCGGCCCCCACTCGGTCCTCACCGTCGCCATCCCCGCCAGGCCCGCCAAGACGATCATCAGCGCTTTCTCCCACACCAACCGTCGCCAGCCGAGCCGCTCATGGCGCCGCAGGGGATAATAATCAATCGCCAGCATGACAAAGGGCACCGACACCGCCGTCGGTTTGCACAGCAGTGCCACCACATACAATCCCCACACCACCCACCGTCGCACACCCGTGGCGTAGGCCCAGAGGCAGGCGATGCAGAACATCGTGCACAGAAGTTGCGTCCGCACCGACATCCACGCCACCGATTCCGCTTGTAACGGATGAATCGCGAACACCGCCGCCACCCACAAGGCCACCGTCAACCGCTCGCCCGAACTCAACGCCGTCGCCTCCAATAGCGTCCAGAGGAAACCGAACACGAGCGCCGCATTGAGCGCGTGCAGGAGCACACTCGTCGCGTGATGACCCGCCGCATTTGTTCCGCAGATCTGGTAGCTCAGAGCGTAAAACAAGCGAGGCAACGGGTGATAGTACATGTCCATGGACGTAAACGCCCATTTCACCGCGTTCCACGTCAGCCCATTCCACTGCTCCGACTGCCGCAAATACTCCAGATCGTCCTCTCGCAGAAACTCACCACGCGTGCTCGGCCAACACACCCAGACGGTGGCCGCAAAAATCACCAGCGCCACTCCTACCAATTTTATGCGGCTGACATTCATGCAAGTCGGAATTATCCGGCCTTCCCGCGAATCCAATCACACGTCCCGCTTACTGGCGAGCTTGCAGTTGCGCGAGCGCGCTCCGCGCCTGGGTGAAATCGGGCCGGATCCGCAGCGCCTGTTCCAAATGCTGGATCGCTTCCGTCGTCCTCCCCGCTCGGCCCAAAGCGACGCCCAGATTGTAGTGCACATCAGCGAAATCAGGGTTGATCCGCAGGGCCTGCTCGAATTGGGCGATGGCATCGTCGATCTTACCCGTTTGCGCCAACGCGATCCCGAGGCTGTCGTGCGCCTCGGCGAAATGGGGGTTGATCCGCAGGGCTTGTTCGTACTGCCGGATGGCTTCGTCGACCTTACCCGTTTGCGCCAACGCGATCCCGAGGCGGTCGTGCGCCTCGGCATAATCGGGGTTGATCCGCAAGGCCTGCTCGTAGTGCCGAATGGCTTCCTCAATCCGGCCCGTTCGCGCCAACGCGATCCCCAGATTGTAATGCGCGTCGGCGTAATCAGGATTGATCCGCAAGGCTTGCTCGTAGTGCTGGATGGCTTCCTCAATCCTGCCCGTTTGCGCCAACGCGATCCCGAGACTGTCGTGCGCCTCGGCGTAGTCAGGCTCGATCCGCAGAGCCTGCTCGAAGTGCTGGATGGCTTCCTCAATCCGGCCCGTTAGCACCGAGGCGAGCCCCAGATTGTACTGCGTCTCGGCGGAATGCCGATACCCGAAGGTGCCCGCATGCTTCAAGGCAATCTTGGAATTGTTGTGCGTGACGCCAACCTGCGACGCCGTTCCGACCTCCCACACCTGACACACAAGCGTGTCGTCCTGGAACGTGACCAGGAGCTTCGCGGCGTCGGGAATCGACTCGGAGTTGGGAATCGCCTTGTATTGCGGACCTTCCAAAGTGAGCGTGTGGATGGCCGTGTAGTTGCACCGCAGCAAGAGCCCGGGTTGATCGACTTGCTCCAGATAGGGCCGCACCACTGTATTGGAGAACCCGCTGCGCTGGTAGGTCGATGGATCGATTTTCCCGTAGAAGAGAAGGAAGGCGTACACGAAGGGTTTGAAATCCGTGTCCAGAGATGCGCCGCAATTTGCGCCGACAGAACCGGAAACGTAGAGAGTTTCGTTGCTGTGAATCCGGTGGAAGCAATACTTCAGCGAGTCGGTAAAAGCTGTATGAAACGCTACCGGGCACCGCGTTTGATAACGCCCGAAATAATCGGCAAAGTAAGCGGCGACTTCGAGGACGCCTGCCGCGCAGATGACGACCAGCAATTTCCGACCCACAAGCCTGTGGCGCCACAGCACGTTGGCGCCCAGCATGGCCAGCAGGAGCCAGGGGATCACGCCGTTGATGCTCCTTGTGGCGTGCATCCTGTCAACCGTGAGAGACGCGGCGAGCGGATACGTCACGAGGGTGACCGCCAACACCCGATAGTAGGGCTGATTTCTGAACAGCCGAATGACGCAATACAGACCCGCCAGTATCAACGGAACCGTGAACACAAACAATTCACCGCTAAATCCCGTGTTATGCCGCAAATTGGTGTCCCCCGTAACCCAGAGGAATCGCGGGCTGAAATACTCGATATATCGTACGGCAAACCGGTCGACTGCGTTCCGCAGCAAGGCGTGTCCGTGAAATATCCCGATGTACCGAAAGCGTGTGGTCAACGACTCCGGGGAACGCAGGACACTGATGATCATCGGCAACAGGCCCAGTAGGAAGCTGAAGGAAAACGACAGCCAGATGCGCCACCGCTTCATCAGCAGGCGATTCAGCGCCAAGCCGAATCCGATCAACCAGACAGCTGTTACGGGGCGGCCCACGTTGTGGGCGTACATGGCAAATGCCCATGCGATTCCCGCCAGCGCCGCGTACCGGTGTGACTTCCTCCGAAGCGCAATCAGGAAGCACAGCCACCCCAGGTTCATCCCGAAGAGCATGGCCGTATAGCCGCTCGAAATGCCGCGGCTGACCGGAAATGCCCACGGCACGAGCGCGAACACCACGGCGCCCAACAGCGATAGCCACCGGTTGCGGCAGTATTCGTAAACCAGGAACCCAAACGTCGCGGCGGCCAGAATCTGAAACAAGGCGCTGGGAAACCGGGCGACACCCTGCGTCAGACCAAAAGCGCCCACGAGCGGGGCGAGGGAATAAATCATCACCGGGTCTTGGTAATTGTCGAAGCACCGAAAGAAAACCGGGTGCCTCATCCCGTATTCGTCCGCTCCGGTGTTCGCGATGCAGTAGGCGTTGTAAGCGGCGGACGCTTCGTCCATAAAGAATCCCCGGGGGGCTGTGCCCAGTTTCCAGAAGTGCAGGAAACAGACGGCGAGAAGCGCCATCAGGGCCGCAGCCCAATAGACAACCCTCGCGTGCGACTCTGTGGGACGCGGGGCGGCATCGGGTCGGGGCGTGACCAATGGCACGCTCATGGTTTGACCGTCTTGTCGTCTTTCCGCGAAGCCATGCGCGCATTATAGGGATTCGACGTCATTTTGAAAGCCCGACTCGGGAAACATCACGCGCTCAGTGGAATCCACGCCGACCGCTGCACCGTACGAATTCTACCGCAACGCTGGCCAGGTATCACGCGATTCGGGATTCCATCGAGCAGGCGATGCGGGCCGCATAAGGCGCACGAGGAAGTCGGTTCCTGCGATGGACGCAGGTTCGGGTGGCCGCCAATTCCGTTACGTAGACCCGGCGCGGCCGGTGGGGCACGGCTCCCGGCCTTCGACAACGTGAACCTGCGCGAGCGCGCCGCCTACTTCATCTGGAAGAAGCTGTACGCGAACCAAACGAGGACGAGCACGGCGACAAGCCCGAGGCCCAGCACCGCCCACACCACTCCCTTCGGGCCGCCGCCGCTGTGTTTCTTCCGTCCAAACGGCGAGGCCGAGCCGAACGCGGGTGGAGGCCCGTCGCCCTTACCCAATTCGGCGATGTCCACGCCCGCTTGCGACGGCGGCAACGGCTGACTGGTCTTCTTGAGGTCGGATTCGAACCGCATCTCGACGGAGCCCATGCGGACCTGGTCGCCGTTGGTCAGCTTCGTCTCGGTGACGCGCAGGGTGTTGACGCGCGTGCCGTTGGTCGAATTGAGATCGCGGAGCTTGTAACTGACGCCATCGAGCACGAACATCGCGTGATGATGCGAGACGGTCGTGTCCTCCAGACGGATCGTGTTGTCCAACGCGCGCCCCACGCTCACGCGTTCGTCCAGCAGATCGAAAACCTTCCCCTCCAATTGTCCCGACAGGATGTGCAATTTAGCCATTCCGCATTCTCCGTGACCGCTACCGTAACGTGGCCCGCATGATGCTTGCTGGCCCGCGCCAAGTCAATTTTGATTTTTTGCGTTTGTCTTTTCGATGAACGGCCCGCCCCAAGGCGAGCCACCCGGCGCCAATCAAACCGCTGCTCCGGTCGAATCACGCAGCCGGTCCAGTAACCGGCTGTATCGCGCCGCCGTCTTGTTGTTGCGCACGGCAATCGCCAGCGCCTTCTTCGAGCCGATGAGGATCACGAGCTTCTTGCCGCGCGTGATCGCCGTGTACAGCAGGTTCCGCTGCAACAGCACGAAATGCTGCGTCAGCAGCGGCACGATCACGCACGGGTACTCGTTGCCCTGCGATTTGTGGACGCTGATGGCGTACGCGGGCAGCAGTTCGTCCATGTCCGTGAACTCGTACGGAATCTCCCGGTCGTCGACCTCGACGATGACCTGCTGCTCGACCAGGTCGATCCGCTTCACCCGGCCCAGGTCGCCGTTGAACACGTCCTTGTCGTAATTGTTGCGGATCTGCATCACGCGGTCGCCAACCCGGTACGTGCGCCCCCAGCGTTGCACGTTCGGCCCGCGCGGGTTCAGCGTCGATTGCAGTTCCCGATTCAAGTTCTCCGAGCCGCACAATCCCTTGTGCATCGGCGTCAACACCTGCACGTCGCGCATCGGGTCGAACCCGAACTTCTTCGGCACGCGCTCGCCGCACAGCGTCTTGATCGTCGCCAGCACTTTTTCCGGCTGTTCCTCGGCGATGAAGAAAAAGTCCGCCTCCTGCTGCGCGTCCAACACCGGCATCTGGCCTTCATTCACCAGGTGGGCGTTGGTGATGATAAAGCTGTTCTTGGCCTGTCGGAAAATCTCGGTCAATCGCACCACGGGCACGCGGTCGGAATCGATCACGTCCCGCAGGAAATTACCCGGGCCCACCGACGGCAACTGGTCCACGTCGCCGACGAACACGACCGACGCCGTCAGCGGGATCGCTTTCAACAGGTGATAGGCGAGGGGAATGTCGAGCATCGATGTTTCGTCGATGATGATCATGTCGCCGTCGAGCGGACGCCGCTCGTTGTGCGTGAACCCGCCCTCCCGCGGCTCGAATTTTAGCAGGCGATGGATCGTTTGCGCGGGCGCGCCCGTCGCCTCGCTCATGCGTTTGGCCGCGCGTCCCGTCGGCGCGGCCAGCAAGACCTTGCCGTTCTTGGCCCGCAGGATCTTGACGATGCTGTTGACGATGGTCGTCTTGCCGACGCCGGGGCCGCCGGTAATCACCGAAATCTTCGACGTGAGCGCGGTCTGGACGGCGTTCCGTTGCGCCGCGGCCAGCGCCACGCTGGTCTTCTGTTGCACCCAGACCAGCGCCTTCTCGAAATCGATCGTCGGCAGCGTCAACGGCGCGCCGCGCAGTTCGTGGATCTTCGTTGCCACCCCGCGCTCCGACTTGTACAACCGCGCCAGGTAAACGTAGTCATCCTCGATGACCACGTCGCCGCCCGCCGACAATTGGTTGATGGCGTTCTCGATCGGCGCGATCTCGACTTCCAGCAGATCGCGCGCGGCTTCGATCAATCGCTCGCGCGGCAGGCACGTATTCCCGTCGTCGGTCGCGCGGTCGAGCGCGTGCACCACCCCCGCCTTCAACCGATGAATCGAATCCCGCTCGATCCCCATTTTCGACGCGATACCGTCCGCCGTGCGGAAGCCGATCCCGGAAATGTCCTTGGCGAGCCGGTACGGGTTCTCCTGCACCACCGTCATCGCGTTCTCGCCGTATTGCTTGTAAATCTTCGCCGCATGCGAGCTGCCGATGCCGTAGCCCTGCAGGAAGATCATGATGTCCCGCACGCTCTTCTGCGCCGTCCACGCTTCCTTGATCCGCTTCGCCCGTTCGGGACCGATCCCGTCCACTTCCCGCAACCGCGCCGAGAACGTGTCGATCACCTCCAGCGTCCGCTCGCCGAATTTCTCGACGATCCGGTCCGCAAACGTGTCGCCGATGCCCTTGATCAGGCCGCTGCCGAGATATTTCTTCAGGCCCACCACCGTCCGCGGCAACACGGACTCGAACCGCTCGACCGCGAACTGTCGCCCCCATTGTTTGTGGTTTACCCAATGGCCCTGGGCGCGGACGCTCTCGCCGACATTCAGCGCCGCCAGATTGCCCACGATGGTGATCGGCTCGGTCCGCCGCGTGCCGCCCTCCGGCAGAAGTTGCGCCACGGTGTAATGGTTCTCCTCGTTGGAGTAAATGACATGCTCCAGCGTGCCTTCAACGGTCTGCAATGGTTCTTCCGGCGTGGCCATCAGCGTCTCTGCCCATGGTCATCCTAGCAAATTCGGCGAGAGTGCGCCTGCGAAATCGGCGGGAGTGTCTTGGTGTGGAATTTTTTGGGTTCCACCCCCACATGTCAAATTCAGGCTGTGCGGAAGTAGCGGAGGCGTGTAAACTGCGCATGTGATTCCGCATCCGATTCAGTACCAAGGCAGCAAACGCGGTTTGGCTCCGCTGATCTTGCGTTACCTGCCGGTGCCGATGGAGCGTTTGGTGGAACCCTTCACAGGTTCGGCGGCGGTCTCGATTGCGTGCGCGGCGCGCGGACGGGCGAAGAACTACTGGCTCAACGACCTGAACAAACCACTGGCGGAATTGATCGGGTTGATGATCAACCATCCGGAGGAATTGTACCGATCCTACAAAGATGTCTGGCAGGCGCAGCATCCGGACAGCTTGGAGCATTACTACCGGGTGCGCGAGGACTTCAACCGGACGCAGAATCCCCAGCTATTGTTGTACTTGTTGGCGCGGTGTGTGAAGGGGGCGGTGCGGTACAACGCCGACGGGCTCTTTAACCAAAGCCCGGATAAGCGCCGGCACGGCACGCGCCCGGAGACAATGCGCAAAAGCATTGTCGGTGTATCTGCGTTGCTGCGCGGTCGGTCCGTCATCTCGTCGCTCGACTACCGGGATGTCCTTGCGAATGTCACGGCAGATGACGTGGTGTACATGGACCCCCCCTATCAGGGCGTTTGCGGGGAGCGCGACTCGCGGTACTATGCCGGGGTGGTGTTTGAGGATTTCCTTGGCGGGTTGGCCGAGTTGAATCGCCGGGGCATCCGCTACGCTCTGAGTTATGACGGTCGGACAGGAGCCAGACGGTTTGGCAAGCCGATGCCGAAAGCGTTGGGATTGACGCTTGTGGAACTTGAAGCCGGCCCTTCGACGCAGGCAACGTTGCTTGGGCGGAAGGCGATCACCGTCGAGTCGCTGTACCTCTCCGCACCATTGGCGGAAGAAGTCGGCGCGTGTGAGCGGCTGCACCACCGACGAGACGTAGAACAGCTCGCGTTGATGGAGTCACGCAAATCCTATGGCAAAATATCCAAAAGAGTTTCTTGAACTGTGTCGCTCCATCACGGCGAGGCGCGCCCGCACCGTGATCGACCACATCCTCAAGCACGGCCAAATCTCCACCGAAGAACTGAAAAACAAGTACGGCTATAATCATCCGCCGCGCGCCGCCCGTGACGTGAAAGAGCATGGCATCCCGTTGGAACGAACAACCGTGGTTGGTTCCGACGGACGCAAGATCGCTGCGTACCGGTTTGCTGACCCCAGCAAGGTGGAGTTGCGCCGGTTGTCCGGTCGCACCGGCCTATCGAAGCAAATTAAGCAGGCGCTCATTCAGAAATACGGCTGCCAGTGCTTCATCTATCTGGAGAAGATGCCAGAGGCGGAACTTCAGATTGACCACCGCGTGCCTTATGAAGTGGCTGGTGACAGCGGCGGACAGCTTTCCCCTGACGATTTCATGCTGCTATGTGGCTCCGCCAACCGTGCCAAGTCATGGTCGTGCGAGCACTGTGAGAACTGGCGTAGCCGTAAGAAGCGTGAAATCTGTCTCTCTTGTTATTGGGCCTATCCCGAGGAATACACGCACATCGCCATGCGGCCAGTCCGTCGCGTGGATTTGCTTTGGCAGGGCGGGGAAGTCACGGAGTACGACCGGCTCAAGTCAGACGCTCGCAAGGCCGGCAAACGGCTCCCGCAATTCGTGAAGCAGATTATCGAGCGGGCCATCCAGCGAAAACGAGGCTAGAGCAGAGACGCGCGTTCTCTCGACTGCCGCAATCCGTGCCCTGTCACTGACGCGTCAGTTCCGCCACGGCCTCGCAGTGGGCGGTCTGGGGAAACATGTCGAACGGCGTGACGCGCTCGAGCCGATAGCCGTGCGCGGCCAACTGCTTGATGTCCCGCGCCAGCATCGGCGGCGCGCACGACACATAAATGATCTTGCGCGGCTTGTGTTCCCGCAACGTCTTGAGCACCACCGGGGCGCACCCCGACCGCGGCGGATCGAGGATCAGGCACGTCTCTTCGAGTTTGCACTGGCGCAACGTATAGAACAGCAACCGCTCTGTCTTGCCGGGATAAAAATCGTAACTCTTCAGGCCGAGACGCTTGCGCATTCTCGTTGGCCGCTTGGATGGCCTTCGAGTCCTCCTCGATTCCGTACACATGCCCGGCGAGATCGGCCAGCATCAACGCAAACAAACCGACCCCGCAATACGCATCGACGAGAATCTTGCACCCGCTCGCCGCAAAAATCTTGCGCACGTGTTCCAGCGCCAGCTCGATCACCTCGCGATTGACCTGGAAAAACGAGCCGAGCGGCACCTGCAGCGTTTTGCCAAGTATGGTTTCGGTGATCGTTTCGACCACCGCCGGTTCCGTCGACTCATCGGCATCGAGCGGATCAACATTGGCCCGTCGTGTTTCCGTGTACGTCCACACCCGCCGCTCGGAGTTGGAGCGAATGGTCAGATGCACGTTCTCCAGCGATTGTTGGGCGACCTCCGCCAGCTTCGCGTTGACCTCTTCGCCGGCAATCGGGCATTGCTCGATGCCGATGATCGACCGCCCGCGCACGCTCCAGAAACCGGGCTTACCGGGACCGTGGACGACGATCTTGTTGCGGTAATGGTACTCGCGCGGCGAACCCACAACCGGCTCGATGGGCGGATCGGCCATCTTGCCGATGCGCTGGAAGACATCGCGAATCTGGCGGCGCTTCAACTCCAATTGATGCGCGTACGCGATATGCTGATACTGGCAGCCCGCGCATTTCGCGTAGTACGGGCAACGCGGCTCGACGCGCCGCGGTGACGCCGTAATCACCCGCACGAGGTCGGCCGTCGCGTACCGGCGCTTGACCTCGACGATCTCGACCTCGACCCGCTCGCCTTCGATGACGAACGGCACGAACACCACGAAATTGTCCACCCGCCCGATGCCGTCGCCGCCGAACGCGACAGTCGTGATGTCGAGTTCGAGGCGTTGGCCGGGGTGAAGTATGGGTACGGGCGTTTCCATGCGCGGACGAATCCTATTCGGAGCCGGCGATGATTACAAACCGGTCTTTCGGGAGATGCGCAAGATACCCACGCTGCTGGCCAGCGACCAGATCCACGCGAGGAGAAAAATCGCGCACCCGATCAACCCGAGCGCCAGATGCGGCGTGACGTCCTCGGGCAGGCTTCCCTGTTGGACCCAATCGCGCACGAACAGGATTGCCCAGAGCAGGGACAGCGCGAACCCGGTTTGCGAGATGACAAGCTGGATCACCCCGACCACGCGCCGATGCGCCAGGAACGTGCCCAATCCCGGCAACACGAGATTGCTCACCACGCACCCCCAGGCGGCCTGCCGCGTCAGGTCGCGGGCGGTCGCGTCAGTGATCCTGGGCGGGACTCGGGGCTCCAAAGATATCCTCGTAGGCGTACATCAACGCCGCAATGCAGATCGGCATGGTCACAAAGATGCCGACGAGACAACCCAGAACACCGGCCACGGCAACCAGCCCGGCCACGATCACCAGGCCGAATACCGTCCACCAGTGATGGGTGACGACTTTCCGGCTCAATTCCATGGCTGGCCAGAATTCGAGTTTCTTGTCGATCACCAGCGGCAAGGTAAACGTCCAGGCGATCATGAGATAAATTCCGGGCAGTATGCACAGCAGGAACCCGAGACCGGACAACAACGCCAGGACGATCTGCGCCAGCATCAGTTGCACAAACGCCAGCGAGAAACCGGCAAACGCGTCGCCGATGGTCGCGGCCTGCCCGCGGATTCGTTTGAGAAACAGCAGGTACAACCCGCCCAGCAAGGCGCCGTCGATGATAAATCCCGCGATCAACCCCAATATCGGGATGGCGCCCAAGCCCCCCATCACTAGAAGCACAAGAAACGTGCCGCCCACCAACAACCAGAAATCCTTCTTGACGAGTTCCCATCCGCGGCCGATGCATCGGCCAATATCGATCTGATAGTTGCGCGCCAGGACTTGCGCGGCCAGCGCTTCGGGATCGACCGCGCCCACCAGCGGCGGCACGGTCGAACCTCCGCCCGCGATGCGGAGCGCGTCGGCGAACTCGGGGAATTCGGCAAGGGTCTTCCATTCCGTGCTCCCGCCGGGCTGTATCTTCGTCCGGGCATTGGCGCGGCCCTCGGTGATCCATTGCCGTAGTTGGTCGTTCGTGACCGGCCCGTACTCCTGGCCATCGGCTCCAATAACTTTGTACATGTCAACCTCCGTCGAATCGTTTTCGTACCAGCGTCATGGCGCCAACAGCGTGAACGGGTATGCGGGAATGTTGCGCAGGACGCCAAACGCGACAATCACCACCAGCAGCACCCAGATCCAGGTCGGTTTCAGCGTGCTGGCGTCGCCGCGCACGATCAGGTAGCCGGCCACCGGCAGCAGGCACATCGACAGCGCGTTGAATCGAAACGCCGCCGCCACATTTCCATGCAACAACTGGTGCAGCGCGCGCGTCGTCCCGCAACCGGGACACCACAGGCCGGTCAGTTGGTGAAAGGCGCAGACCGGATAAATCCGCGCGCGCTCGGGATCAAAGGCGAACACGACCGTCGCCACGGCCCCAAACGCCAGGCCGAGAAGTATCGTTCTGGGTCGAATCACCATACCCGGTGCATCCGAAATGCATGAAGCCGCATGAGCGGCACACAGAGGAGCGTCGAGAGAAGGCCCAGCACGACGGCCACCCAAAACCATGTCTGTGCCTTTCGGGATGCCTCGAGCGCGCCCGGCATGTCGCCCGCCTGGAGCCGGGTGTTCACCTGCGCCGCAAAAATGATCGCCACAATGCCAACCGGCAGACAGCAACAGATCGTGCTGAAGATGGCGGGCACGAGATAACTGGGCACGTGTTGTCGCGGCTGAAAGGTTGGCGCGGGCGCTCCCGGCGGCGTTGGCGGCATCACGGGCGGGGCCGCCGATGAGGCGAATTCCGGGTATTGGCCGAGCGGCTTCCACTCGACGCTGCCTTCGGCCTGCGCCAGGGTCTGCGCGTTGGCGCGACCTTCGGCGATCCATTGGCGTATCTGGTCTGCACTGACCGGGCCGTAGGGCCGGCCATCACCACCGATAATCTTGAACATTGGGTTCCTCGCTCCCCTGGTTCAGCGCCAACTCCAGGTTGGGGACTTGGGCGCCACGCTACGCCAGCGCTTTGCGCAACTCCAGCTTTAATTTTTCCAGTCCCTCTCCCGCCAGCGCCGAAATCTCCAATATCTTTTGTCGGGCAGGTGCCTGCCCTGAGCCTGCCGAACGGGTCCCTGTCGGCTTTTTCTTCAACCCATGGGACGGTCGTCCCGCCAACTTGCGTTTGAACGCGGCCAGGTTCTTCTTCGCGTCGGGCAGATCCATCTTGTTGGCCACGACGAGCCGTTTCTTCTCGAGAATCTCGGGATTGTACAGCTTCAGCTCGTCGAGCAACTGCTGGTAATCATCCTGCGGCTTGCGGCCATCGACCCCCGCCATGTCCAGCAGCACCACCAGCAGTTGGCAGCGCTCGATGTGTCGCAAAAAATCATGTCCCAGCCCCTTGCCCCGATGCGCGCCTTCGATCAGCCCGGGAATGTCCGCGATGCGGATGCGCTCGAAATCGCCGTAGCTGAGGATTCCCACGTTCGGTGTCAACGTCGTGAACGGATACGGCGCGACTTTCGGGTGCGCGTTGGTGATCTTCGAGATCAGCGTCGATTTGCCCGCGTTCGGAAACCCGATCAGGCCCGCGTCCGCCAGCGTCTTCAGTTCCAGTTCGACTTCGAGTTGCTCGCCCGGCTCGCCGTACTCGAACTCGCGCGGCGCCTGGTGTATCGAACTCTTGAACGCCGCGTTGCCGCGCCCGCCGCGCCCGCCTTTCGCCAACACGAACCGCTGCCCGTCCTCCACAAGATCGGCAATCAGTTCGCGGCCGGTCTCGACAGGGGGAGCATCCACTTCTATTGTAACCGGAGCGTTGGCAGGCGCTTCGGCTTGCGAGGCCTCCAGCAGTTGCTTCGCCCGGCCCGGCGTAAACGGCATTCCCACGGTTACTCTCGGGTCAAATTCCTCCGTGGCCGCCGCGGGATGATAGTTCGATGGCGCGCGCTGTTTCACCGGCGCGGTCAGCCGGAAAATCTGAGTGCCGATGGGCACTTTCGCGATGACGTCCCGCGCGCTCCGGCCAAAACAATTTTTCCCGCGTCCGTGGACGCCGTGTTTGGCCACGAGCCGGGGTAGATAATAGAAATCCGAGAGATCGGTGATGTTTTTGTCGGCGACCACCACAACGTCGCCGCCTTTACCCCCGTCGCCGCCGTCCGGCCCGCCGCGATCGACATATTTCTCGCGGCGAAACGAAACGCATCCGTTCCCGCCATCGCCCGCCTTGACGCGGATTCTGACTTGATCGACGAACATGGGTGAAGCATAGCCGCAAACAGCGACAGCGGGAAGGGGAAAGCCACTTATTGGCGGGCTTGCAGCCGAGCCAGCGCGTCCTGCGCGGAGGCGAGACCGGGCCTGATCCGCAGCGCCTGTTCCAAATGCTCAATCGCTTCCGGTGTCCTTCCGGTTTGTGCCAGGACGATCCCCAGATTGTAGTGCGCCTCGGCGAAATCGGGCTTGATCCGCACGGCCTGCTCGAAGTGCTGGGTGGCTTCCTTGATTTTTCCCGTTTGCACCAACGCCACCCCCAGATCGGTGTGCGCCTCGGCGTAATCGGGATTAATCTGCAGGGCCTGCTCGTACTGATTGATGGCTTCCTCGATTTTGCCCGTTTGCGCCAAAACCGCTCCCAGATCGGTGTGCGCGTCGGCGTCACCGGGATTAATCCGCAGTGCCTGCTCGTACTGGGCGACGGCTTCCTCGGTTTTACCCGTTTGCGCCAAAGCCAGTCCCAAATGGGTGTGCGCGTCGGCGTAATCGGGATTAATTTGCAAGGCTTGGTTGTACTGGGCGACGGCTTCCTCGATTTTGCCCGTTTGCGCCAAAGCCACTCCCAGATCGGTGTGCGCCTCGGCGGAATCGGGGTTAATGCGCAGGGCCTGCTCGTACTGCGCGATGGCTTCCTCGATCCTACCCAATTGCGTCAGGGCGATCCCCAGATCGGTGTGCGCCTCGACGAAATCGGGCTTGATCTGCAGGACCTGCTCGTAGCGCTGGATGGCTTCCTCGATTCTGCCCATTCGCGCCAAAGCCACCCCCAGATCGGTGTACGCGTCGTAGTAATCGGGGTCGATCCGCACGGCTTGCTCGAAGTGGGCGACGGCTTCCCCGACCTTTCCCGCGTTCACCAGAGCATTCCCCAGATTGTCGTCCGCCTCGGCGCAACGCGCGACGCTCGCCAACAGGTTAAACGCCACCGAGAAGACCAGCAGCAGACCCCAGCCACAACGCGCCGCGCACCGCCAAGCTGGCTGGCCAGCCAACGTGCGTTCTGCCCCGAGGATGCCTATCACCGCCAGCAGCACCAGCGCAGGAAGGAAGTCCACCTCATAGCGGTTCATCGCCGCCCAAAAGAGGCCCATGGTCAGCGTGCCAATCCCGAAAAGCACGGCTGCCGCCGCCACGAATCCACACAATGCGGAACGCGCGTCCGCGGAACGACCGCGCCACGCCAGCGGCACGGCCAGCGCCAGCCACACCAGCGGGATGTTGGTCAGGACGCCAAACGGATGTTCCACGCGTCCCTGGCCCGCGGGCAAGGGCGGCACGGTGATGTCATGTACGAAGGGAAACCGACTGCTCCAGTGCGCCGGCTCCAGAAAATAGACCCGGAAATTGAACCAAAGATAATGCGGGCTGAACAATTGCCGCGTGACCTGCCAGGCCCCGGCCAACTCGTAATGCTCCCCGAATTCGAACAGATTGCCGTATCGCAGTTCGTTGTAGAGCATCAACCCCGCCCCGATAAGCAAGATCGGACCGGTCGCCGCCATCAGCAGGACCCAAATCTTCCGGCGCTCACGCCACGCCGGGACCACCGGCGCCAGCAAGACAACCGCGCCGAACAGCAACGACGGCCGCGCTCCCACCGCCAGCCCGTAGGTCAGGCTCGCCGCCGCCAGCCACCAGGCCCTCCGCTCCGGCCCGTGCAACGCCTTCCAAATCGCCGCCAGAGCCAGCATCGTCAGGGCGTACCCGCAACTGATGGATACCTCGTACACATCGCACCGCGCCAACAGCAACGGCGTGAACGTGGCCAAACCCAGCGCGAGCGTCCCGGCCGCCGCCACCGCCACGCTGACTCCGGCAAAATAACGCCGCCAGAGCGCGCACAGCAGACCCACGCTGGCCAGGAAACCGACCACGCAAAGAATCACCCCGGCATTTTTCTGTGACAGATAGTGGCCCGTCAGCGCGGCGTACGGCCAGAACAACACCACGGCGGGTGTAACCCCAAAATAGAGGTGGAACTTCCCCTTGTAATAACTCAGGTCGAGCAATCGGTCGGGCCAACTACGAAACGGGCCGTTGGCCGCTGGATCGTAGGGATTGGCGAGTTGCGCGAGCCCGGGCGGCGCCTCTTTTTTCAGATTGAGTTGGCCGGCACGAAAACCCTGGACCAACAGATTGTAGTACTCGTCAGCAGCATTCAGGCTTGTCGATGTTACATAGCCCGAGTGGGCGGTGTATGCATAGACCCCGATGACCAGCGCGCATACAGCGGCCAGACATGTCCACGCGTTCTTCATCGTGCCGCACCGACCAATCCCTTGTAACGTTGTCGCAAAAACATTATCGGCCTGATGCCATCTTATACACTTCTCCCGTCGAACACACGCGCTTTGGAGAGTGAGGAACCCCAACGGCTTGCCCGCCGTCTTCACATGCGCTCCGCATCGTCAGCGGCAGGATTTGCCCCTACATCCCGAGGCGGCCGCCGCGCTTCCTTGCCGAGCCGTCGGGGAAGGGGAAATTTGGGCCGGGCTAATTCGCACGAAGAGGTTTCATCACGTCGGCGTCGTCGCGGTACGCCCGCCCGTCGCGATACAGTTGCAGCCGACTCTCGATCTGCCCGGCCATGCGCGGCTGGCCCCCGGCACGGGCCAGTTCGATGGCCTTCTCCGCCGTGGCAGTGGCGTCGCTGAATCGACCGGCCGCGGCGTAGGCCGCCGCCAACGTGTCCAGGTACGATGCCACCCGATGATCGGTGAGTTGGCAGGCCTGCTGGGCCAGCGCCACGGCCCGAATCGGGTCGCCGCCTTCCGCCGAGTCCCGAGTCGCCAACAGCCACGCGAGACCGTTCAGCGCCTCGTGATAATCGGGCTTAAGCCGCAGGGCCTGTTGGAAATGCTCAATCGCCTCCGACACCCGGCCCACCTGCGCCAAGGCGGTCCCCAGATTGTAGTGAACCGCGGCAAGATTGGGCTTGAGCCGCAACGCTTGCTCGAAGTCCGCGATGGCATCGCTGAACTTCCCCTCTTGCAAGAAGACATTTCCCAGATTGTAGTGCGCCTCGGCGTCATCAGGCTTGATCTGCAGGGCCTGCCCAAACTGGTTGGTGGCTTCCTCGATCCTGCCCATTCCCGCCAAAACCACCCCCAGATCAGTGTGCGCTTCGGCGTCATCGGGCTTGATTTGCAGGGCCTGCTCGAAGTGATGGATGGCTTCCTCGATCCTGCCCGTTCGCGCCAAAGCCACCCCCAGATCGGTGTGCGCCTCGGCGTCATCGGGCTCGAGCCGTAGCGCCTGTTCATACTGCTCGATGGCGTCGCTGAACTTCCCCTCTTGCAGGAGGGCTTTTCCCAGGTTGCACTGCGTCGCGGCATTATCGGGTTCCATCCGTAATGCTTGCTCGTAGTGGACGATGGCTTCCTCGGTTTTCCCCGTTTGCTCCAGGGCGAGCGCCAGTTTGTCTTGCGCCCTGGCGAAATCAGGCTTGATCCGTATGGCCTGCTCGTAGTGGGCAATCGCGCCCCCGGCGTCGCCGGCGCGTTCCAGGACGATCCCCAAATTGTAATGGGCCCGGGCATCGTGGGGATCGATCCGCAGCATCTGCTCCCAATGTTCCCTCGTGTCGGCGTCCCCCAGGCGATAGACAAACATCGTGTAACCGACTCGCGCGGCCGGTTCGTGACTCGCGCGCAACCAATCCCAGGCGGGACCCATGAGTTCGGTCGCCGATACGACCAGCGTGCCGCGGCGCATTCCGGCCGCCTCACCCGGGGTCACCCGCCGGGCGGCAATCCCTTCGTAGTCGATCGACCGACTCGGACCGAGGAACGCCAGATCGATGTTCGTGATGGCCTGTTCGTCGAGGAAATGCTTCAGCCGTTTGACGTCCTGTCCCCAATCGAGGTTGGAATCGACCAACCACTGGTAACCGTTCGACGGACCGCCGGCGATTTCGTTGAAGTACTCAAGAAAACAGGGACGCGCATGCCACGTCACCAGCAACAGCCAGCCAGCGCCCAGCCACGCGCCGAGCTGTACCCGCCGTCCGTGGAGGCTGAACTGCGACGCGATGCCCACGGCCAGCAGCGGAATGATCGGCAGCACATATCGAACGCCGATGTCGATCGTCCCCGCCATGGCCAACGCCAGGTACAACCATGCTGCCAGCCATGGCACGGCCAGCGGGAAGGAAAACCGGCGCAGCCCCATCAACCACAGCAGCAAGCCGACCGCAGTCAACGCCAGCCATGGCAGCGGCAACTTCACGGCCAGTGCCACCGGAAAATAGTACCACCAGCCGGTCGTCCGCCATTGGCCGCACAAAAACCCCTGGTGTCCGATGGCCGCATGCGCGGTCTGTAGAGCCAGTCCTTTGAAGAAGTGGGGCGGTATCAGTATCGGTCGCAGCACCTGGAACCAGGTCGGCACGCCAAGCGTTGCGGCCCGTTCGGGCGACAACGGCGGCGCGGGGCTCCAGTAGGGTGCGTAGACCGCCAGGACCACGCCCGCCGCCACCAGGGGGATCACCGGCACATGCCTCCCCCACGCACGCCATCCTTTCCGGGTCAGCGTAAACACGCCGGCGAGAACGAGTAGAATCGGCGCAAGCGCGACCCCCGTGAATTTCATGGTCAGCGCCTCCGCCACAAGCCAAGCCGCACAACGCGGCGCGACCCGTGGACGGTTGTTCCAGAAAGGTGGCGAAACTCCAGACCGCAAGAACCAGCATCAACGTCTCGCCCATATCCGTCAGCACCAGATGTCCATAGGCCAGTGCCAGTGGATTCAATGCCCAGAGCGCCACGCCGAGTGCCCCGGCCATCCCGCCCGCCAATTGTCGCAGCCAGAAGAAGATCACGAGGCCTGTAAGGACTGTGAGCGCGACCTGCATCCATCGCCCGGCCGCGAGGAGCCTGTCCGCATTGTTGGCTCCGCCGTACACGAACACATCGCCGAGCGCCGCCCCATCCAGGCTGGGCACATCATACCAGTTGCCGCGTCCCTCGGGGAAAAGCTCGTTGACCGGACGGATATCACACGACCAGGTGGACGCGTTGGGGTCTCCATCTTCGCGGTTGAGCAGTCGGAGCGCGGCCGGCGACAACTTCACGTCCATGACCAGCAACGGCGCAGCCGAGATCAATTTCGCCAGGGGCGGAGCTTCGACATTGAACGTAAAACCGAAGCCGTGCCAATAGCTGTAGCCCGCCGACAGATAGACAGGCTCGTCAACGGTGGCGGATTCCTCCACAATGGGGGTGGCCATCAACCCGGCCATCAAGGCCAGCAACGCGACGGCAACAAGACCTGCACCGTGCCTTTTCAGGGGCGAGAAGAAACCTGACCTCGACACTCGTTCGGGATCTCTCACTCACACGACGTTACCATCCCGCGCAGATGATTGCCAGAGCATCTGAAACGTCGTCGCTCGCTTATTGACCGCCCTGGAGTCGCGCGAGCGCGTTTCTCGCCGGGGCAAAATCCGGCCGGAGCGTCAAGGCCTGCTGGAAATGCTCGATCGCCTCCGGCACCCGGCCCGCCTGCGCCAGGGCGTTCCCCAGATTGTAGTGAACCACGGCAAGATTTGGCTTGAGCCGCAGCGCTTGCTCGAAGTGCACGATGGCATCGCTGAACTTCCCCTCCTGCAAGAAGACATTTCCCAGGTTGTAGTGTGCTTCGGCGTCATCGGGGTTGATCTGCAGGGCCTGCTCGAGGTGCTTGGTGGCTTCCTCGATCCTGCCCATTCCCGCCAAAACCACCCCCAGATCAGTGTGCGCTTCGGCGTCATCGGGTCTAAGCCGCAGGGCTTGCTCGAAGTGATGGATGGCTTCCTCGATCCTGCCCGTTCGCGCCAAAGCCACCCCCAGATCGGTGTGCGCCTCGGCGTCATCGGGCTCGAGCCGTAGCGCCTGTTCATACTGCTCGATGGCATCGCTGAGCTTCCCCTCCCGCAGGAGAGCTTTTCCCAGATTGCCGTGCGCCTCGGCGAAATCGGGCTTGAGCCGCAGCACTTCTTCATACTGCCCGATGGCATCGCTGAGCTTGCCCTCCTTCAAGAAGGCATTTCCCAGATCGTGGTGCGCCTCGGCGAAATCGGGCCTGACCCGCAGGGCCTGCTCGTAGTGATCGATGGCCTCTTCGCGCTTGCCGGTCTGATACAAAGCGATCCCCAGACTGCAATGCGCCTCGGCGAAATCGGGCCTGAGCCGTAGCGCTTCTTCGTACTGCCCAATGGCGTCACTAAGTGTACCTCCCTGCAGGAAGGCATTCCCCAGATGGTAGTGCGCCTCGGCGTAATCCGGCTTGACCCGCAGGGCCTGCTCGAAGTGCGTGATGGCTTCCTCAATCCTGCCCGCGCGCTCCGAGGCGTTCCCCAGAATGTCATACGCGACCCAGGCCAGCGGGTTGTGAAGCAGATTGTCCTGGAACAATGTTTCCTCGGTGCGGAATACGAAGCAACGCTGCCAGCTCATCGCGGCCAGCACAATCACCACCGCTCCGGCAACCGAGTTGATGACCTGTCGTTCACGATGGAGACGCGTGCCCAGCGCCACGGTACCCGCGGAAGCCAGCGCCGTGACCCCCACCAGCGAATAGTACTGCCAATGGTCAGCTACCAGTGAATAGTGGTAGAACCCCTGGTCAAAAAACCCCAGCACCGGGAACAGCATCACGACAAAATACCCCAACCCAAACAACAACGGACGGCCCCAGCCGTCGCGGTTCCACCACAGAAGCGCGAAACCTCCCGCCAACGCGATCCCGGGCAGCCAGCCACTCCAATCCCATGTCCCGGGATTCCACTGGGGGTAGACCATGCACAGATCCAGCGGCAGGACCGCCTTGGAGAGATAAAACCATGGCGCCAAACCGGCGACCGCCACACGGGAAAATACCCCGCCGACTCGGACCTCCTGTCCACTCATGGCCCGATGATACTGAAACCAAACAGTCGTCAATCCGAGCAGGACTGAGAGAGCAAAGAACGGCGCGGTGCGCACCCAGTCCCTGGAGCCGAGCCGGCCACGCGACCACCAGATGCATCCCAGTAGCACCACCGGCAGCATCACCACCGCCGCTTTGCTGAACAGGGCCAACAGAAATGCCGCCAACGAAAGGCCGTACCACCGTCGGTCGCTCGTTTCGTCAAACCGCAAATACAGCAGGATCGCCACCGCGAAAAGCAACATCGACAGCGTGTTCTTTTGTTCGCTGATCCACGCCACGGTGACGACGTTGACCGGATGGACGGCAAACAACAGCGCCGCCAGCCACGCGCCGGGAATCTTCAGGCGTCGAAAGATCATCCAGACCAGCACGACATTGGCCGCGTGTAACAGAACGCTGACTGCGTGCCACCCCGCAGGATTCTTTCCCCACAACCGCCACTGCAGCCACCAGAAACTCGATGTGAGCGGGTAGTAATCCGGGGCTTCCGTCGT
The DNA here is from genome assembly GCA_963712025.1 of uncultured Verrucomicrobiae bacterium. GTDB lineage: Bacteria > Verrucomicrobiota > Verrucomicrobiia > Palsa-1439 > Palsa-1439 > Palsa-1439. Next base: position 470,991 of record CAVQGJ010000006.1, on the reverse strand, counting down.
AAACCAAATGCGGTACAGCCCGTCGCTGGCCCTGATGATCCGGTTGTTGGTGATCAGTTGGTCGTCATCCCAGACGAAGCCGGCGTGCCATGTCGGCTGGTAGACGACGAACGTAAGGACCACCAAGACCAAGGCTAGGAGCCAGGGACGGGTAGCGAAATAAGTTTCCGGCGCCGTGGACGACACCGCCGTCGATTGCTGCGGGGTGTCGTCGATGGGTTTCCCGCTGGTCATCGAGCGGATATTACCACGTCACCGATACGAGAGAACAGAACAGCCTTTCTTCTTACTGGCGAGCTTGTAGTCGCGCGAGGGTGTTCTGCGCCTCGGCGTAATCGGGTCTGATCCGTAGCGTCTGCTCGCACTGTGCAATCGCCTCCGGCACCCGGCCCACCTGCGCCAAAACCAACGCCAGATTGTAGTGTGCCTCGGCGTCATCGGGTTTGATTCGCAGGGCCTGCTCGAAGTGGGCGATGGCTTCCTCGATCCTGCCCGTTTCGGCCAAAGCCAACGCCAGATTGTTGTGTGCCTCGGCGTAATCGGGTCTGATCCGCAGCGCCTGCTCGAAGCGCGTGATGGCTTCCGTGATCCGGCCCGTTCGCGCCAAGGCGGTCCCGAGGTTGTTGTGCGCCTCGGCGTAAACGGGCCTGATCCGCAGTGCCTGCTGGTAGTGAGCGATGGCTTCCTCGATCCTGCCCGTATCCGCCAAGGCCAACCCCAGATTGTAGTGCGCCTCGGCGAAATTGGGATTGATTCGCAGGGCCTGCTCATACTGCCCGATGGCCTCGCTGACCTTTCCCTCCCGCTTCAAAGCATTTCCCAGGCTGGAGTGCCCATCGGCAAAGTCGGGCGCCATCCGCACGATGTCCTCGTCGTGCGCGCTGGCTTCCCCGATCTTGGAGTACAGCCGCCAATGTGACACGGGATATTCGCGCACGAGCACTGTATCGTGCGGAAACCAAGCCGGAGGATAGTCGTCACCCGAGAGGAACAGATGCGTGGTCGTGGCGGTGAACATCCGACCCTCTTCGGTCGGGAGTCCACAATGCGTCTCGTAGAGATACAGCCAATCGATTTGCGCGAAACACTCGCGCTCTTGCAGCCGCTCGTTCTCCGGTACTTTGGCCGCCAGTTCCGCGTAATACCACACCTGCCATTTCGCGCCGTCGCTCATACACAGCTCGACTGGCTGACCGTTTTTTTCATGGGCGTGCGCCAAATCCTGAATCAGCGCGGGGATATCGGCCATGGTTTTGCAAATGGCCATGTGCGTCAGGTTCAGACTCCACGCCGCGGTCACGGTATAGGCCACCAACAAACCCGACAATCCCAACCGCAGCCAGCGGAGGGGAGTCCCGTCGGCGACATAAGCGATTTGAAGCACGAATAGCGGGATGAAATACATCGCCGCGCGTTCCACCGGAAACTGGACGTGCGCCAGATAATGCCCGGCGTAAATCTGCCCGACAACAATTAACGTACAGAACGCCACGATTGACCCGGCTCGATGCCGCTGCCAAATCAGCCAGATGATTGCCGCCAGAGCCAGGGCGGTGACCACCGGCGCGAGGACGATCTCCGTCGGGGTTGATGGCCACGGATAGAAAGGACTGCCGTGGTACAGAACGGATTTGACCAGCGAGAGGACCGTGTCGCCCACGAAGTGTGTGCCGCCCCACCAGAACACCACGCCGTTTGATCGCGCCATGATGATGAGTTTCGGCAGATAGCTGGCACCGACGACCAATGCGCTCGACGCGAGGCCGAACAGGTACGCCTTTGATTGCCGCCGCGACAGGAACAGCACCACTAGAAGCACCGCGTTGTAGTAGTACAACAGGGAAAGATTCGACAGCGCCGCCAACGCACCCGACCACACGGCAACGCGACCCCAACCGGGTTTGTCATCCGACACCTGCAGGGCGGCGGCGATCGCCAACAGGGCAAATGCCATCGCCATGCCGTACCCGCGCCCGACACTGAAGTAATCCAGCACATAGGCGCTGCCGAGCAGGGCGGCAAACGCCAGCCGGCCAATCCATCGGTTCGTGAACGATCCCCGGAGTTGCCAGAGTGCTGCGAGGTACACACCAAACGCCGCCAGGCTCGGAATCCGTATCCGCTGGATCTCGCCAAGCCAGGGCAGCCGGTAGCACGCGCTGGCCGCAAGGACGAACAGGTAATGCTGGAGCGCGTTGTAATCCTGCGCGTTTGCGGCGGTGATATTATTCGCAAAACCGCTGTGCCGGATGTGATAGAGCACGCCCCGCTCGTCCGGCGCCAGCGGCAGGTTTAGAAATCGATAAACGACGTAGAACAACCCGAGCAATGTCAGAACAACTTCCACCCAATGATCTGACAGCCAATGAACCAGACGGGACGGCGCGGTCGGCCGTATCTCGCCGCGGTTTCGGGTCATCTTCGTCGCTCGGCCCTCGATGCTGATCCAGTATACCGCCTATTTGAACCGTTTCTTTACCAGATCATTCATCTTCGTCACCAGGCCCTGGAGGTAGACGGTGGCGAGTTGGCCGTATTTGACGACGAGCTGGCCGTTGACGAGGACGAATTTGGCGCGGGGGGAATGGCAGAGCAGAAGCGCGCCAAGCGGGTCCTGGGCGGCGGCACCGGCAAACTCGACGGTGTTGAGATCGTAGATGGCGATATCGGCGGCGAAACCGGGGGCGATGTTGCCGAGTTCCTTCTCGCGGTTCAACAATCGCGCGCCGCCGAGCGTGGCGATGCGGAGCGCGTCTTCAGCGGTGAAACTGTCCGCGCCATTCTTCACCCGCTGAAGCAACAATGCCTGTCGGGCTTCGGCCAGAACATGCGCGGCGTTGTTGCTCGAAGAACCGTCCACGCCAAGGCCGACGGTGGCATTCGCGCGCAGCATCTCGCACACGGGCGGGATGCCGGAGCCGAGGAGCATGTTCGACGATGGACAATGCGCGACGGCGGTCTTCGTCCTGGCGAGGAGCTTGATCTCGTCGGAGTTCAGGCAAACACAATGCGCCCACGACACATCGGGACCGACCCAGTCTGCATCGGCCATGTAATCGGCGGGTCGTTTACCGAATTTCTCGATGCAGAACTTGTTTTCGTCCTCGGTTTCGGCGACGTGGGTGTGGCAGAGAACCTTCCGCGATTTGGCGAGCGCCCGCGTGTCCTTCAACAGGTCGAACGTGATTGAGAAAGGGGAGCACGGCATCAGATCGACGCGCGTCATCGCATACGGTTTCGCGTCGTGGAACTTTTCGATGACGCGTTCGCAATCCTTCAGGATGACGTTCTCGTCCTGCACGACATCATCGGGCGGCAGGCCGCCCTGGCTGCGCCCGAGCGACATCGAGCCGCGTCCGGCGTGGATGCGCATGCCGAGTTCGGCCGCGCCTTCGATGACCGCCTCGGCTTTCACGTCGGATTCGCGCGGGTACACGTAAAACATGTCGTTGGTGGTGGTGCAGCCCGAGAGCAACATTTCCGCCATCGAGATTTGCGAGCCGAGCTTGACGGCGTCAAAATCGACGCGCCGCCAGACTTCGTAGAGGCCGAGCAACCAGTCGAAAAGCTTGGCGTCTTGCACGGGCTTCAAACAGCGCGTGAGCGATTGGTAAAGATGATGGTGCGTGTTGATCAACCCGGGGATGACCGCGCAGTTCGTCGCGTCGATGGTCTCGTCCGGCTCGAAATCCTTCGGGATGGTGGCGACGACATCGCGGATGCGATGGTCTTCGATCAGGACGTGATGGGCTTCGAGCTGCTCGACCCGGTGGTTCGCGTTCCAGCGGATGACGTGGCCGTTCTTGATGAGCAGGTTCATGGCGGGTTGATTTTGCGCGGCGGCGACGATACCATGGTGGTTTATGGCCATCCAACACATTTCCCAATTGCGGTGCGTTATCTGCGGCACGGCGTATCCCGCCGGCAACCGCTACACCTGCGACAAATGCGGCGTCGAGGGCATCCTGGACGTCGAGTACGACTACGAGAAGGTCGCCAAGACGTTGACGCGGCACGCGCTGGCGCAACGGGCCCAGTGGCATTGGCGGTACGAAGAGTTGATCCCGGTCGATTTCTCGCTGCCCCTGCCGTCGCTGCAATTGGGATGGACGCCCGTGTACCACGCCGACCGGCTCTCGGAATGGGTGGGCGTGCGCGACCTGTACGTGAAAGACGACGGGCGCAACCCGAGCGCGTCGTTCAAGGACCGCGCCAGCTCGGTGGGCGTGATGAAGGCCGTCGAATACCGCGCCCAGACCATCGCCGCGGCGTCAACGGGCAACGCGGCATCATCGCTGGCGTGTTTTGCCGCCGCGGTGGGGATGCCGTCGGTCATCTTCGTGCCGGAAAAAGCGCCTGAGCCGAAGATCGCGCAACTGCTCGTGTTCGGCGCGACGGTCATCAAGGTGAAGGGAACGTACGACGCGGCGTATGATTTTTGCATGGAGGCGTGCACGACGTACGGTTGGTACAACCGCAATTGCGCAATCAACTCGTACCTCGTGGAAGGCAAGAAGACGTGCGGGCTGGAAATCGCCGAGCAGTTCGCCGACATGATGCCGGACTGGGTGTGCCTGAGCGTCGGGGACGGATGCACGATCGCGGGCGTGTGGAAGGGGATCCGCGAGATGTTTCATCTCGGCTTCATCAAGAAACTGCCGCGGATGCTGGGCGTGCAGGCGGCGGGCTGCAAACCCGTGGCCGACGCGTTTCATTCGGGCAAGGACCTCGTGACCGTTGACGGCGTGACGCGCGCCGACAGCATCAATTGCGGCACGCCGCGCAACTGGCGGAAGGCGGTCCATGCCCTGCGCGAGTCGCGGGGCGAGATCGTTGCCGTCACCGATGACGAGATCATGGAGGCGATGAACCGGACGGCGCGGTTGAGCGCCGTGTTTGGCGAACCGAGCGGCGCAGCGAGCGTGGCGGGCGTCAAACGCGCGATTGCCGACGGGATCATCAAGAAAACCGACAGCGTTTGCGCCGTCATCACGGGCAACGGCCTCAAGGACATCAAGGCCGCCATCGAGACCGCCGGCACGCCGATTCATATTGCGCCCGATCTCGCCGCGCTGGACGCGGAATTGAAGAAACGCGGAGCGGCGTAGGTCAAGCGCCCCGTTCTGCAGGGCTCATCAAGCTGACGGGCGCGGCCAACGGGCGTGGACGCTAATCCTTCTGGTAAAGATCGACGTCGATGGTTTTGGTCTTCTTGTCGGCTTTATACTTCACGCTCGTCGTTCCCAGGAGAGTGAATCCCGCCGGGGCAACCGCGTTGGTCGGCAGAGTCAGATACGCACCCGAGACAAGACCGGCTCCGCCAGCCACCGTACCGAGTTGGCCGTCGCTGCTCACGGCGACGAGCGTACCATTCGTCAAATTGACGCCACTAATGCCGGCGACATACGTGTTCGTGTGGACACCTTCCGTGCCGATGCGGATGGTCCCGGCTTCGTCGGCGACGCCATCATTGCCGATATCAATATTGTTGTCGCCGTTGGTGAGAGAGGAACCGGCGAGATATCCCACAGCGATGTTGTTGGTGCCGGTCGGGTTGAACGCGAGTGCCTCCCAACCGACGGCCGTGTTCTGGATGCCGGTCGTGTTTTGCTGGAGCGCGAAGTCACCGTCGGCGGTGTTCTCGCCGCCGGTCGTGTTGTCCTGGAGCGCGAAGACGCCGTTGGCCGTGTTATAGATGCCGCTCGTGTTGCTCTGGAGGGCGAACGCGCCATTGGCGGTGTTGTAGAGGCCGGTGGTGTCGTCCTGGAGCGCGAACGCGCCGTTGGCCGCGTTGTAGTCGGCGGACGTGAGTTGCTGGAGGGCCGAGTTGCCGTTGCCCGTGTTGTAGGAACCGGTCAACGTGCCGTTGCCGGCGCCTGACCCAAATTCATTGCCAATTTGCGCGCGGGCGGTGCACGCCAGCGCCACAACGGCGGTGATGGTCAAAACTATCGTCTTCATATGCTGATCCTCCGTCGGGGCATGGGTGTGGTGATAACGTTGCGTCGAACCACTTTCCAGTGCGACCCGGATGGTTGGGTGAGGGAAGCTTTCCCCATGCCAGAATTGCCCCCGGAAGGCTGCGAATGTACGCGGACGGGCCTGAAGGGGGTGGGGTGGCTTACTGAGATAGCGTCGAGGATTGCAGTCGAAACCGCACAACTGCGTGCCCCGTCTGGCTGGCGCGATGGCGGAAGGGGAGGTAACCGTGACCGATAGCGGGAACGCACTGGCCATGCTGCGCGATCCGTGGGGGTTCGCCGTCCAACTCGTGAACCGGTCGTCCCCGATGGTGGCGGGGCCGGGGCGCTGACCCGGTCTTCGCTGAAGCTTCCACCGTCGCTGAGGCTATGGTGGACAAGACGGCGGGCGAGGGAGCGAAAGGGGAAGCTTCCTCTGGGGCCTTGAATTGGCGGGTGATTGCCAGTATTGTTAGAGCATATGAGTACGGCGGAAATCATCAACGCGTTACCCACGCTGACGGAGGCGCAACGGCGGGAGGTTCAGGCCAAGCTGCTGGAACTCGCTCTTCAGGATGAAGACGTAAAGCAGTGCGATGCCTCGGCGATTGAGGGCGCGCGTCTACTTGACCAGATGGAGGATGAGGATGGCCGCCGGTCGCAGGGGTGAGGTTTGGGTAGTTGATTTCGGTATCGCCGCCAAAGTTCGCCCCGCTCTCCTGTTGACGGACAGCCCTGCCGAGGACGAACTCGACCTCGTTACGGTGCTTCTCCACACGACCTCGTTGCGAGGCAACCGCTGGGAGCTCGTTATCGACAAGCCGTTTCTCAAGCCTGGGGCGTTTCACATGCAGCAGGTTCAGAGCGTTCCCACCGTGCGACTGGAACGGCGACTTGGTGTATTGACGGCGGATGAGATGAAACTCGTCCACGAGGCTCTTCGTCGAAAGCTGGGTGTTTGACGAAGCGGTTGCGACGGAGCCCCGAAAAGCCCTACCTCGCCCCGAAAGGGATTCGGGGTAAAGAGTCGGGGGAAAGAGTCATTGACTCGTTCGTTAAGCATTTGGCGTTACAGGGGACTGACGCACCTGGCAACTCCGCGGAGTTCGAAGTGCGGGTTAAAGCGCTTGAGGCGCTTGCGCAGGAATCTAGCAGAAAGTTGCGCTGCTTCCTTTCGTATCGTTTTGCAAATCCTCAGGCTGAGCTGGACGCGCATAAAGTTGAGCACTTCCTTAGGTTGCTGGGTGTCGACGTGATCACGGCAGCGGCTTACGAGCCGCGTCGAATTAGTGACAAAGTGCTTCAACAAATGAATCAGTCACTGGACTTTCAGGTGCTGCTCGTTCCGGCAGAGGGCGAATCGGCTTGGTTGAGGGATGAAATCAATCAGGCTCGAACTAAAGGCCTTTACGTCATTCCGCTCGTACACGAGGATGCCAAGTTTGATGCAGGCCTTTTTGGTGACTTGGAGCGTGTAAAATACGGGGACGGACACATCGGTGACGCCATGTTATCACTTTTGGAGGCTCTTGACTTCGTCCGTGCGCAACGACTCAAGCCACCAGCGCCCTTGCCCGATGCCGGGGTCGACGATTCACACCCGCAGTAGAACTTCCCCTGATATTTCAGCAGTCGGCACTCACGGACCGCTTGGCTCCAATGGCGACGGCAGGCGTGAATCTCGGCCTCCGAGCCTATCAAACGCGCATTTTCGAAAGAAGTGTCGTTTGCGCTGGGTGGGCGGAGGTCAGAATTCAGAGGCAGGAGACCGGCGCACAACGGTGGCACGGCAACGACGGCAACCGGGACCGGTTGCCCTACAATTCGGGCGGGAGAGGCGGGATACCTACACGACCCTTCGACGCTGCTCGGTTCGACAGGCTCATCGCAGGCAGGGCATCCGCCTCCGCCAAGGCTATGGCGGACGAGGGTGCGCAGTCCCTACCGATGGCATGAAGCACGGCACGCAGTGCCGTGGCTACACCGGAGCGAGCCTACTTCGCCGGGGCGGCTACGAAGGCCAGGGGAGCGCGGGACTTTTTTTCGGCCTGTCATCGGAATTTAATGGACGAGTGGTATGCGATAGGGTATAGTCGGGGCGGTTTGGGTTGTTTGTTCTTTGAAATATGGCGGATGCGGCTCACCGGGAGGTTCGCCCTCCAAACGACCCGGTCCACGGGGACCCCTCGACGGTGCTTGGTTCGACCCATTCGACAAGCTCAGGGCATCCGCCTTCGCCAAGGCTATGGCGGACAGGGGGCGCGCCGACCCATTCGGCGGGTTCGGCAGGCTCAGGGCGAAGGGGGCTTCAACCCGTTCGACAGGCTCAGGGCGGGCGGGGTGTGCCGCCCGAAAAAGTGTTTTCGGAAAACGAACCCAAGTTTATTCAAGCCGGCGTGGAAACGTTACCAAAACAAAGCCAAAAACGAACCCAAATTATGGGGTGGTTGTGGGGGGCGATGGGCGGCGCTCGGCGTAGGCAGGACAGGCAACGGCGCGCCACCACCGCAAGCAGGGACGCTTGCGCCACCAAAAGAATTGTTCTATTCGCCAATCCGCAGGGATTCGACGCTGATGATGTCGGGATTGCCGTCCTTGATGGCGGCGAGGAGTTTTTCCCCGGGTTCGGTGTTGAGTTGGATGCGGCAACAGGCGGCGGTGGCGCCGTCGAAGATGATGTTCTGGACTTCCTCGATGTTGGTATTGGCGCGGCGGATCTGGTCCATGACGAAGGCGAGCACGCCGACGCGGTCGTAATGGCGGACGATGAGTTGCCATTTGGCGGGTGTGCGCGTGGCGAGGTTCACGCAGTTGAGCACCACGCCGGTTTTGAGGTAGGTCTCGATGATGCGGATGGCTTCCTCGGCGATGGCTTCCTGGGCCTGCTCGGTGGACGCGCCGATATGGTGCGTGCCGTAGAGATTCGGCAGGTCGAGAATCGGGTCGGCGAACTCGGCGGTGGCTTCGGCGGGTTCGGGATCGAAGACATCGAGGCCGGCGCGAATCCGTTTCGCTTCGAGCGCGGCGCGCAGGGCGATCTGGTCGACGACCTCGCCGCGGGCGGTATTGATGAGGATGGCGTTGGGTTTCATCATCGCGATGCGGTCGGCGCTGACGAGCTTTTTGGTGTCGGGCTTGAGCGCGACGTGGAGGGTAGATGATGTCGGCCCGGCGGAAAATGGTGTCGAGGTCGGGACAATACTCGACGTTGAGTTCGCGGGCTTTGGGCAGGTTGAGCGAGCGCGACCAGGCCATGACGTGGAGGCCGAAGGCGTGGGCGCGTTTGACGACCTCGCGACCGACCTGGCCGATGCCGATGACGCCGAGCGTCTTGCCGTGGACGCCGTCGGCCTTGCTGAATTCCTTCTTGTTCCATTTATGGGCGCGGAGCGCGGCGACGTTGTCGGGAATGCGGCGGTCGATGGCCAGCAGCAGGGCGAAGACGAGTTCAGCGACGGCGACGGAATTTTTGCCCGGGCAATTCGTGACGTACACGCCGCGAGCGCTGGCGGCTTTGACATCGATGGTGTTCACGCCCGCGCCGGCGCGGAGGATGACGGCGAGCTGGTCGCCGGCCTGGATGGTGTCGGCGTTGACCTGTTTGCTGCGGACGACGAGGATTTTGCTGGAGCCGATCAATTTGGGGAGTTCTTCGGCTCTGGCGGAAGCGTTGTAGGTGATGTCGCAGCCGAGTTTCCTGAGGTGGTCGAGGTGGTTCTCGGAAAACTTGTCGGCGATCAGGATCTTCATATTGACCTCCTGCGGGGTGAACGAACCATCGCAGCCGGAGGATAGAACAAGGGAGCGGTGTTGGCAAGCATGGGGCGCGGGGTGTCAAGTATTCTTGTGGACAACTTTGGGGGCCGAAGGCAGAATCACGGACTTGCAATGCAGGTGGCGAATCGGTAGATTGCGCCCACGAAACGGATTTATGGAAATGGATACGGCAGCTTCACGGGAGGAAACGGGGGACTCAGCCGACGGCAACAAGCTGCGTGTGCTGGTGGTGGACGACCAACCTACGGTGTGCGACGTGGTGGCCGACACGATCGCGTACGCCGGCCATGAGATCGTTGGCAAGGCCAAGGACGGAGTGGAAGCCGTGTCGCTGGCCAAGGAATTGCAGCCGGACGTGGTGGTGATGGATATCTCGATGCCGCGGATGAATGGGGTGGAGGCGATGAAGGCGATTCTGGGGGCCAAGTCGGCGAAGTGGGTGTTGCTGATGTCCGGCGAGTACCGGTCGCTGGGGGTGACGCGGGAGGAGATGATGCGAGAGGGAGCAGCAGCGTTTATGGAGAAACCGTTTAACGTGTCCGAATTGTTTGAATTGCTGGAGCGATGGGCGGGGGAGGAGCGCAAATGACCGAGAAGAATTTCCAGACGGCGGTTCAGTACGGGAGCATCGTGCTGGGGATCTCCGTGATTTTCAATGTCTACGTCGTGATGCACTACGTCGAGGTCTACCGCGACGCGATGCGCAGCCGAGGCGCAAGTTCAGCAACTGGAGTTGCGAGGGCAGGCCATCCAGGGCCTTCTTCAGGACTTCGCCGCGCGGGCCAATACGGACCCGCAGATCGCACAGATATTCAGGCAAGCCCAGGCAGCCAGCGCATCGGCGGCGGCTGCTGCGGCTGGCTCGGCTCGCAAACCCGTGCAACCATGAGAGGGATTCGATGAACGCACCCGAGGAGACGGAGAGTCAATCGACCGAGACCAGTTTGAGGCCGACGCCCGCGGTCGAAACGCCGATCGATGTCGCGACGGCAATCGATCAATTGCGGGGCTTGGTTTGCGGGTTGGGGCTTGGGCTGCTGGTTGTGAGCCTGGCGCTAACGGCGTTTGTCTACAAGCAAAACCGCAACCTTGTTGCGGGGACGGTTCTCCACGAACGTCAGGTCGCGCGATTGCTGGCCAACGAACGTTCCGTGGACTCTCTGGTCAACGCGTTGGTTCAGTACAGTTCCGGGAAGCCCGAGTTGATGGGACTGCTGGCGAGGCATGGCCTGCAGGTCGCGCCGCCGGCAGCGTCGACTCAACCACCGCCGCGGTAGATTCAGGGGAGCGCGGGCGCGTTGGTATTGGTGCGCGCCATGATTTCCGGCAACGCCGCCAGGGCCGCTTCCGCGGCGACCGTTTCCGCCTGCTTCTTGCTGGAACCGTTTCCGCGACCGATCTCGCGCCCCTCCCATTCCACGACCACCTCGAAATACTTGCTGTGGTCCGGCCCTGATTCGTGGACGACGCGGTACATGGGACCGTTCGAGGAATGGGCTTGGAGCAACTCTTGCAATCGGCCCTTGGGGTTCTGGCGCGGGGTCGTTTGCTTGATGTTCAGAAACTCGTCAGCAAACTGCGCGAAGATGAACTTACGGGCGGCGCGCAGACCGCCGTCGAGATAGATCGCACCGAGCAGGGCTTCGTAAGCGTCCGCCAGGTTGGACAGCCGCTCGCGTCCGCCGCTGGCTTCCTCGCCCTTGCCGAGCATCAGGTGGCTGCCCAGGTCGATGGCCTGGGCGCGCTGAAACAGTGTGTGCCGATTGGCCAGATGGGCGCGGATTTGGGTGAGCTTGCCCTCGGGCAGGTCCGGGTACAGCTTGTAGATGCGGTCGGTGAGCACGAGTTGCAAGACCGCGTCGCCGAGGAATTCCAACCGCTGGTTGTGATGGCTGCACTCGCTGCCGCGCTCGTGCGCAATGGACGGATGGGTAAGAGCCTCAACGAGCAGATCGAACTCTTTGAACTCGTGCCCGATGACCTTCTCCAACTTATGAGAATGCATAATTGCCGCGTCGCCTTCGCGTGCAGGGGGATGTTGCCGCCCCGAATGAGGTTCGGGCCGCAAAATCCAACTGCTACAGAGGGGAGACTACCAAACGGCTTTCAAGAAATCGAGCCCTAATTTTGGGGAATTTACCGTCGCCCTGAACGGGGGTGGAACCGGTAGTGCATTTCTTTGAGGCGCTGCTGGTCGACGTGCGTGTAGATTTGCGTGGTCGAGATGTCAGCGTGGCCGAGCATTTCCTGGATGACGCGCAGGTCGCCGCCGTTGTTGAGGAGGTGGCTGGCAAAACTGTGCCGCAAGGTGTGCGGGGTAATGTTTTTCGAGATGCCGGCCCGCCGCGCGTACTTCTTGATGAGCACCCAGATGGTCTTTCGGCTGAGCGGTCGGCCCCGGGTCGAGAGGAACACTTCGCCGACGCTGTCCGCCCCGGCAAACGATCCGCGCGCTTCGCGGAGGTAACGTTGCGTCCAGTCGATGGCTTGTTTCCCGATGGGGACGATGCGTTCCTTGCTGCCTTTGCCGAGCGAACGGAGGAAGCCGGCCTCGAAATTGATATCGCTAAGCTTGATGTGGGCGACTTCGCTGACGCGCAATCCCGTGGCGTACATGAATTCCAGCATCGCCCTGTCGCGCACGCCGAGCCTGGTGTGCGTGTCAGGCGCGGCCAGCAACCGCCCGACCTCTTCGTAATCGAGCGAGTGGGGAAGGGTGCGCCACAGCTTGGGCGAATCGATCGTCTGCGTGGGATCGGCAACGAGAAGTTTTTCGCGGGAAAGAAACCGGCAAAACGTGCGGATCGCCGCGAGGTGGCGGGAGAGACTCCGTGCGCTCAGGCCGCCTTTGCGTCGGTGCAACAAATACTCGGCGATGAGTTGGCGCTGGGCGTCGTTGAGATGTTCGACGCCGCGGTGGCGAAGGAAATCAGCAAACTGGGCAAGGTCGGCGCGATAAGCGGCGCGCGTGTTCGACGCAAGCCCGCGCTCGACGGTCAGATGATCGAGAAAAGCATCGATCAGTTGCTCCACCCCACAACCTCCTTACGGTTAAGAGCAATATAGTGGGTCGTCCGTATTTCGGGAAGTGATTTATGAAGCAACGAGCAAAACCATAAGCGGACAAGAATTATCCGTTTTATGTTGGTGACTATCCCTTGTGAACAAGTAAACCGAACTTTAGGCGTTGGGCATCATCCGGTTGTGGAAGAACTGCGCCTCTTATACGGAAAGAGCGCCCCTGTTTCATCAAACGTCGGCTCAATTCGTGCAGTCTTCAATCGCTGGCAGACCTCTGGTGGAATGTGCTGGCAGGCTTTTCGGACGCCCTCCAAATCGTCATTGTGAATGACCTCCCATTTGCCGTTTTCGTCGTGAATGGTTACGCAAGTGTTATTGCCGACCGCTCGATGACATTCACCGACGAATTTCGCCGCACACAATTTGAAAATCGCAGTCTCGACAGATTCGCCGCGCGTGAATTTCCAATACTTCTCTATCACTTGCTCAACGGGATAGTGACCATCTCCGATGACCGCGAAACCTCGCCGACCAAAACACTGCGGCTTCGGCTGGCTGTCCACGACACAGACGTGTGGCATCAGCTTATCGAACCCGGCAATCAATAACGCTGTTTTTGAGTGCCGGAGCCGTGAATCGGCCTCTCCGTCAGATTGTTGTTGGGACAGAGCCTCGCTGTGAACCTTCTCGGCAGTGTCAAGCTCCTCCTTTGAGATTTGCATAACATCGTTCCATGACTCCAATTTTAGGCTTCCCATACGCTGAACGCCGCCCAAGCACACGTCATTGAAAACTCGTTCCTCGCCAGTGAACATCGTTGTCCATCGCCGCTTGGGAGAGAGGCACATTTTTGCGCCGGACATCTCGGAAGCGTACCCGTCCTGTCGCGTCAACAGATGGTCACTGATGGTCACAATCTTGTATCCAGATTCGTCCTCACAGATAACCCTCACCTCCGGTTGTGCTACTGCGAACCGTACCGCACGCTCGTAAACGCAGTCAACGTCAAACAAGGAGATGCGCCGTGGCAAATGCAACCGAGCTAGATTGGGATTGGAAAAAACAAATCAACGACCCCGAATCTGAATTCAACAAATGGCAGGCTGAGCATGAGCCGCAACTCAGAGCGTGGGAGGAGGCTCACGGTCGCCCTCGAATGTTTTCCACGACAACAAACGGAGACAAGTCCACTGTTCTGGCGTCAAACGGGGAAGGCGGACAGCCTCATAAATGCCCTCAATGTGGCGCGCCCCTTCCTCAGTCCAGCCGGTCTTGATATTTTTTATGTCGGCAATGGTAAACGATTCTTTCAGCCAGCCGGGTCCTTTAGCCGGGCTATCAGCGACTCCATTTGCTCGTTTTCTATGGTCACAAGGGGCATTTTATACGCAACCCGATGCCCGTCAACGGCAAACTGCGCCTGTACTTGTTCACAGGGGATAGTCACCTTTATGTTTGACATGCCAAACAAGTGTCGTATAAATCCATCAGTCATGGAAACTTGGAAGGAATTCGAGGCCAACGAGCTGACCCACAGCGCCGCCCATCATCTCCTCGCCATTTACGAGGTCGGTCTGGAATATGGCGGCTGGGCTCGCGTCTCCGACATCGCCCGTGAGTTGAGCATCACGCGCGGCAGCGTGTCGATCAACCTGCGGGCGCTCAAGAAACGCGGATGGGTTGATACCGACGAGCATCACATGGTGAAGCTCTCCCCGAAAGGCCAGAAGGCGGTGCAAGCCGTGATGGCCAAGAAGGCCGTCGTGAAAGCCTTCCTGAGTAATGTCCTCAACGTTCCCGAACCGCAGGCAGAGATCGACAGTTGCAAGGTCGAGCATCTCATCAGCCAACCCACGGGCGAACAGCTTGTCCATTTCATGAGGTTCCTCGTTTCGGGGGACCCGTTGGCGAAGCAGGTGCTCGCGCGGTTCAGGAATTTTCACGATCAATGTCCCGACAACAAAACGTGCGAAGTATGTCACGGCCATTGCCTCATCGAGGAATTGCAGCACGCAAGTCTATGAATACGGATCGCAGCGAAATTGTCGAGGACTTGAATCGCCTGATGGCGGAGGAGTTGGAGGCGTTTCTCCGTTATTTCCAGATGAAGTATCGGCTGCGCGGGGTCGATCGGCTGGCGGCGGAGAAGTTGTTCGAAGAAGGCACGCGCGAGACGCTGGAGCACGCCGAGGCGATTGCCAAACAAATTCGCGTGCTCGGGCACATCCCGCAGATCAAGATCGAGTTGGAGTTGCGTGGCGGCCCGACGAATTTGCAGGACGCGCTGGCCGAGATGCTGGAGGTCGAACGCCAGGCGCTGGACGCATACAAGGAAGTATTGCCGCGTGTGGCCGGCGATACGATGCTCGAGGATTTCATCCGCAAGCAGATCAGCGTGGAAACGGAACACGTGCAGGAGATTGCAGCTCTATTGGAATGAACATGCTGTCGGGCGGCGACGGCGGGTAACGAAAGTTCACGATGGGAAAGTCTTCAATCCAGGAATCAGTCGATTCGCCACAGCCTGTGGCGTGGTTCGGCGCCAGACGAAACCGCATGGGTCTTCGCCTTCTTCTTTTGGTCGGCGTGGCGCTCGTGGCCGGTGTCCTCATCTGGCAGGGGGTCACGGCCCGGGGCAACCCGGACCCGACGGCTCCACACCTCAGCCCGACGGTGGCTCTGCTCGACATCGGCGTACTCGTGTTCCGCGAGGGACTGGAGTGCATCCTGGTGCTCTCCGCAATCACGGCCAGCATGGTGGGCAGCCAGCAGGCCTATCGGCGTCCCATTGCCGTCGGCGCGGGGATCGGTTTCGTCGCGACGCTCGTTACCTGGCTTGTTGCCGTGACGATTGTCAATGATCTGTCCTTGAATGTCTCAGCGCTGAACCTTCAGGCCGCGACCGGGTTGCTGGCGGTCATTGTCCTGTTGGTGGTGATGAATTGGTTCTTCCACAAGGTCTACTGGGGCGGTTGGATTTCCATGCATAACAAGACGAAGAAGAGACTGCTACTCAGCGCCGACCGTGCGCAAATATCCCAAGCTCGTCTCCTGCGGGGGTTGTGCCTGCTGGGATTTGCCTCGCTGTATCGCGAGGGATTCGAAGTGGTGCTCTTCCTGCAAAGCTACTACCTGCGAATGGGCGGGAAACTCGTGCTGGAAGGAGCGCTGCTCGGATTGTTATTCACTGGCATCGTCGCGGTCCTCACTTTCGTCGCGCATCGACAACTGCCCTACCGAAGAATGCTCGTGTTAACCGGAATCATGCTCGGCTTTGTGTTGCTCGTCATGGTTGGCGAACAAGCCCAGGAGATGCAACTGGCCCATTGGATTCCGGCTACGCCGATTCGTCCATTGGTCAACGTCATCCCCGCGTGGATGGGAGTCTGGTTCTCGATTTTCCCAACTATCGAGACAGTACTGGCGCAGTTGATTGCGGCGGCATTGGTGCTCGGTTTCTATTTTGCGCCCCGGTGGCGCAAACGCGAGCCGGTTCAAAGTCCCGAGTCGCCGGCAAATACGCCGGACCGGCCGGTGGACATGGTGGACGCTAACGTCTTGGAGCCCGCTCAATCAGCGAAGTAAAGCGCCAGTCGCTTCGGGCCGTGCGCGCCCATCACCAGGATTTTCTCGATATCGGCCGTGCGGCTCGGCCCGGTAATAACGGAAAACGCGCTGGGCCAGCGTCTGTCGTAGCGTTTGCGCAGCAGCGCCATCGCCGATGCCAAATCGGGAACAAGCTGCTCCTGCCGGGCGATGACAAGATGGGTCGGCGGCAACACGGACAATGCCCGTCCACCTGCCGAGAGCGTCGAGATGACAATCGACCCGGTCTGCGCCACGAGACAGTCGCACCCCGTTACTCCCAGATCGCACTCGCGGACGCTGGCGTTTGGTTCGCCGGCGATTTGGGTAGTCAACGCACCGCCATCCGTGGCGATTTTCGCAAAGCCGTTCAAGAACGCATGCAACGCCCCGTCATTCTCGATGATCTCACCGCGCACCGCTGCAAACTCCTCGCGGAACCGGGCCTCAACGTCGATGACCGGCGGGAAAACGGGCGCGTCCGTCGGCGGAAGCGGTCGATGCGCCTCGACGCTCAATCCGGCACGAACACGCCGGAGAATATTCTCACGCGCGACGTCCATGCCGCCTCCAATACTCTTTGAAACTCTGGTTGGGCGGGACGGGAAAATCGCGGCGGGCGGTCCATGGTTTCAACAGACGTCCCGCCATGCCCCGTCGCAACGCGAAGTTGCCGAGCTTCGCCGCGACGGCGTAACGCACCGGGGATTGCATGGCCCACAACCACACGCGAAAACCGAAACGCTGAATGAGGCTGTCAAACCCGCGCTCGACCGCGTTGCGCCGGTTGTGGAGCAGGTGATGGTGCAAATCGATCCGCACGGGGCACACATCCGTGCACGCGCCGCACAACGAACTCGCGTACGGCAGATGGGACCACTCCTGCGCGTCGCGCAGGTGCGGCGTGATGACCGAGCCGATGGGCCCCTGATACGTCGTGCCGTAGGCATGGCCACCGATGTTCTTGTAAACCGGGCACGCATTCAGGCACGCGCCGCAACGGATGCAATGAAGCGCGTCGCGCTGTTCCGCGTCGGCCAGCAGCCGCGTGCGGCCGTTGTCGAGCAGGATGACGTGAAACTCTTGCGGACCATCCGCTTCGCGTTCCCGCCGCGGACCGCCGATCAGCGAGCTGTACGCCGTGATGGCCTGTCCCGTGGCGCTGCCCGCAAGCAACGGCCAGAGCAACGCCAGGTCTTCCAAGCGCGGGATTAGTTTCTCGATGCCCACGATGGCGACGTGCACGCGCGGCAGTGAAAAACTCAGGCGCGCGTTGCCCTCGTTCTCGGTCAGCGCGATCATGCCGGTGTCGGCAATTGCGAAATTGCCTCCGGTAATACCCATGTCCGCCGTCATAAACTCCCGCCGCAACTTCGCGCGGGCAATCATGGTCAATTCCTCGGCGTTCTCGGTGAGCGGCGTCCCAAGTTTCTCCTGGAACGTCCGGGCGATGTCCGCTTTCGTCAGGTGCATCACGGGCGTGACGATGTGGTAGGGATGTTCGCCGCGGATCTGGCAAATGTATTCGCCAAGGTCGGTCTCGATCGAGCGAATGCCTGCCGCTTCGAGCGCCGCGTTGAGATGGATCTCCTCGGTCGTCATCGATTTGGATTTGACGACCTTCTGGACCCCATGGCGGCGCGCCAGTTCCAACACGTGACCGCGCGCGTCCTCGGCCGTCTCCGCCCAGAACACATGGCCGCCGTTCGCCAGCACGTTTCGCTCGAATTGTTCGAGATAGCGATCGAGATGGTTGATCGTTTCCCATTTGATGGCCGCGGCGAGCGAGCGGGCGTTCTGCCAGTTGGCAAACCGCGTCCTGCCTTTCGCCACCGCGATTTCGTAGGTGCCGATGTTCTTCTGGATAACAGCGCGGTGCCGCAGGTCGACGGTCTTGACCGTCGCGTCGCGCTCGAATTGCCGCCGGGCCGCGGTCGTCATGTCGCCGCCAATACCTCCGCCAGCGAGATGGTCTTGATCGGCAGGTTCTGGCGGCGCAGGCAGCCGTCAATCTGCATCAGGCAACTCGAGTCCGTCGAAACGACGTACTCAGCGCCGGTTTTCTGGATCGAGGTGATCTTCACTTCATCCATGGCATACGAGATCATCGGGAATTTCACCGAAAATGTTCCGCCAAACCCGCAACAGGTCTCCGCCTGGTCCATCTCCACCAATTCGAGGCCCTGCACGCGCCGCAGCAGTTGGCGCGGCTCGTCTTTGAGGCGGAGTTCGCGCAGCGCGTGGCAGGAGTCGTGATAGGTCACGCGCCGGGGAAACTTCGCGCCCACGTCCGTTACCCCCAGCTTCTTGACGAGGAATTCGGCAAACTCGTAGGTATGCGCCGTCGTTTTCGTTGCTTTGCCGAGAAGTTCGGGGTAGAAGTTTCGAACCATGGCCGTGCAGGAACCGGACGGGCTGACGATGGCATCGGCATCGGCGAAAATTTCACAATACCGCTTCGCGAGCGCGCGGGCTTCGTCCCAATAGCCCGTATTGAACGCCGGTTGACCGCAGCAGGTTTGTTCGGGTGGATAATCCACCTCGACCTGCAGCCGACGGAGCACGGTGACCATCGCGATTCCCACGTTCGGGAACAGTTGGTCGATGAAACAGGGGATGAAGAGCGCCACGCGCATCGGGCGAAACCTTACGGACTCGCCGGGCGCGAGGCAAGAAGACAATTTGTGCCGCAGCAATGTTGCGTGACCGGGTGCGCCGTAATCGTGTAATGAGAATGATGCCATGACGAATCTGTTTGACCTGACCGGCGAAGTGGCCGTGGTGATCGGAGGCACCGGCGCGCTGGGCGGAGCCATGGCGGAAGGACTGGCCGCCGCCGGCGCCGCGGTGGCCGTGGTCGGCCGCAATGCCGAACGCGGCGAGGCCCGGGTGCGCGCGATCAAGAAATCGGGTGGAACCGCGCGGTTCTTCGCGACCGACGCGATGAAACGCGACGGTCTCCACACCGCCCACGAACAGATTGCCGACTCGCTCGGGCGCCCAACGATCCTGGTCAATGCCGCCGGCGGAAACGACCCGAAAGCGACCGTCACACCCGATCTGAAGTTCGAGGACATTCCCCATGCCAATTGGGCCGCGGTGTTCGACCTCAATCTTGTCGGCGGCGTGCTCCTGCCCTGCCAGGAATTCGGGTCGGCGATGGCGAAACGCGGGCGTGGATCGATCATCAACATCGCCAGCGCGTCGGGGCACCTGCCCTTGTCGCGCGTCGTCGCGTACTCGGCGGCGAAGGCGGCCGCACTGAACCTCACCCAGTTTCTCGCGCGCGAATGGGCCAGGAACGGCGTGCGCGTGAACTCGATCACCCCGGGATTCTTCCCCGCCGACCAGAATCGCGCGCTCCTGTTCAATAAGGACGGCTCGCCGACGCCGCGTGCCCGGTTGATCCTCGACCACACGCCGATGGGACGACTCGGCGACAGTGGGGAATTGATCGGCGCGGTCGTGTTTCTCGCCAGCGCGAAGGCCAGCAGCTTTGTTACGGGCGCGGACATCTGCGTGGACGGTGGATTCCTCGCCCAGACGATCTAGGCAGCCTCTCAGCCCTCGGACGTTCAAGCAGGGTTTGTCAATGGGACGCCGGGCCAGTATGGTATTAACTGCGTTAGAGGAGACATACACATGAGTCAGAAATATATCGTGCCGCAAGGTATGAAACCAGGTTCAGCTATGCTCAAAAAGATTGATGCATTCGTTGAGAAGTTTGAGCCAAGAGAAGTGAAGAGTGGGTCGCAATTGGTCCTGCATTTCGACGAAAAGAGCGGGGCACACTATCTGTGTTGCCATATCGATGGAAGTACTCTAGCCGCCTGCTGCGACTTGGAAGCAAGTTTGTACGCCGACGACGAAGATTACGTATACAAACTGAATCGTGACATCACCGAAGACCAAGTCGCCTACAGGGTGATGGAGGAAGACGCATGCAAGGGCCGAAGCTTCGAAGACATGGTCACGGAATACGACACTTCGTATCGAAGCGATAAGCCTCTGAAGGTTTATGGCGGGCAGCACCGCATTCGGGCCATAATGAAGGCAGAAAAGCAGAGGGGAGCCACTTTTCACGGTGTGCGCGTGTATTTCAATCTTTCCCGTGAGCAAAAGGTGGAGATCGCCACTGTTAATAACACATCAATCGCCGTGCCCAATGATCTGTTGGATCGAATGCGCGAGCAACTGCTCGGCTCTGAATTGAGGGATCTGTGTCAAGCGGTAGGGTTGCTAGAAGCGGGTGAGGATTTTGCAGACAGAAGGAGCCCAGAGTCTCCAACGGTGCGAGTGGCGCGGACCTTAATCGTCAATTTCTATTTGGGGGTGGGAGCGAAGGACGACGAGTTTCATCGGCCCGTAGTCTGTAAATCGGGAGGGATAGACGAGGATTATTTTGCGCTGAGAGAGAAGGTGAATTGGTCCGATAAGAACTTGGTGCAGATGGGTAAAGAATTCGCTCGCCTTCATCAGGTACAACGGTCGCGCGTATCGGAGAGGGAACTGGACACCAGCGCGGAATATGCGCGCAAGGCGCTTTCGTTGTCTGTCGTAGCAAGTTGGGCGTTTGCGGCAGGCTTGTTCCAAAGGAATTCGGAGTACCTAAAGAATCACTATGCGCTGCCGGATTCTGTTCCGGCCCCGGATGACCCGTTGAACGCTAAAGCGCTATCGCAAGCTCGACTCAAAGGGACCGACCCTGACACGTATCGTGGGTTGGGCACGCGATACAGCTCGGGAGAGTTGGGCCGAATGCTCGAAGTGTTCTTGGTGCTTGCAACTAAGGCGGCAAAGAAACGCATCAACAAGGAACTGGCCAACGCAGCGATTCAGTCGTATGAGGCGAAGAGGGCTACCTTCGAGGCGAATAAGGTCTTGGGAAAGATTTGAGCCATGTTTGAAGAGTACCTACAGGATTCACATCAGTTTTTCCTCCGAGCCGAGCAAGCTGCCAAGGAAGGAAATGACACGGAAGCGCGCCGTTTTTACCGCGCCGCAGTGTTTTGTACGTCAAGCGCAATCGAAGCTTTTGTGAATTATATCGCTGATTCCTTTGCCAAAGCGGAGACGCTCCCGCCGCACGAAATAGCTTTTCTCAATGATAAAGGTGTCTACTTCTCAGCAGATAAGTGTAAGACGGTTCAAAGGACTGAGTTCCACAAACTGGATGATAAGCTAAGAGTGTTGATACGCAGGTTCGTAAGCGGATTCGACTTCAGCAGTGCCACATGGAGCAATCTCATGAACTTTAGGAAATTTAGGGATTCTCTGGTTCATCCCCGGCAGGTGGAAGATGAGACCTCCGTTGCCGAATACCGAAAGAGAATCCGAGCGGGCATGTCCGGCATCGTCGGCGTCATGAACTATATCTCAAAGGGCATTTATAAAAGACCGCTTAGAAAGCAGATTCTGGATTTAGTTCCCGATTGAAGGGAAATCGGGCCAACGTCCAATCATTGACACAATCACACCGTCGGCAACGACCATGATCGCGATCAATGTCGCCGGTCGCGTCGCCGTCCTCGTGTACTTCGTGGTTCACTCCTCGCGCATCGCTTCCCGCTCGCGGGTGGCGTACTTCTCCATCAGTCGATCGTACGCTCGTGCCGATGTCGCGCGGGGACGGACCTCGCTATCGGGAAGCGGATCGGTGAAACCGGCAACGACGTCCTGCCACCGCGGTTTCTTGCCGGAATACGCGAGCCAGCCGTGGCTGGCACGGAGCGCCGCGCCGAGGGCAGCGCTCTTGGCGACCTCGATGCGGACGACAGGACAGTCGAACACGTCCGCCATGATTTGCAGGATCGCGCTGTTGGTGGATGCGCCGCCCGTGGCGCAAATCCGTTTCGGTCGGACCTTCATCCATTGCGAGTGGATCCGCATCGACATCAGTTGCGCCTCGACGACGGCCCGGCAATTCGCCGCCGCGTCACTCGGATCGAGATCGAACCGATGGATGCCGGGACGGTTGACGCGCGGGACAATCTCCGCCTCGAACCACGGCAGCATGACCGCGCCGCGGTTGCCGGGCGGGGTCGCATCGAGCGCCCGGTTGAAGCCGACCCAATCCAACCGGTACATGTCGCGGACGCGTTCGCGGGCGAGCGAGCCGTTCTTGAAGCAGATGAGGCTCATGTAATCCCCCGTGGGCGCGCCGAACACGTGGCCTTCGCCGCGGTCATCCACGCGGCACCGCTTCATATAGCCGAACAGCGTGTCGCTCGTGCCGAGACTGATGGCCACCGCGCCTTCCTTGATGAGGCCAAGCCCGATCATGCTGCACGGATTGTCACCGGACCAAACCAACGCCTTGGCCTTCGACTGGAACCCATATCTCGTTACGAAATACGGGCTGATGTTGCCGATGACTTTCGACGACCGGGCGAGCGCCGGAAGTTTCTTCCGCAACTGTGGCGCGGTCGCTCTCAGCGCCCGCGGATGCCACGCGTTTTTGCGGATGTCCATGAGGTTCATGCCCGCGCCATCGCCGGGATCGATTGGCGCCATCCTGCCGGCGACGATCGAGGCCAGAAACGAACTCACCAACGCGATTGTCGTGGTCCGGGCGTAATCGTCCGGCTCGGTCTTGTAGAATTTGCGGATTTGCGGCCCTGTGAACCGCTCGAAGGCGTCCGAGCCGGTCGCTTGCGCCGTAGCCCTGACCCCACCAAGCGCGTCGCGAATCTCGGCGCACTCGATGCTGGTCGAGGAATCCATCCAGATCGGTGATGTGGCCCGCGCGAACACGCCGTGAAGGTTTTCGACGAGCGGTTTTGTGGCGTCGAGCCGCCCCAGCGCGCCCCGGGCGCGGTGGTTGAGGTACACCGAGCCATGTTGTTGTCCGCTGCCGTTGACGGCCAGGATTTCACCCAGCCGCACGCCGTCCGTTTTCATTTGCGCCAACAGCGTATCGAGCGCTTCGACCCACATCAGCGGCGGGCTGTGGACCACGAGCGGCTCAGTGCTGCGCAACGTACCATTCTGTGTCCCATAATGCGGCAGCGCCTGATCGAAGTTGAGCGAGTCGTGGTAGACGATCCGGCGGGCATCGTGATCGATCACCACGGCCGAAAGACTTTGCGTGCTGCAGTCCAGTCCGAGGAAAAGGTTCGCCATGATCGTTCTCTCACCGCGCGTCCGGCAGCGACTTCTAACAGGCCGACCGCGAAACGACAACCGATTACTGGCAAAAGGGGAAGGAGTGGGCGAACCGTCCACCGGCCGAAAATGGCCCCGTCAAAATTTCAAGACCGCGTCGATTTGGAAGCCCATGGACTCCCGACCATTCAGCCCAAATGTTCCCGGATCGACCGTCGGGTCCGCGCCCGAGCGGTCTTCCACAACCGCCGCCACTCCGACCTTCCACCAGTCCCGAACGTTGTAGCTGGCCTTGAGCACCTGGGAGCGGCTATCTGAGAGGCTCAACGAACTGTTGGCAGCGGCAATCGCCTGCCAGTCGCTGTCCACGGTCGCCATCCTCTGTCGGTAGGTGAGCTGCCATTGGCCCTGTTTGTCACTGCCGCCGAAGGAAATCTCGGCAATCATCCCGTGCATTTGATCCAGGGACAGGGGAAGGTCCCACACATCCCACACACCGGTTTGTTCGTAATCCTCCTTGGGTGTGTTGACGTAACTGCCATTCAGTGTCAGCACGCTTTCCGTGCCAAAGAATGGCCTATCGGACAACAATTTTCGCACCCCGCCCGCCATCGTTTGGTCGGGGGAATCTGTCGCTGCGGGCTCAAAGGTCTGCGCTCGGGCGCCAACGGCGACGGCAAAACCGATCGAGATCGCCGCCATCCATGTGATCCACTTTCTCATAGTCCTGACTCGAATCTAGCACGGAGGCAAATGTCTTTCCAGCGGGGATTTTGGCCGATGGTTCAAGGCTTGAACCGCCGCCGACAGCGCGATAAACTCGCGCCGTTATGTCATCGCTCGATTTGAAGAAGATCGTCACCGACCGGCTCGGGGAAAACTACGAGTTGCACGAGAAATACATCAACCCGACGCTGGTGAAGGTGTTTCGCACCATCGGCTTCGACAGGGTCTATACCCGCGCCAAAGGCCAGTATCTCTGGGACAAGGAAGGCAACCGCTATCTCGACATGCTGAGCGGGTTCGGCGTGTACTCGATTGGCCGCAACCACCCGCAGGTCGCGCAGGTCATCCGCGACGTGCTCGACCTCGATCTGCCCAACATGGTGCAGATGGATTGCGCCTTCCTGGCGGGGCTGCTGGCCGAGGCGCTCGTCAAACGTTGTCCGCCGCATCTCGAAGCCGTGTTCTTCTGCAATTCCGGCACCGAAGCGGTCGAGGCCTCGCTGAAGTTCGCCCGCGCCGCGACCGGGCGCAGCAAGTTTGCCTACCTCGACCACGGCTGGCACGGGTTGTCGCTCGGGTCGCTCTCGATCATGGGCAACGAAGAATTCCGCGAAAGTTTCGGCGAGATGCTGCCGGGCGTGGAAGTGCCCTACGGCGATCTCGAAGCGCTGGAAAAAGCCCTGTCGAAGAAAGATATCGCGGCGCTGGCGGTGGAATGTATCCAGGGCAAGGGCGTGCGGATTCCGCCCGACGATTACCTGCCGGCGGCGCAGGCGCTCTGCCGCAAGTACGGCACGCTGTTTTTCTGCGACGAGGTGCAGACCGGCTACGGGCGCACGGGCAAACTGTTTTCGTTCGAGCACTGGAACCTGGAACCCGACATCATCTCGACCAGCAAATCGCTGAGCGGCGGTTATGTGCCCGTCGGCGCGATGATTACCCGCCGCTCGATCTATCAGAAGGTATTCAACCGGATGGACCGTTGCTGGGTCCATTCCTCCAGTTTCGGCCGCAACAACCTCGGCATGGCGGTGGGGTTGGCGACGCTGCACATCCTCGACGAGGAGAAACTGGTCGAACGCAGCGCCACGCAGGGCCAGAAGCTTCTGGATGCGGTCAACGGCCTGAAAGCCCGCCACGAAGTGCTGATGGAGGCGCGCGGGAAGGGTTGCATGGTCGGCATCGAGTTCCACGAGCCGCGGAGCCTCAAGATGAAGGTCGCGTGGAAAATGGTGCACGCGGCGCATGACGGCTTGTTCGCGCAAATGGTGGTGATGCCGCTGTTGGAGAAGCATCACGTACTGACGCAGGTCAGCGGCAACCACGGCGACATCATCCGCGTGTTGCCGTCGTTTGTCATCACGGACGAGGACATCCAGTATTTCGTCAACGCGCTCGACGACGTGCTCAACGATTGCTACAAGCTGCCCGGACCGATGTGGGACCTCGGGGCGAACCTCGTGAAAGCGGCGCTGGCCAACAAGGGCGGCAAGAAAACCGAACGGGAACCCGTGGCCGCCGGGCGCTGACCGCGCGGGCTTGTTTTTCCGTTTTCTCCATGCGATAACCCCCGCGCGTGGCCCCTGATGCGACAACGGTTTCTTAGCGGATTGGCCGACTGGGTGTGCCGTTGGCCTCTGGCGTTTCTGGTCGCGGGCGTCCTGCTCGCGGGCGTGTCTTCCTTCTACGCCGTTCGTCGTCTCGAATTCAAAACCAGCCAGAACGATCTCATTGGCCGCGACAGCGAGTACTGGCGCCTCTACAGCGAATACGCCCGGGAATTCCGGTCGGAGGAAGATTACATCATTGTCGTCGAGAGCGACCAGCCGCTCCAGAACCGGGCGGCCATCGACGCGCTGGTGTCGAAGTTGCTGTCGTCCACGAACAATCCGGGACCGACCGACGCCCCGGTCGCGCAGTCGTTTACCCAGGACGATCTGTACTACCGCACCGACATCAACGCGCTGAAGAAATGGTTTTTGTACTACCTGTCGATCGATGACCTGAATCAAATCGAAGGGTCGCTCAAGGATTTCAAGCAACTGCTGACGATCCTTCAGCACCGGCCCAAGCTCGACACCTTTTTCGATTCCATGGATCGGATGCTGATGCAAATGGATGTCGCGCCCGAAACGGAACGCAAGCAGATCGAGTCGTTCGTGCCAACCTTGACCGCCATCGTCGGGCAGATGGGAACGTTTAACGGCCACGAGGATAGCGACGCGCTACTGTCCCCGTGGGCCAGCGCGTTCTTCAGCCCGGAGATGCTGGGCGAAGCCCAGGAAGAATTGCGCTGGCAGGGCTACCAGACATTTCGCAAAGGCAGGATGTTTCTGTTGCTGATCCATCCCCGATTGGGAAAGGAGACCTCGGACGAGCATCATGCGGCCACGATCCCGAAGTTGCGCCGCATCATGAAGGAGGTTCGCCATCAGTTTCCGGGCATCGGCATCAACCTCACCGGCGAACCCGTGCTCGATTACGACGAGATGCGCCAGTCGCAGAGCGACGCCACGAAGGCGACCGTGCTGACGGCGGTCCTCCTCTTCCTGTTGTATGCCGTGACGTTTCCCCGAATGATGCGGATCTCGCTGTTCGTCGCCTGCACGTTGGTGGCGATGCTCATCGCCTCCATGGCGATTGTGCTGGCGGTCTGCATGGGATACACGACGCTCGCGGTGGGCCATCTCAACATGATTACCGTGACGTTCGCGATCATGATTCTCGGGTTGGGGATCGATCTCGGCATCCAATTCGTTGCCCGATACACCGAGGAATTGAGCAAGGGTCTTCCACAGCCGGATGCGGTCCGGTCCACCATCAAGCATACCGGTCCGAGCATTGTCACAGCGGGCGTCACCAACGCCGCCGCGTTTTTCGCGATGGGCCTGAGCGGTTTTCGCGGAGTCACGGAGTTGGGCATCATCGCGGGCGGCGGGATGCTGATCGCCACGGCGGGGATGATGACCATATTGCCGGCGCTTCTGCTGCTGGCGCACCGCAAGGGTGGGGCCGCGCCGGTCTCCGCGCAATCGGCAGGCACGCGTGTCGAGCGACTCCTCTTGCGCCGGCCTTATCGGATGCTGACCGTGTTCGGCCTGATCACCGTGGCGGCGCTGGTGGCGGCGCGGACGCTGCGCTTTGACTACAACGTCCTGAACTTGCAATCGAAAGGGTTGGCGTCCGTCGAAACCGAACTGCGATTGCTGCATGCCGACGTGGAATCGACCCTGTTTGCGGCGATCGTGTGCGACAATCTCCAGCAGACCCGGGATTTACAGGAACGCCTGGCCAAACTTCCCAGCGTGGCCAGCGTTCACAGCATCGCCGAATTGATCCCCGAACAACAGGAACAGAAAGCTGCGATCATTCGCAGCATCCAGAAGGAGTTGGGTTCGGTGCAGTTCGATATTCCGCCAGCCGATCCAGCGGATGCGGAACTCGATCTGCGGTCGCTGGCGTCCTTGCGATTGCGGGCGAACCAACTCTTGCGTGCGGCAACCGAACACGGCGATTCCGCCGCCGAGACGGCGCTGAAACCCCTGGTCGACGCCACCACGCAAACGCGGCAGACGTTGCAGGCGCTGGGGCCCGACGACCTGCGGCAGCGTCTCGCCAGATATGAGCAACGGTTCTACGCGGACTTGCAGGCGCAACTGCAACTCATGTCCGACCAGATTGTAGACAGGCCGATGAGCATCGACGATGTGCCCCCGGAATTGCGCCAGATGCTGGTGGGGAGAACCGGGCAAGTTTCTCGTGCGCGTCTTCCCCAAGGAGAACATCTGGGAGCGCGAGCCGCTCGTGAGGTTCGTGCGCGAAGTGCAGTCGGTCGCGCCGAAGGCAACGGGCACGCCGCTGGGGCTGTACGAATTTGTGGAAATCCTCAAGACGGGCTATTGCCGCGCGGCGTTGTGGGCGCTGCTGGTGATCGTCGTCCTCATCTTCATTGATTTCCGCGGCGGCTATGCCACGCTGCTGACGATCCTGCCGCTATTGGTCGGAACGGCATGGATGTTCGGGGCGATGGTGGCGGTGCGAATCAATTTCAACCCGGCCAACATCATGGTGCTGCCGCTGATCGTTGGCATCGGCGTCGCCTACGGGATTTACGTGGTCCAACGGTTTCGGGAAAGCCACGAAGCGACGTTCTACGGCAAAAGCACAGGACGCGCGGTGATTCTCTCGGCCTTGACCACCACCCTCGCGTTTGCCAGCCTGCTGATCGGCGCGCACCGCGGCATCCGCAGCCTCGGCTTGGTGACGACCCTCGGCGTCATCTCCTGCCTGCTGGCCGCGCTCGTTCTGCTGCCGTCCCTGCTAGAGATTGCGCGACGCCAGGGCTGGAAGGTGTAACTGTCCGACGGCGGTTTCGAGAAAGCGGGCCAGTTTCGCGCCGGAATGCTTGGCCCGATAGCCAAGTCGGGCCAGATCGGCGAGCACGCGCGGGTCGCGCGCGCAACTGGAAAACACGCGGTCAGCCCGCAATTGGCCGAGCACGAAAAAATCGTTGAATTCATCCGGCAGGTCCTCGTCGACCAGGTCAGTGATCCCGCGGACGGCGAGAAAATCCGTTTTCCGGGCCGCGCATACCGCCGCGACGGC
The DNA here is from genome assembly GCA_963712025.1 of uncultured Verrucomicrobiae bacterium. Classification (GTDB taxonomy): domain Bacteria; phylum Verrucomicrobiota; class Verrucomicrobiia; order Palsa-1439; family Palsa-1439; genus Palsa-1439. Next base: position 442,213 of record CAVQGJ010000006.1, on the reverse strand, counting down.
GCTGGTTTCCATATCAACGGCCAGAGCGCCGGTGGCCCGGCCGATCCGCGCCTTGTTTGACGCCCGCAATACCATCTCATCCGTCGTCAGGATTTTGCCGTAATGGACGCGGATTCCCGAATCGTCATCCCAACGAATGCGAGCGGGCCGGAGCGGTTTGTGGGTCGTCGTCCAGGTAATCTGGTCGCCCTGGTCCCTGCCCAGTTCGAGAATCTCCGTGCCAATCACGATATCTCCGGCGCAAATGCCCGTCTGCAGCCCACCACCAAACCCCGAGCTGATCACGAGGTCGGGGCGGTAGCAGCGAATGGTCATTTCGGCGGCGATGCGCGCGCATTCCTTGCCGATGCCGAGCGCGAGCAGGGCGACCGATTGACCGCCGAGCGTGCCCTCGTGAAAATCGAGGTGTTCCTGGCGGACAACATGGTTGGCGTCCGCCCGGTGCAGAATGGGGCGGAGTTCCTGACGTACGGCAACGAGAATGGCAATCATGGTTCCCGTCGCTTTCCCGGAGCGCCCTTACGACGGCTCAACTACAGCAGCTCGTCGTGGCCATGGCCGTTGGTTTCGGCGGCCACAGCGGCGGTCACTTCCCGTTCGGCCAACACCTGTTGGATATTTTGTTGAACGGAATTACGCTGACCGGTCAGGTGGCCGCGGCCGGTCGTGACGCCATTGTAGGCATCCACGTGGGACGCATTGGCCACGGGCGCGGGCTTGCGGCCAAAGTTGTAACGGATCAGTTTCCACGTGTCACCGGGCTGCGTGTCGATGCCGAGTGACGGCGTGGGTTCGTAGCCGCAATGGGTCATGCAATTCTCGCAGCGCGGATCGCGGGCGACGCCATTGAAGACGCCGTACTTGTCCCAATCGACCTTCTCCAGCATCTCCTGATACCGCCCGTAATGGCCGTCGGTCATCAGGTAGCAGGGGGCCTTCCAGCCGCGGACGTTGCGGGTCGGGATCGCCCAGGCGGTGCAATGCAGGTCGCGCTTGCCCGCGAGGAATTCCAGATAAATCGGCGAACCGAAGAACGTGTACTTCTGGCCCCATTCGACGATTTTTTTGAATTTGTCGCGGGTCATTTTGCGCGTGAGGAAAAAAGCCTCGGGCTGCTTGTTTAGGCGCTTAATCATGTCTTTCTTGGCGGCATCGTATTCGTAGCCCGGCGTGATCGTGTGCCCGTCCACGCCAAGATTGGACAGGAAATCGAACATCTTCTCGATCTCGTCCATGTCCGTCTCTTTGTAGACGGTGCAGTTGGTCGCCACCTGGTAGCCGAGGATCTTGGCCATCTTGATCGCTTCGACGCATTCCTTGAACACACCTTCGCGTTCGACGATCAGGTCGTGAATGTATTCGAGGCCGTCCACGTGGACGTTCCAGTACATCCATTTGCTCGGCTTGATGCCCGGGCGGCCGTCGTTCCTGCCCTTGCGGATTTCGGCGGCTTCCTTCTCGGTGATGAGGCTTTGCGCCAGCAGGGCTGTGAGCTTCGGTTCGACCGCTGCGCTGTAGTTTCGCGCCAGACATTCGCGCATCTTTTTGCGCATGAACATGCCATTGGTGCAAACGTAAACGATCCGGCCCTGATCGAGCAGCCCGTCGACGAGTTCCTCGATCTTGGGATAGATCAGCGGTTCGCCGCCGCAGATGGAAACCATCGGCGCATTGCACTCGGTGGCGGCGCCGAGGCAATCTTCCAGGCTCATCATGTCCTTGAGATTGGTCGAGTATTCGCGGATGCGACCGCAGCCCGTGCAGGTGAGGTTGCAGGTGTGCAACGGCTCCAGTTGCAGCACGATGGCGAATTTCCCGGTCTTCTTGATCTTCTGGGTGATAATGTATCGGGCCATCTTCGCCGACAATGTAAATGGGAATCTCATTGGTATGCGTCTCCTGTTTTTCGAATCCTACTACACTTCCGTTAAGTGCGCCAACGCGCGGAGTCGGGCCACCTTCCGAAGTATCCGCGGCTGCTTGAAGAACAATTGGATGACGCGCGACTTCTCGAGTTCGCGCGGCACGGGCGGAAAACCCTGCATCATCTGGCGCGCATACATCCCCAGAGCCATCAACGGGAAATAGTTGCGATAGTAGTGATACCGCAGATAGAACACGCGCGGAAAACCGGTGCCGGTGAACAGCTCTTCGTCCCACGAGCCGTCCAACTCCTGGTGGTTGATCAGGTACTTGATCCCGCGGGCGACCTCGGGGCAGTTCACTTCCCCGGCGGAAATCAGGCCCATGATCGCCCAGGCCGTTTGTGAGGCGGTGCTCCGTCCGATGCCTTTGAACTGCGGGTCATCGTAGCTGCGCAGCGATTCACCCCAGCCGCCGTCGGCATTTTGCGAAGACTTCAGCCAGGCGACGGACCGGCGGATATAGGGCAGGCGCATATCTTCGCCGATCACCCGCAAGCCGCGCAGTACCTGCCACGTCCCGTAAATGTAATTCGCGCCCCACCGGCCGAACCAAGAGCCGTCGGCTGACTGGTCGCGCTTGAGGAAGGCGACGGCCTTTTCGACGCATTCGTCTTCCGTCGTGAATCCGAAATGTCCCAAACACTCCAGGACGCGCGCGGTGATGTCCGATGTGCTCGGGTCGATCATCGCATTGTGGTCGGCGAACGGTACTTGGGTGAAAAGCCACTTATCGTTGTCTTTATCGAAACTGGCCCACCCGCCGTCCTTGCCCTGCATCCCTAGCACCCAGCGCGTGCCACGACGAATCGCCGCCGACTTTTCACGGTCGAATTCTGTGCTGACCCGGTTCAAGGCCATGAGCACCATCGCCGTGTCGTCCACATCCGGGTAAAACTCGTTGTCGTACTCGAAAAACCATCCGCCCACGGGCTTGTTCGGTTCGGTGTAGCGATGGCTTTCCGAGTGTTTCACGCGCCAGTCTCCCGGACGGCGCACTTCCTTGTCCAGCAACCACCGCGACGCCGCCTGAAGTGCGGAATGATCGGCTGGCAGTCCCGATTCGTGGAGCGCGTTGACGCTGATCGCCGTGTCCCAAACGGGAGAGAAGCACGGCTGCAGTCGCAGTGTTTCATCTTCTTCGATCTCGAGCTTCTCCATTTCGAGGATGCCGTGCGCCACGAGGTAACTTTCGTTGCTGTACCCGAGGACATGGAGCGCCATGACGTAGTTGGCCATGGCGGGAAAGATCGCGCCGAGACCGCCGGGGGTCCGTCCATGCTCGATCACCCAGCGTTCGGCCTTCCGCATGGCGAACCGTCGCACGAACGGAACCGGGTGATGCCGGTGGACGAACTTCAGGAAATGATCGACCACGAGAAAGAAGTTGTGCCATGTGAACGTGTGCAAGTCGCGCGGGAGCCGAATATCGGCTTTCTCGCGGCTTTCCACCCACAATTCGTCGATCTGCCACTCCCGGGGAAGCGGCTTGACGGGTTCCCGCGAACGGATGATCGAAAGCGGCACCAGCATCGCCCGCGACCACGACGACATGTTGTAAATACTGAAGCTGAACCACTTCGGAAGGAGAATCAGCTCGGGCGGAATGGCCGGGCATCCTCCCCACGGATACAGACCGATCATGGCCAGCGAAATCTTGGTGAAGGTATTGCAGCGCGTGACTCCCCCTGCCGCACGGATCGCTTCGCGGGTCTTGGCCATGTGCGGAGCGTCCGTCGGGTCGCCCGCCATTTTCAGTGCGAGGTAGGCCTTCACGGAGGCGCTCAAGTCCGTCGGGGCCATTCGGATAGATGGACCATCCCCCTTCGTGAAGCACTTTGGATCGAATGTAGTTCGCAGTCTTGCGAATGATGACCGGGTCCAGACCGGTCAATGAAATGCAGGTAAATCAGGTACTCGGATTCGAGGATCGTGTCGCCCTCGAGTTCCGCGCACCAATGACCGTCCGAAGCCTGTTGTCCCAAGAGCCAGTCCTGCGCTCCGGCAATAGCCGCTTCCGAGCTCCTCCGTTGATTGTAGAAACGACTCCTGTTTTGCTTGAATCATGCTCTTCGACCCACTTCCTCCTTAAACTTCTGGCAGTAAGAACTATATAGTCATCGTCACACGATTGTAAAGTGGATTCACCGCACCAGTTCCCTAGGGTTACCACCCCAGAAATCCGCCAGCTCATCGGCCAGATTGTACCCAGCACGGCTCACCGGCCATACTCTCAGACCAATCCGGCGGGAAAAGTGTTGAATACTGCGTTTGCGCAAACCGTTGGCACACAAGCACTGCCACGCCCCGATCCGATTCGCTCCGAATCAGCCGGCCGACCGACTGAATAACCCGGTTCATGCCGGGATAAAGGTAGGCGAATTCGAACCCCTTCCCGTAATGTTCCTCGTAAAATTGACGCATCAGTTCGCGCTCGAAACTTACCTGGGGTAGGGCGGGACTGATGATGATGACCCCCGAGAGCGTTTCACCCGGATAGTCCACTCCTTCCGCGAAAAGGCCGCCTTGGACGGCAAGAATTAGCTTCGGGGGCTGCGGTTCTTGGAGCGCCTCCAGAAGCGTCAACCGCTGCTGCTCGGTCATCTTGGGTTCCTGGACGAGAACTTCCCAGAAGCCCTCGGGCACTTGTCCAGCCACACCTCGTAAGAAATCGTAGCTGGGGAATAACGCCATGTAGTTGCCAGATCGGGCCTCCGCGGTCGTCGCGATGATCTTGGCAATCCTGCCGTAATGGGCCGCGCGGACCCGAAACGTGGTCGAAACGGTCGGCACGACGATAATGCGCCGGTTCTCCTTGGAGAAGGGGGATGGGAAGCTGGCCTGGTCCGTCCTCTCGGTGTCGAACCCGAGCATCTGGCGGTAAAACACCATCGGTTCCAGCGTCGCCGACATGGCAATCACGCTATGAAACCCCTCCAGCCGACGCGCCAGTTGCCGCGACGGGTCTTTGCACACAATTTTCAGAGCTTCGCCGCCTGTCGTGTCGTAGACGTACGAAAATTCCTCGCCTTCCATCCCCAGCACGACGCAAAACTGCCCGAACGCCGAGAAAAACTCATCGACGGGGTCATCAGGGATCGCCCGTCCGCTGGTTGTCTTGTCCAACAGGTAACGGACGGTCAGCTTGTTGAAGGTCGGCTTGAGTCCCTCGAAGAATTCTCGCGGCGATGGTATCAGGTATTTGTCCTGGCCCACGTCGCTCTCGTCGAGTTGGGTGTATTCGTCGCCCTTGGTGCGCACCTGGCTGCGGAAGAAGTCGTCGATCTCCCCCAGGAATTTCCTTAGTTCCTTCGCCAGCGACGGCTCGACGTGCCGCAGGTTGCCGCTCAAATCACGGATGTGCTGCCGCGACAGGCTCGGCGAATAGTAATCCATGGCGCGCTGGACGAGGTTGTGCGCTTCGTCGATGACCAAAATGGCATTCGAGTAGTCCGCTTCGAGGAAGAACCGGCGGAAATATACCTGCGGATCGAACACATAATTGTAATCGCAGACGATCACGTCGGTTAGCTCGGCCTCGGCCAGCGCCAACTCGAATGGACACAGGCTCGTGCCACGTCCCGCCTCCATCATCGCATCGGGCGTGATCAGCCGCTCGGCCAGCAAGCGGTCGGCAACCCGCGTCGTCTCGAGTTTCACGCGGAAATCGCGCAGGTGCGGGCAAGACTCTTCGCGGCAGGCGTATACGTCGTTGATGCACATGCTCTCGCGCGCGCGAAAGAACACTGCGTTCGGATGCGCCGATCCGTGCAGGCCCATGCGTCGAAGCGTTTCCAGGACGATTTGTTGCTGGGTGTTCTTGGCGGTGACAAAAAACACCCGTTTATCATGCGCCAGCGCGTACTGCACCACGGGGTAAAGGGCTGCCGTTGTCTTGCCGACTCCGGCGGGAGCGGAGACGAGCAGGTGCCGCCCTTCTTTCAACGCGTGCTCAACCGCCGCCATCATCTCATCCTGATGGGGCCGGACGCGGTCGTGCGGAAAGCGGAGCACCGTCGATTGGGTTCGCCGGTGTTCCTGTCGTCGCTGCTCTTCCCGCGCTTGGACGATCAACGCGCGCACACGGTCGGCGATTAGCCGCTCGCAATCGTCGAACGGCCCGCGAATCTCGATTTCCTTCGTCGTTCCATCCGCCACATTGACAAACACGAGGCGGCCCAACGCGGTCTTCTGTTCCTGTTCGACGAAAAAACAATACAGCCGTAGTTGCTCGGTGTAGTGCGGGTAGGAGTTCTCATCAAGGGCGGCAAACGCGCGCGGCGGCACGACCACCGACTTGATCTCCTCGATCACGTGCGGGCCGCCGTTCAGCGGCATGTACACGCCGTCGATGCGTCCCTGGATTGTCACCTCGAAATCGTCAACCATCGTCTGGTAACGCACGGCGATCTCTCGCGCATAGCCTTCGTGCAATCCCGCCTGCGTGCGCTGGTGGGTCACATGCGCTTCTCGGCCCATCGCCAGGCGTGTCCACATCCCCAGCCCGCCCACGCGGCCAGCGTTCGCCAGCGGCTCGGCAACGAGGTCGCCGACGCCCATCGAGATCTTCTTCTTCACCAAATGAATTTTGACAGCCATCGCAAGCAACAGAATACAGTAGCTGGAATTCAGAATCCACCATGAGACGATTGCTTCTTATCCTTGTTGCCGTCCTCCTGAATTCTGCGGCCTTCGCCCAGCCTCTCCCCACGTTCGACGACTTTCGGCAGGTCGATCAGATGCGCCGCACGACCAGCCAACTACAGACCACTGAACTGTTGAAGTTGACGCAGATCGACCGCGCGCTGATCGAACGCGTGGCGAAACAAGGAACCAACGATTACCAACTCATCTGGGGCGCCGCGGAACTCATCGGCGATTGGCCGACCAAACGCGCCCTCTTCGTATCGGCGCTGGCCGCCAGCGGGACGAACCTCGACATCGCGTTGCGCTACGCGTGCGAGGCCGCGGTCAACCACGATCCCGCGACCGCGTTGCCGTTGCTCCGCGCCGTCGAGAAAGGTGACACCGCCAATATCGTCCCGTGGTTCGTCGAACTGAATCTGTTGCTGGCCCAAGACAAAGGCGTGGCGGATTTGAAGGTGCCGTCGTGGGCGATCCGATACCACGATTACGCCACCGAAGCGGCCCGGGCGCGGATTCATACGCTTGAAGTGGCGGGGTATTCGCGTTATTCCGCCCGAAGACTTGGTTTCACGCCCGACACGCCCGTGCTGGCAATGGCCCGCGACTGCGCGGAGGGAAAGATTGATAAGGCGACCGCGCCATTCTTGTTGGCGGTCGCGCGCGCGATGCAGGACCGGCCGTTCTATCTGCTGACCGAATTGGTCGGGCAATCCCTGGAGCGGGCAGCCGTTCAGGTGGGCGTGGACGAACAACCCAGCGCCGAGGTCTCGCTGCGCATGGTCGAACTCGGACGCCGCCGGGATCAGATCAAAGGACTGGTATCCGCCGTCGGCGACAAGATCGTGGATATCGCCACGGAACCGGAGATGGTCGAGTACTTCGACAACGTGCTCGCCCTCGGCGAAGAACTCGCCATGCATCACCTCGCCGAGGCCGTCCAAAGCGGCCATCCGTCGCCATGACCACATCCGCGCGAGCTCGGGAGACGCGATCTGGTGGCGATCGTTCTTTTGCCGCCACGCGGTGGACGGTGGTGCTGACCGCCGGGCATGGCCCGTCGCCCGAGGCCGGACGCGCGCTCGAAGAATTGTGCCGCGCGTATTGGTACCCGCTCTACGCTTACGTGCGACGACGCGGCCACAGCCCCCACGAAGCCGAAGACCTGACCCAGGAATTTTTCGCGCGACTGCTGGCGAAGAATTATCTGGCAGCTGTCGACCGCGAGAAGGGGAAGTTCCGCTCGTTCCTGCTGGCGTCGCTGAAGCATTTTCTGGCCAACGAGTGGGACCGCGCGCGCGCGGCCAAACGCGGCGGCGGTCAACCGCATCTGTCCTTGGATACCCAGACGGCGGAAACCCGCTATCGGTCCCAACCGGCGGACGATCTGACCGCCGAGAAATTGCTCGACCGCCAATGGGCGCTGGCATTGCTCGACCAGGTGCTCGCGCGCCTGCAAGCCGAGTTCGTCGCCGACGGCAAGGGGAAACAGTTCGGCGAGTTGAAGGTGTGGTTGACGGAAGGCAAGGGCGCGACGTCGTATACCGAAGTGGCCGCCAGACTCGGGACAACCGAGGGCGCCGCCAAGGTGGCGGTACACCGCTTGCGACGACGGTACCGCGAGTTGTTGCGCGAAGAAATTTCCCACACGGTTGCCACCCCAGCGGAGATCGACGAGGAAATCCGCCACCTCTTCGCGGCCTTCGCTTCGTGACGGGCTCTTTCGTTGTAACCTTTGTCCGCATTCGCTTCTGTAATGAGTGGAAGCGATGAGGTAGAAAGGATTCGCCGATATGAGTGAGGAGAAACGATGTGCCCGGTGCGGAGCCGTACTGGCTGCCGACGCGCCCCAGGGACTTTGTCCCGCCTGCCTGCTGAAACGCGGCTTCGCGTCGAGCACGGGCGCGGGTGAGTCCAACGATCAGAACGCGCGCACCGAGTACGTGCCGCCACCGCCGGCCGAACTGGCGCGGTATTTCCCCGAACTCGAAATCCTGGGACTGGTTGGTCGGGGCGGGATGGGCGTGGTGTATAAGGCCCGCCAGAAACGGCTCGACCGGTTGGTGGCGTTGAAGATCCTGCCGCCAAACGTCAGCCGTGACCCGGCGTTTTCCGAACGGTTCACGCGCGAAGCCAAAGCGCTGGCCCGGCTCACGCACCCCAACATTGTCTCCGTCCATGACTTCGGCCAGACCGACGGGCTGTTTTATTTCGTGATGGAATTCGTAGACGGCATGAACCTCCGTCAATTGCTCGACTCGGCGAAGATCGCGCCGAAAGAAGCGCTGGCGATTGTGCCGCAGATTTGTGACGCCCTGCAATACGCGCACGACAAGGGCATCGTCCACCGCGATATCAAACCCGAGAACATCCTGATCGACAAAGACGGCGCGGTGAAGATCGCCGATTTCGGCCTCGCGAAACTCGTCGGCCTCGAAGCCAAAGACCTGACGATCACCAGCGCCCGCGATGTGATCGGCACGCCGCATTACATGGCCCCCGAACAAATCGAGCATCCGCAGGACGTGGATCATCGCGCCGACATCTACTCGCTCGGCGTCGTGTTCTACCAGATGCTCACCGGCGAACTGCCGATCGGCCGCTTCGCGCCGCCGTCGAAGAAAGTCCAGGTGGACGTGAGGCTGGACGAAGTTGTTTTGCACGCGCTGGAAAAGGAACCCCAGAGGCGCTATCAGCAGGCGAGTCAGGTCAAGACGGCAGTGGAAACAATTAGCGGAACACCGACGCAATTTGCCGCGCCTTCTGCGGGAAGACCACTCTCCAGCTCGGGGATAATCACCGCGCCGGCGGTGGGCTTGATGGTGGCCGGGTTGTGGAAATTGTTTTCGGCGTTTGTTGCGCTTTCTTTCCTGGCGAGTGGCGGCGGATGGCTGGGCAAATTCCTCGGTCTGGGAAATCTTGTTGGCACGTGGGGTCCGGTGGCGATTGTCAGCGTCGTGCTATTCCGGGTTATCCCCGGGCTGCTGATCATGTTCGGCGGCTTCCAAATGTTGCAGCGGCGGAGTTACGCTTGGGCCATTGCGGCCGGCATCATCTCCATCGTGGCTTGCAGCCTGATCGGTTTCCCGATTGGAATCTGGGCGCTCATCGTGCTGGCACGTGACGACGTCAAATCGGCCTTCGGTTCGAATGCGTCCGTCGCGCCGGTGGCACCACAACCCGATCGTTTCTGGCGGCGCTTCGCGGTTGTCACGGGCTGCATCGTTTTGATTCCAATTGCGTCTGCATTCATTGCGGGTGCCATCTACTCGGTGGCATCGCATAGAACACAGGATCGCACAAAGGAAATCACCGCACAAAACTTGCAGCAAGCCGGCATTTATCAAGACGCTGGCGGCGAGTTTCGGAAGGATTCCAGCCGGTCATTTCCATTCAACGCGGACGGACGATTCAGCATCGACAATGTCAAAGGCCGGATCGAAATCCACGGCTGGAGCACCAACGCCGTCGTCATCAACGCCGCCATTCACGGCAGGACCAGCGAAAGTGTCGAAGCTGTCACCATCAATATTGATTCGGGGCCGGACAGGGCCGTCGTTCACACGGAACAGCCGTCAGGCGAAATTGGGTTTCCTTGGAGTTGGCTCTGGTTCGGTAGCAAGAGAAATGAGGCCAGCGTGGATTACACCATCCAGGTGCCGCAGCGCGCGCGGCTGGCGGATATCAGCAGCGTCAACGGACGCATCGTGATTGACGGTGTCGCGGGCGATATCAACGGGTCCACCGTCAACGGCGAAACGGAAATCCAGGACGCCGCCCGCAATTTGAAACTCGCCACCGTGAACGGACGGATCACGGCGAACATGATCTCACTCGGCGGAGGACAATCGGTATCGCTCGAGGCGGTCAACGGCGAGATTGAGCTGGCATTGCCCGACAATGCCGACGCGGGCTTGTCCGTGAGCACGGTCAACGGCAGCATCAGCAGTGAATTCCCTTCGCTTAAAGTGGAAAAAGAATTTCCCCTTGGCAACAGCCTGAAAGGCAGCCTTGGCAACGGCGGCGCGACGGTGAAAGTCACGGCCGTCAATGGCACCGTCAAGATCCTGAAAAACCAGGCGGCGAAGCAAACCGCGACCGCCACGGCGGAAGACGCAGGCCAGACCGTGGCGGGATTGCCGCCCGTTGTCGTCGAGACGGAGCCAATTTCGGGAGCGCGCGACGTGGCGCCGGGTGTCGTGGAAATTCGCGCGCGGTTCAGCAAAGAGATGACCGACAACTACTGGAGTTGGTCCGCAGTTTGGAGGGATTCGATGCCGGAGATGATTGGAGAACCGCGATACGAATCCGACCACCGAACGTGCGTGATCAACGTGAAGCTTGAGCCGGGACGAACCTACGGCTTCTGGATCAATAGCGAGGAGCATCAGTATTTCACAGACAAGGGTGGCCGTCCCGCAGTTCCCTACCTGCTCGTGTTTCGAACCAAAGAACAGTAGAACCAGAAAGGAACTTGTTCATGAGAATTGCCAACGTCCTCGCGATCATCACCATCGCTGCTCTCAGCCAGTTTATGTCCGGCACGGGCCGCGCGCAGGATATTGACTCCATGGCGCCGGTGGTCGTGAAAACCCTGCCGGAATCGGGCGCCAAGGACGTTGCTCCTGGCGTGGTTGAAATCAAAGTTACGTTCAGTAAGGAAATGGCCGACGGCTCGTGGAGTCCGCTCATCGTGTGGCAAGGCTCTACGCCGGAAGCGGTGGAGAACCCCAGGTACGGAGCCGACCACAAGACCTGGGTGCTGAAGGTCAGACTCGAACCCGGCAAGACGTACGGCTATTGGTTGAACAAGTCGCAGTTCCAAAACTTCAAAGACAAACAAGGTCACTCGGCAATCCCGTACTTGTTGGTTTTCCAAACCAAGGGAAACTGAGAGTCATCGCGGACGCGGGCGGCCATCCGCCGCCATGACAGCGCCTGCGTGATCGGGTCAGCGTTGGTCTTCCGAAGGCGGGTTGGGGGCGGGTTGCCCGCCTTTGCGCCGGTGGACGGCCTGACGCAACACGTATTCAATCTGGCCGTTGACGCTGCGCAATTCGTCCTGCGCCCAGGCTTCCAGGTCAGCCCAGAGCGCAGGATCGATACGCAAGAGAAATGACTTGCGGTCCGCCATTTCCGCCACTCAGCTGTAGAGCGTGCCGGTGTTGATCACGGGATGCACTTCGGCCTCACCACAGAGCACCACCATGAGATTGCTCACCATGGACGCCCGGCGTTCATCGTCGAGTTGCACCACGTGTTTCTCCGCCAGTTCCCTCAACGCCATGTCCACCATGCTGACGGCGCCATGCACAATCTTCTGGCGCGCAGCGATGACGGCCTCGGCTTGCTGGCGGCGCAGCATCGCCTGGGCGATCTCCGGCGCGTAGGCCAGGTGGGTCAGCCGCGCTTCATCCACCGTGACTCCCGCTTTGCCAAGGCGCTCCTGCAATTCCTTCCGCAGGGCCTGTGAGACTTCATCGACGCCGCTCCGGAGGGTGATCTCGCTCTCCTCGCCGTAGTCGTACGCATAGGTGCTGGCGAGGTGACGCAATGAGGACTCGCTTTGGGTTCCCACGTACTTCTCGTAGTCGTCGACGTCGAAGGCAGCTTGGGCCGTGTCCGCGACACGCCAGACAACCACGGCTCCAATCTCGATGGGGTTCCCGCGCTTGTCGTTGACCTTTAGTTTCTCGCCGTTCAGCGTGCGGGCGCGAAGCGAGATCTTGTGCCGGGAAACTGTTCTCTGCGCCGGGGACGCCGCCGATGCGCACGCCTTGGAGTAGAACGGATTGCCCCAATGGAACCCGGCCTCGCGGACGGTACCCCGGTAAGCACCGAAGAGGATCAACACTCGCGCCTCGTTCGGCTGCAATGTGAAGAACCCCGTCAGCAGGATGATGCTCACCGGAAGCAGTAGCACCGCCAGGATGAAAAGCCTGTCTACAGGATGCCCGACGGTACCGGCAACGATCGAGTAAACCAGCAATGCGACGTTTCCTATCAACAACCCGATCAGCAACGGCAGCATGACCCAACCATTCTTCACTTGAACGACACGCTCCAGACTGGCATTCGCTTGACTCGCATTCACATCTGTCTCCCTTCTTCGTTAGTGGTGATAGTATCGTAATGATATCGTAGTGATACTAAATGTCAACTCATTTGTTCGCAAGAATTTCTGCGGAATCTGATGCCCTACCAATGAACCTTTTCTCGCTCCCGGCATTCTACTGGGTGTAAATGCTGGTAGTGGCTGAACGCGAACAACTGCCCGTGGCCGACGCGCGGGCTGGCAACGCCGAAGCATGGAAGACGCTCTTCCGGCGCTACCGACTGCCGTTGTACGTCTATGTATTCGAACTGCTGCACGACGAACAGGCCAGCCTCGATCTGGTGCAAGAGGCCTTCATCAGCGCCTTCCGCCACATCGATTCGCTTCGTGATGATGACAAATTTGGAGGTTGGTTGTTCGGCATCGCCCACCAGAAATGCATCCAGCAATGGCGGCGGCAGGGCCGCGAGGCCGAGTTGCGCGAGGAATTGTTGCCCGAGACGGACACCAGCAGCGAGGATCCGCTGGACGTGTTGCTCCGCGAGGAACAGGAGGCCGAGTTTATGAAACTGCTGGAGAAACTCCCGTTGGCGCAGCGGTCGGCGTTGTTGTTGCATTTCATCGAAGGATTTTCACTGGAAGAAATCGCCCGCATCACCGGCGCGCAAGTGGGCACGGTCAAATCCCGGCTCCATTACGCCAAGCGGGCGCTGAGGAAACTGTTGGAGGAAGGCGCATCATGAAAACGCCGCGCGAAATCCTGTTGAAACGGCACTGCTCGGTCGAACCGAAGCTCGACCGCCTGTGGGATGAATCGCTCGCCCCCGAATTGCCATCGGACAGGACACGCGCTCGCCAGGCGGCGACCGATCGGCAGAACCTGTTTCTGGCCGTAGGCGGGAAACTCTGGCGCGAATTGGTCCTGCCGAGCCGGCGCATCTGGGCCGGCCTGGCCTGCGTGTGGGTCGTGATCGCCGTCCTGAATCTGGCTTCTTCCGAGCCGGCGATGGGAGTCGTCAGCCGGGCGGAGCCGCGGTCGGACGAGGAGATGCGCGTACTTATCGAACAGCGGCGGATGCTGGCGCAGATGATCGAGCCGGCGCCTTTGCCGGCCGACAAACGACAGTCGATTTTGCCCAGTCCGCGCAGTGACCGGCCTATCGAGGTTTCGACTGCATGAAGCGTTTGGTTCGATGGTTGTTCAGTTGGCGAACCGTCCGCCGTACGCTGATCGGCGTCGCGGTGCTCGTCACGCTGTACGCGCTGTATTGCACCGAGGAGAACGTCCGCGGCAAACGCGACTGGGAGCGATACCGTCGTGAAGCGGAATCGCGCGGCGAGCAGCTTGACTTCGCGGCGTTCGTCCCGAAACCCGTTCCCGACGGCCAAAACTTCGCCGCGACGCCTCTGATCAAATCGTGGTTTCGCAAAGAAAACCTGCCGGCCAGCGACAAGCTGTGGAACGATAATTACTCGCGGGCTGCGGCCAGGATGGGGGTGGATAATGGCCGGCGCGTGACGGATATCGCCGCGTGGGCGATGGCCTTCGACGACACGAATCCCCGGTGGAGTATGGAACCTGGCAAACTCGAAGGCCGGCGCCTAGCAGATCTCACCGCGTGGGGAATGACGTTCGAAGACGCTGAGCCTGGCAAACTCGAAGGCCGTCGCGTAACCGATGTCTCCGCGGGGGGGACGCCCGACAAACTCGACCTGGAATCCCGCGCGAAGGCGGCTCCGTCGGTTCTCGAAGAACTGAAGACCAACGAAACCATTTTTGTGCAACTCCGGGCTGCCAGCCGACGACCCTACTCGCGGTACCCCGTCGAGTACGATTTGGACAATCCGTACGGGATCTTGTTGCCTCACCTCGGCAGTATGAGAGCCGTTTGCCGGCGGCTGGGGCTCAAAGCCTGCGCGGAACTCGCGTCGGGTCGGAGCCAGGATGCTTTGGAGGACATAACGCTGGCGCTGTACGTGGCGGATTCCGTGAAAGAAGAGCCCTTTATCATATCCTACCTGGTTCGGATCGCCTGCCTCCAGTCCGCCATACAACCCGTTTGGGAAGGATTGGCCGAACATGCCTGGTCGGATGCCCAACTCCAGGAGATTCAAACCCGGCTTCAATCTTACAATTTCATCGCGGATTTGAAGCAGCCACTCGACGGCGAGCAGGCGGGGGGGGTCGCATGTATCGATTTCGTCAGGAAGCAGGGGCTGGGTACTTTGATCGACCTCACCAGTTCCGGGCAGGCGACTCCAACTGACAAAGCCGTTGCCAACTTTTTTGGCCAAATGGTTCCGCACGGGTGGTTCGATCAAGAGCAGGTCAACTATTGCCGGCTGCTTGGATTGCAGATGGCGGGGACCTTCGACGGACCGAGCAAACGAGTTTACCCGGGTCGAGTCCAATCCAATGCCCGTGAGTTGGGACAGGCGTTTGGCAGACGAAATCCCTTGAGTGTGATTTTTCTGCGCCATCGGCTCATGTCAATGAGCCTGCTGCCCGCGTTGCAGAGATTCCCCCTCAGGGGGGCCATCGCACAGACCACGGCGGACCAAGCCGTGATTGCCTGCGCGCTGGAACGATACCGGCTGGCCAATGGACGATTTCCCGACACGTTGGATGCGCTCGTGCCGCAATTCATTCCTCAATTGCCGCACGATGCGATCACCGGCGAGCCATACAAGTATCGCCGCACGGATGACGGGCAATTTGTGCTCTACTCCGTCGGCTGGAACGAAAAAGACGACGGCGGCGTGCCGGGCAAAACCTTGTTCGACGAAAAGGAAGGCGACTGGGTCTGGCAGTATCCGGAGCCGTCAATCGTTCGCTAAACGCACTACGAAAATAAAGGAGACCCCAATGAACAAGACAAACGCGAAACTGATCGTGATCGCTTGCGTCGCGCTGGGCGCAACCCTGGCCGTCGGCGAGGAAATCCCCAAAGGCTGGTTTCGCGCGGGCGACCACCCCAAGGACTACGAGATGTCACTCGACCGCACCATTTTCCACAGCGGCAAAGCCAGCGCCTACCTGAAGAGCATCGTCTCCGAGGCCCCGGGCTTCGGAACGCTCATGCAGGAGTTCAAGGCCGACGCCTTTCGTGGCAAACGAATCCGCTTCTCCGGGTATGTCCGGTCAAAAGACGTGACGAACTGGGCGGGTCTCTGGATGCGGGTGGACGGCCCGCAGAAAGAAATGCTGGCGTTCGACAACATGCAAAACCGGGCCGTCAAGGGAACGACTGACTGGACACGGTACGAGATTGTTTTGGATGTCCCCGATCAAGCCCAGGAAATTGCGTTTGGGCTTTTGTTGGCCGGCCAGGGGCAGGCATGGATGGACGACTTGAAGTTTGAAGCCGTCGGAAAAGACGTCCCGACGACTGGCGAGAAAGTGCCCGACAAAGTGCTCGCAACACCGACAAACTTGGATTTTGAGGACTAGCATTTAGCGCCATCTCCGCAGCCGGGAAAGCCAGAGTGCGCCCCAGCCGGAGCGCGTCTGGCTTCTCCTTTGGCCCCACCCGCTGATTACCGTTGCCAGCACGGCGTTCCGTCGTTATATTGCCCCCATTCAAGCGCGCGGACGTGGCGAAACTGGCAGACGCGCAGCCCTCAGAAGGCTGTGACCGCAAGGTCATGGAGGTTCAACTCCTCTCGTCCGCACCAAACATACTGTACGGCACCATGAATCTTCAGGCATGCACTTTTGTCGATCGCGCTGGCCGCGCTGTCGCCGGCGTTGTCGCCCGCCCAGGTGCTCCAGCAGGCGACAAAGCCGCTCGATTACACCAAACAGGCTGACGTCAACGGCAAGACTGTCACCTATGGCGACCTGCATTACGGGACGATCTCTCAGCCGACCCGCGCGGGATCCACGACGTCGCCGCTCTCGAAAGGCGATCTCCAACTGCAACGACTGGAGTTGAACGAGATCGACCACAAATCGGTCGACTTGTCCACCATCTCGGAGCCCACGGTGCCGCGAGTGAACTACACGGCCAAGCGGGCCGCGGTGGACAAAGTGAACGATGAGAGCAACCGGCAACTCGATCAGAGCAAACAAAAAGCGCCGATCACCGATCGCCAGATTCGCGCGTTCGCTCCGGGAGGCCAGGAGGAACTGAAGAAACAACTCAATTCCCCCGCAACCCCGACCGGCACGGACGCGGTACCATCGAGCCACTGAATTTATGATCGGGATTTTCCATCGTACGGCGAAAATGTGGGGCGCGCGCTTCGTGCTTCCACTGTTTCTGGCCGGGCTCGCCGTCTCGTGCGCGACCATGATTCATCCGCCCGAGGACTTTCTCTCATCAGCGGACAAATCGTGGAACCAATGGCTCGATACCGCTGTGGATGTCGATTTGGCTGACGTCCGAATCATCCATTTGCCGCTGACGGATGCGTTCTCCGGGCTGAGGATCGCGATCACCCGCGCGGACGCGCCCGTCGAGTCCCTCAAGGTCACCCTCCACGCCGGCGAGATCACCCGCCGTCAGGCCCTGTGGCTGCTCGCGCAGAAATACGAGTTGACGATGATCGTCCAGCAACTGCCGGGTCAACCACCCTACGTCGGCATCTCGAAGGAGTGACACTCCAGCAACTCGCGGACGCGCTTGTCTTGGCGTGACGTGTCTGCTATTTCGTTGGCGCCATGTTTCCCGCCATCCTCACGACGCTTCTCTGGTCGGTCTCCGCTGTCTGCGCGACGCGCTCGACGCGCCATCTGGGCGCGCCGTTGGCCAATCTCACGCGGCTGTCCCTCGCGACCGTGCTCCTCGCGATTTGGGCCTGCGGATTTGGAAAAGGATTCGGCGGCGCGGGCCTGCGCTTCTTCCTCTGGAGCGGATTCGTCGGCTTCGGCCTGGGTGACATTGCCTATTATGAGGCGCTGCCGCGCCTGGGTTCCCGGCTCACACTGCTGCTCATGCAATGTCTCGCGGCGCCCATCGGCGCGTCCATCGAATGGCTCTGGCTGGGAACAACCCTGACCATCGTCCAGGTCGTGTCCGGCCTCGTCATCCTCATCGGCGTGGCCATCGCGCTCGCGCCGAAGAACCACCTCCACCCGAAACCCATCCACCTCTTCAGCGGCGCGATCTTTGGCGTGGTGGCGGCCATCGGTCAGGGTGGGGGAGCCGTGCTCAGCCGCAAAGCCTTCCTCGTCACCGCGCAAGCGGCCCAATCCATCGACGGCGCCACCGCCGCCTACCAGCGCATCGTCGGCGGCATCGGCGTCGCGGCGATCTACTTCGGCGTTCGCTGGCTGCGCGGCACACACACCCGCGGCCTCGCCCGGCTCGACTGGCCCAAGGCCTGGCCGTGGGTCGTCATGAACACGCTCGGCGGACCCGTTCTCGGCGTGGCGTGCTATCAATGGGCGCTGTCGACCACGCCCAGCGGGATCGTTCTCCCCATCGTCGCCACGTTGCCGCTCGCCGTGATCCCGTTCACGTACCGGCTCGAAGGCGACCGTCCGGGCTGGCAGTCAATCATCGGCGGAATCATCGCCGTCGCCGGCGTGGTCGCGTTGACCCTCGTCCACTAAAACTCCGCGCTTCAAAACCCGCCCGCCTGTGCTAGAATTCGCCCATGGAAATCCAGCGCCAACCCGTCAACTCCAGCGACATCGCCGGCATCGGCTACGACGCCGCGAGTGAGACACTCGAAATCGAATTCAAAGCGACGGGCGTCTACCGCTATTTCTCCGTCTCAAAGAACGTCTACGACGAGTTCGCCCGCACGCCCTCGCCCGGCAAATACTTCCTCCAGCACATCAAGGGCAAGTACGCGTGGGAAAAAACCTGTGCTTCGTAGCGAACTGCTTCGCGGAGTAGCATCGGCCGCGACTGACATGCCTCGCGCCGGCATTTCCCCCAACTCATTCGCTATTTCACCTTGTCGAATCTCGACTCCACTTCGTCCCAGTTCACCACGTTCCACCACGCATCGAGGTAGTTCTTCCGCAGGTTCTGGTATTTCAGGTAGTACGCGTGCTCCCACACGTCCACGCCGAGCACCGGCACGTCGCCTTCCATCAGCGGACTGTCCTGGTTCGCCGTCGAGTACGCCTTCAGCTTCTTGTCCTTCGTCACCACCAGCCACGACCATCCGCTCCCGAACCGCGTCATCCCGTTCGCCGTGATCGTGTCCTTGAACTTCGCCAAACTCCCCAAACGTCCCCTTGATCGCCTCCGCCAACGCCCCCTTCGGCTCGCCGCCACCGCCCTTCTTCATGATCGTCCAGAACAGGCTGTGATTGTGGTGGCCACCGCCGTTGTTGCGCACCGCCGCGCGGATGTCCTCGGGCACGCTGCTGATCCCGCGCAACAACTCTTCCAGGCTCTTCTTGTGCAGGTCCGCGTGCTTGTCCAGCGCCCCATTCAGGTTCGTCACATACGCCTGATGATGTTTCGTGTAATGAATCTCCATCGTCCGCGCGTCAATGTGCGGCTCCAACGCCTCATACGAATACGTCAGTTTCGGTAATTCGATACGCCATGACCAAGACTCCTTTCGTGAGTTTCAGTTCAGTCCCCTGGTGAAGTGTCTCGCCAACCAACACCCATCCTAGCCTGACCCGTGAGCAGTGTCAATTCGAGGGGTGAGGGCGGAAATTCCTCCGCATTGTGGGGCGGGATGCCCCGTCCGACGGGTGTATCCCGCCGTCCCCCGTCGTTCGTAGGGCGCGGTGGCCCACCGCGCCGCGTCCTTCGTCGAATCCGCCCGGCGTTTTCCTTCCCCAAGTTGTCATCCTGAGCTTGTCGAAAGCCGAGTCCGACGAGACGCCGCTGTAGTCTGCGGCAAATCTCTGTCGTTCCCGCCGCCCACCACACCATTTACACGCCCAACTTCATGTCCTATAATCATCCCCGTGAGTCCGACTGTGTTTCGCTTCGGGCCGTACCGGTTCTTTTTCTTCTCCCGCGAGGAGAAACGCATGCACGTTCATGTATATTGTGGGGACGGCGAGGCGAAGTTTTGGGTTCACCCGCGCGTCTCGCTGGTCAAGAATTATGGCCTGACGCGCCAGCAATTGACCGCTGTGAAGAAATTGATTGAGGATCATCGTAATGAAATCATCGAAGCTTGGCGAACACACTTCCCAGGTTGAAGTCACCAACATCTCCGCCCACGGCATTTGGCTCTGGGTGCAAGACCGGGAATACTTCCTGCCCCACGAGGATTTCCCGTGGTTCGAGAAAGCTCGTGTCCGCGACGTTCTCCACGTTCAATTGCTCCACCGCCACCACCTCTGCTGGCCAAACCTCGACGTTGACCTCCACCTCGACTCCATCACCAACCTCGCCCAATACCCCCTCGTCTACCGCTGACCGCGCCGCTGGCCCGGCCACGTCCGCCCGCGCCACGCCGGGCTTGCCGCAGAAGGGAATGGCTTGCTACACTCTGCGCCATGAACCGGCTGCACTATGGCGACAATCTGAAGTGGCTGCGCGACACCGAAGTTTTTCCCGACAGCAGTGTTAATCTCGTTTATCTCGACGCCCAGCCCCAAGCCGACCCGTTCGCCAAAACAGAGCCGGAAGGCGCAGCCACACGCGTGGACAAGCAAGAGAAGCAGGAGGAGATGCTGTGACCATGGACAAGCTCCTTCTTCAATACCCGCTCATCAGCCTCATTGTTGTACTCGGAGTGATCATTCCGACCTTGTGGAAGGTCTTCGATACTCTCTACAAGAAGCCACGGGATTTTCGCATCCAGACGTTGGAGAACAACGTTGGGGAACTACGTGACGAACTCCTCCGCGTCCGATCTGCGCGTCAGTCGGAAGACTCTCGTGCACCGGATACCAATCCACAATCAGAGGCAACCCCACCTGCACATGTCAAATCGAATTTGCCGTCCGAACCGTCGACGCCGGTCGTGCAACCTCAGGAAGTCGGGGGTACACCTACCGATTCGGTCGCAGCACCTATGAAGGATACGGGTCTAAAGAACCTCTCGGCGCTCTATGGAGCTTGGCGAAACGAGAATATGACTGACCTTCAAATAGATCATTTTGAAAAGACGTACGTGGGCAAGTCCGTCACTTGGGACGTGGTAGTGGATTCGGTGAACCCAACGAGCTACGGGAAGATTGTTCTGCACGTCCACAGTCCGATTACCGAATACACCGACGCTCGGGCAAGCGCTAAGTTCGACGGGTCTTCAAAGGAGAGGCTTCTCAGTTTGAGCAGGGGGCAAAAAATACGCCTCACTGGTACAATTCAACGATTCTTTTTGTGGCCTGAACTCATCGATTGCGATTTCGCAAGCTGATGAGCCTTAAAGGCCTCGTCGCTTTCCAAATTACCCATCCGTCCGCGAACCATCGCCCGGCCTACGAAGCCGCTTCGGCGAAGTAGGCCGTCCCGCGCTCACTTCTCCGTAATCGTTCGCCAGACGCGCTCGGGGGTCGCCGGCAAAATGCGGACAGGTTTGCCAATCGCATCGTAGATCGCTGACAAAATCGCCGGGCCGCACCCGATCAGCGGCGGTTCGCCCACGCCCCGCGCGCCGAACGGGCCGCCAGGGTCGGGATTCTCCAGCACGATGCACTCGATCTCAGGCACGTCGCGAATCGTCGGCAAGATGTAGTCCGTGAACCCCGGGTTCATGATCTTGCCGTCTTTCATCACCACTTCTTCCATCAACGCCATGCCGATCCCCTGCGTCACGCCGCCCTGGATCTGCCCGAGCACCTGGTCGGGGTTGATGGCTTTGCCGACATCATGACACGCAATGTACCGCTCGATCTTCACCTCGCCCGTCTCGGTATCGACCAGCAACTGGCAGGCGTGGCTCCCGAACAAATACGTCACAAACGCCCGCATGCTCTGGCCCGTCTCCGTGTTCTCGGTCATCGTCGGCGGCTTGTACAGGCCCATCGCGTCCAGCGAAAAACCGCGCCGCTTGCCTTCGCGCGCCAATTCCCGCAACGTCAGCCGCTTCTTCGGGTGAAACACGTTGAACGCTTCGCCGTTCTCGATCTTGATCTCGTACACCAACTCCTCGAGGTGCGCCGCGGCAATGTCCTGGAGCTGCTTCTTGAGTTCCGACGCCGCCAGTTGCACCGCCGAGCCCGTGAAATACGTCTGCCGCGTCGCCGACGAGCTCCCCGATTCCGGAGTCAACTTCGTGTCCGCCAGAATCGGTCGCACCTGCTCCAGCGGCACGCCGATCTCCTCCGCCACGATCTGCGCGATCATGTTGATCAGTCCCTGGCCGACGTCCACCGCGCCCGAGTACACCTCGACCATCCCGTCGGCGGTCAATTTACACCGCGCCCGCGACGCGTCGGGGAACCCGTCGCCATAACCCAGACCGAAACAAATCACGCTCACGCCGTAGCCGCGCTTCAAGTGCGGCGCCGGCGTCTCGTAACTCCGGTTCTTCCAGTCGATCTTTTTCAGCACGGCCTCGAAGCATTCGACACCGGTCGCATGCGGCACGACCTGGCCCGTGGTCACCTCGTCGCCCGAGTGGATGATGTTCTTCATGCGCAACTCGGTCTTGTCCATGCCCAGCTTCACCGCGAGCCGGTCCATCAATCCCTCGTACGCAATCGCCGTCTGCGCCGCGCCGAACCCGCGCATCGCGCCGCACGGGTTGTTGTTGGTAAACACGCCGATCACGTCCACCCACACGTTCGGCACCTTGTACGGGCCCGTCGCGTGGCTCGACGCTTTGCGCATCACCGCGATGCCCGTCGACGCGTACGCGCCTTTGTCGACGTAAAACGTAATCTGCGCCGCAACCAGCGTGCCGTCCCGTTTCGCGCCGAGCTTGTAATGGATCCGGATCGGATGCCGCTTGTGCCGCGCGATCATCGACTCGCTCCGCGAATACCGCAGGCAAATCGTCTTGCCCTTGAGTTGCAGCGCCGCCAGCCCGAGATAAATCTGGATCGAAATGTCCTCACGTCCGCCGAACGCGCCGCCCGTCGCCGGCTGGATGATCCGCAGTTTCTCCAGCGGCAACCCGACCGCCAGCGCGACCAATCGCCGTTCCTCATGCAACCATTGACCCGACACCTCGATGGTCAGCATCTTGCCGTCATAGCGCGCCCGGCCCGCTTCGAGATCGAGGAACGCGTGGTCCACCGTCTGCGTCTGGATGGTGTCCTCGACCACCACGTCGGCCTCGCGCATCGCGGCGGGCGCGTCGCCTTTGCGCAGATGTTTCTCGCCGAGCACGTTGCCTTCGTTGTGGATCTTCGGCGCGTCGGGCTTGAGCGCGTCTTCGATCGTGAGGACGTTCGGCAACGGCTTGTAGTCCACCACGATCTTCTTCATCGCTTCGATGGCGATTTCTTCGGTCCTGGCGACGACGACCGCCAGCGCGTCGCCCAGGTAACGGACTTTTCGGCTGCACAACACTTCCTGGTCGCGGCGAATCAGGCCGTGCAGGTTCGTCCCCGGCACGTCGCCGTGGGTAATCACGGTGACAACACCGGGCAACTTCTTCGCCTCGCGCGTGTCGATGCCGTGAATCTCGGCATGGGGATGAGCCGCCCGCAGCACCTTGGCAAACAGGAATTTCTTGTCGAACAGGTCCTGGCCGTACTTCGTCTCGCCCGTCGCTTTGCCGACCGCGTCCAGCCGTTCGGCGGACTTGCCAACCACCTTCGTCGGCCCGCTCGCGTAGGCCGAGGAACTCTTCGCCGTGGTGGCCGGGCCGCTCATTTCTTCTTCAGCCCCATTTCGTCCGCGGCGAGTTCACACGCCCGCAGGATCTTGCTGTAGCCCGTGCACCGGCAGATGTTTCCTTCCATCCCGACGAGAAACTCCTCGCGGGTCGGATGCGGATTCTCGGTGAGCAACGCTTTCGCGGCGACGATCAGCCCCGGCGTGCAATAGCCGCATTGCACCGCGCCGCATTCGACAAACTTCTGCTGGATCACATCGAGCTTCGTGTTGCGCGCGAAACCTTCAATGGTCGTCACCTTGCGGTCCTGCACCTGGGGCGTCAACATCAGGCACGAATTCATCGGTTTGCCGTCCACGAGCACGTAACAACTCCCGCATTCGCCTTCGAGGCACGCGCCCTTCGTGCCGGTCAATCCCATCTCGATCCGCAGAAAATCCAGCAGCGTCTGCGTCGGCCGCACCGTGGCGGAAACCTTCCTGCCATTCAGGGTGAACCGGAGTGGCCACAGGCCGCCAGTCGCTGCCACGCTCTTTTTCCGCGCCTTCTTCATGCGTTCACCAGATTCTCCAACAACCGCCGCACCATCACGCCCGACAAATGCACCTTGTAATCCGCGCTTGCCCGATGGTCGGTGATGGGCTTGATCTCGCCGCGGACGATGTGCGCCGCCTGCTGAATCGTATCAGCGTTCAGCCCGTTCTTCGCCAGAAACTTCTCCGCATGGTAACAGCGGATCGGCGTGGCCGCGACCGATGCCAGCGCGATGCGCGCTTCGTTCTTCGGCGTGATCGCCACCGCCGCCGCCACGATCGAGATATTCATCGCGCCCCGTTTGCCGTTCTTGGCCCAATCGCTTTTGTAGGTCGTCGGCACGATAATCTTCGTAATCATCTCGTCGTCGGCGAGCATGGTCCGGCGATACCCCAGGAAGAATTTATCCAGCGGCATCCGCCGCGCCCCGCGAACACTGGTCAATTCCACTTCCGCATCGAGCGCCAGCAAGGCGGTGGAACCGTCACCGGCAGGCGATGCCGTGGCGAGATTGCCGGCGAGCGTGCCGAGTTCGCGGATCCCCGGACCGCCAACGCTGAGCGCCGCCTGCGCGAGACAGCGGATCGGCAGCTTCCCGGCCTGGGCGTACGTGACGTTGCCGGCCAGTTCCAGCGTGCCGTTGTGCCGGTGGATGGCCTGCAATTCGGGAATGTGGGTGAGGTCGATGAAGTTTTCGGGCGCGGCTTTCCCGTGGTTCATGAGGACGACGATGTCGGTGCCGCCGGCAATGAACGCGCCGCGTTCCTTCAGTTCCGCTTTGAACCCGAGAGCTTTCTGGATGTCCTTCGGCTGGTAGAACACGGGCGCATTATGTCAACGAATTTGTTGACGGGCAAGAGTCAAAATACTACAACGAGCGCAGCCACCGCGTGAGGTCGCGTACCGCGCCCAACGCGGTCACGCGACGAAAGGAATTCTGCTCATCATGACCATTTCCGCCGAGCAACTGCGCCGCACCGTCAAGTCGTACGAGAAAGACATCGTCAGGTTTTCGCGCGACCTCATCGCCATCCCCGGATTCAGCGGCACCGAGGGCAACGTCTGCCGGCGCATCGCCCGGGAAATGCGCAAGGTCGGCTTCGACAAGGTGTGGTTCGACAAGATGGGCAACGTCATCGGCCAGATCGGCCACGGCAAAACCAAGATCATGATCGATTCGCACGTGGACACCGTGCACGTCGGCGACCGCAGCGCGTGGAAATGGGATCCGTTCAAGGGCAAGGTTGCCAACGGCAAGATTTACGGGCGCGGCTCGTGCGACCAGAAGACGTCCGTCGCCTCGATGGTCTACGCGGGCAAGGCGATCAAGCAGTTGAAGCTCACCGGCGATTACACCTTGTGGGTTGTAGGCAGCGTCATGGAAGAGGATTGCGACGGCCTCTGCATGCTCCACGTCATCGAAAAAGAGAAGATGGTGCCCGATTACGTCGTCATCACTGAGCCGACGCACCTCGGCCTGTATCGCGGTCATCGCGGTCGGATGGAGATCAAGGTCGTCGTCAAAGGCCGTTCCTGCCATGCGTCCGCGCCCGAACGCGGCGATAATCCGATCACCAAAATGAGCGACATCATCCAGGACATCGACAGGCTCAACCGGCGCGGGTTGAAATACGACAAATTCCTCGGACGCGGCACGGTCGCCGTCACCGCCATCGAATGCAAGACCCCGTCGTTCAACGCCGTCGCCGACGAATGCACCATCTACCTCGACCGCCGCATGACCAAGGGTGAAACGCCGCAGTCGTCCGTAAAAGAAATCCAAAGGTTGCCGTCCGTCAAGAAGGCGAAGGGCAAAGTCGAGATTCTCCACTACGATGCGGTCGCCTGGACCGGCTTGAAAGTGGGCCAGCAGAAATATTTCCCGACGTGGGTGCTCGACGAGAAACATCCGCTCGTAAAAGCGGGCGTGAAGGCCGGCGAGATCGCCTTGGGCAGGAAACCGCGCGTCAGCCGCTGGACGTTTTCCACCAACGGCGTGGCCACCGCGGGCCGTCACAACATCCCGACCATCGGGTTCGGTCCGCAACACGAAATCTACGCCCACACCGTGAATGAATTCGTGCCCATCGACGCCCTCATCAAAGCCACGACGTTTTACGCGGCGATTCCGCAAATCATACTGGTGGAGACGCGCGGCAAAAGACGGTAGACCGCGACCGATGGCGCCGCGGTGCTGCGGTGCCGTCTTCGGCGTACGCCCAAGACAAAGGTGTCTCAATCCGCGATCCAAAGGAAGCGCGTACTGCCCCATCTTTCACGGGCGGCACAGCCTGTCTGCCGGGCTTGACTTGTGGGCGGAATGACTCTACAAAAGCTTGTAGAAAGACGGGGAACTACTGTGAAAATGAAGACAACCCATTGCACATCCATTCTCATCGCGGCGCTGGCGCTAATGACGGCCACCGTGCCGTTGCGGGCCGGTGTCAAGGTGAACACCGCGGAACCGATTGAGACCATGGTCGCATTTCGAGTTACCGGGAACAACTATATCACCGCGGTCCCGGGCAATTACCTGACGCTGACCAACGGCAAGCTCGGCAACAAGCAGAAGTTTACCATTATCGATATCACCGGTGGCGACCTTCAGGATGGAGACGAGGTTCGGGTCCGCTACGCTCCACATGGGGGGAAAGACGCAGACACGACGAAGTCCACCTACTGGCTGGAGAACAGTGACGGAGTCGGGCGCGGCAAAGATGGCGATGTATTCAAACTCAAACGGGTGGACACGAAATTCGCGCTGGTGACACCGACCGGGAAATTTGTGGCGCCGCCAAAAAACGACACGGCACTTGGCGTGTCCGCCAAGCAGGACGGAGCGCTTCTTATGGAAATCCTTGATGCCAAGACCGGGGCTTCGGTTATCCCGCCTGCGGCTGACTCGACGGCTTCGACCTCACCATCAACCTCGGACAAGACCGAAACCAACTCGCCAGCGGCCGCACCCGCACCGTCCACGGACAAGCCGGCCACGCCGTAACCGGTCACGGTTCGAGAGCGTGAGCCGCGGCGATCGGTTGCACGCGGACATGGCGGCTGCCGAATCTACGGTAGATACTTCCGGAGGTACGCTTCGTCCCCTTGCGCGGTGAAGAGGTACGTCTTGCCGCCCTGGCTCCAAACCGCGGTCGAGACCGCGTCCACCATCTGGACGCGCGGGGTTGTGGTAGCAGGTGGGTTGGGTAGCGCGGCGTTATCCACGACAAACAACCACAAACCGCGCCCGCTCTCCCGCATGCAAGCCAGGTCGACTTTATGCCCGTTCCACTGGAGCGCGCCGCCGCCGACGACGGTGACGTTGCGGAGCGGGTCGGGCACGATGAAGTCGGTTGGCCAACCCTTCTGGGCGAGCACCTGGCGCAATTCATCAAAACTCCTGGCTTGGGCGACCATCGGGTACGGGCCGGTAACGTACCGCACCATGGTCACTTGATACGTCCCGAGTCCATACCGGCTGGTCTGGCGGAACTTCCAGTAACCGGCGACTCCCAGAACAACAATGACGGCAGCCGCAGCCGCCAGAACAAACCTTCGCCACCCGAAGTCTACTCGTACAATCTGGCGTTCGCGCAGGATGCGCTCCTTAAGATCGGACGGCACAGGCATGCCGCGGAGCCCCGCGCGAATCATCGCGTCCGCCTGCTGCTGTTGTTCGAACCAAACAGCCAGTTCCGGATCGCTCTCGACCAGCCGCAACGCGTCAGTGACCTGAGGGTCGACAACGTCGTCGCTCCCCGGCTGGTAGCCGAGAAGAATCTCTTTGGCCTGCTCTCTATCCATGAGACTCCCGTGGTTCGTCAATGGGCTGCGATGATCTCTCCTTCAGAATCTCGTACAGGTGGCACTTGCCGCGGGCAATCCGCGATTGCACCGTGCCCACAGGGACATCGAGGATTTCGGCGATTTCCTTGTACGAATAATCCTCCAGATAAAACAGGGTCAGTGGGGCGCGAAACACCTCGTTGATCTGCGCGAGCGCGGCCAGCACGGTCGCCGAATCCAGCCGTTCGACGGTCACGGGGGGAATCGAGGGAAGCTCGCTGGCGACCGCGTCGAGTTCGTGATGCGGGAAGCGCACACTCCGGCGACGTGCCTGCAGGAACTCGCGGTGCAACGTCGTGAATAGCCACGTCTTGGCCTTCGAGGGATCACGCAACTGATGTCCCTTGTTGGCCCACTTCAAGAAGGTTTGCTGAGTCAAATCGCTGGCCTCCGCCCCGTCATGCGTGAGATTGTAGGCAAACTGGTACAACCGTCTGTAGTGTTGCTCCACCAGCGCCTCGAAATCCGGCGCAGGCAAAGCGGAGTTTTCCATCTCCTTATCCATAAGAGGCATCGTCGCCGCTTCTTGTTCCGGTCGCGCCCAACTCTCCCTGATTGTCGTGGAGGGAGCGTGCCCCCGCAACTCGAAAAGCATTCGGGAACAAAGTCGTCCCCGACGCATCACATTGGTCAGGCGCGGGCGGAGTTGGGCGTTTTCAGGCTGATTTGCCGGGCGTTGCGGCTGTTTGCCGTTCGTGTGGAGAAAGATCGACCCTCGCGGGTCACATCGCCAATCAACGTCGTCCTGAGGGGGACGGTCGTTCTCCTCGGCACAGTCCGCGGCGCCCGGGATTAAAAGCTTCCGGCTTGGGGTTCGGCGGGGGGTTGTACAACCCCCGCCGAAAGGGTGCACAGAATCGTCCCGCTCGCCTGCCAAAATTGTACCCCCACGCCGAATTCTGCCCAGCCGACGCTCCCGGCTCCGTCTGGGGCACATCCCATGCTCTGCCAACAAGGCGGACGACGAACATGCAAGAGTTACAGTTCAAAATGTATCGAACCGGCAGCGCGGAGGTCATCGAGATGGCCGGAGCAGTCGACGCGTTGGCTTTTGCCCAGTTTGCGGCCACGTTGACACGGACGATGGAAGAGGTCACCCCGTGCATCATTCTCGAATGCTCGCGGGTCACCTACATCGGCAGCGCCCAGTTGAAGGAGTTGATCGGTCTCGCCCACATGGCCCAGGCCCGCGGCGGCGACCTCAAGTGTGTCGGCCTCCCGCAGACCATCCAACAGGTCGCCAACCTGATCGCCATGGGTGACTTGATCGAGTTCTACGACCATCTGGCCGAGGCGCTCCAGGCGTTCCAACGTTCGCCCGAAAGCGTGCCGCAATAGGGGTTCTCGACAGCACCGCGGTGTTGGTCACTGGCCCGTCGCGATGATTGTGAAAGCGTGCCGGCAACGAACGAAGTGCTCACGGCACGCACACCAACAATCTCCACCCACTACCGCTTGTTCGCCTTGCTCAGCTTGTTGAGGTCATCCACGATCTTCCGCGCTTCCTCATCCGTAAAGTCGCCCTCGATAAGAAATTGGCCGTTGATGATGCGCTGGTCCACCAGCCAGGCGCTGACGGGATGGTTGTTGATCATCACCACGATGTATTGGCCCCGCGTCCGTGTCGTCATCTCGTCGAGCGCGATCTCGCCGAGTGGATCAAACCGGAGGAAAATGGCCTTGCCACCGGCCGTGTTGTACAACTCCGCCGACTGCACATCCTGTTCCGTGAGCGTGGGGAAGGGGCTGATCGTCAATTTCGAGGGGCATGTGAATTGGGGTGGCATGTGAATTGGGGTCACATCTAATGGGCCTGTTGCCCAAATCGATGATTTTTCTTCCGGTGGCAAGTAAGATCGTGTAGAAAGAGTGCGAAGGAGGGCGTGGGCGCATGATGGGCACACAGAACGAGCAGGGGGCGTTGTTTAGCTATCGGGTCAATCTGGACAAGCGGGTGCGCTGCGATCATCCATTGCGTCGTGTGCACGAAGCGGTCGACTTTAGCTTCGTGCGCACGGAAGTGGCCGCGCTCTACGGCGCCAACGGCAACGAGTCGGTCGATCCAGCCGTCATCCTGAAGATGATGTTTCTGTTGTTCTACGAGAACGTGGCCAGCGAGCGGGAATTGATGCGGGTCATTCCGGAACGGCTGGATTACCTGTGGTTTCTGGGCTACGGACTGGACGAGGTGATTCCGGATCACAGTGTGTTGTCCAAGGCGCGAGCGCGGTGGGGCACGCGACGCGTTTGAGAAGTTCTTCGTGCGCACGGTGGGGCAATGCGTCAGCGCCGGTCTGGTCGATGGGACCAAGCTGCACATCGACAGCAGTTTGAACGCAGCGCCACGCGTCCTGCGATTCGGTGCGTCACGGGCGGCGCCGAACTGATCGCCGCGTTGAAGGCCGCCTACCAAGCGACCGAGAGCAAACTCGACGACGCCACCACCCCCGCCGCGTACGAAGCGGTCAATGACCGGGTCGTGTGCACCACCGATCCGGACGCGACGGTGGTGCGCAATGGCTCACAACCGCCACGCCCGCGCTACCATCATCATCGCGCCGTCGACGACGCCCAGGGAGTGATCACCGCCGTGGAAACCACCACCGGCAGCATCGCGGAGAACAAACGGCTGCTGCCGTTGGTCCAGCAGCATCAAACGCCAATACCGGACAGAGCGTGCGCACCGCCGTGGCCGACAGCAAGTACGGCACAACCGAGAACTTCGTGGCCTGTCAGCAGTTGGGCATTCGCACGCATCTTGGGTGATGCCCGCGCCAAACAAAACCATGCGCGCAGCGCGGGCATCTTCCCGGACAGCGCCTTCCACTACGAGGCACGGCACCAACACGGTGCGCTGTCCCGCCGGTCAGATGATGAAACCGCGACGGCTCCACCCGCTCAAGCGGACGTGGGAATACTCGCTACCCAAAGCCGTCTGCGCCGCCTGTACGCTCCGATCCCAATGCACCCGCGCCACCGCCTACGGTCGCACGATTCATCGGCATGAACAGCAAGCCTTGTTGGATCGAGCACGCCAGCAAGCCCACAGTGCCGCCGCCCGACGCGATCGGAAACGACGGCAACATCTGGCGGAAGTTAGCTTTGCGGATGCCGCCAATCATCACGGCTTCAAACGCGCCCGCTGGCGACGGCTGTGGCGGGTGCAGATTCAGGATTGGTTGATCGCCGCCATCCAGAACATCAAAATCCTGCTCAAGCAGTGGCCGGCTCCGGCCGCCGACCGCCCCGTGAGCACAACTCCGCCATCACGCCGTATCACGACAGCAAAAACAACTCATTTGGGCAACAGGCCCATTAGGGCCTGTTGCCCAAACCATTGAATTGTGGTTTTTGGAATTTTGTTCCCGATCATACACCTCAATTTCTTAGGAAACTCGATAGGTCAGAATCCGAATTTAGAGCCTCTTGTGGTGTCCGGAGCATTTGGGCAACAGGCCCATTAGATGTGACCCTAATTCCCCCGTGGCACGAACCTGAGCGCGCTGGGACTTCCGGGATTGAACGCGGACTTGAACGGGAACGCCCGGCCCGGCGCGGGCGGGACGAACTGGGACATCGGGGCCTACCAACATTGAGAAGGGAGGTTGAATTATCATGAGGCTGCCTTGGCCGCTGACACAACTGCGATTGGAGGACTGCGGGTCCGCGCGAGCGATGCCGTCGGCCGGAGCCGACGCTTGCAATCGTGGGAACGATCGTGGTATACTAAAAGCGATGCAGGGCTGGGTACATATGAAGGGAGCGTTTCGGTTAACCTCTCCTGGCTTTGTCCTGCTCCTTGGTTTCTACCTCGCCGTGTTCCGCGCCCGCGCTGACACGGTTTACATGTCGACGCTCAGCGAAAACACAATTTACAAATTTGATCCCAACGGGAACGGGTCGCTGTTCGCCGGTGCCGTAGCGGGCCTAAATTACCCTGAAGGTCTTGCATTTGGCAGCAGTGGCAATTTGTACGTGGCTAATTACGCCAATAGTACGATCGAGGAATTCAACGGGGCCGGTACTGGGTCCGTCTTTGCAGCCGCTACCTCGGGCGTGAATGACCCCACTGGCCTTGCTTTTGACAGCAGCGGCAATTTGTACGTCGCTAATTACGCTAACAGCACAATCGAGGAATTCGACGCAGGTGGTACCGGGTCGGTATTTGCGACCGCTGCCTCAGGCGTGGATAACCCTATCGGCCTCGCGTTCGACAGCAGCGGCAACCTCTTCGTCGCCAACCAAGGCAACTACACCATCGAGGAGTTTGGCTCAGGCGGAACCGGGTCGGTATTTGCCACAGCCGCCGCGGGCATAAGCAATCCATATGGCCTTGCGTTTTACGGCGGCAGCCTCTACGTGGCCAACTACGGCAACAACACGGTCGAGAAATTCAGCCTCGGCGGACAGGGATCGATCTTTGCAACGGGCTCAACGAACAACTTGGGGGTGAATCTCCCGATTGGTCTGGCGTTTGACGGCAACGGCAATCTCTACGTGGCGAACCATGGCGACGACGAGATCCTGAAAATCGACGCGGGGGGAGGCCCCTCCGTGTTCGCTTCAGGGCTAAGTAATCCGGTGTGGCTCGCCATCGACGACATTCCCGAGCCATCGTCTTTTCTGTTGGCCGCGCTCGGAGCCGTATCCCTCGCCGCGTTCCTCAAACGCCACCGCGCGTAGCGCCAAGTTACCCGTGGGCTTTGAGGCAACGAGCGGCACGCACACCAACAATCTCCACCCACTACCGCTTGTTCGACTGGCTCAGCTTGTTGAGGTCGTCCACGATCTTCTGGGCTTCCTCATCCGTGAACTCGCCCTCGACGAGAAATTGGCCGTTGATGATCCGCTGGTCCACCAGCCAGGCGCTGACGGGATGGTTGTTGATCATCACCACGATGTATTGGCCCCGCGTCCGCGTCGTCATTTCGTCGAGCGCGATCTCGCCGAGTGGATCAAACCGGAGAAAAATGGCCTTGCCACCCGCCGTGTTGTACAACTCCGCCGACTGCACGTCCTGTTCCGTGAGCGTGGGGAAGGGGCTGATCGTCAATTTCGGGCCGCCGCGCGGCAACACCACTGTTTGCACGTTCTCCGCCGGCAACGCCGAGTCCGCTTGTTCGTATAGCCGAACAGTCGTGTCAACGGCCGGTCGGTGGAACCCCGGCATGTTCCCGAATGAGTCGCAGCCCGTCAATAGCCCCGCCAAGAGCGAGCCGAACACCATCATTTTAAGGGTTTGCATCAAACCGCATTCTATGGTAGCCTCCGCTCCGCAACAATACAATCATGACAGATCCACGATTCCTTAAGGAGGAAGGGGCCGAGGTCTTTACAGGGAACGAACTGCTCGTCAAAGGCGCACTCGAAGCAGAGGGTGGAACCCATCTCCTCACCGGTTACCCCGGGTCGCCCATTGCGGGCTTTTTCGACGCGATGGAGCTTGTCGCGCCCCTCTTCAAGGAAAAGGGCATCCGCGGATGCATTTCCAACAACGAAGCGTTGGGCGCGGCGATGCTCAACGGTTCCCAAATGGGCCCGATCCGCGCCATCTGCGCGATGAAATCGGTCGGCCTGCACGTCGCCGCCGACGCGCTGGCGCTGGGCAATCTCGCGGGCGCGCATCCGCAAGGCGGCGCGCTGGTGATCATCGGCGACGACCCGTGGAGTGATTCCACTCAAGTGCCCGCCGACTCCCGGTTCCTCTGCAAGCACCTCTTCATGCCGGTCATGGAGCCCAGCACCAACCAGGAATTGAAGGATTGGGTCGACCTCGGCTTCCGCATGTCCCGCGAATCAAACCTGTTCATCGGCTACCTCGTCACCACCAACCAGGCGGACGGCGGCGGCACCGTGCAATGCCGTCCCAATCATTTTCCCGACATCAGCACGGTCAACAAGTATCAGCTCGATACCGCGCGGATCGATTTGGAAAATACCGTTCTGTTGCCGCCGCGCACGTGGACCAGGGAAGCGGGAATGCCGCAACGGTTTGCGCCGCCTGTTGGACAGCGCCCGCCGCCTCGGCGTCAACCGCATTCTCAACGTCCGCAAAAATCCACGCTGGCGCGCCGAAATCGGCTTCGTGGCCTCCGGCCTTGGGTTCTGCTATCTCGAACACGCCCTCGCCGAACTCGGCGTCGCCGACAAGGTGCCGATCCTCAAGCTCGGCATCAGTTACCCGGTCGACGCCCAATTGGTCGAGGAATTTTCCCGGCAGGTGCGCAGCATCTTCGTGATCGAAGAGCGCCGCGGCTTCATGGAAGAGCAGATTGCCGAGATCGTCGGCAAGTACAACCAGCTCGCGACCGCCGCGAACCGCACGAATGTCTGGGGCAAGGAGTTTCCCGTCGGTCTGAAAGGCATTCCCGCCACCCGCGGCCTCAACCCCAGCATCCTCATCGAGCGCCTCGCGCCGCTCGGCAGGTTCTTTCACGATCCCGATCTTATCCTCGACCAGGAACGCATCGATTGCGCCGTCGATCTGATCCGCGAGACGGGCACATTCGACGTTCGCATCCCCCTGCGCACTCCGACCTTCTGCCCCGGCTGCCCGCACCGCGATAGCGCCAGCGTTCTCATCGAGGTGAAGAAGCGATTCCTCGACCCGCGTTACATGAAACAGCATCACCATCGCGGCCCTGTCGACCTTGTCTTCCACGGCGACACGGGCTGCTATACGATGCTGATGTTCGAGCCCACCAAGGACCTCATGCACAATTACAGCGGCATGGGTCTCGGCGGCGGCACGGGCGCGGGCATCGATCCCTTCATCACCAACAAACAGGTCGTCTTCCTCGGTGACTCGACGTTTTTCCACAGCGGCATGCTCGGCATCTCCAACGCCCTCAAGCAGGGCCAGGACATCACCTACGTCATCCTCGACAATTCCACCACCGCGATGACGGGTCACCAGCCCACGCCGTCCATGGATGTCGATATTGTCGGCGAGACCACCTACAAGCAGAACATCGACCGCATTGTCGAAGCCATGCTCGGCCAGGCCGTCCACGTCGTTCGCGCCAATCCGGCCTACCGCGAATCGTGGAAGACGATGCTCGAAGAAACCATCCTCCGCGACGGCGTGAAAGTCATCGTCGCCGACAAGGAATGCGGCATCACGTATCACCGCCGCGAATCCCGCGAGGAACGTCGCACCATTCGCGAACACGGTTTCCTGCCGGAAAAGCAGTTCGTCAACGTCAACCCCGACGTCTGCGAGAACTGCCTCGAATGCACGCTCGCGACCGGTTGCCCCGGCCTGACGTTTGCCGAGACTCCCTTCGGCGCCAAGATCCAGACCGATTTGTCGTGGTGCGTGGCCGACACGGCCTGCACGAAGATCTACGCCTGCCCGTCCTTCGAGGAAATCACCATCGTCCGCACGCAAAAACCGCCCGCGCCCATTGATTCCATCGACCTGTCGAACATTCCCCTGCCCAAGGCCGCCGACTTCCACGACGTCTGGCACTGCTACCTCGCCGGCGTCGGTGGACAGGGTATCGGCGTCAGCACCGCGAGCCTCGTTCGCGCGGGATTCAAACAGGGCTACCACGTCTTGTTCTGCGACAAGAAGGGGCTGGCGATTCGTAACGGCGGCGTGTTCTCGCAAATCACGTTCACGAAGGGTTCCCGACACACGTCCAATATCATTCCCTACGGGCAGGCGGATTTATTGCTCGGCATCGACCCGCTCGAAGCCACGCGCAGCCTCTCGCCGAACGGCAACCTGCGCGTCGGCAGCCCGGGACGCACCGTGGCGGTCGTGAACGCCTACAAGACGCCCACCATCCTCACGCTCCTCGGCAAGGACGACTTCAGCGTCGCGGAATTGGAGGACACGCTCCGCCGCTACACGAAATCGGACGAGTATTTCGGCCTCAACGTCGCCGGTATCTCGGAGTATTTCTTCGGCACGAAGCTCTACGCCAACGTCGTCCTACTCGGCATCGCCTTCCAGCGGGGATTGCTCCCGCTCTCGCTGGAAAACATCGAGTGGGGCCTGCGCGAAACGATGGGCTCCGCGGCGGACGAGAACATCAAGGCCTTCCATCTTGGACGCAAACTCGTTTTCGAGCCCGAACTTGCCCACAAACATGAACTCCGCGAGACCTACGCCGAATTCATCGCCGAACGCGTCGACGTCTTGAAACGAAACCACCGCGCCGGCGACCGTTGGGCGCGCGAATTCGAGGTCCTCATCCGTCGCAGCGAGAACTCCATCCGCCTCGGCGAACAAACCGCGCGCGACATCGTCTGGCGGTTGTACGACCTCCTCGAGTTCGGCGGAACCGGTGCCCAGGCGGGCCAGTACCTCGATCTCGTCGAAAAAGTCTACGCCAACGACAACGGCCAGTTCGATTTCGCGGCCACGAAGGCGGTCATTTGGAACCTGCACAAGGCGATGGTCATCAAGGACGAAGTGTACGTCGCCCATCTGTTGACCAGCGAAGAGAAGGCCCGCCGCGATCAGCACCGCTACCACGTCGACGAACAGCGCGGCGACAAGATCGTCTATCACCACCTCAACCGGCCCGAATTCAACGTCCTTGGCCGCGACATCCGCTTCAAATTCAGCCCGCGGAAATGGCAGCTCAATTTGCTGAAACACCTCCGCTGGCTGCGGCGCGTCATGCCGTCTTGGCACCGCCGCGAGCGCGAATTTCGCGACTGGTATATCGCCATGGTGGAGAACTTCCACTACGAAGATCGCGCCAGCTACGAACGGTACGTCAAGGCCCTGCGCTGTGTCGAAGACGTCCGCGGTTATCGTGAGGTCCGTTATCCGAAGATGGACGAAGCCAAACGCCGCGCCGAAAGCCTCCTCTCCCAGCCGTCCCGCACTTCGCCCGTCACCGTTTCCGTCTAGCCGGCAAGGGTCTCACTTATCCGGCCGCGCGGTGCGCTTGATGCGCGCCCGTGGCGCGTCTTCAATGCAACGCGTCACCAACGCCGTCCAGCCGGTCTGGTGGCTGGCGCCGACGCCACGGCCATTGTCGCCGTGGAAATATTCGTAGAAGAGAACGAGGTCCTTCCAATGCGGGTCCGTGGCGTAACGTCCTTCGGCCCCGTGACACGGGCGGCGACCGTTGCCATCGGGCAGGAAAATGCGCGCCAGGCGCGCGCGAAGTTCGTCCGCGACCTGTTGGAGGTTCATCATGTGACCGGACCCCGTCGGGCACTCGACCTGCAGCGCGTCGCCGTAGAAATGGTGGTACCGCTCCAGCGCCTCAATGAACAAATAATTTCCCGGAAACCAGATCGGCCCGCGCCAATTCGAGTTCCCGCCGAACATGCCCGAGTTCGATTCACCGGGCACATAATCGACGCGATATTCCGAGCCGTTCACATGGAATACGTAGGGGTTGCGCTCGTGATATTTCGAGACGGACCGGATCCCAAAGGGTGACAGAAACTCGTTTTCATCGAGCATGTACCGCAGCATCCGCTCCAATCGCTCGCGCGACGGAATCGCCAGCAACCGGTGGCCATGGATTTCTTTCCGGCAATCCGAAGCCATGTAGGTGATTTGTTGCGCCAGGTCCTTGCGATGGGTCAGAAACCAGTCCAGCCGCTTGCGAAAAC
Organism: uncultured Verrucomicrobiae bacterium; assembly: GCA_963712025.1. Lineage (GTDB taxonomy): Bacteria > Verrucomicrobiota > Verrucomicrobiia > Palsa-1439 > Palsa-1439 > Palsa-1439. The sequence goes on along the minus strand of CAVQGJ010000006.1, from coordinate 404,974 downwards.
CCGGTAGCTTGTCGATGACCTCGTCTTCGAGGATTTCGACCGCAATCAGCGGCAACAATCCGACCAGCGAACGGACTTTCATCGGGATCGTGCGCCCGTCCAGTGACAGCTGATCGTAGTAGAAACCGTCCTCCTCGTCCCACAATCCCATTCCGCCGTGGGTGTTGATCGCATCGGCGATGGCGATAAAATGCTCGAAGAACTTCGACGCCATGTCTTCGGTCGCCGGATTGTCTCGGGCCAGCTCCAGCGCCATGGAGAGCATCGTGTTGCAGAAGAACGCCATCCACGCCGTGCCGTCGGCTTGTTGGAGCTGCCCGCCCGTGGGCAACGGCTTCGAGCGGTCGAACACGCCGATATTATCGAGGCCGAGGAAGCCGCCGCCGAAAATGTTTTTGCCCTCCGCGTCCTTGCGGTTGACCCACCACGTGAAATTGATCACCAGTTTCTGGAACGTGCGCGACAGGAACACCCGGTCGCGCTGGCCACGCCCGCCGGTCATTTTGTAGACGCGCCAGCACGACCACGCGTGCACCGGCGGGTTCACGTCGCCAAACGCAAACTCGTAGGCCGGGAATCTGCCCGCTGGGATGCATGTACCATTCGCGTAGAAACAGCACGAGCTGGTCCTTCGCGAACTGCGGGTCAATTTTCGCAAACGCGATCATGTGAAACGCAAGGTCCCACGCCGCGAACCACGGATACTCCCAGTTGTCCGGCATGGAAATGATGTCGCGGGAATAGAGGTGCCGCCACTCGGCGTTGCGGCCATTTTTGCGCACTTCGGGAGGAGCCGGTTGCTGGGGGTCGCCATCGAGCCAGTCGTTCACGATGTAGTGGTAGAATTGTTTGCTCCAGAGAAGACCCGCATAGGCCTGGCGAACGATGCCTTGTTCCGCAACGGAAAGCGTTGCGGGAACGTGCGCGGCGCGAAACTCTTCCGCGTCGCGCATCCGCGCCGCGAACACGTCGTCGAACTCCTTGCCCAGACTGTTTCTGGCCCCGAGCGGCTGATTGGACAACCGAAGGCGCAGGACAACTTCCGCGCCCGCGGTGATCTGCAACTTGTAGTGCGCCGCCACCTTCGTGCCGACCTTCTTTGGGTTGACTGCGTCGGCTTGACCGTGCACGACGTACTCGTGAAATGCGTCCTTTACGTACGGCGTGTAGTTATCGATGTCGAACAGCCGTTTCGAATTGGTCTCGTTTTCCGTGAACAACAGTTCCGGCACCTTCTGGTTCGGGCCGGGGCCGGCAACGAAATAGTGTTTGCCGAAATTGACGTGATCGCCTTCCACAGTGGAATCCCCGACGACCGACATCCGCGGTTTGATCCAGCACCCTTCGTGTCGACAACCCCAGATCCAGGTATTGCGGTACCAGAGCGTGGGGAGTACATGCACCGTGGCAGCCTCGGGGCCGCGGTTGGCGACGGTGATGCGAATCAGGATGTCGTCGGGGCCGGCCTTGGCGTATTCGGCAAACACATCGAAATAGCGGTTGTCATTGAACACGCCCGTGTCGAGCAGTTCAAACTCCGGTTGGTCGTTGCCGCGGCGCCCGTTTTCTTCGACGAGCCAGTCGTACGGGAATTCCGCCTGCGGATACTTGTACAGCGCTTTCATGTAGGAGTGTGTCGGCGTCGAATCAAGATAGTAGTAACACTCCTTCACGTCCTCGCCGTGATTGCCTTCCGGCCCGGTCAAACCGAACAGTCGCTCCTTCAGGATCGGGTCTTTGCCGTTCCACAACGCCAGCGCAAAACACAGGCGACACTCGCGGTCGGTGATCCCGAGCAATCCGTCCTCGCCCCAGCGGTAGGCGCGGCTGCGGGCGTGGTCGTGGGGAAAATAATCCCAGCACTCGCCGGTCGCGGAATAATCCTCGCGGACCGTCCCCCATTGGCGCTCCGACAAATACGGTCCCCATCGCTTCCAGTTCTGCTGCCGCTTGGCGTCATCGATGAGGCGCTGTTGTTCCACGGGCACGCTCATGTCTCACACCCTCCTTCCGTCACGGTCCGCAGTTTGGCAAAAAACTTCGCCCCGATTCTCGCCCGTTGATTGTCGCTCATGCGTGGCTCCGTCTGTCAACGGCTGATGGAGATGACGTTCTTGATCCCGCCCGCCTTGCCGAGCAACAGATCGCGATGTTCCTCCATCGAATATCGTTTGGTGATCAGCAGGCGCACGGCTTGCGGCCATTTCCTGGTGAACGTCTGCAGGTCGGCAATCGCCGATTCAAAGGCGTCACGGTTGGCGTTGACCGTTCCGTAGACAATTTGGTTCTTCAGAACGAGATTGCGCATGATGAGATCGGCGTCCAACTCGATGGGCCCTTTTCGTCCGGGTACACCCGTGAAAATGAATACGCCGTTTGTCCCGAGTAACTCCATCAGTTGGAATGACACGCTGGACGCGCCGGTGGCCTCGTACACCAGATCGATGTTGCCGACCAACGCCGCCAGTTGCGCCAACGAGGTGTCTTTGCCCGAGACATACGTGGCACCGATGGCTTCGACCAAGCTGGCTTTGGGGCTGGGCTTCGGCTCCTGCGAGTAAACAAATGTCTGGAAACCCTCGTTGGCCAGCACCATCGCCCCCAACAAACCAACCGGCCCGGCACCCAGGACCACCGCGTGATGGCAGTACGCCGCCGGCTTTCCCGGTTCGAGCGGACAGGCCCACGGCAGCCGCATTTGCACCTGCCACAACTGCGTCAACCCCTTCTCGGCAATCGTCAGCGGCTCGACCAACACTCCCACGTCACGCAGTCCGGGTGGCACAACGTTCATGTACTGCTCGTCGTCCACCACGAATTCCGTCATGAACCCGTGTTGCATTTTGATGCCCCGCTCGGTGAAATCACCCGTGTAACAGAAGTCCTGCCGTCCGCTCCGGCACGCGAGGCAACTCTCGTGGGGACAGGGTCGCCGCACCATGGGCACGGCGAGATCGCCGACCTTGACGCGCGAGACCGCTGGGCCGACCTCGACGACTTCGCCGAGCGATTCGTGGCCAAGAACGAGATAATCGCTGCCATCAGGCGGCGTGCCGTACTCGAAGGCGCAGATTTCCTTGTCCGTGCCGCACACGCCAACGTCGATGATGCGAAGTTTCACGTCGGTGGGCTTTGAAATCTCTGGTTCGGGATGATCGACCAGACCGATTTCACGTGTACCAGGGAAAACGGCAATTGCCTTCATAGCGACCTCCACAATTCGACGACGCCATCACGAATCAGGTTTCTGAATTCACGCCAGCCGCAACTCAACCTAGCATTCGGCATCCAATTTGCATACGGTAAACTCGATATGGACGAAGTCAACGAGCGGCTCATCAGAGGCAAGGAACGCATCGCACAAGCGGGCCACGGCAAACCGCGGGCCATTGTGGCCACGCGGAACCGCCTGCCGCCCGGCCAGCATGAGGTGAAGGAGTGGCCGGTGCTCGACCTTGGCAATCAACCGGAAATCCCGTTCGATCACTGGTCGCTGAACATCGAAGGCCTCGTCGAGGAGCCGAAGCTGTTGACGTGGTCGGATTTCATGGCGCTGCCGCAGGTCGAAAGGGTGGCGGATTTCCACTGCGTGACGACGTGGAGCCGGTTCGACAATCATTGGAAGGGCGTCGATTTCAAGACGATCTGCGACCTCGTGAAGCCGAAACCCGAAGCCCGATTTGTGCTGTTCACGGGCTACGACGGTTATTCGACGAACCTGCCGCTCGATCTTGCCCTCGACGACGCCTTGATCGTCCACCACTGGGAAGGCAAACCGCTGGCACGCGAGCACGGCGGCCCGGTGCGCGTGGTGGTCTCGAAGGTCTACGCTTGGAAAGGCGCGAAATGGGTCAAGGACATCATTTTTCTCCCTCACGACCACCTCGGTTTCTGGGAAGTCCGCGGCTATTCCAACACCGCCGACCCGTGGACTGAAGACAGATTTTCGTGAAAGTTCAAGAAGCTGCAAGCCTTGTCAGCACTTGGCAATGAGCCCGGAAAACTCTGAAGGCACGGCGTCCCGTTTGCGCCGCGAATGTGCTCAGATTCCCAATTCCTTGGTAGCCTGCTTCCATGGTGTACCGGGCTTTCCAGCGTTGCGTTTCTTGGCGGCAGCCAGGTCGCGACGGTCCTCCAAGTCCTCCAGGACATCCCGCAATTCCCGTAAAATGGCTTTGCCCCGGCGAATCTTTGAGTCCAAGCTTGCGCGGGTGCGTTTTCGATTCAGGAGTGTCGTCCTCATCGGTAGATGTCCTTTCGATCTCCTACAGCATAAATGATAATCTGCCTGCCTTCGAGTTCAAACAGTACGCGATAATTGCCGACCCGCAACCGGTATTCGTTGGTCGAACCCCGCAGCTTCTGCACGTTGCCGCTCAAGTCCTTCTGTAAGAGGAAGATTCTGTGTCCGATCATCCGACGCGTTTCTTTCGGCATCGCTCGTAGCGTTGCCTTGACCTCGTCCGTGATTTCGACTTCGTATTCCACGAAAGCAGACTAGCGGGTTGCCGGGAGCGGCGCAATGCTGTTTGCTTTGGCCAATTGTTGCGACCTCTCGGGATTGCTGTTTGGAGTGTGGACATTTTGGCGGCGTGGAGACAAACTCCGCCATGCTTGTGCGATGGTTGTGGCTCTTCCTGATTGTTTCGTCAGCGGCGGCGGCTGAACTGCCGCCGGCGCTCGATGTCCGGGATGAACAGGCGATCGAGATGGCCTTGCGCGCCATCAAGATGACGCCACACGATTTGTCGTTCCAGAAGACAAACGCCGTATCAGAACTCATCCTTCAAAAAGCGCGCACGTTCCTGCAACAACCGCTAACACTGCCGGCGTATGGGCAGTCCGTCGCATCGAATCTGCAAGCCATCTCGTCGCTCCAAATGCTGGCGCTGTTTTCCCAGCGCCAACTGGAAGTGCCGTCGGGGCTAGTCGACATCAAGTATTCGCCGGTTGCAGTCGACCCCGGGTTCTTGACCAATCTGCCTCCGACGGTGGCACGCGCCGTCGAGATCATCGCCGACGCAGCCGGGCGGGCGAACCAGTTGTTACAGCAGTCCCTTCCTTCGGAAAAGTCGCAGGCCTTCGCGGCATTCGCGGTGGGAAACCTCGGGCTGGATAAGGACCCGGCTGAGTTGCAGACGTGGGACAAACTCGGTTTGAGAACCAATGAAGTCGCTGACCTGTTGAGGCGCGATGCGAATCTCGATCTGCAAGACGGCGAGCTGGAAACAACAATACTCGACGCCACTGACAAACTGGATCGTTCGGGTCTGTTCGCTGCCTCCGAATTGCTGGCCGACTCGGTGGACAAAGCGATCGCCATGTTGCAAGCGGCGAAGGACGATCCGGCCATGCAAAAAGAGTTTCAGTTCGAAACCGACACGCCGCTCGGCAAGATCATCATTGGCGGCGCCGGGCACAATGTGTACACCAACGAGGCGTTCCTGATCATCGACACGGGCGGTGATGATACGTACCTGAATTCCGCCGGCGGCGCGAATGGATTGCTCGGTCGGCCGATTTCCATCGTGATCGATCTCGGCGGCAACGATGAATTCATCTCGAAGCGGAGTTTCTCGCAGGGCTCCGGCGTTTTCGGCATCGGCATTCTCGCCGCGTTGGGGAGTAATTGTACGTTTCAGGCGAAGCATCTGTCCCAGGGCGCCGGCTTCTTCGGTTGCGGGTTGCTCATGACGGGGGAGGGGAACCAAACGTTTGAGGCGGACACGTTTTGCCAGGGTGCGGGAATGTTCGGCGCGGGCGTTTTGTGGCAGCGCGGCGGGGACACCCGGTACAAGGCGGCCCAGATGGCGCAGGGATTCGGCGGCACGAGCGGGATCGGGATTCTGTTGGACGAGAGCGGCAACGACTACTATTTCGCCGGTGGCAAATACCCCTGCGGCTGGCTTCCGAACCATTATTTCTCGCTGTCCCAAGGGTTCGGTTACGGCATGAGGCCGTACGCGGGCGGTGGAATCGGCATTCTCTGTGATCTGAAGGGTGACGACCACTATGTCGCGGACGTGTACGGTCAGGGGGCGAGCTACTGGTATTCGGTCGGGCTGTTGCTGGACCTGGCAGGCAACGACACCTACGACGCGTATCAATACTGCCAGGGCGCCGGCATCCACCTGAGCAGCGGCGAATTGATCGATTGGGGCGGAAACGATACCTATACCGCCGGACACATCTGCCAAGGCGCGGCCCACGATTATGCGGTCGGCATTCTCATCGACCGCGCGGGGGATGACAAGTATTCCGGCGACACGACCGCCCAGGGCGCGGCGATTAACAACTCATTTGCCATGCTGCTCGATTGTTCGGGCAACGACGTGTACACGGGCACGGACCCCAAGCAGTCGCAAGCGGCCGGTCATGATGGCGACAAGCGTGAGTATGGTTCCATCGCGCTGATGCTCGATCTCGGCGGTCACGACAAGTATTCGCAAGGACAAACCAACAACGCCATCTGGCTGAAACCGCTGTACGGCGCCGGGTTGGACTGTGAATTCACCAACGCGGTTGCAGGGCAAGCGCCTCCGTCGCTCGATAAATTTGCAGAAGTTGGAGGCCCGACCTCGCAGACTCACACTCGCCTCTACCAAATTGCTCCCATCGATACGCATCAACCCATCGAACAACTTCTGCGTCGCGCCATCAGCGACCGGCCGGATGCGCCGACTGCGTCCGACGAGTTGAAGAAGCGCGGAACGGAGGTGCTGCCGTATCTTCTCACACGCCTGGACAGTCCCGAGGTTCTGGTGCGGGCGAAGACCGAGGAGGTCGTCGATCATCTCGGCACGAACGCGGTGCCGGTGCTCATCGACGGCATCGACAACGCGAAGAATGATGAGGTGGCCCGGCTCTGCTGTTATTTCCTGGCCCGTTTCAATGAAAAGGCGCGCGCGGCAATCCCGCACGTGCTGCCGCTGATCAATCGCGAGAAAACACGGTCGGTCGCGTTCTATACGCTCGGTCACCTGCGCGCTCGCGAGGCGTTTGCACCGGCGATGAACGCCCTCGACAGCCGCCAGGAGTTGGTGCGACTGCGCGCCGCCCAGGCGCTGGGCCGTATCCGCGACCGACGCGCAACGGCGAAATTGATCGGGGCACTCGGAGACGAATTGTGGGACGTGCGGTACGCGGCGGAGGATGGACTGATCGGCTTGGGGAGACAGAGCATCGGGCCGTTGCGCCGGGCGTTTGCGAAGGCATCGCCACGCGCGCAGCCGCACATTCTCGAAGCCTTGGCGAGGCTTGGCGACTCGCATGCAGCCGTCTGGGCGCGGACGTTCTACAAGAACGACGATCTGCTTGTGCGTACGGCAGTGGAGAACCAACTGGCAAACGAACTCTCGGCGGCGACCAGGAAGCGCTGATTCAGACTTCCGCTGGCGCTTCGGCCGAATACGTCACGATGATTACCACGGCGAGGATGATGGCCGCGGCAGCAAGCAGGGTCCGCGAGGTGATTTGTTCACCCGCCAGTTTCCAACCGAGAAGCACGGCGACAACCGGATTGACGTAGGCATAGGTCGAGACGTGCGCTGGTGACGCTACTTGCAAGAGCCACACATACGCCGTGAAACCGATGAGTGATCCGAACGTAACGAGGTAGCACCACGCGGCCAACGAGTGCGCGGACACGTGCGCGGGCGTGAAACGGGCCCATTCCCCCGTGACACTTCCCGCCAACATCAGCAACGCCCCGCCCGCGAGCATTTCCATGGCCGCAGCCAGCAATTGCGATGACGGCAAGCGTGCGCGCCGTGAGTACAGCGAGCCTGCGGCCCACAGAAACGCCGCCAGGAGGAGAACGACGGCGTCGAGCGGCTTGATGGGCGTGCCACTGTTGAGCCGGCCCGGCGCGATCAGGAAACCGAGTCCAACAAACCCCACGATTAGCCCGGAAACGATACCGACGGTTGGTCGAGGTCCGCGGTGCCACAGCCATTCCAGCAGGATCATCCACAGTGGCACCGAACCAATGATCAGTGCCGAAACGCCGGACGGAACCCGCTGCTGCGCCCAACTGAGGAGGCCGTTCCCGCCCAGCAATAGCAGGCCGCCGACGATGGCTGCGCCCCGCCAATGAGCGAATTCCGGTTTCGCGGCGCCGCGCAGTCGCGCCCAAGCGTACAGGATGGCGCCGGCCACGATTGTCCGCGACCCGGCCATCGAGAACGGCGGGATCGTTTCAACCGCCAGACGAATCCCGAGATAGGTCGAACCCCAAATGAGGTAGACGGCGGCAAAGGCGGTTATGATTTGCCACCGCTTCGGGGTCGGTGACGGAGCTGGCGATTGGCGCATGGAGCGAGCATAGCATAAGCCCCGGAATTCCGCGCCGTGAAGAACGATCCGCCCCGGATGGCAGATGAATCAGCCGACGGAACTATGCCCGCCGGTGATGTACCGTTCGAGTTCGCGGATGGTGAATTCGCGTTCGGAAATAATCACCTTAACAATGTCGCCGATGGACACGACGCCGGCCAGCCGGCCATTCTCCATGACCGGCAAGTGGCGCAGCCGTTTGTCGGTCATCAGCGCCATGCAATTCTCGATGGTGTCGTCGGGGCTGACGTACAGAACGTCGGGGGTCATCAACTCGGCGACGGTCGTGGTCTTGGAGGAGCGGTTCTTGAGAATCACTTTGCGGGCGTAATCCCGTTCGGTAAACACTCCCGCCACGTCACCATGTTCGACGACCATGACGGAACCGATGTTTTTCGCGGCCATCAACTCCAGCGCCTCGTACACGGTGGCCTGAGGCGCGATGGTCCAGACCTGATTACCTTTTTCCCGCAACAGTTCTTTGACCGTATGCATAAGTAATGACCTCCATTGACCGACTGCACTCAGTGTACTCGCGATGCACGGGGCAGGGCAAGCGGAAGCATACGGAAGCGTCGTCAGGGAATGATCAAACTTCCGTCGTCACGGAAATCAAATGCGCCCCAGGCGATCTCCCAGAGGTACCCGTCCGGGTCGGAGAAGTACCCGCTGTATCCGCCCCAATCGGTATCCTGTGCCGGCTTCTCGATTGTTGCGCCAGCCTGTTTTGCTTGCTTCAAAATGCGGTCCACTTCTTCCTTGCTGCGGACATTGTGCGCCAGGGTGATCCCGGTGAACCTGGACTTGGCAACAAGAAATTCGTCCGACACATCCTTGGCGAGTGCCGTGTACGGGTAGAGCGCCAGACAGACGCCGCTGGTCTGAAAGAAGATGATTCCTGCGTCCGCCTTCCGGGTTGTCGGGAAGCCGAGGCCGTCGCGGTAGAACCGCAACGATCGATCGAGGTCGGTCACGCCCAGCGTGATGATGCTGATTCTCGGGTCCATTCAAAATGGTCGGGACGACTGGATTTGAACCAGCGACCTCCTGCGCCCAAGGCAGGCGCTCTAATCCAAGCTGAGCTACGTCCCGAAGTCGGCAGGGAGTTTACGCGAATGAGGTGAGGATTTCAACGATCTTTCGGAGACGTTGGCGCTCGGAACGCTCTAATCCAAGCCGAGAGCTACGTCTCGACTTCCAAAATCACTCCACACGGCGAGTGGATTTGAACCAGCGACCTCCCCGAGGCCCGACTACCGTCGGGCTCGGGGCGCTCTAATCCAAGCTGAGCTACGTCCCGGCGTGGCAGGCAATTTACGTGAAGGCTGGCAGGATATCAACAACAAGCGACCTTCTTGGGAAACGACTTTCCAAGGCCTTCACGCGGCTGCTCCGGTTGCGATCTCGGCCAATCTCGCCAACTTTTCGTCCAGGCGCTGGGCCGCCGCGGTGACGTCTTCGTTGCCCAACCGGGCCATCAAGGAAGACGGCAGGTCATAGGCGAGCCGGGTCCTGCCTGTCTTGCGGTCTTCGTAGATCATCACCCGCACCGGCACGTTCAAACCAACGCCGAGATCGTGTTTCAGCATCGTTCGCGCGATCAGCGGGTTGCCGAGGATATACAGTTTGCACCGCGCCTCCGGCCCGATTCGTGTCATCCATGCGCCGTGATCGATATCCAGGAACCGCATAAACCCGCTCGATCCCTCAAACGCCCGGACGCGTCTCTCGAAATCTTTCTCATCGGCGGACGTAGCCACGATCTTTTGGAACCCCTCACGATCGGCAACACCCACCGCATTCTCAAACGCCGTGACGACCTCGTCGAACGTGCGCGCACTCTCGTGCTCGCAATGAATCAATACGCTCTCGTCTCTCACGGATGACCAGCCGCCTCATCATGAAACGCGATCGCCAAAAGCCGGCCTCGGTGATCAGGCGCCACGCGTGGTCTCGAACAAGAACCAGGTCCGGCGCTCGGTCTCATCAATCCAGTTCTCGATCAGGCTGGCGGTCGCCACATCGTTGTGCTGCTCGCAGACCTCGTGCACGGCGCGCAGCGATCGCGTCAAGTGCTGGTTGTCATGGCGAAGTTCCGCCAGCATGTCCTCGGGACTTACGAACTCCTCGTTGTTGTCCTTCAAGCTTTGGTGACGCGCGATGTCGCTGATGGAGTGGAGCGTCGTCCCGCCCAGCTTCCGCGCCCGTTCGGCGATGTCATCCGTCATGGCAAAAACTTGCTCGGCCTGCTCGTCCAGCAGCAGGTGGTAATCACGAAAGTGCGGCCCGCTCATGTGCCAGTGGAAATTCTTCGTCTTCACGTAGAGCGCGAACACGTCGGCCAATAAGGGCCGCAAAACCCCGGAAATCTCAGTTACCCCTTTACTGCCCAAACTGGCTACGACCTTCGAATTACCGTCCGTTCGCTTCTGTAGCAGAGATGTCTCACGCGTCGTCATGGTATTCTTCCTTTCTTGATTGTTCCGTTTGTGCGCGCTCACTTTCCTTTTCCGAGAAACTCCAGCAGCTCGCGGTTGACTTGTTCGGCGTGCGTCCAAAGGACGCCGTGCGGTCCGTCCTTCATGACCGCCAGTTTGCTTCCTTTCACGAGTTGTTGTGTCCGTTTTCCCGTGACGTCGATCGGAAGGATTCGGTCCGCATCCCCGTGAATGACCAGTGTCGGCACGTCGATGCGCGGGAGATCTTTTCGGAAATCAGTCAGCCACGCGGAAACGCAATCCAGAGTGCCTCGCGGAGAAGCGCCGACGGCCACCATCCAGTTCGACCGAACGAGCAAATCGCTGACCAGTTTGCCGCCCAGGATGTCGACATTGTAAAAGTTCGAGAGAAACGTCATGAGGAATGCGGGGCGGTCGGCGACGATCCCCTGTTTGATCCCGTCGAAGACGCTGCCGTCGACGCCGTGCGGATTGTCTGCCGTTTTGAGGAGGAACGGCGGAATCGACGAGATGAAGACCGCTTTGCTCACGCCTTTGGTCCCGTACTTGCCCAGGTACCGCGCCACCTCGCCGCCACCCATCGAAAAACCCACCAGGACAAAATCGCGAAGGTCGAGCTTGATCACCAATTTCTGCAGGTCGCCCGCCATGGTATCGTAATTGTAACCGGACGTTGGCTTGCTCGATTGCCCGAATCCCCGGCGATCATAGGTGATGACCCGATACCCCGCGCCGAGCAGAGCGGCTGTTTGCTTTTCCCAGGAACGCCCGCTCAACGGCCAACCATGAATGAGAATGACCGGCTGGCCTGCTCCGTGGTCTTCGTAGTAGAGATCAATGTTGCCGGAGTTCTCCTTGCCGACGGTCACATAGGGCATAGCGACCCCCCTTTTCCTTTACACGTCAGTTCAATTTTCTCGCCACCGATTCCATGATGTCACCGGCGCGGGCGTTTGTCAAATTGCGGGAGAATGCGCCGGTCCCTCGTGGCCGGTAGTGCGTTACAGAAGATGAGTCCCAGGTTGCGGCCCAACCGCCCTATTGAGTCGCCAGCTTCACGACGACCAGCTTGCCCGCTTTGAGAATCTGGCCGTCGCGCACGGTGACGCGAGTCTTGTCGTCGGTGATCTTTTGGCCGTCGAAAGTAACGCCACCTTGCTGGATGACCCTCCGAATATCCCCGCGACTCTTGAATTTGCCTGTCTTCTCCACCAGCTCGACAATCCAAATCTCGCCGGCGGGCACGCTCAAACTCTCGGCAACTTCGGAGAGGTCTTTCTTGGAGAACTGTTTTTCAAAATCCTCGCGCGCATGGTCGGCGGCCGCCGCGCCGTGGTATTGCGCGACGATGGCGTGGGCGAGGGCCTTCTTCGCCTCCATCGGGTGGCCCTGCTTCAACCCGGCGATTTCCGCGGGAGTCTTGAAAAAGAGCAGGGCGTACCATTTCCACATCAGGTCGTCCCCGATGCTCATGGTCTTGCCGAACATGTCCCGGGGCGACTCGCTGATCCCGATGTAATTGCCCTTGCTCTTGGACATTTTATCGACGCCATCGAGTCCTTCCAGGATCGGGAGGATCATCACCACTTGCGGTTCCTGGCCCGCGTCCCGCTGCAGATCGCGGCCCACGAGATTGTTGAATGTTTGATCGGTTCCGCCCAGTTCCACGTCGGCGCGAATCATGACCGAATCGTGCCCTTGCAGGAGCGGGTAGAGAAATTCGTGAACGCCGATCGGCACATCGGCTTCATAGCGTTTCTCGAACGTATCGCGTTCCAGCATCCGCGCCACGGTCATCTGACTGGTCAGCTTGACTACGTCCGCCAGACGCATTCCCGCCAGCCACTCGCCGTTCCGCCGGACTTCAAGCTTGTCGGGCGCGGTGTCGAGAATCTTCCCCGCCTGGTCGAAATACGTCTTCGCGTTGCGCTCGATATCGGCGTCGCGGAGCATCGGACGCGTCTTGTTTTGTCCCGTCGGATCGCCGATGAGCGCGGTGTAATCGCCGATGATCAGCACGGCTTTGTGGCCGAGGTCCTGAAACTGCCGCAGCTTGCGCAGCACGACGCTGTGACCGAGATGCAAATCGGGCGCCGTCGGATCGCACCCGAGCTTCACACGGAGCGGGCGGTCCTCCTCCAGCTTCTTCTTCAATTCCTCGCGGGTGACGACGGACTCGCACCCTTGCGCGAGCAGATTCAATTGTTCGTCGGCAGACTTCATCGTCGTCCATAATGCACGGACGGCGATGTGGATTCAACCAAATGTAGGGGCAGGCCTCCGCGCCTGCCCGAACGCCTGAAATGAAAAGGGCGGCCACAGAGGGCCGCCCCTACATTGTCCGGCCAGGGCTACTGGTTTTTCTCTTCCTCGGCCTGCTCGAACGCGTGTTCGAGATCGACGATCGCCTCGCCCGGCTTGAGCGCGGCTTCGAATTGCTCTTTCTCCGCTTCGAGCTGTTCGCTGCTGTAGTTCGCCGCCTTGATGCTCAATCCGATCCGGCGCTCGGGCGCATCCACTTTGATCACGCGCGCGGTGACTTCGTCGCCCACCTTGAGCACGTTCTTGATCTTGTCGATGTGCTCCTCGCTGATCTGCGAGATGTGCACGAGCCCCTCGAGTTTGTCGGGCAACTCGATGAACGCGCCAAACGACGCCAGCTTCACCACCTTGCCCTTCACCAGGTCGCCCATCTTGTACCGCTGGTCGATGCTCTTCCACGGGTCGTCCTCGATCTGCTTCATGCCGAGTGAAATTCGCTGGTTGGCGCTGTCCACTTCGAGCACCACCGCGTCCACGGTCTGGCCCTTCTTCAGCAACTCCGCGGGATTGGTCACCTTGCGCGACCACGACATGTCGGACACATGCACCATCCCGTCGATGCCTTCCTCAATCTCCACAAACGCGCCAAAATTCGTCAGGTTCCGCACCTTGCCGCTGATCCGTGTGCCCGGCGGATACTTCTTCGGCACATGCGTCCACGGGTTGGCTTCGAGTTGGCGGATGCCGAGGGAAATCTTCTGCTCCTCGCGCTTGATCTCCAGCACGATCGCGTCGATCTCGTCGCCCACCTTCAACACGTCCGACGCCCGCGCCACGCGCTTCGTCCAGGACAACTCCGACACGTGCACCATGCCCTCGACGCCGTCCTCGAGTTGCACGAACGCGCCGTAGGGCACCACGCTGACCACTTTGCCGCGGACCTTGCTGCCGACGGGGTATTTCACCTCGACGTTGTCCCACGGGTTGCGATTGCGTTGCTTGAGCCCGAGCGATACGCGCTCTTTCTCGCGGTCCACTTCCAAAATCATCACTTCAATCGTGTCGCCCACTTTGAGCAACTCGGACGGATGATTGATCCGGCCCCAGCTCATGTCGGTGATATGGAGCAATCCGTCCAGGCCATCGAGGTCGATGAACGCGCCGAAATCCGTCAGGTTCTTCACCAGGCCGCTGCGAATCTGCCCGACCTGCATGCTGGTCATCAGGTTGCGCCGCTTGTCTTCGCGTTCCTGCTCGATCAACTCGCGCCGCGACAACACGATGTTGTGGCGCTCCTGGTTGATCTTGACCACCTTGAATTTGTAAGTCTTGCCGAGAAAATCGTCGAGGTTGCGGGGAGGGATCACGTCAATCTGCGAGGCGGGCAGGAAAGCGTCGACGCCGATGTTCACCATCAGCCCGCCCTTCACTTTGCCGCGGACCTTGCCATCGATGGTGCCGCCTTCGGTACAAATGCTCACGATCCGGTCCCAGTTCTTCTTCTGCTCCGCGCGGGCGTAGGACAACACGACCATCCCGTCGTCGTCCTCGATCTGCTCCAGCAACACCTCGATCTCGTCGCCCACCTTCACGGCATCGGGCTCCTCGAATTCCGAGAGCGAAATCGACCCCTCGGATTTGTACCCGATATCCACCAACACTTCGTTCGGGCGCACCTCGATGATGCGTCCCTTCACCAGCATTCCCTCGGTGAATTCCTTCACCTCGGAAAAGAGTTTCTCCATGGCGTTCTGCATTACAGTGATATTTCTCCTGCCCTTGGCAAGGCACGACGATGGTGCGGTATGCTGAAAAGGCGGAACACTATAGGTGCTCCGATGGGGGGTTGGCAAGCCCTTTCTAACCGTCCCGTTCCGCACATCCCGGGCGCGCAAAATTGGGTTTGCTCCGCCACCCGCGCGGGCCTCGATTTGCCTTGCCTCAGCGCCAAGAAAACGCTAGTTTGCACGTTAGCGTGAGACTCTGGGTTCGCCCGATGGGATTTGTGGCATCCAGAGGCTGAAAGGCACAACGATGCACAGAATACGGCGTGATTTTGTGATTGCGGGATCTCTCGTCTGGATTGCGCTTGGCTCCCCATTTTCCGAGGCACAGTATACCGCTGACTTCCAAACCAACCTCATCAGCGCTGTGACCAGCAACTGGTCCGGCACGTACTACATCGGCAACACATTTTCGGCGGATGTACTTTTGATCCAGGGCAACGGCGTGCTGACCGATGGGGGCGTGTACCTGGGCTACAGTCTCACCAGCAGCAACAACAGCGCGATCGTCACCGACAGCGGCTCGATCTGGAACAATAACTTCCTCTATGTCGGGTACAACGGCTTCGGCAATAGTTTGGTGGTCAGCAATGGCGCGCAGGTGCTCGACGCCACCTATGGCTGGCTCGGCGCGGGTGGCGTCTCGAGGTTCGGCGGCAATACCGCCACGGTGACCGGCAGCGGTTCGGTATGGAGTAATGGACTGGACTTGGCCGTCGGCTATCCTCTCGCGGGCAATCGCCTGGTCGTCAACAACGGCGGGCTCTTGATTAACAATCGAGCGTTAGTCGGCTCGTACGCGGCGGCCAGCAGCAACAACAGTCTCCTCATCAGCGATGCCGGCTCGGTGTGGACGAATAACGGCGACCTATACATTGGAGATTATGGCGCCAGCAATAGCGTGACGGTGAGCAATGGCGGTAAGGTCTTCAGCGGCTACGGTTATGTGGGCAATCAGATCGGGGCCAGCAACAACAGCCTGTTGGTGACCGGCCCCGGCTCGCTCTGGACGAACCGCAACGATCTCAACATTGGCTATTCTGGCGCAGGCAACAGCCTGGCCATCCTCAACAGCGGCGGCGTGTACAGCAGTTACGGATACATCGGCAACAACGCGACCGCCACGGGCAATTCCGCCACGGTCGCCGGCACCGGCTCGGTCTGGAGCACCGTCAACAGTCTGTATGTCGGCGATTCTGGCGCGGGCAACAGCTTGGTGATCAGCAATCGGGGCCGGGTCGCCACCCTCTTCAACGACATCTACGTGGGTTACAATATCAGCGGCAGCAACAACAGCGTGCTCGTCAGCGACACGGGTACGGTGTGGAGCAACAGGTATTCGCTGTACATCGGCTACTACGGCGCCGGCAACAGTCTGGTCATCAGCAACGGCGGCAAAGTGGTCAGCAGCGCTGGCGTCGTGGGCCCGAATCCCAGCAGCAAGAACAACCGCGTGCTGGTCACCGGTACGGGCTCGGTCTGGAGCAATACCGACGGTAGTCTGAATATCGGCAGTCCCAGCGCGAACAACAGTCTCGTCATCAGCCACGGCGGCCAGGTGGTCAACAACTTCGCCTATGTCGGCACCGATTCCTTCGGCAGTACCAACAATAGCATCGTGGTCAGCGGCACCGGCTCGGCTTGGAAGAATAATTCCGACATGACGATCGGCGGAAGCGGATGGAGCAACAACCTGGTGATCAGCAATGGCGGGTTGGTCGTCGACAACTCTGGTTATCTGGGGAACAGTGGCGGCAGCAAGAATCGCGCGCTGGTCACCGATACCGGCTCGGTGTGGAGCAATGCGAATACGCTGTACGTGGGTGATGTTGGCGCGAACAATAGTTTGGTGATCCAGTCCAACGGATGCGTCCTGAACGCGGACGCCTATATCGGCGACTATTTCAGCAGCAGCAACAATAACGTGCGCGTCACCTCCGGCGGCCTGTGGTGGAACAACTCCGTGTCGGTCGGCAACGGTAGCTCCAGCAACTCGGTCCTCGTTGCCGGCGGAACCGTTCTCGCCGCCAACCTGACCATCGGTCTCGCCTCCGGTCCCTGCGACAACTTCGTCGAGGTGGACAGCGGCAGTCTGTATGTCACCAACGCGACCGGCGACGCCGTTCTCGACGTGCGCTATGGCACGTTGGTCCTCAAAGGCGGCACGCTCCAGGTCGACACCATGGTGATGACGAATGCCTGTGGATTGTTCGTCCCTCAGGGTGGCACGTTGCTCTACAATCAGCTTGTGCTCGACCCCAACTTGAGCGCCTTGGGTGACGGCATCCCCAACGGCTGGAAACAACAATACGGTCTCGACCCGCTCGATCCCACGTTGGCAGGCAAGGACATCGATGGTACGGGGTTCACCGTCCTGCAAGACTATCTGGCCGGCACCGACCCGACCAATCCCGCCGCCGCCTTCCGCATCACTTCGATCCAGCCGAGTGGCATCGACTTGCTGGTGACGTGGACGATGGGCAGCGGCAAAACGAACGCCCTGCAAGCAACGGCGGGAGACCCGAGCGGCGGTTATAGCACCGGCGGTTTCACCGACATATTCGCGGTCACCAACACCGTCGGCACGACGACCAACTACCTCGACACCGGCGCGGCGACCAATTTCCCGTCCCGGTACTACCGCGTCCGATTGGTGCCGTAGGGGCAGACCCCTGTGTCCTAACAGGGCGCACACGGGGGTGCGCCCCTACAACCGCGTCCGGGTCCTCCCGTAAAGGGCTTGTCCCGAGCCGCGAGGGGCTGGTGCCAGCCGTAGCCGCACCGCGTGTGGCCTCACAAGAAGAACTTGCGCGAGCTATTTTGACGTGGTAACTTCGGCACAGGGTCAACATTACCGGGTGACGTAGTGTTATTGGTTTTCCCGAGGCGAAAGCACGGGAGCAACGGTTTGGATGAGACCAGTGGATCCTTTTCGCTTTTCCGGTGGCTGGGCGGAGAAACACGCGGTTTTCGCGGTGGATCGCCAAGGCCGTGTCACCTCATGGAATGCTGGCGCCGAAAGGGTTGCAGGCTATCGGGCCGAGGAAATTATCGGCCAGCACTTCTCCCGCTTTTACCCGGATCAGGACGTTCGGGACGGCAAACCAGAGTTCGAACTGAAGCGTGCGGAAACCGACGGCAGTTATGAAGCTGACGGCTGGCAACTGCGAAAGGATGGTTCGCGTTTTTGGGTGAACCGCATCATGGTTGCGCTCTGCGACGAGAAGGGCGCCGTCTGTGGGTTCGCGACGGTGGCGCGCGTGATGACCGAGCAACAGCGCCCCGAGGCAGCGCCGGTGTCCGACGGCCGGCAGGCCCGCAACCGTCTGGCCCAGACGGAACAAGCTCTCCACCACGCCGAAGACCTGCTGGAGGCCATGCCCGATCCCGTTGTGATTGTTGACGAAGGCGGCCTGATCGAGCAGGTCAATCGCCAGACGGAAAAAGCGTTTGGTTACGAGCGGCAGGAGTTGATCGGCGAGATGGTCGAAATGTTAATCGCGGAACGATTCCGCGCGGTGCATGTCAGGCATCGAAATGATTACCGCAAGAATCCCAGCGTTCGCCCCATGGGCGGTTCCATGGAATTGTTTGCGCGGCGCAAGGACGGAAGCGAGTTTCCGGTGGACGTAAGTCTCAGTCCACTGACAACGCCGTGTGGGATGCTGATTATCAGCACCATCCGGGAACGCGAGGAGGAACAATGCCATCTGCGCGCCGCGGCGCTGGAGGCGGCGGCCAACGGCATTATGATCACCGACCGCACCGGTACCATTGCCTGGGTCAATCCGGCCTTTTCGCAGCTGACGGGTTACACCCCCCAAGAAGTAGTCGGTAGCCAGCCACGGCTGCTGAAATCCGGTGAACACGAGCCGGCGTTCTACGCCGGGATGTGGGGAACGGTACTCGGTGGCAGAGTCTGGCATGGCGAAGTGGCCAATCGCCGCAAAGACGGCAGCACGTACGTCGAGGAAATGACGATCACGCCGGTGCGTAGCGGCAAGGACGAAATCACGCATTTTGTGGCCATCAAGCAGGATGTCACGGCGCGCAAACAAGCCGAGGCGGCGCTGGCGCAAAGGACGGAAGAGTTGGCCCGGGCCAGCGCCGAGTTGGATAAAATGCGGCGGGGACAGTTGGAACTGAAGGACCGGTTTGTTTCCCACGTTTCCCATGAACTGCGTTCGCCACTGGCGGCGATCCATCAGTTTGTGAGCATTTTGTTGGACGGGTTGGCCGGTGAATTGACCCCGGACCAGAAGGAGTACCTGCAGATTACGTTCAAGAACGTCGGCCAGCCCCAGGCGATGATCGATGATCTGCTGGAAGTCCTGAAAACCGACGCCGGCAAACTGGTCATCAACCCGGAGTCGATCTCGGTGGCGGAGATCATTGACGAACAGGTGCAGGCGGCTCGAGCCGAAGTGGAAGGCAAACAGCTCACCATCACCATCGAGGTGGCGCCTGCCTTGCCCTTGGTCCAAGCCGATCCCCACCGTCTCCGCCAAATCCTCACCAACCTTCTCGGCAACGCGACAAAATTCACACCCGCCGGCGGAACCGTGCTGGTGCAGGCGTCGGCGTTCGCAAAAGATCCGTCGTTCGTTTGTGTTTCTGTTGCCGATTCCGGCATCGGGATTCCCATCGCCGAGCAAGAACTGATTTTTGATCGGCTCCACCAGTTGCCTTCCGATATTGCCTCAAGCCGCAAGGGACTGGGACTCGGACTGTACATCTGCCGCGAACTGGTGAAACGGCATGGGGGACAAATCTGGGTCGAGAGCGTCGCGGGCCACGGGAGCACGTTCTCGTTCACGCTCCCCGTCCAAACCGGGCCCAAGGCTGCCAGCGGTCCTGTCGAAAAAAGTTGACATCGAGTGGCATGGTCTAAGCTCCCTTGGCCACCTTTGTGAATGCAACGCTGGCGCCAGCATACACACCTGTGGATCGAGCCGTAGCGACTCGTCATCGTATCCTGTTGGTGGATGACGATGAGGATTTGCGGTTGGGACTCCAGGTTCGTCTCACCGCCTGCGGATTCCAGGTCGATTGCGCCGAAGATGGCGCCCACGCCATCCACGCCGTGGACCAGCAAAAGCCGGAACGTCATCATTCTCGACCTCACCATGCCCGCCACGGGTGGATTCCGCGTGCTGGATTGGCTCAAGGGTCACGCGGCAGTCGCCAATATCCCGGTCATCGTGGTGACGGCCCGCGATGCCATTTGCTATAAGGCCGACGCGTTGGCCGCGGGAGCGGCAGCCTTCTTTCAAAAGCCGGTCGACAACCACCAATTGCTGGCGGAGATCGTTCGCGTTCTTAAGAAAGCCGCCGCAAACGCGAGACAAGCATAATTCGAAAAAAAAGGAAACAACGAACACATGGCGAATCAAGGGAAGATTCTGGTAGTCGACGATGATCAGGACATGATCATGGGTTTGACGGTGCGTCTGAAGGCAAACGGGTTCAGTGTCGTTGCGGCGGCCGACGCGCCGACAGCGCTCACGGTGGCGGTGAAGGAGCAGCCCGACCTGGTGATCCTGGACCTCGGGTTGCCGGGTGGGCATGGCCTGGAGGTGCTGCGGCGATTCCGCACGAACGCGAAGTTCATGTTGATCCCGATTATAATCCTGAGCTCTCAACCGGCGGCCATCATTGAAAAGCTCTCGTTGAAAGGCGGCGCCCAGGCATTCTTCCAGAAGCCGGCGGACACCCGCAAATTGTTTGCCGCGATTGACAGGCTTTTGGATGGCACGTCGCTACCGGTCGCCGCGGGTGAGAACATCGGGGAGTCCTTGCGGAGCCGGGTCGCCAGTTCGATTCAGGACGGGTGATCGCGCGATGGGTACCAAAAGAATACTGGTGGTGGAAGACGACCGGGATTTGGCGTTGGGGTTGCGCGTTTGGTTGAAGGCCCTCGGGTACGATGGGGCGGTGTCCACGAACGGCGCGGAAGCCATCGACCAAATGGCGAGGTGGCAGCCCGACCTCGTGTTGCTGGATCTGGGGCTGCCGGATGAGGACGGACTGCAAGTTCTTGGTCGAATGCGGGCGAACCCGCTCTTTGCGGGTATTCCGGTGGTGATATTGACCGCCTGCGTAGCGGCGTTGAAAAAAGTGCAGGCCTTCAGCAGCGGGGCGGAAGCGTTTCTGTGCAAGCCGGTCGACCGTTTGGATTTGCAGCGGACAATCGAACACGTACTGCAAGCGCAAGAGAGAACGCCGTCGCGGATCGGAACTTCCCAGGGACTATGAGGACGCGTGTGCCAGAAGAATATTCTGATTGTCGACGATGACGATGACTTGCGGCTCGGCCTGGCCACTCGTTTGAGGGCGAACGGCTATCGCGTGCAAACCGCCCGCGACGTGCTGACGGCGATACACCAAGCCGAAGCGGACCGACCGGACCTGGTGGTCATGGAGGTGTGTCTTCCTGTGGGAAACGGTATCTTGCTGATGGACAGGCTTCGAGAGGTCGAAGGATGCGCGTCGCTGCCCATGGTGATCATCACCGGGAACAATCCAAGCCTTCTCCGATCCGAAGCCCTGAGGCATTCCGCCAGGGACTTTTTTCAGAAACCGGTGAACAATCAGGAACTCCTGGCGTCGATCCACAACGCGGTGTATCCGGAGCCGGCGCCAGGTTCAGGCCAACCCCGGTAACTGGATCCACTGTCCCGGCTGGCCCAGTAGACGCGGACGCCCTGGGGGAAATGATCGGTGGCAAAGCAACGCCTGCCTCCCGCTCTTCGACACGCCTCACCCGTTCACCGAACGGGGGCGTGGAACGTCAGCAAGTAACCCTTCCCGTTCCAAACCTCTTCATAAACGGGATCGCTGACTCCGGGCGGGACCCATTCTCGCGGACGAAAATCTGTCGGGGCATCCTTGAAGTAGGATCGCGTGAGCGGATTCCGCTGATAATTGCTCGTCACGACGTCCTTCGTTTCGTCCCCGATCAGGATCAGCGCCCCGGGTTTGGCGACACGGACCATTTCCTTCACGGCTAGGGCGGGCTGGTCAAAGAAATTGATTCCCCCCAGATGCAATACGACATCGAACGACTGGTCGGCCAACGGCAGCCGCTCGGCATTGGCCTGAACCAGCAACGATGTCCCGGGATAGGGGCCGATTCTCGCCCGGCACCGCCGCAGCATCCCCATCGACAGGTCCACGCCGACCAGCTCGACCCGCTTCAGGTCAACCTGCTCGGCGAAATACGGCAGGTCCACGCCGGTCCCGATTGACGTGTATAAGAACCGGTCCCCGGGCTTGAGCGACAGTTTCGACGCGAGTTGGCGTCGCAATTCGCTGAGTTTGCCCCGGAGATACAAATCGCCCACTTTCTGGACGAGGTCATAGCCGTAGGACATGCAGTCGTACATTCTCTGGAACTTGAGGTTCTGCGGACCGAGCCCGGCAGAATGGAGCAGCACCGGGATGGACTCGACAATCGGATAACGCCTCTGGCTCGCCTTGTTGACGAGGTGATCGCCGTCGAGTTCCAACGGCTCCAGTCCCACAGGGTCCCGCAACAGTGACAGCATTCTTGTCGGAAGAATCATGCGAACGAAAGTGTATCAAGCCGGCACGAGAACACAAAGGCGAACTCATGGCGGCTTGCGTTGCGGGCCGGAGTTTGCGATGGTCGAGGTCTCGCAGAACGATGAGCCTTCACGCATACATTCTGCTCGCATTCAGTTCGCTGTTTATCATCGTCGACCCGATTGCCACGCTGCCCGCGTTCCTGGCGATGACGCCCACCGATTCGCCCGACAGCCGGATCCGGATGGCCCGGCTGGCCTGCTGCGTGGCGGGAGGCGTCCTGGTCGTTTGCGCCGCGACGGGACAATGGATCTTCCGCTTGCTCGGTATCACGCTCCCGGCATTCCAGATGGGCGGCAGCATCGTGTTGCTCCTGGTCGCCCTCGACATGCTTCGGGCCCGTCGCTCCGAAGTCCGCGAAACCACCGAGGAAACCGCCGCCGGCGCCGACAAGGAAGACATCGCCATCACGCCGCTGGCGATTCCCATGTTGGCCGGGCCCGGCGCGATCACCACAGCCATCCTGATGCAAAACCAGGCGGAGGGCGTGGCCCAGCACGTCGCCCTGTACGTCTGCATCGTCGCGGTGTGCGCGATCAGTTACCTCATCCTGCGCATCTCGGCCCATGGGGTACGCTGGATCAGCCCCCTGGCCATGAAGATTGCGACGCGTCTGATGGGGTTGCTTCTGGCGGCTGTGGCGATGCAATTCATGTTGAATGCCCTGAAGGCCGTGCTGCTGATTCCCCGCTAAAATCTCCGTCCGGTTCGGCTCCACTTTTCGGTTGAGTTATGAAATGAAAACGCTATCGTTCCGTGGTTGAGTTCACGGCTGGTGGCCATGGTTCCGCTTCGAATCGTTCGACGAATATGAGGTAGACAATGCGCATTGGGGTTGCTTCTGATCACGCTGGCTTCCGATACAAGACCCTCGTCGCCCAACACCTCCGCCGTCTGGGTCACGACGTGCAGGATTTCGGCACGGACTCCGAAGCGCCCGTCGATTACCCGGACTACATCCGACCGCTCGCCATCGCCGTGGCCCAGGGCAAGCTGGAACGCGGCTTCGCGTTCGGCGGGTCCGGTAACGGCGAAGCGATTACCGCCAACCGCGTCCGCGGCATCCGTTGCGCCGTGACGTGGAACGAAGAGTCCGCGCGACTCTCCCGCGCCCATAACGACGCGAACATCCTCTCCTTCGGCCAGCGGCTCGTTCCGGAGGATCTGCTCCTGCCCATCGTCGATCTGTGGCTCGCGACCCCTTTCGAGGGCGGTCGCCACGTCGCCCGAATCCGCAAGCTCGACGAGCCGTAGCGACGAATCGCCGAATAGCGCGTCGCCTTACAATTTGCTCATCTCCGTTTCCTGTCGCCCGCCTTCCATATCCACATAAGACATGAAGTGATGTAGCCGCTTGGAATGCAGGGCCTTGCACTGGCACGGCGAATGCGAACTCAGGGATGCCAGCTCAAGCAATGAAGCGGTAACGTCATATGGGGAAACTTAGAACAAGCGCCCGACAGTGCGTCGAGTTGTTTGCCCGGTCGGATCTGGCACGCCGACGAGTCGTATCGGTTGGCACCATCGAATACATCATTCAACGACGACAGGTGTTTAAGGACTTCGCCATCGATCTCGCCTTGGATGTCGGGGCTAACATCGGGCAGTTCGCGCACGACCTCCGGGAGTTCTATAAGGGTGACCTGATCTCATTCGAACCGGTGTCCGCTTCGTTCCATCGCTTGGCCAGGACCGCCTCTCATGATCCACGCTGGAAGGTCCATCAATTCGCCCTGGGCAGCCAGAACGCGACCCAGACCATCAATGTGTACCGTGAAACACTGCTGAATTCCTTCTTGAAGACGAATGCGTATTGCATGCGGAAGCATGGCGAACGCGGGGCGGTAACGGGACAGGAAGTCGTTTCGGTCCGCCGACTCGATGAGGTGTTGGACGAAATCGCCCCCGACTGCCATCGCAAACGCATCTTCCTGAAAATGGACACGCAAGGCTACGATCTCGAAGTGTTCAAGGGACTCGGCAACAAGTTGGAATACGTCGTCGCCATCCAATCGGAAGTGTCCCTCATCCCGATCTACGAGGGAATGCCTCATTGGACCGACTCCATTTCGGTTTATGAACAAGCGGGGTTTGGAGTTGCGGGATTGTTTCCCGTGACGCTCGATGGCTGTCGCGTGATCGAGTACGACTGTCTAATGGTCAAGATCTGACCTCGCGGGGAACGCGCCGCTACTTCACGTGTTCCCAAGCGTGGTAGGAACTGCGAACGAGCGGGCCGGACTCGACGTGGCGGAAGCCGAAGCCCAGCGCGTCGTCGCGCAATTCGGCAAACGTCTCGGGTGGAACGTAGCGGACAACGGTCAATTGCTCCACCGTCGGCTGCAGGTATTGGCCGAGCGTGAGAATGTCGCAGCCGTGCCGGCGCAAATCGTCAAAGACTTGCCGCAACTCGTCGCGAGTTTCTCCCAACCCGAGCATCAGGCCGGATTTCGTCAGGATGTCGCGGCGAAATTCCTTCGCCATTTCCAGCACGCGCAACGAACGTTCGTACACCGCGCCCGGCCGGACCGGCTTGTACAGGCGCGGGACCGTTTCCATGTTGTGCGCGAGGACGGCCAGCGGCGTGTTCACGACCCGCTGGACGCACGCGGCGTCGCCGCGAAAATCGGGGATGAGCATTTCCAGTTTGCACAGAGGCAACCGCTGATGAATCGCCTCGATCGTGCGGGCGACGTGATCGGCCCCCTGATCGGGCAAATCATCGCGCGTCACCGACGTGAGCACGCAATAATCGAGCCGCATCGCGCTGACCACCGTCGCCACGTGCTCCGGCTCCGCCGCATCGAGATAACCCGGTTTGCCCTTGTCGACCGCGCAGAAGTTGCAGCGCCGCGTGCACGTGTCGCCCATCAGCATGAATGTCGCCGCGCCGTGTTCCCAGCATTCGCCCATGTTTGGGCACTTGGCCTCTTGGCAAACCGTGTGGAGCTTGAACTCGCGCATGACATTCTTCAGGTAGGCATACCGTTCGCCGCCGGGGACCCGCTGGCGAATCCACTCCGGCAGGCGCCGTCGCGGCGAGCGCTCAATCGTGACCAATGCTGTGTCCATGTTCGCGGGTGAAGAATAAATCACGACACGGCATTTGTCACGTGAAGCGTGTTGCGTCCTGCCATTCGCGGCGGTTATGGGAGAGGATCGTCGTCCTCGGGAGATTGGTCGGAGGACAAGCGGTGCGACACATAGAAACAGCCGAGCGCGAACAAGCTGCTGGTCGTGGCGATGATCATGGCCAGCGATTCGGGCTGTCGAAACGCATTCGACAATCTGAGCGCCAACATCCCCAATTTGCCATCATACATTTCCACATCGTGCGAGGAGACCTTCGAGTCTTCGATCGACAGGCTCTGATCCTGCCAGTCGCCCGGCGCGCCCGTGGCCCCCGGGCCGGTCGCCCGACTCGCGCCCATCACCAACACGATACTGGCGGTGCTCAGCCCAACCACCAACACGATCACGCCGACGATGTCGAGCGTTGGCCGTCGCTTGGAGGACGAACGTGGCAGATATGAACTGGTGTTCACGTCGCGGCGCTCGTTATTCATCGGGAGGGTGGGTCAGGTCCCGTTGCAGGTCGTCGATCTGTCGCAGTAGTTCGAGGACGACGGCCACGCCGTTGATGTTGATGCCCAGTTCGCTTCGCAATCGCTGGATTCGGCGCAGGATGTGAAGGGAACCATCGTCAAATCGCCACTCGTGTTCATCGCGTCCTTCCCCCGCCACGGGATCGAGCAACCCCAATCGAATGTAGTTAGAAATGTGCGCGGGATGCACCCGCGCGAGGCGGGCCAACGTCTCGAGGTCATACAACGCCTCATGGGTCGGAGAGTGAATGTGCAACCGCACAATGGTCAACCGACTCGAACTGGATCCATTCATGGTGTCACCCTTTCGCACTGGACGTTGATTCGCGACGAAGTTGTTCCCAGAGGGCGCGTTCGCGGTCGCCTACACGTTCCGGGACCTGAATGCGCACGACGGCAAACAGGTCGCCGCGCCCGCCTCCCCGTTGGGGGATGCCTTTTCCGCGCAACCGGAACCGCTGGCCGTTTCGCGTGCCCGCGGGTATCTTCAGGTTCGCGTGCCCGTCGAGCAGCGGGATCGAGACGGTCGTCCCCAAAACAGCATCCCACGGCGCGACATCCAGGTCGTAGTACAGGTCACCATTCTCAACCCGATAGTCCGGATGCTTCGCGAAACGGATGCGCAGGAACAGGTCCCCGGACTGTCCATCACCCGCGCCGTGCTCTCCTCGGCCGCTCAACCGCAGGAGTTGCCCCTCGTAAACGCCGGTGGGAATCTTCACCTGGTAGGTTTCCGTCCGTGCGACCTCGCCTCGTCCTTTGCATTCGGGGCAGACCTTCTTGTTGATGCGCCCGGTCCCGCCGCATTTGTCGCAGGGAATGAGCCGCTGCAGCGAAACAGCCCGGGTCGAACCCCGCAAGGCCTCCTCCATCGTGACCATGATATCGGCCTCGACATCGCGTCCGCGTTGGGTAAATGCCTCGCCGTCGCCCGCCCCGCGCGGCGAAAATCCCACTCCTCCGCTGTGCATTCCAAAGATGTTCTCGAAAAAGTCGCTGAAGCCGGTGCCCCCGAAATGGAATTCGAAGTCACCTGGCGCACCCTCGGCCCGAGCTCGTTGGCCAAACTGTTCCTGCCAGTCGGGCGGCGGTCGAAACTCCTCCCCTTGCTTCCAGTTCGCCCCCAATGCGTCGTATTTCTTCCGCTTTTCGGGATCGCTCAGCACCTCGTTGGCTTCATTGATCTCCTTGAACCGCTCCTCGGCGTTCGTCTTGTCCTTGGCAACGTCGGGATGATGCTTCAGCGCCAGCTTGCGGAAAGCCCGATGAATGTCATCCTGGCTGGCCGTGCGCGGTACGCCAAGAATCTCGTAGTAATCCTTGAACTCGACTGCCATAAGTTTCCGTGGTGTTATCGGGCTTACCATCCCGGTGCCGCGAGACCGCTCGGGATGGAATTGTCACGGTAGGAAGGCTAATCGCAAAACCTCGCTTTGACAATAGCCGACCCGCACGGCATCATTCATCGCCAATGTCAACGAAACGAACGCGCCGATGATACTGACCATCAACGGCGGGTCGTCGAGCATCAAGTTTGCATTGTTCGAGTTGGGCGAACCGCCCCGGCGCGTGTTGGAAGGAAGGATCGAACGTGTCGGATTGCCCGGCACAACGTTCACAACCGAGGGCGCTGACAGGCAAAAAACCTCTGAAACGATCCACGCCCCGAACCACACGACTGCGGTGAACGTCCTGATGGACTGGCTGGAAAAGGACATCGGACGCAACGCCCTCCGCGCGGTCGGCCATCGCGTGGTGCATGGCGGTCCCAAATACAGCCGGCCACAGCGGATCACCGGGGAATTGGTGGAGTACCTGCGCCAGCTCAGTCCGTTTGATCCGGACCATCTGCCCGAGGAGATCGAGTTGACCGAAGCCGTCTTCCGCCGATTTCCGGATTTGCCGCAAATTGCGTGCTTTGACACCGCCTTTCATCATGACCTGCCCCGAGTGGCGCGGCTCCTGCCGATCCCGCGCCGATTCGAGGCGCTGGGCGTGCGGCGCTATGGGTTTCACGGACTGTCGTACGCGTTTCTCATGGAGGAACTGGAACGCGTGGCTGGTTCCGAAGCTGCGCGCGGCCGGATCATCCTCGCCCATCTCGGCAACGGGGCGAGCATGGCTGCGGTGCGCGAGGGCAAGCCGGTGGATACGAGCATGGCCTTCACGCCGACGGCCGGCTTCCCGATGAGCACGCGCTCGGGCGATCTCGACCCGGGGTTGGCCTGGTATTTGGCGCGGACACAGCAAATGAACGCGAAACAATTCAACGAGATGGTCACGCATCAATCGGGATTGCTGGGCATTTCGGAGACGAGCCCCGACATGCACGATTTGATGGAGCGGGAGAGCAAGGATGAGCGGGCCGCGGATGCCATCGCGTCGTTCTGTTACAACGTCAGGAAATGGATTGGCGCGTTCGCCGCCGCGCTGGCAGGCCTGGATACGCTTGTCTTCGCCGGCGGCATCGGGGAAAACTCGACGGAAGTGCGGACCCGGATCTGCGACGGTCTTGGTTTTCTGGGGATCGAACTTGATAAACAACAGGGCGCAGCCAGCGCCGCCGTGATCTCGACCGCCGCGAGCCGGGTCACGGTTCGCGTCATCCGCACCG
Organism: uncultured Verrucomicrobiae bacterium; assembly: GCA_963712025.1. Lineage (GTDB taxonomy): Bacteria > Verrucomicrobiota > Verrucomicrobiia > Palsa-1439 > Palsa-1439 > Palsa-1439. The sequence continues at coordinate 376,311 of CAVQGJ010000006.1, read as the reverse complement.
ATGAGGAGTTGATGATCGCGAAGGCCGTGTGCCGCGCCTTGCAGGAGGATGGCGGTCGATGAAGCTCCGGACCGTGGCCGACGCTCGCCTCTGGCCACCGGGAACGAGATCGGCCTTGCACACCGGCCCAATCTAAACAATCTTTGAGCGGCGAGACCGGCTTTTCCCCGGAAAGCCGCTGGATGGATTCGTTGGGCCGATTCGTCATCGAGAAACGGATTGGCCGCGCGGAACAACATGTTGAACCTTTGCACAAGGAATATGAGGTGGCTGGATGAAAACAATTGATCGAATCACGGAATTGCTGGGCAACGAGTCGGATTCGCTGCTCGGCCACAAGTGCCAAACCGTCGCCAAGGACCAACTGCACCTGCCAGGGCCGGACTGGGTGGACCGGATTTTCGCGCCCATGGACCGCTCGGTGCGCGTGCTGGGCAGTATGCAATCGCTGCTCGGGCATGGGCGCCTGGCGGGCACCGGTTATCTGTCGATCCTGCCGGTCGATCAGGGCATCGAACACTCCGCCGGCGCGTCGTTCGCGCCGAACCCGGAATATTTCGACGGCGAGAACATCGTCCGTCTCGCCATCGACGGCGGCTGCAACGCCGTGGCCTCGACGCTGGGCGTGCTCGGGAGCGTCGCCCGCAAGTATGCCCACAAGATCCCGTTCCTGGTGAAGATCAACCACAACGAGTTGCTCACCTATCCGAATCGCTTCGATCAGATCCTGTTTGCCAGCGTCGAGCAGGCGAACGATCTCGGAGCGGTCGCCGTCGGCGCCACGATCTACTTCGGCTCGGAGGAAAGCGGGCGTCAGATCGTCGAGATCGGCCAGGCGTTTGCCCGGGCGCACGAACTGGGACTGGCCACCGTCCTGTGGTGTTACCTGCGCAACAACGCGTTCAAAATCGGCGGCGTTGATCATCATACCAGCGCCGATCTGACCGGCCAGGCCAACCATCTCGCGGCGACGCTCGAAGCGGACATCATCAAACAAAAGTTGCCCACCCAGAACGGCGGCTACAAGGCGTTGAATGCGCAAAAGCCCGGCTACGGCAAATACGACGAGCGCATGTACACCGAGTTGTCCACGGACCATCCCATTGATTTGACCCGCTATCAGGTCGTGAACAATTACATGGGCCGCATTGGCTTGATCAATTCCGGCGGCCCCTCCGGCAAAAACGACCTTGCCGAAGCCGTCCGCACCTCGGTCATCAACAAACGCGCCGGCGGCATGGGCATGATCAGCGGTCGCAAGGCGTTCCAGAGGCCCATGTCCGAAGGCATCGAACTGCTCCATGCGATTCAGGATGTTTACCTATGCCAGGAGGTAACGGTGGCGTGAGACGATTGTGAACACGAGCCCATTGGCCGGCAAACCGCCGACGCCATCGATGCTGGTGGACGTGCCGCGATTGATCACGGCGTATTACACCGAAGTGCCCGACCCGTCCGTGCCGGAACAGCGCGTGGCGTTTGGCACGTCGGGGCACCGCGGTTCGGCGTTCGTCAGGTCGTTCAACGAACGGCATATCCTGGCCATCACCCAGGCCATTTGTCACTACCGGCAGCAACAGCAGATCAGCGGCCCGTTGTACCTCGGTGTGGATACGCATGCGCTGTCCGCACCGGCGTTCGTCAGCGCGCTCGAAGTGCTCGCCGCCAACGAGGTCGAGGTCATGATTTCCGACAAGGACGAATTCACGCCGACCCCGGCGATCTCGCATGCAATCCTCACCTACAATCGCGGGCGGAAGACGGGATTGGCCGACGGCATCGTGATCACTCCTTCTCACAATCCGCCCGAGGATGGCGGGTTCAAATACAATCCTCCAAGCGGCGGCCCGGCCGAGACGAGAATTACCGATTGGATCCAGAATCAGGCGAACGAGTTTCTGGAAGCCGATCTGCACGGGGTGAAGCGCGTTCCGTACGGGAAAGCCCGACGCGCGTCGACCACGCACCTGCACGACTATCGCGACGCCTATATCAGCGACCTCGCCAACGTGATCGACCTCGAGATCATTCGCGACGCCAAAATCACACTGGGGGTCGATCCCCTCGGCGGCGCGGGAGTGCACTACTGGCAGCCCATTGCCGAACGGTACGGACTGGATCTCGATGTGGTCAGCGACATCGTCGATCCGACCTTCCGGTTCATGACGTTGGATTGGGACGGTAGGATCCGGATGGATTGCTCCTCGCCGGACGCGATGCAACGATTGATCGGATTGAAGGACCGATATCAGATCGCGTTCGCGTGCGACACCGACCACGACCGGCACGGGATCGTCACGCGTAGCGCCGGTTTACTCCCACCGAACCACTATCTTGCCGTGGCCATCTTTTATCTGTTTCAGAATCGGCCGCAGTGGCCCCGGGACGCGGCGGTGGGCAAGACAATCGTCAGCAGCCAGATGATTGACCGCGTTACTGCGAAACTGGGCCGGAAACTGCGCGAAGTGCCCGTCGGTTTCAAATGGTTCGTGGACGGACTGCTCCGTGGATCGCTTGGGTTCGGCGGCGAGGAGAGCGCGGGGGCGTCGTTCCTCCGTCGCGATGGCACGGTGTGGACGACGGACAAGGACGGCATAATCGCGGCGCTGCTGGCGGCGGAAATGACCGCGCGGCTCGGCCGCGATCCCGGCGAGGTGTACGGGGAACTGACGAGTGAGTTTGGCGCGCCAGCCTACGAGCGGGTGGAAGCGCCGGCCACGCCGGAGCAAAAGGAACAATTGAAGAAGCTTTCACCGGAGCAGGTCCGGTCCACCGACCTCGCCGGCGAGAAGATCGAGACCATCCTCACCCACGTGCCGGACACCGGCGCGTCCATTGGCGGGTTGAAAGTCATGGCGAAAAACGGCTGGTTCGCGGCGCGACCATCCGGCACGGAGGACATTTACAAGATTTACGCGGAAAGCTTCCGGGGTGCGAATCATTTGCGCCGGATTCTCGAAGAAGCCCAGACGATTGTCAGCGACGCTTTGGCGGCGGCACCGCAGGAACCAGGGATTCCGTCCGAGCCGAAAGCCCGCTGATTATGGGTCGGGTCAGTTCGCCGGTTTGTCCGGGGTCGGCTCGGGAGGTGGCTTGGCTGTTTTGGAGGCGGTCATGGCACGATAGGTCACGGGGACCTGCCAGTCGGCGTAGCCCGCGTGGAAGGCCCTCATGGCGCTGACCATCTGCTGGCGGAACGTCGTTTCGATCAGGATGCCCTGACCGGGCCAGATTTTGAATTGAACACGGACAAAGTCCCAGCCGCCGCCCGCCGCCGTTTCGATCCCTCCAATCATCGGCTCGCTCAAAATGATGGCGCTGAATTCCCGCCACATTCCTTTGGCGACATTCTCGACAATTTCGACGGCCTTTTCCGGGGCTGCGCCCGGTGGAACCAGGACGTTGGCGTAGGCATGGATGCCGCCGTGTGGAAATCGGCTGACGTTGGCAATCGTGCGGTTGGGGATGAACACTATTTGATTGTAGAAATTGATGAGCTTGGTGAACCGCAACCCAATCTCCTCGACGCGACCGATGACAATGGTGGTGCCGTCGACCTCCACCATGTCGCCGACGTCCATCGCGTCAGAAAAAATCAGCGTCAGGCCGATGACCATGTCCTGGACCAGGCCTTGCGAGCCGAAGCTGATGGCCAACCCGACGATGGAGGCGCTGGCGAGGTACGCCGTCAGGTTGACACCGAATTCTTCTAGGACCAGTCCAAACGCAAAGAAGTACACGATCGAGGTCACCGTGTTGCCGATGAGTTGGATCAACGTAACGAATTTCGGCTGCCGCGTGACGAAGTCGAGCGGACTTCTCTGTGCATGGCTCTTGTTGATGATCCATTCGCTGACGTTCCGGATGATTTTGACCGCGACATGCACGAATATCGCGAGTCCGAGGATGAGAATCAGCCGGCCTCCAGTCGAAGATTCGTGGCCGGTGAGATGACTATACACCCGACTCATGACCGTTTCATTCATATGGGCCAGCAGCGCAGTGGGAGGCAGGTTTGTCATGGTGATCAAGACCCCGTCAAAGAATCCGGCCAGCGCCATAATCCAGCCGAGGGGACGAAAAGTTGTGGCCGCGCATGGGCTTCACGACCGCTTCTTCCGCCTCAGGCTCGCAGGCATCGAATGACTCGCCATACGAGCATTCATGCTAGCAGTGTTCACGATTGGCGGCAAGCGTCCTGAAGGACTTCGATGGGGCGAAGGCGCTGGACCTCGATTCCCCTGTCGTTTCCTCGCCCAATACCGAAGTCGGATTGAAGAGTCGCATTTACTGCCGGGTTAGGATAAATCTGCCTTGCAGGACTGCATTGGATTGACAACTCGTTCAAGCAGGCCTATCATCCACATTCAGTACGCCTCATAAAGGGCAGTGGTTTTCAACAAGACGCATGGGATCGTATGGCTGGAGCGAAGAAGTCCGGAAATTTTGATCGAGGCGGTTGTACCCCCGCGGAGAAACGGTTGCTTGCTATTCTGTGTTTGATCGTTTGTACCATCGTTTTTCTGCTGGTACGGCACTAGGAAGCCATGGATAAACAATTACGCAAGGCCCAGCTTCAGGTCGAACGGAAGCAGTTCACATTTGTTCTGGAAGAAAATCCGCAAGGAACGTTCTTGCGGGTTACCGAAGAGGTGAGTGGTCGCCGCAACACAATTATCATCCCCACGACGGGCCTTGAACTGTTTCGTGACGCCCTAAACGAAGTAGTTCAGTTCAACAAGCCTCCAGAGGGGGGTGGAACGGTCCTCGCCTTGGGGCGACGGAATTAGCTGTACTCCCTTGGTGAGCTTGCTACGCTGTCGGCAATTGGCGAGAGGTGTTAAACGTTTAACAATCCGGGAGGAACCATGTCCACAATGACCCAGGTCGTTCATCAATTGCATGCGCAGCGAAAGCGCGCCGAACTCGAACTTGAGAAACTCAATCTGGCCATCCGGGCGCTGACTTCTTTCGAAGGGAAACCAGAGCCAGCAGTCAGACGCAAACCCCACTTCTCGGCAGCGGCACGAGAGAGAATCGCGGCGGCGCAGCGTGCCCGATGGAAGGCGCTCAAGGCGGCGCAAAAGAAGTAGTGCGCCCAAAGCGTCAGAGTTGACTTAACGTGTGCGAGGACTAGGATTACCGTGCCGTGACCATCATCGATGGCTTGGTGGCCGAGCACCGCGTGTTCCTGATGCTTTTCGACCAGGTTGAACGTGCTTTGCCCGGCGTCAAGACCGTGGATGAAATCGCGTTGATGTGCCGCCTCTTGGAGGCACCCCTTCATGACCACGGCGGGACGGAAACGGATTTGGCCTATATCGCCCTCGATCATATCCTGCATCAGCAGAACCGCCTGACCCGTCTGCACCACGATCATCAGGAAATCGATGGGCTCCTGAAAAGAGTGGAAGGGATCAAGGATCTTCAAAAAGCCCGCACCCAACTGAAGGCAGCTCTGGACGCCTGTCGCGCTCATTTCAGCGAGGAGGAGCAGACCGTGTTTCCCCTGATCGAGAAAGCGCTGCAACTCGAAACGCTGCAGATCCTGGGGAAGGTGTGGAAATCGCAATCGCATTTGTCGCAGCAGTCGTCGATGGACAAAAACTGATCGTCCAAAAAACACGAAACCAACCACGAGGAGGTCAGCATGGGACTCAAAGTGAACAAGGTGGAGGTGTGGGCCGCAACCATCGAGGATCGCGTGGGCGGCTTGGTGCATAAACTGGCGCCATTGTCCGCGGCCGGGGCCAACCTGGAGTTCGTCATCGCCCGCCGAGCGCCCGAACAACCAGGGAAGGGAGTGGTGTTCGTAGCGCCATTGGCGGGCACAGAACAGGTCAACGGCGCTACGGCTGCCGGCTTCCTGCCGGCTGACAGCCTGCACTCGGTTCGCATCGAGGGACCCGACCGGCCGGGGCTGGGCATGATGATGGCCAAAGCACTGGCTGATGCGGGAATCAACCTGAGGGGACTTTCCGCTGCCGCCATCGGCAAGAAGTTCGTCTGCTATCTGGCGCTGGACACGGCTGAGGATGCCGAGAAGGCAATTCGTACCGTGAAGAATTTGTCCTGATACTGGGGGACGGCTCAACGGATCGTTGCAGGCGGAACCGAAGACATGGCAAATCCCGTTGTCATGTCCGATGAGGCTATAGGGGGTTTTCCCGTTCCAGCCCTTGGTCACGCCTGGTTTCTGACGCCATTCCTGCTGGCTCGACATGGGGTACCGTCCACAATTAGGCTGCAGAAAAAGAGGTTGAGGTGCGTGAACGATTGCTGAGGTTCCTGCGCGAACATCAGGTGCTGACGCTGGCGGTCATGGAAGCGGACGGCAGCCCTTACGCGGCTGCGCTGTTCTATGCGGCCGACGATGAGTTGCATCTCTATGTCGTGACCGATCCCACGACTCGCCATGGACAAGCGATGCTGGCCAATCCGTCAGTGGCAGGCACCATCCAACGCGACCGCCAAGAATGGCATGAAATCCAGGGGATCCAGTTTTGCGGCTTGTGCCAGCAACTCGACGGTCCCGAACGGGCGCGGGCTTGGGAAACCTACAGTGCCAGGTTCCCCTTCCTCCATCAGCCCAACGCAATCCTGGCGCGCGAGTTGGCGGATACCGCGATGTGGCGGATCGACCTCACGTGGGCCCGGTTGATCGACAATGAAGCCGGGTTTGGACACAAGGAGGAATGGGTGCCAACGGCGGCCAGCCCTAACGTCTCGAGGATGCGAAGTCCCGTTGGAGTTGCGGCAAAGCGGATTCAGCGAACTCGACCATCCGAACGAAAGCAGAACGCCTGACAAATTGCCGGAGCAGAATGGGAGGATTAACGATGATCAAATCACAACGGCTTCTCTTATCAGCAATCATGGTATATATCGTTGGATGCCTTGCCGTCACGGGCCTCGGGTTCGGGCAGGAGCCCAAGCCAATCCAACTACCCCCGCCGCAGACCGAAATCGGCAAGCCCCTGATGCAGGCGTTAAAGCAGCGCCAGTCGTCCAGGAGCTTCGATTCCAAGCCGCTGCCGCGGCAGGAACTCTCCAACCTTCTCTGGGCGGCGGATGGCATTAATCGACCGGACTCCGGCAAACGAACGGCGCCGTCAGCGATGAACTGGCAGGAGGTCGATGTCTACGTCGCCCTGCCGGAGGGACTGTATCTGTACGAGGCCAATACGCACACCTTGGTGCCGGTCATGGGCAAAGACCTCCGGGAGGCAACCGGAAGACAAGGCTTCGTCAAGGACGCACCGCTGAATCTTGTTTATGTTGTCGATTTGGCCAGGATAACGAACGCTTCCGAGGACGACCAACGCCTCTACGGTGCTGCCGACGTTGGGTTCATCGCCCAAGACGTCTATCTGTATTGTGCCTCCCAAGGGCTGGCGGTGGTGGTTCGAGGCTCGGTTGACAGGACCGCGCTGTCACAGTCAATGAAGCTGCGTCCGAACCAGAGGATTATCCTGGCGCAAACTGTCGGCTACCCCAAGTGAATCAGATTGTGTACTCCGGCCGTTGACGGCGTTGCCCGGCAAGATGCGGTTCTGGTCATGGCACAACTTCAGAGGTTCTCTCCCATGGAGAACGCCCTGCCGATAAATCGTCCGACTCCGTAATACTCTTGGGTGTCAGGTGTGAAGATCAACGGCTTGACCTTGAGCACGTCTACCAAGCCGCCCTCCTTCAACACTTCCTTGTCGGCTTTGACATCCAGCACTTCGCCGACAAACTGCGTGTGCAATCCCAGTTCCAAGGTCTGGACTAGTTTGCACTCTACGACCAGGGAACACTCCTTGACGTACGGGGCATCGACCAAATCGCTTCGCACAGGTGTCAACCCCGTTTCGGCAAACTTGTCGGTAATGAGCCCGGAAACCAACCCGCAGTGGTCAGCTTCCCTGGCCTGGTTCTCGGATGGAATACTGATGGTGAATGCCTTGCGATCGACGATGCTGGCAAACGAGTACGTCGCCTTCCGCAAGGACACGGCAACACAGGGAGGCTTCGAACAGCAGATCCCACCCCAGGAAGCCGTCACGATGTTGGGTTTGCCAGCCGTATCGTAAGTGCCGACGAGGAATACTGGTGCGGGGTATATCAGGGTCACAGCGCCGAGCGACTGTTTCATGTCAGAAGATGATAGACCTTTCTGGTTACTGCGCAACACTCAACCGTAGACCAAGGCCGGTTGCAATTGAATCCTCATCAGAACGAGCACGCTGTGTGTGGCACCGGCCGACATGTGGAATCGATGTTGAAGCTTCTCGTCGCGGAAGCTAGAGTCCGACCTTGTGAGACTCACTTCGTGGCGTGACGGCGTCACACGGTACCAATGGCTGGTGCTGTTCGTGGCGTGGCTCGGCTGGGTGTTCGACTCGATGGACGCGACGATCTACGCGCTGGTCATGCAGCCGGCACTTCACGACTTGCTGCGTACGCCGGGTGTCGGGCCCGTCAATGCCGACGTCATCGGCTGGTACGGCGGGATCGTCTTCTCCGTTTTCTTGATCGGTTGGGCCGTCGGCGGCGTCTTCTTCGGCGTCGTTGCGGACAATCTCGGACGGACCAAGGTACTGGTTCTCACGATCCTGATTTATGCGGTGTTCACGGGCATGGCGGCTCTGTCGAGGACCTGGTGGGAACTGGCGCTGTTTCGGTTCCTGACGGCGCTGGGCATCGGTGGCGAGTGGGCCGCCGGCGCGTCGCTCGTGGCCGAAGTATTTCCCGAAGAAAAGCGGGCCCAAGCCGCAGGTCTCTTGCAGTCAGCCTGGGCCGCGGGATTCCTGGTGGCAGCAATTATCGCCCTGCTCTTGCGCAATCATGGGTGGCGGCCGGTGTTTGTGGTCGGCATTGTGCCGGCGGTCGTGGCACTCCTCGTGCGCCTGTGGGTCAAGGAGCCGGAGCGATGGGTCAACGCCCGCGCCGAGGAACGACAGTCTCGCACTTCGGGCCGACAAAGACTGGCGGAATTGTTCGCGCCGGGGCTGGTGCGTTCCACGATGGTCGGGTCCGGATTGGCGTTTGTCGCCGTGTTTGGCCTGTGGGGGGCGACAAATTGGACGCCGACGCTCATCCGCGCGTTGCCCGATCTTCGAGATTTGAGTCCCTCGGAACTAACGGGCCGGGTCAGCTACGCGACGATGGTGCTCAACGTGGGAGCGGTATTCGGTTATCTGAGCTTCGGTCCGTTGGCCGACCGACTGGGTAGACGCCCGGTATTCGCGTCGATGTGCGTGGGTAGCCTGGTGATGCTCCCCATCACGTTTCTGACCCCGCGATCCTACGTCCACGTGCTACTGTTGTTGCCGTTGCTGGGTTTTTTCAACAACGGCATCTTCAGCGGTTTTCCGATTTACCTGCCGGAATTGTATCCGACGCGGATTCGCGCGACCGGCGCGGGCTTTTGTTTCAACGTCGGTCGGGCACTGGCGTCGACCGGCCCCTTTTTGACCGGCTGTCTCGTCACAGCGCTGGGTAGCTTTGGCCGCGCCGCCAGCGCGGTGGCGGTGGTCTATCTCGTTGGGCTTCTGATCTTGCCGTTCGCTCCCGAGACCAAAGGCAAACCTCTACCGCCCTGACTGAGGCGGATTTCCGACTTGACCAAGGCCGGGCACAGGGCGAAACTTCCGGCAAGTCGGTGGGCGTGTGCGGTCGGCGCAAACGCCTTCGGGTCGCGTGGGAGTTGATCGGAAATGAAAATGCCGCGCGACCGTGAGCCGTACACTTTGCCCGGGTCCCTCTGCCGTACCGTCCGCTTTGGGGCCTTAATCCTGACGATCATCGCGGTCGCGTCCCCGATGGAAGCGGTCGGTCTGGGCGCCAGCCCGGTCGCGACCAACCTTCAACATTCTGCGCAATCCGGTGGCAGCGCGACCGGATCGTCTGAGAATCTCAAGCGGGCGCTGGTCGTGAGAGAACCAGCCGTAGCCGGGTTGTTCTATCCCCGGGATGCCGCACAACTGTCGCAGACAATTGACGCCCTTCTGGCAGGGGCGAAACCGCGGGTGATCGAAGGCGAGTTGCACGCGATTTTGTGTCCGCACGCCGGTTACGAGTTTTCCGGCCCGGTCGCGGCTGAGGCCTACCGGCTGCTGGCAGGGCGCACTTACGATACCGTCGTCATCCTGGCGCCGAGCCACTATGCGTTGTTTCGGGGCGCGTCGGTGATTGCCGCGGATGCGTATCGCACGCCGCTTGGGGTTGTGCCCGTATCGCCCAAGGCCAGGCAATGGGCGGAAGCCGGGCCGTTCGTGCTCGAACCGAAGTGTCTGGTGCAACGTCCTCCGTGGTCGAAACAGGCCTCGCATCTGGAGCCGGAGTTCGGTGGGGATACGCCGGAGACGTGGGAGCATTCGGTGGAAGTGGAAGTGCCATTCCTGCAGAAGACGCTGACGAATTTCTCACTTGTTTCGATCATTACCGGCGAGGTTGACCCCGAGAAGCTTGCGCAGGCGTTGGCGGACCGTCTCGACAACAAGACGCTGCTGGTCGTCAGCACGGACCTGAGTCACTACTACCCGTATGACGTCGCGCGCGAGAAGGATGCACGTTGCGTGTCCGCCATCTGTGACCTTGATGTTGACCGGATGAAGGCTGAGGAGGCCTGCGGCAAGACCGGCGTGCTGGCGTTGCTTTCACTGGCACGGTCAAAAGGCTGGAAAGCCACATTGCTCGACTCTCGCAACAGCGGTGACACTTCAGGACGGAAGGACAGTGTGGTCGGGTATGCCGCCATCGCCTTCTACTCCCCGTCGCTGGAGGCGTTCAGCCACGACGAGCGGGAACAACTGCTGCGACTGGCCCGACAGAGCCTCACGGAGGTCGTCACCAACGATAAACTGCCCGAAGTGAAGGCCAACGCTTTTCCGCAGAAGTTCGCGGATCTGAAAGGATGCTTCGTCACGCTCACGGAACAGGGTCGCCTGCGCGGGTGCATCGGCCACATCCAGCCCCAGGAGCCACTCTACAAGGCGGTGATGGACAACTCCTTGAACGCCGCAACGCGCGACCCCCGATTCCAACCCGTCCGGCCGGACGAACTCGACAAGGTCGAGATCGAAATCAGCGTGCTCACGGTGCCGGAGCCACTGGCGTTCAGTTCGCCCGAAGACTTGCTCGCCAAATTGCAGCCACATCGCGACGGCGTCGTCCTGCGGATGGACGGCCGAACCGCGACATACCTGCCGCAGGTTTGGGAGCAGATACCGGACAAGACGCAGTTTCTGGACACGCTCGCGCAAAAGGCAGGCGCAGCCGCGGACGACTGGCGCGCGCCGGGCACGCAGGTGTTCATCTACCACGTGGAATCCTTCAAGGAATCGGAGAAGTGAACCGCCGCGTGGGGGTTGCGGTCTGCGCGCTGGGCGTCATGGCGGCGATGACGCAACTGGCGCTCATGCGCGAGATGCTGTGCGTGTTCAGCGGCAACGAACTGGCCCTTGGCGTGATCCTCGGCAACTGGTTGTTGTTGACGGGACTCGGCTCCTGGCTTGGCCGGACGGCCGGTCGCGTACGCCACCCGCAACGCACACTGGCGCTCCTGCTTATGTTCGTCGCTCTCCTGCCGTTGGCCCAGGTGTTCACACTGCGCGAACTGCGCAACGTGGTGTTTGTCCGAGGCGCAACCATTGGACTCTCCGTAACCGTGACGGCGAGTTTTCTGTGGCTGGCGCCGTTCTGCATTGTGTCCGGCTATATGTTGACGCTGGCCTGCGGCGCGCTCGCGACGCCCCAGGAAAAGGGCGCGATTGGTACCGTGTACATTACGGACAGCGTCGGCAGCGTTCTCGGCGGAGCATTGTTTACGTATGTCCTGGTGCGGCGGCTCGACCACTTCGCGCTCCTGAGCCTACCGGCACTTGTCTGTCTGCTGGTTGCCGGATGGCTCGCCTGGCATGAACGGCAATACTCGGTGGTGGGAGTGACGTGTATCCTGGCCACGGGATTGGTGGTGGCGTTGGTCGCGCTGGACGTGGACGGCACCTCCACCGCGCGGCTGTTTTCCGGCCAACGCGTGGTGTTTCGCGGCAATTCGCCCTACGGCAAACTGGTCGTGACCGAATCCGCCGGCCAGTTGAACTTCATTGAGAACGGCGTGCCGGTGATTGCGACGCACAACATCGAGGAGGTCGAGGAAACCGTGCATTATGCGATGTGCCAACGACCCCGCGCCCGGCGTGTCTTGCTGATTGCCGGCGGCGTGTCCGGGACGGCGCGTGAGATTCTCAAGTACGGCGTTGCGGAGGTGACGTACGTGGAACTCGACCCACTGATCATCACGGTGGGCCGCCGCTTCCTTCCGGAAAGCCTCGCCGACCCGCGGATCCTAGTGTTGAATACCGACGGCCGGTTGTTCGTGAAACGAGCAAGGGAGACATTTGACGTGGTGATTGTGGATGTGCCGCCGCCAACCACGTCGCAGATCAACCGGTTTTTCACCTCCGAGTTCTTTGACGAGGTAAAGCGGGTGCTCGCGCCCGGCGGCGTGCTTGCCTTCTCAATGGGCCATTATGAGAACTTCGTCAGTCCCGAACTGGCGCGCGTACTGGCTTCGGCATCTGCGACCTTGCGGCAGACGTTTCGCCACCAACTCGTGATTCCCGGTGGGCGGATATTCTTCCTGGCCTCGGACAGCGAACTCTACGCAGACATCTCCGCGCGCATCGAGCAATCGGGTGTGTCGACTCATCTGGTGAACCGTCATTATCTCAGCGCGATGTTGACGCCCGACCGGCTGGCGGACATGCAACGAGCCACCACGGCGCGGGCGACGGTGAACACCGATTTCAACCCGGTGTTATACTACTATCACCTCCTGCATTGGATGAGCCAGTTCCGCGAGCGCTACGGCCTGTGGGCGATCGTGCTGGTCTCCGGCGTCGCGGCGTACCTTGCGCGGACACGGGCCGTGCCGTTTGCGATTTTCGCGTCCGGGTTTGCGGCGTCCGCGTTGGCGGTTGTGCTGCTCCTGGGCTTCCAAATTCTGTGCGGCTCCGTGTATCGTCAAGTGGGTGTTATCGTCACGATATTCATGGCCGGCCTGGCGGTGGGGGCGTTCGCGGCAACGCGGTATCAACCCATCGGCAACCGTATTCCGTTGGCGGGGCTGGCTTTGGGGATTGCACTTCTGGCGTCGATACTCCCTGTCGCATTGAGATCGCTCGAGCACGCTCCGTTGCCGGTGGTCCACGCGGCGATCGGCCTGCTCACGCTGGTGTTGGCGTCCGTGGTCGGCATGGAATTTCCCCTGGCGACGCGGACGAGCTTCCGCGATGCGGCGGGAACGGCATCGAGGTTGTACACCGCGGACTTCACCGGCGCGTGCCTCGGCGCCCTGCTGGCCAGCACACTATTGATCCCGCTTCTGGGGGTGACGGCGACGTGCCTGTTGGCGGCCGGGTTGAACGCGGTGAGCGCGGTGTGGCTGTTGGCGGGAGGAACTCGATGAACAAGCCGCGCCGGCGAATTCGGACGGGCTACATTGTCATCCGCACGCTGCGGTTTACGAGTTGGTTTTTGCTGGCATTTGTACTAACCTATCTGTCGACGGGGTATGTGATGAGCGGCCAGCTCACGTTCGGCGGTTGGGCCGATCCGAGGACAGCGCTCGCCATTCACCGCCTGTTGCACGTGCCGCTGATCGTGATGTTCGGGCTGCACGCGGCGGGCGGCATTTACCTCGCGATGCGAAGGAAACGATGGATCCGGTGGTGAAACCGACGGGACCGGAGAGAGAGGATGGGCTGGACGCGGCGGCGTTGGGCACGCCGTGGCGGTCGATGACGCGGCGGGAAGCGATCCGTTACGGTGCGGCCGGGCTGGCCTGCGTTGCGGGCGTCGGTGGGCTGGCGTGGTATTTGTTTCGCCAGGCGCGCGAAGAGATCGCGCTCACCGGCGTGTTCCGAGGCGGTGGACCAAGTGATGAGGTTTGGACGCTCTGGCAGCGGCGTGGGTGGGTGAAGGAAGCCGCGCACTATCTCCAACTCGGCAACAATGTGCAATGCAAGTTGTGCCCCAACAACTGCATCCTCGCGCCCGGCGACCGCAGCCATTGCCGAAACAAAGTCAATCGGGGTGGGACGCTCTACACGATGGCCTATGGCAACCCGTGCACCTTTCACGTCGATCCCGTCGAGAAGAAGCCGCTGTTCCATTTTCATCCGGGCACGATGAGTTTTTCGCTGGCCACGTCCGGCTGCGGTTTCCGCTGCCTGAACTGTCAGAACTGGGAGATCTCGCAGAAACAACCGGAAGAGACCAAGGACCCGACCGGTTCCTCGTTGCGATTGCGCCCGCCGTTGCCAGCATCACTCACGCTGGACGACATGCAGCGGCTGACAATGTTACCGGAAGACGTCGTGGCGGTGACGGAGGCGTTGGGGTGCCCGTCGATTGCGTACACCTATTCCGAGCCGACGGACTACTACGAGTACGTGACGGACACGGCTCGGCTCGCCCACGCGCACAATCTGAAGAATATCTTCGTTACCTGCGGCTTTATCAACGAGACGCCGCTACGGGACCTGGCCACGCACCTTGACGCCGCGCACGTGGATTTGAAAGGGTTCGATGACGAAGTTTACAGGAGACTCAACTCGGGCCATCTGCAGCCGATTCTCGACACGCTGGTCACGTTAAAGGAAATGGATGTGTGGTTCGAGGTCATCAACCTGGTGGTACCGACGTACACGGACGATCTGGATACAATCAAACGCATGTGCGATTGGCTGGTCAGCAACATCGGGCCGGATCACCCGCTGCATTTCTCGCGTTTTCACCCGGCGCATAAGCTGGAGCATTTGCCGCCAACGCCGGTGGACACGCTGGTGGCGGCCCGCGACATCGCGCGTCGGGCGGGGCTGCGTTATGCCTATGTGGGGAACGTCCGCGGGGTGCCGGACGCCGAGACAACGTTCTGCCCGAATTGCCATCGGGCCATTGTCGAGCGTGACATCTTCGCCGTCACGCGACTGGACATCGCCGACGGGAAGTGCAAGTTCTGCCAGACCGGGATTGCCGGCGTGTGGGCCTGAGGGCGTCGGAAATACGGTTTTGGGGAGGACTTGCACATACGTCCCGAAGCTACCACCGCAACGGTATCAGTATCCTACCGACGTACCATCTGGACAGTTAATGCTTCACCGCGAAGGACTCAACGTGCTCCGTCAGCCACATATGTGTTATCGGTCGAGACCGCAGCTGACGAATTGATGCGCGTTGCGCGGGATTGACTCCGGCGATACAGTGGGCTTTACTTCGAGGTGGGCGTAGCGGTCGCAACCGAACCATAATCGATGGAGGCAACATGTGGCGCTTCAATTCTCTGACCGTTTCTTTCCTCAGTCTGCTCGCCGCAGCCGGCATTGCGTTAGCCGACGCAACCGTTGACCAGGAACCCCTGGGTCCTGATGGCCAGCTCTTCGGCGGCTCACTCAGCCCCAAGGGCGAACACATGGCGGTCTTCGCCGCCAAGGGCAGCCATTACCAGATCATCATGGACGGCGTTGCGGGTCCCAAGATTGACAACCTGATCTTCAACATCGCTGGCGACCCATACCGCCCGGCAAGTTATTGGGTTAACATGCCAATTCCCGTCATCTTCTCCAAAGACGGCGCCCACTGGGCCTACATGGCCAAGCAAGGCGACGAATTCGTCGTCATGCTCGACGGCAAGGAATTGGCCCGCGGCCCCATCAACACCCGAAACCTCGGCTCCAACCTCAACCTCACCTTTTCCGCCAACGGCCAGCACATCTTCTGGAGCGATGACGACGCCCAGGGCAATTTCGTCATTGTCGTGGACGGCAAGCCCGGCCCGGCCATGCGCACCCTGCCGCAACTGTTTCTTAGTCCCGACGGCAGCCATTACGCCTATATCAACTACAACCGCGACGGCACGGGCGCGTGGACCTTCGTCGATGGACGACAAGTCAATTACTTCGGCGACAATCTGCAATACACCGGCAGGAACGTTCTCGTCAGTACGATGCACACCGCGGATAACAATAATATCCTCGTCCTCAACGGCAAACCGGAGATCAAGGCCCAAAGCCTCACTCCCACGTGGATCTCCGACGATGGGAAACAAATCGCCATGATCATCACGCCCCAGCAAGGAGCCCAGTCGTTCCTCTCCGTCAACGGCAAGGTGGTTCCGGGGACCCAGGGCATCAGGGTCGAAAAAGTCTATTTCAGCCCCGATGGCAACCATTACGCCGCCCTCTGCGATACAAAAACCAACGCCAGATTCATGATCATTGACGGAAAAAAAGGCGACGAATATCCCACCATTGCCCCGCAGGTTGCCAACGACAGCGGCACCCATTGGAGTTACGTCACCTGGACACAGAACAACGCGAGCTTCGCCGCCGTGAATCCCCCGGTCCCGGGGTTCACCGCCGATTCCTCGAAATTTGTTTACGTTGCCAACTCGAACGGCCGCCAGTTCCTCGTCGTCAATGACGACGAATCCAACGCCTTCGGCGATAGTCTTCTGCCCGTTCTTAGCCCGGTCGGCAATCGCATCGGCGCCGCTGGTGTTACGCCGGACCATATTCAGCACATCATCATGGATGGGAAGGACACCGCCTACGACAACTTCTCTGGCGGCCAGCGGATCAGCCAACTCACCTTCAGCCCGCAGGGAACGCACTATGCTTACCTGCGACAGTACACGGTCTATCTCGATAATGTCGCCCAGCCCGGCCTGATAAATTTGAATTACGTCTTCAGCCCCGACGATAAACACCTCGCCTACGCCGCGAATATCAACGACCAGTCCTGCGTGGTTGTTGACGGCAAAGTCATTAACAACAAAGCCGGCATGGTCGGCCACATCTTCTTCAGCCCCGACAGCCAGCATATCTATTGGGTCAGCACCGGTAGTCTTGCGGCCCTCGGAGTTCCGGGAACCAAGGACGGTGTCTTGTTGTATGTTGACGGCAAGCCGGCGACGCATTACAGCGACAACGCCGCGCTTCTGGATCCCGTAACCGACACCACTGTCGCGCTGCATCCCGAATTCTCCGCGGATGATGTGATGACCTTCATCGCCCGCACCGATGGCAACCTCCGCCGGTTCCATGTAAAATCGGGCACGGACCTCGCGGCCGTCCTTGCCGCGGCTCCGGTACCGAAGGCTAACTGAACGGGGAACCGTTAATTCGTCGGCTGCTTGAGCAGTGCATCCAATTGCTGGAGGGCGTCGGGTGCGGTGGCTTGGATGCCGTTGGCGAGGACCTTCCCGTCACGATTCATGACAATGAGTTGCGGAATCCGGCCATCAATGTACGGATTGACGCAGGGCATGGTAGTGTTCTCGTACGTCACGGTGCGCCACGAGAAGCCAAGTTCCTTTGCAAACTTCTCCGTCTCGGGCAAATCTTCGATTGTCAGGTAGACCAACTCGAATTCGGGATGTTTCGGCTTCATCTCCGCGCAGTACTTGATAACTGTCGGGGCAAATCGCCGCGTGATCGGGCACGTGCTCTGGCCCCGTAAGAACACGATGTAACGCGGCAGGGAATTGGTGTCGAGCGGTTCCCGCTGGCCGGTGATAGAATTGATCAGCTTCCCCTCCAACTCCAGGGCAACGCGGCCCTCCGCCTTGATTTTATCGGCTTGGGCCTTTTGCTCGGCGGCCAGTTTTTCCTCGGCCGCTCTTTGCATGGCGAGAAGCCTCGGCCCCGCCTGATCATCCTCTACAAATTTCCGGGCTTGTGCCATCACGTCGGTGGCTGGCAGGGCAACACCGAATCGGGCGTTGAGCTTTTCCGATACGACATCCACTTTGCCGGGCTGAATGTCCTTCACGAGCACCTGATCTCCCACCTGCACGATTTTCCCGGGAGCCAGACTGAAACTCTTGGTGATGGTGACCCGGTACGGCCACAGGTCTTTTTGTTGAACGATCAACGGGTAGGTCAGCGCGCGTTGTTTGGGGGTGAGTTTCGCGTACGCCGCGCGCGCCACATCCAGCACGTCGGTTTCGTCCGGTTCGGCGGCGAAGTTTACCCGTCCATCCGTGGTCTCGAGTTCAGCCTCGTTGCCTTTGAAATCGAGAACATCGACCACTTGACCGGCTTGAACGCTCGCGCCACCCTCGAACTTGATCGCCTGTTTGACCGTGCACCGCGCCGGCCAGAGCTCCGGTCGTTGCGCCAACTCCTGCCAGGTCAGATCCTCTGCGAACGCGATTACCCCCAACGAAAACACAAATGCCCACACACACGCCAGCTTCTTCATGGTGTTCTCCTCCTGCACGCTTTTCGGCGACCGAGGCAGAACATAGCGCACCGGGCCGGGCGACACAAACCGATTTTAGCGCCGTGCCGGCCACCGCGTGCCGTGCACTATCCAGGCCTGTCCCGTCCCCCGCGCAAAATCCCCAGCGCCATAGCTGTCCGCCAAGCCTTTTTCGTTGGGAAAAATGAAAGTGGCGACCCCAACGGGATTCGAACCCGTGTTACCGCCGTGAAAGGGCGATGTCCTGGACCGGGCTAGACGATGGGGTCGCCGAAATTGCCGTGCGTGCGGGTTGACTATAGCGAAACGAACACGAATCGCAACGGTGAAGTTTGTTCCGAAACCATTCGGAGACGCACGTCAGCGCGAACCACCTTCATGGCTGAACCCACGGGCCGTGCGCCAGATCGCGCCAGCGATTCAAACCGCGAGGATTTCCTTCTCCTTGTGGGACAGGACGGTGTCGATCTCTTTGATATACTCGTCAGTCTTGTTTTGAATCTCTTTTTCCGCGTGCTTGAGTTCGTCCTCGGTGATGTCGCCGTCTTTTTGCAGCTTCTTGGCAAGATCGTGCGCGTGACGCCGTTCATTGCGGACGGCGACGCGGCCGTCCTCGGCCATTTTCTTGCAGATTTTGTCGAGTTCGCGGCGACGTTCCTGATCCAGTTCGGGAATCGGGATGCGAATGAGTTTGCCGTCGACGCGTGGGTTGATGCCGAGTTCGGACTTCATAATCGCCTTTTCCACTGCTTGCACGAGGCTCGCGTCCCACGGCTGCACGACGATCAAGCGCGGTTCGGGCGTGGAAATACCCGCGAGTTCCCGCAGCCGCATGTGCGCGCCGTAGGCCTCCACCTGGATGTTTTCCACGAGAGATGTCGACGCCTTGCCGGTGCGGACGGTGGCGAATTCGCTGTGGACGAATTCGAGCGTCTTCATCATCTTTTCTTCCATCGAGTCGAGGACTTCTTGCAGAGTCATGGTGTCTCAGCTTAAAAACTTGCCCGGGGTCATTCAAGGAAAAAGCGGCCATGCCCGAAAATCGCACATTGTTGATCGATGCCGATGACACGCTCTGGGAGAACAACATCTATTTCGAGCAGGTCACGGCGGAGTTTGTCGGCAGGCTCGGTCAGCAGGGTCACGGCGCGGAACGGGTCAGCCAGTTGCTCTGGGAAACCGAACAACGCAACGTCAAGATCACCGGCTACGGCAGTCAGGCCTTTTGTCAGTCGCTACATGAAGTCGCCCGGCAACTGGGCACCACCGACTTGGAAGCATGGATTCAACAGCAAGAGGCCTGGATTCTGGGCCACCCGATTGATCTCATGCCCGGGGTCCGTGAAACGCTTCCCCATCTCCATGAGGTCAACCGGCTGATCCTGTTGACCAAGGGCCGCGAAGAAGAACAACTCGGCAAACTCGATCGCTCGGGCCTCTCGCCATTCTTCCACGCAACGGAAGTCGTTTTCGAGAAATCGGTCGGGACCTATCGTAGCATCATCGCGAAACACGGCCTCGCGCCGCACCAAACGTGGATGATCGGCAACTCGCCGCGTTCCGACATCAATCCCGCCAGGGCCGCCGGGCTTGGCACCGTGTTCATCCCGTACCACACCACGTGGCAGCACGAACTCGAGGAGATCGCACCGGACGGTGACACGCTCATGCTGGAGAATTTCGGCCAGCTCATCCGGCACTTCGCGTAGCCGCCGAACGTGAGCTAGTCGCTCACGAGGGTGCCGATGGGCTCGCCGAGGATGGCCCGGCGGACGTTGCCATATTCGAACAGGTTGAAGACCACGATGGGGATGCGGTTGTCCATGCACAGCGAGAACGCCGTGGAATCCATGACGTTCAGCCGTCCCTTCAATGCGTCCATGTAACTGAGTTTGTCGTACCGCGTGGCCTTCGGGTCCGTTTTCGGGTCGGCGGAATAAACACCGTCCACCTTCGTCGCTTTCAGCAACACGTCGGCGCCGATTTCGTTGGCCCGCAACGCCGCGGTCGTGTCGGTCGAGAAATAGGGGTTACCGGTCCCCGCCGCAAAAATGACCACGCGGCCCTTTTCCAGGTGGCGGATCGCGCGCCGGCGGATGAATGGCTCGGCGACCGCGCGCATTTCGATGGCCGACTGGACGCGCGTTTCCACGTGGTTTTTTTCCAGCGCGTCCTGCAGCGCGAGGGCGTTGATCACGGTGGCGAGCATCCCCATGTAATCGCCGGCCGTGCGGTCGAGACCGTGTTTGCTTCCGGCCACACCGCGGAAGATGTTGCCGCCGCCGATCACGACGGCCAGTTGGACATCGAGATGCTTGATCTCCTTGATTTCCTTGGCGATGGCGTCGCAGGTCTCGGGGGAGATGCCGTGTCCGCGGGAACCGAGCAACGCCTCGCCGCTCAACTTCAACATCACGCGCTTGTATTTCGGAGTCGGGGCCGAGGTCTTCGACATGCAGAACGTTTTACACTCAGTGGCGGTTCTTGGCAAGCGCGGTGACAATCAAGTGACATTCACCGGCGCGCTTGCCGCTCCCGTTCCAATTTGGCATGATATGCTGCGTCGAAGAACTGAGTTGAGCAGCCGCGCGCCTCCGATGAACGAGCCTTCGAATAGGGCGGGTCTATACGCTTTGGGCGGCGTCCTTCTTTTCTGCCTCTTCGTTGCCTTCGGCTGGTTCGCACTCCACCAAGAACAGCCGCCCATGGGCCAGCACCCTGTAAAGGTCGAAACAGTGAAGCCCGTCGCGCCTGTGTTGGAGCCATCTAATGATGCATCGGCTGGGACGCCAACGAACCAGCCAACTGACTCCGCAACCACAAACGCCGCCGATCTCTATCGTCAAGCCTTCGCGCTTTACGCCGCGCTCACGAATGATGAAAAGGAAATTCTCAGTGATTGGCATACGAACCTCGATGCGTCGGTCGAGGCAGAGCTGTGTGAGAAGGTTCGCCCGATTTGCGATCTGATGCACCAAGCAGCGGCGGTGACGAATTGCGATTGGGGTATCGACCCAATAACATTCGACACGAAGTCGCCGCATCTTAACCCCGCACGAAACATCGCGCGGGCAGCGATTTGGAGCGCGGCGCATTGTCGGTCGAATGACGTGGCGGGAGCGACGGACGACGTGTTATCGGTCTTGCGACTTGGTCATAGTGTCTCGCGGAGCGCACTCATCGGCTGTCTTGTGGACATGTGGATTCAAGGGGCTGCGTCATCGTATGTCGCACAGAATCTCGCACTGTTTCGCGGGGCTGATAGCCAACGGTTGGCAGCGGCCTTCGGCGATTCAGCCTATGGTGAGGCACCTAGTCGCGCCGTGCAGCAGGAAGCCGAGGTCGTTGACAGTCTGGCCGCACATCTGGCATCGTTGCCCGCAGCCGAAGCGGAGAAGCAGTTTTCCGAGTTGGGCGGCGTGATGTTCAACGTTCCTACCAATCTGGACCAAACCACCATTTTGGCCGCGCTTAAGCAGGTCGCCGATTCAACACGGGAATTGGCAAAGGTCTTAGCGTCTTCATCGGAAGACGAATATGAGGCATGGCTGAAATACACGACCGAACTCCAAGCGTCAAATCCCTTGGCGAAGGACTTTCTGTTGCCTTACGATTCGATTGTGAACAAAGCGCGTCAGTCCGAGGTCAACCGGGCAATGGTTGTGGCCGGGCTGGCGGTGGCGGAGTCCGGACCGGAGGCATTGGCCGCGCATCCCGACCCAGCAAGTGGGCAGCCGTTCTCGTACACAGAGACGACCGACGGGTTTGAGTTGCGATCCACCTACCAATTCAACGACAAGCCGATGACGATGCGGTTCAAGTAGCCGGCGTCGAACCCGGGATTTCCTCGCCGACCTGCCAGCGGGTGAAGCGGCGGACTACGATGTTCTCGCCCAATTGCGCGATCTTGGCGGTGACGTGGTCGTTGATCGTGATCTCGGGGTTCT
The DNA here is from genome assembly GCA_963712025.1 of uncultured Verrucomicrobiae bacterium. Taxonomy (GTDB): domain Bacteria; phylum Verrucomicrobiota; class Verrucomicrobiia; order Palsa-1439; family Palsa-1439; genus Palsa-1439. Next base: position 354,112 of record CAVQGJ010000006.1, on the reverse strand, counting down.
TCACGAACGGCTGCTCCAGCAGGCACACCTGCGAGTAAAACTTCTCCAGTTTGCCTTTGACGATATTCTCGATGGCGGGCGCGGGTTTGTCTTTCACCTGGGCGCGGTAGATTTCCTTTTCCCCTTCGACAACAACCGCCGGGACATCCTCGCGTCTCACATAGCTCGGATTGGCGGCGGCAATATGCTGGGTAATGTCCTTGACCAACTCGCGGAAACCCTCATTGCGAGCCACGAAGTCCGTCTCGCAGTTCACCTCCAGCAGCACGCCAAGCTTGCTGCCGTGATGAATGTAGCTGGCGATGCAGCCTTCCTTCGCGGTGCGCCCGGCCTTCTTGCCGGCCACAGCGATGCCTTTCTTGCGGAGGATCTTTTCGGCCTCGCTGATGTCGGCGCTGGCTTCCTGCAACGCTTGTTTGCAGTCCATCATGCCGGCACCGGTCTTTTCGCGTAGGGCTTTGACAAGTTTGGGATCGATTTGTATTGCGCTGGTAGTCATGGGGAATGTTGCCTGTCGAATTGTCTAGGCCGACACCGCAGTTTGTTCCGGGGCGGGAGCGGGAGCAGGCTCCACCGGCTGGGGAGTCGCCGCTTCGGTCGCCACCGGCTCCGGGGGCGGAGCGGGATATTTCCGGCCCAATTCAGCCTGCGCTTCGGCAACGGTGTTGGCGATCACGTTGGTGATGAGTTTGACGGCGCGAATGGCGTCATCGTTTCCGGCAATCGGGTACGTAGCTTGATCGGGATCGCAATTGGTGTCGACGACGGCAATGATCGGAATCTCGAGCCGTTGCGCCTCGTGGATGGCGATGGCTTCGCGCTGAATGTCGATCACGAACATCGCCGCGGGCGCCCGTTCCATGTTCACGATGCCGTCGAGGTTGCGATGTAGTTTGCTCTGCTCGCGGCGCAGCGAGGCAACTTCCTTCTTGGGCAGGTGTTCGCCCTCGGGCGATATGAGCAGGCGGTCGATTTCCTGCATCCGTTTCACGCTGTTGCGGATTGTGCGCAGGTTTGTGAGCGTGCCGCCGAGCCACCGATCCACGACGTACGGCATGTTCGTGCGGATCGCGGCTTCTTTGATTTCCTGTTGCGCCTGTTTCTTGGTGCCGACGAACAACACCGAGCCGCCGCTGGCCACCGTATCATGGAGAAATCCGCAGGCGACTTCGATCTGGGTGAGGGTCTTGTTGAGGTCGATGACGTGAATGCCGTTGCGGGCGGCGAAAATGTACTTTTTCATCTTGGGGTTCCACCGCTTGGTCTGGTGACCGAAATGAACCCCGGCTTCCAACAACTCTGCGACAGTTACGCTTGCCAATGTATCCTCCGATGTTTCATCCCGCTCCGGCACAACTTGTTTCTGGCGCGGGACATCCCGTCTAATAACGACTGGATTTGGGTTTAGTGTTCTTATGTCCCGAATTTCTTCGGAACGGTTCCGTACTGCCTCGACCACTCGTGGCAGAACTAGTCATCATAGCCCCGTATCAGGGCTTTGCAAGCGGAAAAAAGGGGTGTTTCTTGGGCAAAGGATACGGGCGAATAACCTAGAATTTGGCCGTCGATGGACCCAATTCGGGCAGGAAGTTGCGCGTGGCCGCGTCATCGTAGGAAAACAGGACGAATCCGGGCGCGCCGAGTCTGTCGCGTCATCAAGATCTGTGTGGTCAACTGGCTCATCCGGTCGAATTTCCAGCTTCCGATCCCGACAACCACCTTGTTGCGCTGCGACGCCCACATCTGCTCCTTGCGAACCTTTGTCTCGAAATCGCGCACGTCGGGCGTGTAGGTCATCGTGCACACGTAATCGACATAACCACGGTCCAGCCACAGTTTCCAGTCCTGCGCTTTCTCCTGTTTGGCGCGGTCCAGATCGGAGAACACCGCTGCCGAGACCGACAAGCCGGGCCGGGCCAGGCGCGCACGGCTGGACAGGTCTTCGATCCACTCGCTGATCTCGTGTTGGCGCCATTCGTTGAACTTCGCGGCATACGGACCCTCCATCACGTCGGCGGGCCAGTGGCGGACGCGCATCCCGATGCTTTGCTCGAATTCGCGCCGACAGTTCTCACAAAAGCAGCATGGCTGTTCGGAGAAGCGGATGTAATCGAATTGAATGCCGTCCACGGGATACTTCTTCACCATCTCGGTCACCGACGCCCCGATGAGCGCGCGGTTCGCCGGCACCGACGGGCACAGCCATGTGAAACCCGATTGCAGGATGGGCCGTCCGTCCGGCCCGCGCATCACACGGTTGGCGGCGAGAAGTTGGTGCTGGAACGCCGGCGGGGCCTTGAACATGAAGGTGACGATTTGCTTGGCGTCAACCGCCAACCCCCGCTCGTGGGCCAGATCGATCCCTCGCGCGACGGGATCCGAAAAATCGCGCACGACGCTCGGCAGGGCGTGGCTGTTGGGGTAAAACGCCGCGCCGCCCGAGGCGAGGTTGGCGAAAATCGTGTTGAAGCCCGCACGCCGGAGGTTTTCCGTCGCGCTATCCCAGTCGAGTTTGGTCGTATCGCTCACCCATACGCCGCGCAGTTCGCCGGTGCGTGCGATCCGGGGAGCGGGCGAAGGCGAGGGGACATAGGCCGGCGCGGGTGCCGGCTTCGACATGCTCTGGTCGTACGTCGGGCCACGCCAGGTGCACGAGCTTGCCAGACTGATAACGGCAACAACGGCCAGCGTTGCCGCCAAATAATTCCCCAACCTCCTCATATGTCTCCTTGTGGCTTCGGAGCGCGGTGGCCGTGCGAAACATTGCCAGCCTGTCACCGCTCTGCATTCCCCAATGCATGGACGAGTCGGCCTGCTCCAAAAACCGTGGGCACTATAAGCAGAATCCCGTTATGTTGCCAAACGAAAACTTTACTGTTACAAAGGAAATCGATGACGCTTCGCAAACTCTCCATCCTTGGCCCCGGCCTCCTCGGCGGTTCCATTGGGCTTGCCGCCCGACAACGCAAGGTCGCCAGGCGCGTGTCGATTTGGGCGCGCCGGCCTGACGCGGCCGATCAGGCGTTTCAAGTCGGCGCGGCGGACGAAGCGACACATGACCTCGCGAAGGCCGTTGCCGACGCCGAACTGGTGGTGCTGGCCACCCCGATTGGCGCGATGCGGGCGCTGGTCGAGCAGATCCTTCCTGTTCTGCCCGCCGGTTGCGTGGTGACCGATGTTGGCAGCGTCAAGTACCCGATTGTCACGGCGTTGTCGGATGCGCTCGCGGGCAAAGCGCGGTTTGTCGGTTCCCATCCGATGGCCGGCTCGGAACAATCGGGCATCGACGCCGCCCGCCGCGATCTGTTCGACAACGCCGTGTGCATCGTCACGCCGCGCGAGGACACGGACAAGGCCGCCCTGCAATTGGTGTACGACTTCTGGAAAGCGATTGGTTGCACGGTGAAAACGCTCGCGCCGCTCGAGCACGACGAGATCGTGGCCCGGATCAGCCACCTGCCGCACCTCGTCGCCGCGACGGTGGTCAATGTGGTTTGCAGTGACGGGTCGCATCCGCTGAATTTTGTCGGGCCCGGATTTAAGGATTTCACGCGCATTGCGGGCGGCCCGTTCGAGATGTGGACGGAAATCTGCCTGGAGAACCGCGAAGAAATCGGTCGCGCGCTGGACTCGTTGATCGAAGAGCTCGTCAAGGTCCGCGCGGCGGTCAAGAACGCTGACGCAGTCGAGTTGCGCACGATGCTCAAACGCGCCAAGCATTTCCGGGATGAACTGAGGTTTAAGACGTGAAGCCTCTGCCCGATATCCTCGAAATCCAACCGCTGGCAAAGCCGCCGAATTGCACGATCACGGTGCCCGGTTCGAAAAGCATCACCAACCGCGCGCTGATTCTCGCGGCGTTGTCCGACGGCAAATGCACGCTGCGCGGTGCGCTCTGGGCCGATGACACGCAGGTGATGGTGGACTCGCTGCAAAAACTTGGGTTCGACGTGACGGTCGAGCCCGATCCGGTCGAAGAATGTAATCGCACCATCACGGTCGTCGGTCGCGGTGGTGAGATTCCCGCGAAGAAGGCGGAGTTGTATGTCGGCAACGCCGGCACGGCTGCGCGATTCTTGACGGCACTCGTTTGTCTTGGTCATGGCGAATACACGATTCGTGGTGACAAGCGCATGCACGAACGACCAATGAAGGAGTCTGTTCGACGCACTGCGGTTGCTTGGTGCAGAAATTGACGCAAAGGATGACCACCTACCAGCAGTAATTCATGGAAGAGGATTGGGTGGAGGACAAATAAAGGTAGGCGGCGAGCACACCAGTCAATTCGCAAGCGCGCTTCAGTTAATCTCACGAAAAGCGAATCTCAACTGTCACTTTGAGGGTCCGGGCAGGCGAGGAGCATCAATATTTTGTAATGACGAGCAACATGCTCTTTCAAGACATATCCGACTATCGCATCGAACCTGATATGTCGAGCGCCTCATACTTCGTTGCCGGTGAATATATCACTCGCGGCCGCGTTGAAGTCACGAATTGGCCGCACCAATCTCTTCAAGTCGATGCTCATTTCCGTGACCACCTTCCATATCGCCCAACACCCAGCGAGGAGCGGCCTATGCACCCCGCCGCTTTGGAACGGCTGCGCCGGACGCGGATCGCATCGAGGATTCTTGATCTCGGCGATAGCGTCATGACCCTAGCGATCTGCGCTTCATTCGGTGAGCAACCATTGAGAGTAACAGATGCGTTGAGACTGCGCGTGCAGGAGACCGACCGGATCAAGGCGATGGTGACGGAGTTGCGGCGCGTTGGCGCGAAGGCTGAGGAGCATGAAGATGGGTTCACGGTCTGGCCGGCGGAAGCCAGGGCAATTGCATGGCGCGGACATCGAAACGTACAATGATCATCGGATGGCAATGTGTTTTTCCGTGTTGGGATTGAAAGTTCCGGGGATTCGCATTAAGAATCCCGGCTGCGTGAGCAAGACGTTCCCGAATTTTTTTGAGAAACTGGAGCAATTAAGAACTTGAACTCAGCGAGACTCGCGCAAGCGAGTCGAAACAGCGCGGCCACTCGGAAGCGCGATCCTCCAACTGTGATCGAAAATGTATCGGTGGTGGCAGTCGACGGGCCGGCGGCCAGCGGCAAGAGCACCGTGTCGCGGGCGGCGGCGAAGATGCTCGGGTTCAATTACGTCGACACGGGGGCGATGTACCGCGCGATCACGTGGAAAGCACTCGAAGAAGGCATCGACGTTGACGACACGATCGACGTCATCGCGATGATGCACCGAATCAAGATCAGTTTCGAGCTGGTCGACAAACAGGTGCGGATGTTGATCGACGGCGTGTATCCCGGCAATGCGATCCGCGAGCCGCGCGTGACGGACAAGGTCTCGGCGATTGCGGCGATCCCGGAGGTGCGCCAGGTGCTCGTGCAGCATCAGCGGTCACTCACGAAATTCGGGAGTCTCGTAATGGAAGGACGCGACATCGGGACGGTGGTGTTTCCCGACACGCCCTACAAGTTTTACCTGGAAGCCAACCCCGAATTCGCGCGCCGCGACGGAAACGCGATCTGGAAGCAATGAAAATCCCTGCCAGCCAGGAAGGCGTGGCGGAGTCGCTCCAGCGCCGCGACAGGAAAGATTCTGGGCGCAGCGTTTCGCCGCTGCAAATCGCGCTCGGGGCGACGGTCGTCGAGAATTCGCATTTCATCGGTCGACGAAAAGGCCAAGGTGATTCGTCGATCATATCCGTCAGCAAGGCCAACGACGCGGCAGTTTCAGCGTCGGCGGGGCCTGAGCGCGTTATGCGACTGTGGTGGTATCGGTTCTGCCGGTTTCTGTTTCGCGTTTACTTTCATTTGTATCATCGGGGCCGCGTGTACAACGCCGAGAGGTTGCCGGATGACGGGCGCGTTCATTCTGGCCGGCAATCACGTCAGCTTTCTCGATCCGCCGTTCTTTGGTCTGGCGTGCCGGCGCGAGGCATTTTACATGGCGCGGGACACGCTGTTCCGAAACCCGGTATCGAACTGGATTCTGCGGAGTTGGCACTGCGTGCCGATCAGCCGGGAGCGGGGCGATATCGGCGCGATGCGAACGGTGTTGCGGATGCTTGGCGAAGGCAAGGCGGTGCTGATGTTTCCCGAAGGGACGCGGAGCCAGGACGGCCAGTTGCAGGAACCGCGCGCGGGGATCGGAATGATTGCGGCGCGGGCCAACGTGCCGATTCTGCCGATGCGCATTTTCGGCACGGACCGGGCCCTGCCGAAAGGGGCGAGCCTGCCGCGGCCAGCGCGCGTGGAGATCAAATTCGGCGAGCCGTTCCTCTATCCGCTCCCGGAAAACTTCGAAAACCTCCGAGGCGACGCCCTCAAGGCCGTCTACTTCGACATCGGGCGCGAAATCATGAAACGGATCGCGGCGCTCGAACCCAGAAGCGAATAAGGTTCTCGATCGGAGGCTCACGTTCGCCGGAGTCGTGACCCGGCCCGACCGGCGAGGTTACTTCCACTTTTTGCCGATGTCGTCCAAGCCGGCTTTCTTCAAGTCCTCAGGGGTCATCGCGACTCGAAACTTCACGTCCGCATTGAACGTAAGGAACAACGGCTCGGCGAGGGCGGGGATCTTCGACGGGTCGGGCAGGTTGACAACAAAGATGGCTCCGCGTTTCCCGTCGTGTTCACTGAAATAAACGGCCTCGGGTTCGATCGCGTCAAGGATGGCGTTGAGCTTTTGGCCAGCAACGCCCTGGCGAGCAAGCGAGTTGAACGGCTCGTGCGGAATCGTCACGTCCAGTAGCATTCTCATAAGGAGTCCCTCCAGTGGAAATTTTCGTCACCGATGGCAACACTAAACATTTCCAAAGAGGTGTCAATAATTGAATCGGACAACTCCGTGCATCTGGTCGTCAATGACGCCTTCCGCTTATTCGCCGCCTGGCTTGGCTCGTTGTTCCGCAGTATGTGCATAGTAATCGATCTGCTGGCAAATCCGGTGCAGGACGTTGCAGTCGCGTTTTTCCAGCGGGGCGCGGGCAATGACGCGGCGCAACGAACGCAGGAATGAATCCGGATCGCCCTGATGCGGGCGAAAACCAATCTTGGCCAGGGATTGCGCCAGATGGTTCAGCAACGACTCGACTTCGTGGACCGTAGCCAGATTGTAGCGCGGCTTCGGGATCTCGCCCAGGCTCGCCAGATAGACTTCGTACGCGAACAACATCACCGCCTGCGCAAGATTCAAGGATGGATGCTCCGCGGCTTGCGGCACGCTGACGATATCGTGGCACCGGCGCAATTCCGTGTCCGATAGCCCCGCTTCCTCGCGTCCGAAGACAATTCCCACGCGATGTTTGTGGGAAAGCTCGGCGATTTTTGCGGCGGCCTGTCTCGCCTCGATAATCTGCGGAAACTGCGCCCGGCGTTTGCGGTGCGTCGTGCCGACCAGCCAGTGCAAACCGTCGGTCGCTTCCTCCCACGTCGCGACCACGCGGGCTTTCTCCAATACATCCCCCGCGCCGTGCCCCAACATGATCGCCTGTTGGTGCGTCTGAAAATCCTTCGGGCCGTTGATCACGACGAGGTCGGTCAACCCCATCGTCTTCATCGCGCGCGCCGCCGAGCCGATATTTCCCGGCACCGCCGGCTCGACGAGAATGACGGTGACGTTTGCCAGATTGCCCGGCGCGCCAAACGTCAACGCCGGCTCCGGATGCTTTTCCGTGGGTTTACGCATGGGAATCCAGCAGAATCGTCACCGGGCCGTCGTTCACCAATTCCACGTCCATCATCGCGGCAAACTTGCCTTCGGCGACTGGGAGCGTTGTGGCAGCGCGCAGCTTCGTCATGAAATCGTTGTAGGATCGTTCGGCGTCGGCGGGGGGCATGGCATCGGTGAAACTCGGGCGCGTGCCTTTGCGCGCATCGCCGTACAACGTGAACTGTGACACCACGAGAATCCCGCCGCCAATGTCCGTGACCGAGCGGTTCATGTTCTTGGCGTCGTCGGGGAAAATGCGCAGCGCGAGCAGTTTCTTGATCATCCAGTCGGTGTCCGCGGCGGCGTCATCCCTGCCGAAGCCCAGCAGCACGAGCAAACCGCGTCCGATTTCGCCGACGGTCTGGCCATCAATCCGAACGGACGCGCGGGAGACACGTTGTACAACGGCTTTCATCGGGCAGGTCAATACGCGAAGGCCGCGGGGTTGTCCAGCCTTGAACGGGTGGATGCTTGTGTTAGGCTGCGGGTGTGAAGATTCAGTTCTTGTGTCCCCACTGCAAGCACGAATTGGAGTTCGAAGATTTGTCGCAGGACGAATCGCCGTGTCCGCTGTGCCAGGAAACGATTCGGCTGCGCATCACCGAGCGGATGCGGCGCGACAACATGGTGGACCGTTGCGCCGTGTGCGACTGCAACACCGTGTACGTCCAAAAGGACTTCAACCGCACGCTCGGTGTGAGCATTTTCGTGGCGGGCGCGATCCTGTTCCTGCTCTGCGCGTGGAAAAACCGGCTCGTCGAAGGCACGCTGGTGTGGGCGGCATTTGTGCTCGCCGACGGATTGCTCTACAAGTTTCTTCCCGACGTGACGATCTGCTACAAATGCTACGCGCAATACCGCGAGGTCGCGCCGAACCCGGACAATCAGCCGTTCGAGTTGGGTCTCGCCGAGAAGTATGACCCGCTCGACAAACGCGCCAGCGCCGAGAATCCCGCCGCCGAGTGGAAGGGGCGCTGACGTTTCATGTGGCGCGCCTTGAGGATCGGTCTGTTCGCCGTGACGCTCGCGCATGGCGTGTACGGCCAGGAAGACCCTCGCGATGCGGAACGACAATTTCGGTTCCTCCTGTCGCGCGGCGACGAACTGCGGGCGCAAAAGGACCAGATCGACCCGCATACGCCCCCCACGGTCATCCAACGTTGGAAGGCGCAACTGAACCGCCTCGAACGCGACTATCAACATTTCCTCCACGATCATCCCCAACATGCGCGCGCGATGGTCGCCTACGGCGGTCTGCTCTATGATGAAGGGGACGAAGACGAGGGCGCTCGTTGGTGGGAAAAGGCCATTGCGGTCGATCCGCGCGAACCCTACGCCTACAACGATCTCGCGAATATCTACGGTCACGATGGCCACGCCGCCAAAGCGCTCCGGTATTACCAGACGGCCATCGACCTGGCGCCGACCGAACCGGTGTTCCGCTTCAACTGGGCGACCACCTGCCAGCTCTTCCGCAACGAGTCGCGCGCCGTCTACGGCTGGAGCGTGGACGAAATCTTTCAACGTAGCATGGAGCAGTTTCGCGCCGCGCGCGACCTGGACCCGCAAAACTACGATTTCTCGAGCACCTACGCCGAGACCTTCTACCAGTTACCCAAACCGGATTGGCCGGGCGCCTACGAGGCCTGGCAGTTTTGTCTTCGCCAACCGCTCGACGACCACCAGCGCGATTTCGTGTGCGGTCATCTGGCCCGGGTGTGCATCCGTCTCGGGCGCATCGACGAGGCGAGGCAATGGGTGGCGAGACTTTCCGGTGGCGAGCAGGCGTCCGTGCAGCGCGTGATCGAACGAAAGATCGCTGAACTGAGCCAGAAGACCGGCGGATCGACCACGACAAACTCGCCGCCAAGTCCCACGACGGATCCAGTCGGGAAACGCTGATCCCGCTCGCAGCCCGTCTTCTCCGCCTTATGGCTTCGCCACACCGATGACGCCGCACGCCACCCGCGCGCCGGCGTTGCCGGTCGGCTGGGTCTTCAGATCGTCGGCCTTGGCGTGCACGATCACTGCGTGGCCGATGATCGAATCCGCCCCCTCCAGCGAAATCACCGTGTCCACCCGCTCGTAATGCGCCTTGCCGGTCGCGTCCGCTTCGAGGTTGCCGAAATCACCCGCATGCCGCATCTCGGCATCGGGTCCGCCGTGTTGCATGTGATGCGGATTGAAGTGACCGCCCGCCGAAGCGCCGTCTGGCGCGCTGCAATCCCCGAATTCATGGATGTGAAACCCGTGTAAACCGGGCATCAGGCCCGTCACGTCCGCCACGATCTTCACGCCGCCATCGACCTTCGTGAACGTGACCTCGCCCGACACATCATTGCCCTTGGTCGACGACAGCACCGCCACCGCCTTCGTCACCGAGTCCGCCCGCGCGCCAACCACCGCCAAACTCATCACCGATACCGCCACCAGTATGCCAGCTTTCATCATCGCCTCCTGTCGTTGGTTGAACCTTTCGGAACCTACCATCCGCCCCGCGAACACACAAATCTTTCGCAGATGGCTTGCATTGACCTCGCTGGTGACAAGCGGAGTCCGACGACACGCGCCACAGACTTGCCGGTCGCACAATCACACTTTTCCAAAAACTTTTTGTTCGGTTTTGGCTTTCGGCGGGTTTTTAATAATGAATTGACGATGACGGACAGCCAGCGATTGCTTGCGGACTACGTCAGGAATGGCTCGGAAGAAGCCTTTCGCGAACTGGTAACGCGCTACCTTGCCCTGGTCTATTCCACGGCGATTCGGTTGGTCGGCGGCGACACGCATCGGGCTGAGGATGTCGCCCAAACTGTCTTCGTGGATCTGGCGCGCAAGGCTCGCACGCTTCCAAACGATGTGATGCTGGGCGGCTGGCTGCATCGCGACACCTGCTTTGTCGCCTCCAAGACCATGCGGAGCGAACGTCGCCGTCTGTCCCGCGAAAGGCACGCTGTCGAAATGAACTCCTTCCAAGACCGTTCCGAATCGGCTCTGACGCACGTTGCGCCCATCCTCGACGAGGCGATCAACCAACTGGACGCCGACGACCGCGCCGCGATTTTGCTGCGCTTCTTCGAGCAGCACGATTTCCGCTCGGTGGGCGACGCGTTGGGAAGCACCGAAGACGCCGCGCGGATGCGCGTGAACCGGGCCTTGGAGAAATTGCATTCTCTGCTCAAACATCGTGGCGTCACGTTGTCCGTGGCCGCGCTGGCAACGGTGCTCACCGCCGAAGCCGTCACAGCCGCGCCCGCCGGACTCGCGGTCACGATTTCCAGCGTCGCCCTCTCCGCCGCGGCGGCGGGAACCGGAACCACCCTCACCCTTTTGAAAGCAATGATTATGACCAAACTCGAACTCGGTCTCGGCGCGCTGCTGATTGCCGGCGCGACAACCGCTTTGGTGGTTCAACACCAGACTCAAATCAAACTGCGCGACGAAAATCAATCCTTGCGGCAGCAAGTTGGCCATCTGACAACGGAAAATGAGCGGCTTTCCAAGCGCCCGCGCACCCCACGCCTGCCCGCGCCGCCCATGCTGGTCACCAATCTCCCGAGTGCATTGGCGACGGAAGATTTACAGCCCACCAATACCAATCTGTATGCCCGGTTCAAAGACAAACAACCGAAGTTGACTCCCGAGCAGGTCGAATCGTACCTCAAGGCGAATCGGCGAAATGCGGCAAGCCTCCTCGCCGCCTATCGCACGACTGGCGACCCGGCGCTGTTAAAGGAAGCGATGGAAAAATATCCCAACGACCCGCAAGTGGCGTTCGAGGCGGTTTTCGACAAGGACTTGTCTCCCGAACAACACCGGCAATGGTTGAATATCTTTGCGCAAGCGGCTCCCGACAATGCCCTGGCGAACTATCTCTCGGCCCTCGATTACTTCAAAGCCGGCCAGACGGACCAGGCCGTGCAGGAACTCGCCGCCGCATCCGGCAAGCAACAATTTCAGTACTCATTGGATCGGTATCAGGACGATGAAGAAGCCTACCTCGCCGCGGGTTACTCCCTGGCCGAGGCCAAAGTGCTTGCCTCGCGAGGTCTGGTGGTGCCGCAGCTTTCCCCGGTACTACAATTGGGTCGGGAGATGGTTGATCTGGCCAATTCGTACCGGCGGACGGGTGATGAAGCGTCCGCGCAGGCCGCCCTCCAAATGGCGGCGAACATCGGCCAGCAGTTCGACGGATCCCCGCCCGAATATTTTCTACTCAGTCAACTCGTCGGCATGGCCGTCGAACGTGGCGCTCTCACCACGATGGATCCCAACAGCCCGTACGGCGACACCGGACAAACCATCCAGGATCGACTCAACCAAATCGCTCAGCAAAGGGCGACGCTTCGAGAACTGGGTCAACAGGCCGACCCGTTGCTGCAAACGATGTCGGATCAGGATTGGGTCAGTTATACCGATCGACGAATGCTCTTCGGCGAAGAGGCGGCGATGCGGTGGCTGGTAACCAGGTACGGCCAGAAATGAGCCGAGTGACAACTCGGGCATCACCATCACCTCGCACGCCATTGACGAAATGACTTCTACAAGTCAAGCAGGGCGTTTACCGTCTCGCTAAACGTTTGCCACTGGGCGCGCTGCCGACGCCACACCGTCTGGCCTCGCGCGGTCAAACGGTAGTACAGCCGCTCCCGGCCCCGCCCGACACGCCTCCGATGCCTTGCGACCAGGCCACGTCGCTCCAGATGATGCAGCACGCGATAGACCGTTCCCCGGTGCCAGAGAATGGTTTGCTTCGTTTGATCCGCGACACGACGAACGATTTCGTACCCATACATGGGCTGTCTATTCAGTGCATTCAGAATCACGAGATCGTACGACCCCGTAACCAAATCCTTGGCAAATCTATCGAGTCTCATGGTGCGTCGAGATGTTTCGCAGTTCGAGCCGTCTGGCGACAAGAGCTCGTTCCAAACCCCGTACATTGTTGTTCACCCATTCCTCTTTCCATGGATCTTCCCGCAAACAAAGGCCAAAACATGGACTTCGGAACGGCTTCTGGTTCCGAGGACGGCGTTGCTGCTCGGATGATAGGTGTCACTGGAACCTATCATGCACAACCCCGAGGCGGATCGTCAAGCGCAGACGAGGGCGTAATCGTGCTATCGAAAACCGGGATTGTGACTGCCCCCGGGCGCGCAGGCCCGGACCGCAGATCACCCAAACTTGTAGTGCTTCCGGACGGGCTTGTGGACCGTCCAAACACACGACATCCCGGCGGGAAACGTTACGAGATCGCCTTTGCCCATCTTCACCGGTTTCCCGCCCTCCGGCGTCACTGTCACCTCGCCCTCCAGCGGCTTCCTTCGACTCGCATGCGATTGACGCGATAATTTCTACAAGTCGAGCAGGGCGTTCACGGATTCGCTAAACGTCTTCCATTGGGCACACTGATGACGCCACGTCACACGGCCTCGCGCGGTCAAACGGTAGTACAGCCGCTCCCGGCTCCGCCCGACACGCCTCCGATGCCTTGCGACCAGGCCACATCGCTCCAGATGATGCAGCACGCGATAGACCGTTCCCCGGTGCCAAAGAATGGTTTGCTTCGTTTGATCCGCGACACGACAAACGATTTCGTACCCATACATGGGCTGTCTATTCAGTGCATTCAGAATCACGAGATCGTACGACCCCGTAACCAAATCCTTGGCAAATCTATCGAGTCATCATAGATGATAGGTGTCAGTGACATCTATCATGGCGAGCGGACACTCAGCAATCAAGCGTGATGAATGGAGAAGAATCGTGTTGCCGGAAGAAGAATGCGCTGGTGCGCCGCGAACGTGGGCTTACCCAAACTTGTAGTGCTTCCGCACGGGCTTGTGGACCGTCCAGACGCACGACATGCCGGTGGGAAACGTCACGAGATCGCCTTTGCTCATCTTCACCGGTTTCCCGCCCTCGGGCGTCACCGTCACCTCGCCCTCCAGAAAGTAGCAAGTCTCCATTTCATCGTAGTGCCACGGAAACTCCGACACTTCCTTCTCCCAGATCGGCCAACTGATGATCCCTCGTTGTTCGAGTTCCTTGGACTGTGGATTGCGTAACACCTGAATGTTGCTCATACCGCTTGCGCTCATTTGGAGTTCACCATTTTCGCCACGGATTCTATCACGCCCTTGATCTCTGCCAACTTTTCTTCGGGTGTGGCGCCGATCATGCGGGGGAATTTGCCGCCGATCTGGAACAGCACCCCGCGTTGCGACAGCATGATTCGGTCTTCCCGTGTTTCGACCGTCTCGATGTGCGCCTCGCCCGCCTGGATTCGCACCTCGGCGCATTGCAACAGGATTTCCACTTCACGCGGAATCTTGCCAAACCGGTCGCGGAATTCGCGACGCAACGCCTTGACGTCCGCGAGTTCCAGCGCGAGCGCGATCTTGCGATACGCCTGGATGCGCAGCCGCGTGTCGGAGATGTAATTGTTCGGAATCCGCGCATACGATTCGCCCAGTTCATCATTCAGGAAATCCAGCTTGAGCGTGACCAGTGTCCGATGCCGGGGTTTCTCGCCCTTCATGCGCGCAATGCTCTCCTTGAGCAACTGACAATACAGATCGAACCCGATCGCCGTAATATGTCCGCTCTGTTCGGAGCCGAGAATGTTGCCCGCCCCGCGAATCTCCAGGTCGCGCATGGCGATTTTGAATCCGCTCCCCAGCGACGAATACTGTTTGATCGCGCCGATGCGTTTCCGCGCGCTTTGCACCAGGTTCATGTGCCGCGGCAACAAAATGTACGCGTACGCCTGGTGTTTGTACCGTCCCACCCGGCCGCGCAGCTGATACAGATCGCTCAACCCAAATCGGTCCGCGCGATCGATGATGATGGTGTTCGCGTTCGGGATATCGAGTCCGCTCTCAATGATCGTCGTGCACACCAGCACGTCGATCTCGCCCTTGACGAATCGGTGCATGACATCTTCGAGTTCATCATCGCTCATCTGGCCGTGCCCGACGTCGATGCGGATTTTCGATCCTTCGAGCAGCGTCCGCAGCCGCGCGGCCACCGCTTCGATGGTCTGCACGCGGTTGTGCAGGAAATACACCTGGCCGCCACGGTTGAGTTCGCGCTGAATCGCCTGACGGATCAGCCGCTCGTCGTAACCGGCAATGATGGTCTCGACGGGCAACCGATCCTGCGGCGGCGTCTGGATGTTACTCATGTCGCGCGCGCCCGTCAGCGATAGATACAGCGTCCGCGGGATCGGTGTGGCGCTGAGCGTGAGTACGTCCACCAGCTTCCGCAATTGCTTGAATCGTTCCTTGTGCAGCACGCCGAACCGCTGCTCCTCATCGACGACCACCAGCCCGAGGTTTTTGAACAGAATGTCGCCGCTCAACAGCCGATGCGTGCCGATGACGATGTCCACGCCGCCTTTGCGCAACAGTTGCGCGACCTTCTTCTGTTCCCGCGCCGTGCGGAACCGCGACAGCATTTCAATGGCGATGGGATAACCCGACATGCGCTCCCGAAACGTATTCCAATGTTGCTCGGTCAGCACGGTCGTCGGACAGAGCACCGCGACCTGATAGCCGTCCATCACCGCCTTGAACGCCGCGCGAATCGCCACCTCCGTCTTGCCATACCCGACGTCCCCGCAAATGAGGCGGTCCATTGGCCGGCTCGATTCCATGTCGCGTTTCACTTCTTCGATGGCGGTGAGTTGGTCGGGTGTCTCGTCATAAATGAACGCCGCCTCGAACTCGTGCTGCCACGCCGTGTCCGTCGAGAACGCGTGGCCTTCGAGTATGTTGCGGGCCGCCTGGATTTCCAGCAGGTTCGCCGCGAGATCCATGATGGCGCGCTCGGCGGAAAGCTTCTGCCGTTGCCAGAGCGCCCCGCCGAGTTGATGCAGCGGCGGCTGACGCTTGCCTGCGCCGATGTATTTCGAGACGAGATGCGCCTGGTCGATGGGGACGTACAACCGCGCTTCGTCGGCGTATTCAATGGACAACACTTCCTGTTTCGTGCCGTTGAAATCGAGCGACTTCAACCCGAGATATTTTCCAATACCGTGCTGGACGTGGACGACGAAATCGCCTTCCTGAAGTTCCGTCCAATCCGCCGGCTGCGCCAGTTGATGGAACTTGCGACGCGGACGCACGAGCTTGTAGCGCCCGAAAATCTCCGAGTCCGTCACCACCGCCAGTTTGGCGTCCGACCACAGGAAGCCGCGAGAGAGAAATGACGTGGGATGAAGCGTGAGCGTTGGCGGGAGGGATTTAAATTGCTCGCGCCACAATTCTTCGAACCGCTGTTTCTCGCCGTCCGTGCTGCAGAACACGTGCAGCGCGCAGCCTTCCTCGACCCAGCGCTGCATCTGCTCGAAGAACGACCGCCGCATCTGCTCGGCCACTTCGGGTTCGGGCGCGCGCGTGTCAAGCGGCCGAAATGCATCGAGCGACGCGAGCCGCAGATTGATATGCGACGGCGGAGGATCGATCGCCAGCGCTTCGGTCAGTTGCACGATGGTCAGGCCGGACTCGACGCGTGTGCCGCCACTCGACGAAAAACTTATCGCCATCGGGAATCTGGCGGGCGTAGGTTTCCGCGGCCTCCGCCAGTTTGTCCGGCTCATCCAGCACCAGCAGCGTGTTGCGCGGGAGAAGATCGACCAGCGGCGCGGTCCTATCCGTGGCCTGCTTCAGCAGGCCGAGTTCGCCGGCCGGCGTGACAACCAGCCGTTCCCGTTTTTCGCGCGATTGCTGCGTGATCGGATCGAACGTGCGAATCGACTCGATCTCGTCGCCGGAAAACTCGACGCGCACCGGTTCCTCGCGGTCGATGGGGAAGAAATCCACGATTCCGCCGCGCATCGCCATGTCGCCGGGATCGCTCACCTGATACTCGGCGTGGTAGCCAAGTTCGGTGAGCTTGTTGAGGAATTCCTGGAGCTCGAGCGTCTGGCCGAGGCGGAGTTCCATCCGCAGCGACATGAAATATTCGGGCGCAAATGTCCGTTGCATCAAGGCCTGCACTGACGCCACCGTCAACGGCCCATTGAGATTCGTGAGCACCTTGAGACGGTCGGCAATCGTGTCGGCGTGCGGGAGAACGTCTTCGTGCGGGAGCGTTTCCCAGGCGGGATAGAACTGAACGCCCGGCAGCAGCGTCTGCATGTCGTTGAAGAACGCTTCCTGGGACTTCAATCCATCCGTCACGAGAAGGATGGGGCAGTTCGCGACTTGAGAGAGCAGGGCGGCGGCGAACGGCTTGGCCGCATCGGCCACGGAATTCAGGGACAAAAAATCCCCCGCCTTGAGTCTCCGTTTGATAGGGGGTATCGACGGAGACCCCAGCGCTGCCTCGAATAGTTTTTCCTGTCCCAAAATGGTGTAGCGGCGCCCGTCTCGGGCGCATAACACAACGCCGCCGAGGCGGCGGCCTCTACACCAACCAAACTACAAATTCAATCGCTTCACGTTTTCCAGCACGTGGTCGGCGGAGGCCTTCAACTGCGCGAGTTCGTCGTTGCTCAACTTGAACTCGACAATCTTCTCGACGCCGTTCTTGCCGAGCACGCATGGCACGCCGACGAACATGTCCTTGACGCCGTACTGGCCGGTGCACCACGCCGCACAAGGTAGCACGCGTTTCTCGTCATTCAAGATCGAGCGCACCATTTCGACGACCGACGACGACGGGGCATAGTAGGCCGAGCCGGTTTTCAGCAGCGCCACGATTTCCGCCCCGCCGTTACGGGTGCGCGTGACGAGCGCATCGAGCTTGTCTTTGGCAATAAGGTCTTCGACCTTGATGCCCGCCACCGTCGCGTAGCGGACGAGCGGCACCATGTCGTCCCCGTGCCCCCCGAGCACCATGGCGTCCACGTCGCGCATTGAGACGCCGAGTTCCATCGCGATGAAACAACGGAACCGGGCGCTATCGAGCACGCCCGCCATGCCGATGACCTTGTTCTTCGGGAAACCGAGTTTGACGCCGGCGAGATAGGTCATCACGTCGAGCGGATTGCTCACAATAATGACCATCGCATTCGGCGCGTTCTTCTTGATCGCGCCGCAGACGCTGCCGACGATCCCCGCGTTGGTCTTCAATAAATCGTCACGGCTCATGCCGGGCTTGCGGGCGATGCCGCTGGTGACGACGATGAGATCGCTGCCGGCACAGGCGGCGGGATCGTTGGAGCCGGCGATCTTCGCGTCGAATCCTTCGAGGCAGGCTGACTCGATCATGTCCAGTGCCTTGCCCTGTGGCATGCCTTCGATGATGTCCACCATCACCACGTCGGCAATTTGTTTCTCAGCGATGCGTTGGGCCGTGGTCGAGCCGACAAATCCCGCGCCAAAAACGGTCACTTTGTGATTCATATGCTTTCCTGAATTGTGAGATGGTTATGCCGTTGCCGCAACGCGTTCTTATTAAGGAAAAAGCGCGTGCTGTCGAGCCGGAATTGGGCTGAAGGAGGCGTTGACGCGTCGCGGCCAGAATGGTAGTCTTTCACAAGCGGACCACTGCGAGCGGTCTTGCCCTCTGGAAGTTGACCATGAGGAATGTACTGAACGAGAACGTGTTGGTGCTCAACCGCCTGTGGCAGGCGATCAACGTCTGCACGGTGGAGCGGGCGTTTATGCTCCTGTACATGGGCCATGCCGAGGTCGTCATCGAGGACGACGGCGATTTCCAGACCTTCGATTTCCACGAGTGGCGCGAATTCAGCCAGGGACACCACGGTGAGGACGTTGTCCACACCGTGTCCTTCCAGATCCGCGTGCCGCGCGTGATTTTACTACTGTTTTTCGATCGGCTGCCGCACAAGGAAGTGAAGTTCACGCGGCACAACATTTTCGAGCGCGACCACAATACCTGCCAGTATTGCGGCAAGCGGTTCGACCGCCGCGAGTTGAATCTCGACCACATCATTCCCCGCGACCGCGGGGGGACGACCACGTGGGAGAATATCGTCTGCGCCTGCATCCCGTGCAATACGCGCAAAGCCAACCGCACGCCGACCGAGGCGGGCATGCACCTTGTCAAGAAGCCGAAGCGACCGAAGTGGCGTCCGTTCGTCAACGTCACCATCAGCACCGTCGCCCACGATAGCTGGAAACACTTCCTCGACCTCGCCTACTGGAACGTGGAGTTGGGCGAGGACGCGGGGTAGGCCGATACGGCGTCGGAGTCGTGCTTTGACACGCGGGCGGTTCGTCGATAGTCTCTCGCAGGTATTCACCAACGGAGAACGACTATGCGAATTGTGGAAATCCGAGAGAAGACCGTTTCCATCGCCTCGGCGATCACGAATGCGTACATCGATTTCTCCAAGATGACCTGCTCGGTGGTCGCGTTGATCACCGACGTCGAGCGCGATGGGAAACGGGTGGTCGGTTACGGCTTCAACTCGAACGGGCGGTACGGGCAGGGATCGTTGATGCGCGAGCGGTTCTTTCCCCGGTTGCTCGCGGCCGATCCGAATATGCTGGCAGATGAAACCGGCGCGAACCTCGATCCGTTTCGCATCTGGACCACGCTCATGAAGAATGAGAAGCCGGGCGGTCACGGCGAACGGTCGGTGGCCGTGGGCACCATCGACATGGCGGTGTGGGACGCCGTGGCCAAGATCGCCGGCAAACCGCTGTACCGGTTGCTGGCCGATCGTTATCGCGGCGGCAAGGCCGACTCGAAGGTCTTCGTTTATGCCGCCGGCGGATACTACTACCCGGGCAAGGACATGACGGCCCTGAAGAAGGAGATGCAGGGGTATCGCGACCTCGGCTATCAAGTCGTGAAAATGAAAATTGGGGGCGTGCCGCTCGACGAAGACATTCGGCGCATCGAAGCCGTGCTCGAAGTGGTCGGTGACGGGAAGTTTCTGGGGGTTGACGCGAATGGCCGATTCGATCTCGACACGGCGATTGCCTACGGCGAGGCGATGAAACCGTATGGCCTGTTCTGGTACGAAGAGGCCGGTGATCCGCTCGACTACGCATTGCAGGCCGAACTTTCGAAGCATTACCCGTTGCCGATGGCGACGGGAGAGAATTTGTTTTCGCACCAGGACGCGCGCAACCTGATCCGCTACGGCGGGATGAATCCCGAGCGCGACTGGCTGCAGTTCGATTGCGCGCTGTCGTATGGCTTGGTCGAATACCTGCGCACGCTGGACGTATTGAAGCAGTACGGCTGGTCGACCCGACGGGTGGTGCCGCACGGCGGACATCAGATGTCGCTCAACATCGCCGCCGGCCTGCATTTCGGCGGCAACGAATCGTATCCGGGCGTGTTCCAGCCGTTTGGCGGGTTTGCCGACGACATTGCGGTCGAGAACGGGTACGTGGGGTTGCCGCAGGTGCCGGGCGTGGGTTTTGAGGCCAAGGCGAACCTGTTTGCGGTGATGAAATCACTGAGCGACTGAAGCGACTCGGAATGGCGCGCATGCAGAAAACCAACAGTCGAGCCGGCGCGTTCTTCCGTAATCTGTTCGTCCAGGTTGTCCTCGGCGTGCTCATCGGGATTCTCATCGGCGTTCTCAAGCCAGGGTGGGGCGTGTCGCTCAAGCCACTCGGCGACGGATTCATCAAGCTCATCAAGATGCTGCTGGCGCCGATCATCTTCGGCACCATCGTCACCGGCCTCGCGAAAATGGGCAGCCTGAAGGAAGTGGGCCGGGTCGGCATCAAGGCGCTGGTGTATTTTCAGGTTGTTTCGTTGGTGGCGTTGGTCATGGGGCTGGTGGTGGCGAATGTGCTGAAGCCCGGCGCGGGCATGAACATCGACCCGGCCACGCTCGATGCTGGCGCCGTGGCCACCTACACCGCGACAGCCCAGTCGCCGGGCGGGGGCGGTTTTCTCCTCGACATCATCCCGTCGAGCGTGGGCGACGTGTTTGTGCGCGGGAACGTGCTGCCGGTGATTTTGTTTTCGGTGTTGTTTGGGTTGGCGCTGGCGCAACTGCCGGACCGGGGCAAATTGATCGTCGAGGTGATCGATTCGGTGTTGAACGGGTTGTTCGGGATTGTGCGGATGATCATGTGGCTGGCGCCGCTCGGGGCGCTGGGGGCGATGGCGTTCACGGTGGGGAAATACGGCCTGGCCTCGCTGGCGCCGCTGGGCTGGCTGATCGTGGGCGTCTATTTCACGAGCCTGGTGTTTATCGTGTGCGTGCTCGGACCGATTGCCCGGGCGGCTCGGATTTCGTTGTGGAAATTCCTGCGCTATATCAAGGACGAGTTGGCGATCGTGTTCGCCACGTCGTCGACCGAGGCGGTACTGCCGCAAATCATGGTCAAGCTCGAAGATCTCGGCTGCGCGAAACCCGTGGTGGGCCTGGTGCTGCCGACCGGCTACGCGTTCAATGCCGACGGCACGTCGATCTATCTGACGATGGCGGCGATCTTCGTGGCGCAAGCGACGAATACGCATTTGTCGTTCGGCGATCAGATGCTGTTGTTGGGGGTGCTGATTCTCACGTCCAAAGGCTCCGGGGGTGTCGCCGGGGCCGGCTTTGTGACACTGGCGGCGACGCTGGCGTCGATGGACAAGATTCCCGTGGCGGGCATGGCCCTGCTGCTCGGGGTGGATCGATTCGTCAACCAGGCGCGGGCGGTGACGAACCTCATCGGCAATGGGGTGGCGACAATTGTGGTGGCGCGCTGGGAAAATGCGTTTGATGAGAAACAGGCAGAGAAAGTTCTTAATGGACAGGAGGAATTGAAATGAAGAAGTTGATTCTCATGGTCGCAGTGATGGTGGCGGCCGGTGTGGCGGTTGCCCAGGAAACCCGCACGGAACAGACCCGGGTGACCACGGCGGCGGATGATTCCAAGCCGAACAGCGATGCGGTGCCGGACGTGTATGCGATCAGCGGCCAATTCGACCGGGTCCTGATTTTACGGTTCAAGTACCAGGCGGATCTGTTGACGGGACTGGAGAACATGGCGAAGCAGCAAAAGATCCGCAACGCCGTCATCCTGTCGGGAATCGGGTCCGTGCGCGGGTATCACGTTCACTCGGTCGTCAACCGGACATTTCCGTCGAAGGACGTGTTTGTGAAGAACCCGACGGCGCCGGCCGACCTCGTGAGCATGAATGGATATATCATTGATGGCCGGGTCCACGCGCATGTGACGTTTGCCAATCCCGACAAGGCGTTCGGGGGTCATTTGGAACGCGGCACCGAAGTGTTCACATTCGCCGTGGTGACGGTGGGTGTGTTGAAGGACGGGATCGATTTGAGCAAGGTGGATGACAAGACGTACAGGTAAACGAGGAGCACGAATCCGCCTTCGCTGATCCTCCTTCGCCAAGGCTATGGAGGACGAGGGCTATGGCGGACAAGTCCGCCTTCGCGCAAGGCTTCCGTCTCCGCCGAGGCTACGACGGACGGGGCGGCGGACAAGTCGCACGAAGGAGACACGAAGGAGCGAATCGGTGACCCCGTTCACAACACGACTCTTACTCGCTATTCTCACAAGCCACGCTCTTATCCTTTCATTCCGGGGGCCAGATGACACCCACCTGATAGAAGCGACCAGACGTATTCGTCGCGCCGCCGGGATCGGTGAAGGTCAACACACCGCCCGTCCCTGACTGGGATGCACCGGAGTTCATCCACACCGGAACGTCCAATGACGTCGTGATCTGCAGTTGGTAGCCGAACCCGCTCGCGGAGGGAACCTGGATGACCATATCATCACCGGCAGGAGCAATCTTAGAGACATGCACCCAGCCGGCGTCCAAGACGACGCCGTTGTTGATGAACGACCCGTGGAAGTTGGTCGTGCCGCCGTTGTACAGGAGAATCGCGCTGTTGTTGACCACCGTGCCGTAGAACTCCAGGTCGGTGCCGTCCACCGCCAGTGCGTAGTTGTTGGTGACCGTGCCGGTAAACGTCAACGTGCCGCAATCGGTGAACACCCAGCCACCCGAGTCGATCGTGACGTTGCCGTTGATCGTACCGCAGCCGGTGAGATTCGCGGCGTTCCGGATACGCAGCCCGTCGTCGAAAGAGTGCACGCCCCCGAGTAGCTCGAAGTCCATGGCGGTCGAGCCATTGCCGATGGCAAACTGCTGGCCGTTGGCGATGGTCGTGCTTTCTGTCTGGAACAGGCCACTGTTGAACATCATCGCGGCGGCGGGGTTCGTCAGCACGAGCTGGTTGACGGTCGCGGTGCCGCCGTTAAACACAAATGTGCCGCCGACGACAAGGCCCTGGGTGTCGATCACGCGGGCGGAGCCGACCGTGAAGGTGCCACCGTTGAAACTAATGATGCTGTTGCCGCCGTTCGTGGCGATGACGCTGTCCGCCGTGACCGAGCCGCCGTTGAGAATCAATTCGCCCGGGCCGGCTCGGCCTGGCTTACGAGCAATAGACCGTTGCCGGCCGCGTTGGTCACGAACAGGCTTCCGCTGTCCACGCGGATGACGTTACCGCCAGAACCGGCCGACGCAGCTGATGATCGCGCTGTTGTTGACCAGAACCGAGCCACCGTCAATCGTCACCACGTTGCTGCCGCCGGAGAGCCCGACGTACAGTGTCAAGTTCTGCCAGACTCCGTTATCGACCACGCGGACGCTGTTGTTGCTCGTTCCGAAGGTGCCCACGATGCCGTTCCCGTCGATCACCGTGCCGCCGTTGGTTACGATCAACTGGTTGCCGCCGGCAAAATAGCCAACTTCCAAATCCGAGTTGCTCCCGTTGTTCCAGACCGAGCCGGGACCGGTCACCACGGCCACGTTGTTGCTGCTCGAAGCGTTATTGCCGAAGAAGCCGCCCCCGCTAAAGACCGTTCCGCCATTGGTTACGATCAACCGGTTGCCGAAGCCGTCGTAGCCGAGATACAAGGCAGCGGTATTGCTCCAGACCGAGTTGGGACCCGTCACCACGGCCACGTTGTTGCTGCTCGATGCGTTATAGCCCACAAAGCTGTCCGCAGTGAGCACGGTTCCGCCATTGGTGACGATCAACTGATTGCCGGCCCCGCTTACGCCGATGTACATACCGACCTGGTTGCTCCAGACCGAGCCGGTTCCCGTCACCACGGCCACGTTGTTGCTGCTCGAGGCGAAACCGCCCATGTTGGCCAGATGGCTGAATACCCTTCCGCCGTTGGTCACGATCAACTGGTTGCCGCTGCTGTTATAGCCGACAGTGAGATTGCCGGAAACGGGATCTTGATTGCGCCAGGTGCCATTGTTGACGATGGCGGCATTGTTGCTGGCGCTGGTCTCGTAGCCGAGGACGCCGAGTCCGTTGGAGAGCACGCCGCTGTTGATGATTTGCAGCACGTCCTTGAAGGTGTTGCTCCCAACGATGTAAGAGCCGTTGCCCACCCAGTTGCTGACTACGCCGTTGATGGTGTTCGTCTTGATGCTGGCGGTGAACTGTCCGTGGGCCGGTTGGGCGATCAGCAGGATGGCACCTGTGATCCCGAGATAGATGAAGCGCAGGCTACGGGCAAACAAACGCGGAGCGCTACGCCCCGACCGACCCGAACCCAGGACAACTGCGATTCCGCCTTTGCTTCTCATCAGCCACCCGACGGCCTCACGCCAACACAGCAAGCGAAACGCGACGCCAGCCACGCTACGCTTCCATTAAGAGCGGCAGTAGAGCATACATCGCCCCCTAATTCAATCAAGAATAACCCTGAATGGGAGGAGTCCTCCCGGTGTCCGCGAGATTTGCCGACTCTGCGGGAACTTCCACCGCACGACGGTGTTAGGGCGGACCAAGCCCTCCATCCGTCATTTCCCCATGACCCATGCCTCGGGACCGTCTTGGGGCCGCTCAGTTTCACAAGCGGGGAGCGTCGCGGCCCGTAAACCTATTATGTACTCCCTCAGCCGCATACCGAAGGTCTCCCCTCACCATGTTACCGGTGTGATTGGCACGTCAGAGTCTTTACCGGCTTCATACCACCTTGCCGATGACCAGCGCCAATCGGCGGGGTGAATAACCAGACCCTTGCGGCGTCGGTTGTCGTGAAGATAGTCCCGTTTCTGCTTGTGGAACGTTTCGGTGCCGATGGTTTCCGGGTGGCGCGTGGGTTGCCAAAAACGATGTTCGCGGTCGTCTCCAGCGGCAGCGACAAAGGCAGCGGTGAAACAGGGGGGCATTTCATCGCGGCAGAAATCGATCAACTGTTTGCCGGTGAATTTGCGAAAATCTGTCACTGTCTTTTCCAAGCGGGCCGAATCCCACATCTGATCGAAGACAATCAAATGCAGGTGCGTGGGCATAATCACATATGAATCGACGCCGAGGTGCTTCTGCTCCTGACAGAATCGCAGGCTATCGGCGATGATCGTGTTGGCACGCTCGCTGACGAATACGGGTAGCCAGTCGACGACGGTAAACGTGCAGAAGTACAATGCGGCGTCGGAGTGAATGCGATAGCGCTCCACAGGAGCGAGGGTATTCTGGCGGGAGACCTTCGGTCAAGGACGTGTGCGCGGTCGGGAGACCGGCGCACAACAGGGAGGTGGGAGACCTTCGGTCAAGAACGTGTGCGCGGTCGGGAGACCGGCGCACGACAGGGTTCTGGCGGGAGACCTTCGGTCAAGGGCGTGTGCGCGGTCGGGAGACCGGCGCACAACAGGAGGACTCGGCTTGCGCTTTGACACCCCGGAGGTT
Organism: uncultured Verrucomicrobiae bacterium; assembly: GCA_963712025.1. GTDB lineage: Bacteria > Verrucomicrobiota > Verrucomicrobiia > Palsa-1439 > Palsa-1439 > Palsa-1439. Next base: position 328,769 of record CAVQGJ010000006.1, on the reverse strand, counting down.
CGGGGATAATATTCTGGTTGTGGCTTCGAAGCTGGATCAACTCAAAGTTGTGCTGCGCTCGGGCGGACGCACGCTGGTGGCGTACTCGGGCGGGGTGGATAGCGTGTTGCTGGCGAAAGTGGCGCACGACGCGCTGGGCGCTGACGCGCTGGCCGTCATTGCGGATTCGCCGAGCCTGCCCCGGCGCGAGTTGGACGAGGCGCTGGAAATCGGGAAGCAGTTCGGGTTTCCCGTGCGGGTGATCAAGACCAACGAGATGGCCGACGCGAATTACACCAGCAATCCGTCGAACCGCTGCTATTTTTGCAAGAGCGAGTTATTTGAAAAATTATCGGAGACGGCGCGGGCCGAACGGTGGCAAACGATTGTCTACGGCGAAAACGCGAGCGACGTGGGCGATTTTCGGCCGGGCGCCGTGGCTGCCACGGAATATCAGGTGCGCGCGCCATTGAAGGAAGTGGGGATGACGAAGCGGGAGATTCGGGAGCTGTCGGCGGAATTGGGGTTGCCGACGGCGAGCAAACCGCAGATGGCCTGTTTGTCGTCGCGGATCCCGTATGGGGAGCCGGTGACGGACGAGGCGCTGCGGATGATCGAGGCGGCGGAGAACGTTTTGCGGGATGCGGGGTTTTATGAAGTGCGCGTTCGCCACCACGAAATGGGAAACTCGAAGCTCGAAACTCGAAATCCGAAACGTTACACGGCACGGATCGAGGTGGGGGCGGAGGAGTTGGCGCGATTTTTGGACGGGGAGGTGCGCGAGTCGGTGACCCGCGCCCTGAAACAGATCGGCTATGCGTACGTCACGTTGGATCTGCAAGGGTACCGGCGTGGCAGCGCGAACGAAGTGGTCGCGAAACCAAAGGAGGACTGAGTGATGAGAGTCAACGTCGTAGCCATGGGGATTGGTGTCGCTGGTGCGGTCATACTGCTGGCGGGGTGCGGTCGGGACGAGAAACTGCAAGAGACACAACAGCAGTTGACGACCGCGACGAATGAGCTTGCGGCGGCGCGGGCCGAGGCCGCCGACGTCAAAACGCAGATGCAGGTGAAAGTCGATGAATTGCAACAGAACATCTCGAAGTTGACGCAGGAGAAATCCGATACCGAGAAGCAGATGGAGTCGCTCAAGGCCGACCTGGAGCAGAAACTGCAGGAACAGCAGTCAAAGGTCCGTTCCCTTGAGACCGACAAGTCGAACCTGACGACGGAATTGAAATCCCTGAACGACCAGATTGCGGATGTCAGCCAGAAGCTGGCGGACCTGACGAAGACGCACGAGCAGACGATTTCGCACTTGCAGGCGATGCGCGAGGAATACGTCAAGCTCACGGCGGAAAAAGCCGCGCTGGAAGCCAAGCTGCATGATTTGAAGGCGTTGAAGGAACAGATCACGGTGGTGAAACTGGAACTACATCAGAAGAAGGTAGAAGAACTTCAGCGGCTGGATCGGGCCGAGTACGCCATGGGCAATCACGGTTATCTGTTGCGGGACGGTTCGTGGGTTGTCGAACGCACGCCGGGCAATTATCCGCTGAACCAGGATCTTTACCGCGTGCAATGACCGACAAACCGCAAAAGCTGCGTATCGCCAGCCGCGATTTCAACTCGCGCCTGATCATGGGCACGGGCAAATTCGCTTCGGGGGAAGTCATGGTATCGGCCCTGGAAGCGAGCGGCGCGGAACTGGTGACCGTGGCGTTGCGGCGGGCGGACTTGTCCGGTCAGCACGACAAGTTCGCCAATATCCTGACGTTTATCGATGCGAAGAAATACGTATTGTTGCCGAACACCAGTGGCGCGCGCAACGCCGGGGAAGCCTGCCGGCTCGCGCGCCTGGGCCGGGAGGCGACAGGCTCGACGTGGCTGAAACTCGAAATCCACCCCGATCCGCGCTACTTGTTGCCGGACGGCGTGGAGACATTGAAGGCGGCGGAGGCCTTGGTGAACGAAGGGTTCACCGTGCTGCCCTACATCAATGCGGACCCCGTCCTCGCGAAACGGCTTGAAGACGCCGGTTGCGCGACGGTGATGCCGCTCGGTTCGCCGATCGGCAGCGCCCGGGGTATCGAGACGCGGGCGAGTATCGAGATCATCATCGAGCAGGCGACAGTACCCGTCGTGGTCGATGCGGGGCTGGGCGCACCGTCGCATGCCGCGGAAGCCATGGAAATGGGCGCCGATGCTGTGCTGGTGAATACGGCGATTGCGGTGGCCACCGATCCCGAACGAATGGCGGAAGCATTCAAGGGTGCCGTAACGGCAGGCCGGGCCGCGTACGAGATTGGCTTGGCCGTGAAGCGCAAGGAGGCGGAGCCCACGAGTCCGTTGACGGGCTTTCTGAATGAGCCATGAGTTTCGCCTCTGAGTGTGACAGCCTCGCGCTGGCCGAGCTGTCGTCGCTTGCCCAAAACGCGACTTCTCGGGACGTTGAAGAGGCCCTTCGACGAGCTCGGGGCGGTCGCCTAAGGGCGACCGATTTCGCCGCGTTGATTTCGCCGGTCGCGTCCCAGGCGACGTACCTTGAAGCGATGGCGCGGCGGTCGCACGATCTGACCGTGAAACATTTCGGGCGGGTGATGCGGTTTTTTGCGCCGCTGTATCTCAGCAACGAATGCATCAATGTCTGCAAGTACTGCGGTTTCTCCCGTGACAACCCGATTCTGCGGGTGACGCTCACGGTGGACCAAGTGGTAACGGAAGCGCGCTATTTGCGCGAGCAGGGGTTTCGCCACATTTTGCTCGTGGCGGGTGAGCATCCGCATTTTGTCTCGGACAATTATTTGCGCGAATGCGTGGCGCGGCTGCATCCCGAATGGGCAAGCATTTCCCTGGAAGTCGGGCCACTGGAGGCCGGGCAGTATGTGCCGATTGTGCAGGCGGGCGCCGAAGGACTCGTGGTGTATCAGGAGACGTACGACCGCGGGGTGTATGACGCCATGCACGTCAGCGGGCCGAAGAGGGATTTCGATTGGCGGGTGGAAACTCCCGAGCGGGCGTATGCCGCGGGGTTCAAGCGGCTTGGCATCGGGGCGCTGCTCGGTTTGGCTCCGTGGCGCAATGAAGCCGTCGCGCTGGCAGCGCATGCGAAATACTTGCTGAAGAAATGCTGGATGGGCGCAACTGACGATCAGCGCGCCGCGATTGAGGCCGGCGGCCGGCGAATTTGAGCCGCTGGTGAACATGAGTGATCGTGAGTTGGTACAGTTTGTCTGTGCGCTGCGGATCGCGTTTCCCGAGGTGGGCTTGGTGTTGAGCACGCGCGAGTCGGCGAAGTTGCGCGATCACCTGATTCCGCTCGGGATTACGATGATGAGCGCGGGTAGCCACACGGAACCGGGCGGATACACGGGGCAGGGTAGGGAGAAGCTGCACATGACCAAGGGCGGGCGGATGGTGAGGCCGGACATGCCGATGATCCAGTCGGAGGGGGAGCACGCGACTGTGCAATTCAAGATTGCGGATGAGCGTTCACCAGCCGAAGTGGCGGTGCGGTTGCAACAACTGAAATATGAGCCAATCTGGAAAGATTGGGAGGGTGCGTTGAATGAAGCCTGATCCGATCACCATCATTGCGAATGGGACACCAGAGCACCTGGGCTGTGCCTGCTCCGTGGCGGAATTTATCGAGGTGCATGGCTGGAAAACGACTCAGATCGTTGTCGAGAGAAATGGAAATGTTTTGGCCCGCAACGAGTTGCGGAGGCTCATGCTGGCAGACGGCGACCGCCTCGAAGTGATCGTGCCAGTGGCGGGTGGCTAGGACTTTGGAAATCGAATTCCACGGCCGCTAGCGATTATCAAATTCCTCCCCGGCGACCTCGGTGATGTGATACAAAATTGCGTGTGTAGTATTCTCTCTAGCAACGCCTTGCGTCTTTATGATCCGGAGAACAGGACGCTTCTGGTTCCAATACTCGTCGCTTGTGATCTCCAGGAGCGCCTTGTTAATTCGCAAGCTAACTACTTCCAGCAGACCGAGTTCCGAGGTGTGACGGTCGCCCCATTTAACCTCGTCGGCGAGTGTCTTCAATTCGTTTCGACCTTCCTTAGTCCTCTGATCCAGTATGTCTACGCTCAGGAGATACGGTCCTTCCACATTGTCGATTGGCTTTATAATCAAAGAGATACGGCTGTAATTCCAATCCTTGTCGGAGTAGTTTAGCAGGGCAGCGTTCAGTGCTTCCACGAGGTTTTCGAGGGGCGATTTGCCCGTGTGTCCGTCTTTTACCGGCTCGGTCGGATTTGGAGTGTCGGTCATGGTCGTGCAAAAAACTAGTTGCAATCTAATTGGACAGACTATAATCTGTCGCAGAATAATAATTTGAAGATTCAGGAGCTTGCACGTTCTTCAGAGGGGTTCCCCACCCCCACCTCCTTGGCGTGCAACTCCTGAATCTCATTTTTACGCTTTCCCTCATGGTTTTTCCTTACGCGATCCCGCACGGGATCGTGGACATTTGTCGCGAGCGACAAAAACGTACAGGGTCTCGCAATCAAACGAGGCTGTGAGCCCTTTGCGAACTCTTCGATTGCCACATCCACGGCGTCCATTTTCAAAATGCGGCGCTGGGTCGCCCCGCCGTTTCCGTTCCGCTTTCAAGCTTGCGTTTACCATCGTGTTCACCTACAAGCTTGACCCAGAGTAGTGGAAAGCAGCCGATTCTCAACTGCGAATTTTTTCCCGGAGGACAAACGTATGGGCCAGATTTTCGGCGACATCACCAAAACGATCGGGCGCACGCCGCTGGTGCGGCTCAACCGCATCACGTCGGGTCTCGACGCTGAGATCGTCGTCAAATGCGAATTTTTCAACCCGCTCAGTTCCGTCAAGGACCGAATCGGCGTGGCGATGATTGAAGCGGCCGAGCGGGACGGACTTATCGGCAAAGAATCCACGATCATTGAGCCAACCTCCGGCAACACGGGCATTGCGCTGGCGTTTGTTTGCGCCGCAAAAGGCTATCGATTGATCCTGACGATGCCGGACACCATGAGCGTCGAGCGCCGCGTGCTCTTGCGCATGCTCGGAGCCGACCTGATTCTCACGCCCGGCGCGGAAGGAATGCCCGGGGCGATTCGGAAGGCCGAACAGTTGCTCAAGGAGATCAAAGGCTCCTTCATGCCGCAACAATTCAACAACCCGGCCAACCCGGAAATCCATCGTCGGACGACCGCCGTCGAGATTTGGGAGGATACCAATGGCCGTGCTGACGCCATTGTGGCGGGAGTGGGGACGGGCGGCACGATCACGGGCGTCGGCGAAGCGATCAAGTCAAAGAAACCATCGTTCAAGGCCGTCGCCGTCGAGCCGGTTGATTCTCCGGTGATCGGTGGCGGCAAACCCGGGCCGCATAAGATCCAGGGCATCGGCGCGGGCTTCATTCCCAAAAATCTCAACACCTCGATTATCGACGAAGTCATCACGGTCTCCAACGACGACGCGTTCGCGATGGCCCGCCGGCTCGCGAAGGAGGAGGGAATCCTCTGCGGGATCTCGTCCGGCGCGAACGTTTGGTCGGCCGTTCAATATGCCCGCCGTCCGGAAAACAAAGGCAAACTCATCGTCACCGTGGCGGCATCCACCGGCGAACGCTACCTCAGCACCCCGCTTGCGGCGGAAGCGCGCGCCGAAGTCGTCAGAAGCGCATAATCCCCATTGCATTTCCATGATGAAGACCGCTCTCCTTTTTGCCGGGCAGGGCAGCCAAACCGTCGGCATGGGGCGCGATCTTTGCGACAAGCACGACGTCTGCCGTCAACTCTTCGCGCGCGCCAACGCGGTTCTCGGCCGCGATCTCCAGACGATCTGTTTCGAGGGACCCGAGGAGGTCTTGACCAAAACCGACAACGCTCAGCCGGCGATTTTTCTCACGAGTCTCGCCTGCCTCGAAGCCTTGAAATCCCTTGTCTCGGAGTTTCAATTCGACGCCACCGCCGGGTTGTCCCTCGGCGAATTCACCGCGCTGACTGCCGCGGGCGCGGTGAGTTTCGATGATGGCCTGCGCATGGTGCAAATGCGCGGGCGTTTTATGCAGGAAGCCTGCGATTCGACCAGCGGAGGCATGGCGTCCGTCCTGAATCTGGATGATGCCACATTGGCAGAAGTCTGCCGCGAGGCCGATGTCGATATCGCCAATATCAATTGTCCCGGCCAGACCGTCATTTCCGGCGACAAGACCAAAATCGCCACGGCGGTCGAGCTTGCCAAAGCGCGCGGCGCGAAGCGGGCCATCCCGCTGGTTGTCGCGGGCGCGTATCATTCACGGTTGATGGAGGGTGCACGGGTCAAGGTGGCCAACGCCCTCGCCGGTCTCCCCATGCAACTCCCGCGAGTTCCTGTCGTTTCCAACGTCACCGCGCGCCCGGCGGGAGGCGTCGCCGAGATCAAGGACTTGCTGGTGCGCCAGGTAACGTCGCCGGTTCGTTGGAGCGAATCCGTGCAATGGCTCATCTCCCAAGGGTTCACCCGCTTCATCGAACTCGGCCCCGGCAACGTCCTCAGCGGTCTGATGAAGCGCATCAATAAAGACGTGGAAATGCTGTCCGTCAGCGACGCGGCAACGTTGGAGGCGACGGCGGCGAAGCTTGTTATGTAGTTTTGGACCAAGATGCAATTCATTTTGATCGTGGGTTTCAGCATCACGGCAGCGGTCGCCTACGGTCTTGTTCACGACCAGATTACCGCGCGAATTTGCGTTGAGTATTTTACCATCGGCCATCCTCGCATCATCGATAGCACGTCACCGATGATTCTGGGAATCGCATGGGGCGTGATCGCGACATGGTGGGTCGGACTGATACTCGGCCTGCCATTGGGATTAGCGGCGCGTGTGGGCTCGTGGCCCCAATTGACCGTTCAGTCTCTGGTGCGGCCAATTTTCCGTTTGCTGGAAGTCATGGTAGCCGGAGCCTGTCTCGCAGGTCTGCTGGGGTGGCAATTGGCGTCGAGGGGGATTGTCTTATTGTCGGGGTACCGGGCGGTCGCAGTGCCCGCGTCAAAGCACGTGGCCTTCCAAACGGTTTGGTTTGCCCACTTGGCGAGCTACTCCTTCGGACTCCTTGGAGGGATCGTCGTGATAATCCTGTCGGGTGTTCGGAGGTACAGAATGTCTCGAATGCCAATCGGGGCCACAACTGCGCGGCGTTCTGCGGAGTTGCGTGGTTGACATTCTCTGTGCCCCGCAGTTAAGAGGAGCGGCACATGCACAGATTGCTCGAAAACAAAGTGGTGGTGGTGACCGGGGCGGGGCGGGGGATTTTTGCCGCGATTGGTGTTGACAAGCAGGCGCGGGGCTGGCTAGGAAAGCCGCATGCAAAAACTCTTGGAGAACAAGGTGGCGGTGGTGACCGGAGCGGGGCGCGGCATCGGCGAAGCCATCGCGCGGCGTCTCGCTGGCGAAGGCGCAGTAATTGCCGTCTGCGACGTGATGCTGGATAACGCACAGCAGGTGGCCACCAGCCTCACCAAGAGTGGCACGAAGGCCAGCGCGTATGCGGTGAACGTGACCGACAGTAAGCAGGTGACGGAAGTCTGCGACAAGATTGTGGCGGACTTCGGCCAGGTGGATATTCTCGTCAATAATGCGGGTATTACGCGTGACGGACTGCTGCTGCGGATGAGCGACGAGGATTGGGACGTGGTGCTGGGCGTGAACTTGAAGGGCGCGTTCCTGTTCACCCGGGCGTTGTCCCGCACGATGCTGAAACAGCGCAACGGCGTGATTGTTAACATCGCGTCGATTGTTGGCATGGTGGGCAACGCGGGGCAGGCGAACTACTCCGCCTCGAAAGCGGGCTTGATCGGGTTTACGAAGACCGTGGCCAAGGAGTTGGCCTCGCGCGGGATTCGCTCCAACGCGGTGGCGCCGGGATTCATCCAGACGCCGATGACCGACAAGCTCAGCCCGGAAGCCAAGAAGGCACAGACGGATTATATCGCGCTAAAGCGCTTGGGCTTGCCGGAGGACGTGGCCAACGTGGTATTGTTCCTGGCGAGCGATCTGTCCAGCTATGTGACGGGACAGGTCATTGCTGTGGATGGCGGCTTGGCGATGTGACCGCAGGCCGTGCGATAATAGCCGAAACAAAACTTTGACAAGCGGGCAAGTTTTCGCATAAAGAAACGAACGCTTTTGAAAGAGGAGGAGCAAATGGCAGATAAATCCGTAGCAGACCGTGTGAAGGAGATCATTGTCGAACAGCTCGGCGTGAATCCCGATCAAGTGACACCCGAGGCAAAGTTCATCGAAGATTTGGGTGCAGACTCCCTCGACACGGTGGAATTGGTCATGGCATTTGAAGAGGAGTTTGGCGCGGAAATCCCCGACGAGGACGCCGAGAAACTCCAGACCGTCGGCGACGTGGTCAAGTACATCGAGGAACGCGGCGACAAGTAACCCGAACATCACACCCCGGCCCGACGTGATGCTTGGGGCGAACACCGGGGCTGAAAAATTGCGGGGCATAAAGTGAGTTGCATTTTCACGCTTTATGCCCCAATTTTTCACGGCTTTCAGAAACAATGAGCGAACGACGGGTTGTCATCACAGGCATCGGTGTCCTCACGCCTCTCGGCAGTGATTTGGAGGTATTTTGGCAGAATCTCCTCGCGGGCAAGAGCGGCATCGCCCCCGTCACCCGATTCGATACCACAGCCTACGACTGCAAGATTGGCGGTGAAATCAAGGACTTCAAGCCCGAGGATTTCATGCCGATCAAGGAAACCCGCCGCACGGATCGGTTCACGCAATATGCGATCGGGGCCGCCAAAAAAGCGATTGCGGATGCCGGTATCGACGTGGCGCAAAGCGATCCCAACCGCATTGGCGTGCTCATCGGCTCGGGTATCGGCGGCATGGAGACCATCGAAGATCAGGTGGGGACCCTCATCCGAAAAGGCCCGGGTCGCGTCTCGCCATTCATGATCCCCATGCTCATCGTCAATATGGCCAGCGGCTACGTGTCGATGTTGATTGGGGCCAAAGGCCCGAACCTGGCGGTCGTTTCCGCCTGTGCGACCGCGACTCATGCGCTGGGGGAAGCGGCGCGGGCGATTGTCCACAATGATGCCGACATCATGGTCGCGGGCGGCACGGAAGCGGCGATCACCCAGATGGGCTATGCCGGTTTTTGCGCCATGAAGGCCATGAGCACACGCAATGACGAGCCCGAACGCGCCAGCCGTCCGTTTGACGCGCAGCGTGACGGATTCGTCATGGGCGAGGGTGCTGGGGTCTGCATTCTCGAAGCGCTCGAGCACGCCCGCAAACGTCACGCGAAGATTTACGCCGAAGTGGCCGGCTACGGGATCACCGGTGACGCCTACCACATGAGCGCGCCGGCTCCCGAAGGCGAAGGCGCCGCGCGGTCCATGGCCATGGCCTTGCATCACGCCGGGCTCGAACCCGGAAGAAATCGATTACATCAACGCCCACGGCACCTCGACCCCGGTGGGAGACAAATGTGAGACCCAGGCGATCAAGACGGTGTTCGGCGCTCACGCGAAGAAGCTCGCCGTCAGTTCCACCAAGTCCATGACCGGCCATCTGCTCGGCGCGGCTGGTGCGGTGGAAACCGCTGTCTGCGCGCTGGCGATCCGCGACGGCATGATCCCGCCGACGATCAATTACGAGAATCCCGATCCCGATTGTGATCTCGACTACGTGCCCAACAAGGCCCGCCAGACGAACGTTCGCGCCTGCGTAAACAACTCCCTCGGTTTCGGCGGCCACAACGCCACCCTCATCGTCAAACGCCACGAGTAGATTTTCATCAGCGCCGCGTACGCTGCATTGACATTCAAATTGACACTATCGCCGACGCGGGTCAGCATCTCCCGTGAACGGAGCGTTGCCGGACATGCTATGGAGAAGCCCCCGATCATTGAGCGTCGCAGAACGAGCGGCATAAAATTGTTTGTGACTGTCCTGCTCACGGCGCTGGGCCTTATGCTCCTCCTGGCTTATCTCGTCAGACCGAAGCGACCAAGAGAAAGTGAGTTGATCAAGAATTTCTACGCTCACCGAGTAGCATACGAGCAATTGCGAGACATGCTTCAGACCGACAAAGATGTGGTTAGGCTCGCAAGTTGGGGTGTTGAAACGACCAACTCGCTTGTTGTAGTGCACCCGTCCGAGGGAGGTTTTTCAGCCGACCGATACAGGGAGTACATGACTTTGCTGCATCAGGTAGGAGGGCTCGTCGCGTCTCGCAGGAGAGGACAACCCGCCGACCCTAGCATCATAGTTTGGGCGTGGGGCTGGGCCGGCAACACAAGACACATCGGCATCTGCTGGAAAGAAACAGAACCTACTAACCAAGTTGCCAGCTTGGATGATTACCGTGGCCGTAGAGACCCCAGAGAATGGCAATTTGTTTACAAGCATATCGACGAGAAGTGGTATCTTTGGAAGGATTTGTAGACGATTCGTCAGGAGTTCGCCACACACCAAAAACCACTTGCGTCGTGGCGGTGATCATGTAATGAGCGGCCACCACAGGCCCGATACCAATCAAACCGTAGTGGTCACGCGGCGGCGCGTCCACACCAGCATCATTTGCAACGCGACGAGCGCGATCTGCATGGCCGCGCAGAAGAAATAGGGGACCCGCAGGCCATGGCTGTTCCCGACCCAACCGGCCAGCATCGGACCGAAAAACATTCCGCTGCCGACGGTGGCCTCATGGAACCCGCTCCCTTTGCCCGTCTCGGTCATTTCTTCCAGCGTGAAATAGATGCTCGCTTGATACGCGTAGCCCGACACAGCCCCGCCGATGATCCATGCCGCGGCAAACATCCAGGTCGCATGGGCGAAACCAATCCAGACAATGCTGGCCGCGCACGCAAGCTGCGCGATCCACAAGGGCCAGAGGCGTGTTCGCCAAAACATGAGGAGTTGCAGGGCGGCGGAAGCGACCAGCGCCGCCCCGCGGCCGCCGCGAGCAAGCCGCCATGGATGTCCGCGCCGATCCCCAGATGCGTGGCCAGTTGCGGGAACAGCGCCGCGGTGCCCGCGAGCGCAAAGTTGGTCGTAAAATTCGCCAGCCACGCCGTCTTGCGAAACCCGCGGCCCTTGGGAATCTCCGGGCACTCGTTCGATGGCGTGGTGCGCGCCGGGCGACCAGCGGCCGCGCGCCGGCACCAACAACAAAATCATGATCAGCAGAATCGTGCCGGTCGAGCCATAGAAGACGAGCGAGGGCGAGTGCTCGAAGAGAACGCCCGAAAGAGAGTAACCGAGCAACACGCCGATGTTCCACGCCACACCGAACGTTGTCAGCCGCGCGGCCAGCGCATGGCCGCTGAGTCCTTCCCCGAGCCACGCGATGATCGACGGCCAGAAACACGCCAGGCCCCCGCCGAACACGGCGCTGAATACCAGCAGCAAACCGATCCGCGTCGTCAGCGCACACGCCAATGCCATGCCCGCCGCAATCACGCAACCAACAACGGCAAGTTTGCGCCGTCCGACACGATCGGACACGCGTCCCGTCACCAGCGCCAGCATCGCGTACAGGCCGATCCATACCGCCCCGAGCCAGCCGAGGTCCGAGGCGGTCGCGCCCAGTTCGGCGGCCCGGCGGCTGATCGCGAAGATCACCGCCGCCACGCTCATGTCCATCAACAACGAGACGAGGTAGAGAATTGAGAGCTGGTTCATCAGCGAGGGCGCACTATAACGGCTGGCGAGATGGCTTGTCGACAAGAGGAATGGATCGCCGATACCCGAGAAGCGGCCCTGCCGGCAGCGAAAGCGCCAGCCTCCACTCTGTTCTTCATTTTTTCGCGGCGGTCGGTATAATGCGCGACCATGCAATTACTTCTCGCGTCGCGCAACCGGGACAAACTCAAGGAACTGACCGCCCTGCTACAGGATCTGCAGCTCGATGTGCTGTCGTTGGCGGACATGCCCAATCTGCCCGGAGTCGTCGAGGACGGCGCAACGATCCGCGACAATGCGGTCAAGAAAGCGGTGCAAATAGCGCGGATGGCCAAGAAATTGATCTTGGCCGACGACACGGGGTTGGAAGTGGACGCGCTGAAAGGCGAGCCGGGCGTGCGGTCGGCGCGGTTCGCCGGCGACGACGCGACGTATCACGAGAACAACAAGAAGCTGCTCCAGATGCTCGAAGGCGTGCCCTACGAAAAACGGACGGCGCGGTTTCGTTGCGTGGTGGCGATCGCGGACGAGAACGGGCTGTATGATACTGTCGAAGGAATCTGCAACGGGGCGATCCTCGAAGCCGAGCGCGGCGGCGGCGGGTTCGGGTACGATCCGCTGTTCATCTCGGACGGCCAGACAAAAACATTTGCGGAACTTTCACCCGAAGTGAAAAACCGCATCAGCCATCGCGCCAAGGCGATGCAGAAAGCTTGGGCGGTGTTGTCGCGGTACCTGAGGGAAAAGGGCGGGGGACCGGGCGACGCGCCGGTTCCGCCGCGGCACGAGCGGGCATGAAGGCGTTTATCCTTGCCGCGGGCCTCGGCACGCGGCTGCGTTCGCTGGGATTGGATGTGCCGAAGGTGATGGTGCCGATTGGCGGCAAACCCTTGCTGGAGCATCATTTCGAATTGTTCAAGCGGCAGGGGATCCGCGAGTTCATCGTCAATTTGCATTACCTTCCTGAGAAGATCACCGCGTATTTCGGCGACGGTAGCCGGTTTGGCGTATCCATTACCTATTCGCACGAGCCGGAATTGCTGGGCACCGCCGGCGCGGTGAAGAAAATGGAGTCAGAACTGCGCGGCGGGGCATTCATCGTGTTTTACGGCGACAATCTGGTGCATGTCGATTTCGCGCCGTTGTTAGAGTTCCATCGCGCCCGTCAAGCCCAGGCGACAGTGGCACTATTTGCCTCACCCGAACCGTGGACGGGTGGGGTGGTGGAGACGGATTCGGACGGCCGGGTGCTTCGATTTGTCGAAAAACCCGACCGAAAACAGGTTTCGACAAATCGGATCAGCGCTGGTATCTTCGTGATCGAGCCGCAAGTTCTGGACATGATTCCAGCCGGTCAGTTTTATGACTTCGGACGGGACGTATTTCCGAAGTTGCTGGCCGAACGCCGGCCGGTGTACGCGATGGAGCCCAAAGCGTACATCCAAGACGTGGGAACGCCCGAACGATTGGCCAAAGCACAGCGTGATTTCGAAGAGGGATCGTTGAAGTGATCATTACCCAGACACCGTTGCGCATCTCGCTTGCCGGCGGGGGGACGGATTTCGCCGATTTCTACGAGAAGAACGGCGGGTGCGTCGTCAGCACGGCCATTGACAAGTTTGTGTATTGCATCGTCAAGGAGCGCTTCGACGACAAGATTTACGTGAATTGGTCCAAGAAGGAGATCGTCGAGTCCGTCGATCAGATCGAGCACGAACTGGTGCGGGAGTCCCTGCGCAAGGTCGGGGTGACCAAAGGCATCGAAATTTCCTTTCTTTCGGACATCCCGGCGGAAGGGTCGGGCTTGGGGTCATCGAGCAGCGTGACCGTCGGCGTCCTCAATGCCCTGTATCACTACGTCGGGGCCATCCCAACGCCGGAACGGCTGGCACGCGAGGCGTGCGACATCGAAATTCGGATTCTCGGCAAGCCCATCGGTGTGCAGGACCAGTATATCGCCGCCTACGGCGGATTGCGCTGCTTCGAGTTTGGGCCGGGCCCGGCGGTGACCGTCAACTCGGTCGAGGCGACGCGGACGGCGCTGGAGGACCTGGACAACATGCTCATGTTGTTCTACACCGGCAAGACACGGCAGGCGTCCTCCATTTTGTCGCAGCAAAAAACCAACATCAGCGGGAAGATTGAAGTCCTGAAACAGATGACCCGCCAGGCGCATCAAGTGCGGCGTCTGGTGGAATTGGCCGATATCGACGGCCTGGGCGCCATCCTTCATCAGGGGTGGGAGGCGAAGCGAAAACTCGCGCCGGGCGTCAGCAGCACCGAGTTGGACAAGATTTACGAGCGCGCGGTCAAGGCCGGGGCGATTGGCGGGAAGATTTCCGGCGCGGGCGGGGGCGGGTTTTTCCTGCTGTGTGTCCCCAGCGACAAACGGCAATCGGTCCGCCACACGCTGGCCAACCTGCGCGAAATGCCCTTCCGCCTGGAGCGAGGCGGGAGCCGAATCGTGTTGAATTTGCAACGATACTGAACCATGAAGACAGCCAGCGACTTTGCGAAAGATTACCTCAACGGATTGAAAGACGTCCTGGATCGTCTTGCGCTCAAACCCATCGATGAGATCATCCGTGCCATCGAACACGCGCGGGACGAGGGACGGCAGATCTTCATCATTGGCAATGGCGGCAGCGCCGCGACGGCGTCGCACATGATGAACGATCTGTGCAAGGGCACGCTCGGCCACAAGGGTGACGCGCCCTGGCCGCGGCTGCGCGTGATTGCGCTTACCGATAACGTGTCGTTGATGACCGCTTGGGCGAACGACACGGACTTCAACCACATTTTCAGCGAGCCGCTCAAAAACCTGGCGCAACGCGGGGACGTTCTCGTGGCGATATCGGCCTCGGGGAACTCGCCCAATATCATCGCGGCCGTGGAAGCGGCAAAACAAATCGGCGTGACCGTGCTCGGGTTGGCGGGGTTCACCGGCGGCAAACTTTCCCAGATGGCGGATGTATCGCTGGTGGTTCCCTCCGACGGATATGGCCCGGTGGAAGACGTCCACATGATCCTCGACCATATCATCACCAGCTATCTCTACGAGAAGTTGAAAGCCACGCACTCCCGGTAAGCGCATGAGCAAAGGTCGAGCGCTGATTACGGGCGGAGCGGGGTTCATCGGATCGCATACCGCGGACGAACTGTTGCGCGCCGGCTATGACGTGCGCGCGCTCGACAGCCTGACACCGCCGGTCCATATCGGCGACGGGACGTGGCCCGACTGGTTGTCCAAAGACGTTGAACGCGTCCTGGGGGACGTTCGCAACCGCGACGATTGGGCGAAAGCATTGCGCGGGATCGACGTGGTGATCCATCTGGCGGCCTACCAGGATTTGTTGCCGAATTTCTCGCAGTTTTTCCACGTGAACTCGGTCGGGACGGCGTTGCTCTATGAATTGATCGTCGCGGAGAAACTGCCGGTGCGCAAAGTGGTCGTGGCCAGCAGTCAGTTCGTCTACGGGGAGGGCCGATATCAGTGCGCGACGGACGGGGAAGTGTTTCCGGACGGTCGCGAACCGCAACGTTTGTCCAAAGGGTTGTGGGAACCCGTCTGTCCGAAGTGTGGCGGCCCGATCAAGCCGTTGCCGTTGCTGGAGTCGCACGCCAACCCCAAGAACCAGTATTCCATCGCGAAATATTCCCAGGAACTGATGGCGGTCGCGCTGGGCCGCAACTACGGCATTCCCAGCACGGCGGTGCGGTACTCGATCGTCCAGGGACCCCACCAGTCATTCCGCAACGCCTACTCGGGCGTGCTGCGCATTTTCACCCTGCAGATGATGAAGGGTCAGCCACCGTCGGTGTTCGAGGACGGCCGGCAGTTGCGGGACTACGTCAACGTGGGCGACGTGGCCCGCGCCAATCGGCTCGTGTTGGAAAGCGACGAGGCCAACTACCAGGTGTTTAATGTCGGCGGCGGACGCGGCTACACGGTTGTCGAATTTGCCGGCATCGTGGCGGACGCGTTGGGCATGAAGATCGAGCCGAACGTGAGCGGCGAATATCGCGTCGGCGATACGCGCCACAGCGTTTCGGACATCACCAAGCTCCAACGACTCGGCTGGCGGCCAACCCGAGCGCCGCGCGACAGCGTGCGCGATTATATCGAGTGGATCCGACGCCAGAAGCTGGAGAAGGATTACGCCGCCGAAGCGCTCGCCAAACTCCGCGAAATGGGGGCGTTGCGAAAGGCCGGTTGAACCGACGATGGAAGCCCGCCCGTACCTCTCGGTCATCATACCCGCGTACAATGAGGAGGAGAGACTCAAACGGCATGTGCCGGGAATGGTCGGGTTCTTGCAATCGAAGGGACGGCCGTTCGAGATCGTCGTGGTCAATGACGGCAGCCAGGACCACACGGCGCGCGTGGCGCGCGAGCTGTCCCAGACCTTTCCGATGTTGCGATTGATCGATCTGAATCCGAACCGCGGCAAGGGCGGCGCCGTCAAGGCCGGCATGCTCGATGCGCGGGGCGAGTACGTCCTGTTCACCGACGCGGACCAGAGCACGCCCATTTCCGAAGTGGACAAGCTCCTGCCGAAAATGGAAATGGACGGATACGACATGGCGATCGGCTCGCGGTCAATGCCCGGGGCGCGCGTCGAACAACCGCAGGCGTGGCATCGGGCGATGGCCGGCAAGCTGTTCGGGCTCGGGACCCGGCTGTTGTGCGTTCATGGAATCCATGACACCCAGTGTGGCTTCAAGGCGATGAAGCGCGGAGTGGCGCAGAAAGTGTTCCCGCAGGTGACCTCGGACACCGCCATCTTCGACATCGAAATGTTGGTGGTCGCAACCCGCGAAAGGTACCGCATCGCCGAGGTTGCGGTACAGTGGGTGCACGATCCCGACACACGGATCCCGTACAACTTGCGCCGAGCGCTGAAGATCTGGATGGAGTTGTTCCGAATCAATCGCGTCCAGAAGGTCGCCTGGTCATTGAAAGCGAAGACCCAGTGAACGCGCCGCGCGCCAGGGACACCGTTTCACTCCCGACAACCACCGAGTGGCTGATACTGGCAGCCATCATCGCAGTGGGCGCCTGGTTGCGGTTTCAGCATCCGGATCTGCTTGAATTCAAGCAGGACGAGGCGGTTGCGGCCAACCAGGCGCTGGAGTTCGTCCGGGGCGGCAAATTGCCGACAGCCGGTCTGATGTCGAGTGTGGGGGTGTCGAATCCGCCGTTGTTCATATGGTTGTTGATCCCCATGTTCTTCCTGACGTCGAACATTGCCGTGGTCTGCGGGATGATTTCCGTGTTGGGACTGGCTGCGGTGGTCGCGACGTGGTGGATCGGGCGGAGGTACTACGGTTCGGTAAGCGGTCTGGTGGCGGCGGCGTTGTTCGCATCGGGTCCGTGGGCGGTGGTGTATTCGCGAAAGATCTGGGCCCAGGACTTCGTGCCGGTGCTGGCCACCGGGACGATGTGGGCCGCGCACTCGCTGATTCTCGGGAAGAACCCAAAGGCGATCTTTTGGCTGTGGTGCCTGCCGTTATGTGTGATCCAGATTCACTACAGCGGGTTTGCGTTGACGGCGGGCGCCATCGCCGTGGTCGTGTTGCTGCGCCCGCGGATCGATTGGCGATTTGCGGCGGCCGGCGTCGCGCTGGCCGTCCTGCTGGCGCTGCCGTATGTCATCGCGCAACAGAAGAACGGCTGGGTCGAGTGGAAGCACATGTCCGAAGAAAGCGGCGGTCGCCACTGGGAGCAACTCCCGCGCGGAATGACGATCAATCCGCAGAGCGGGTACCCGTTTCCACGCCGTCCGACCGAGGCGTGGCGTCACGCGCTGGCCATTATGAACACCGGCGAAATCGAGGACATACTGGGCTTGAGCACGAGCGGGGCATTTGACCTGAATCGAATCTGGGTCAGCAAAGGCGCGGGACGGAACCGATATTTCGATACCACGCTCACGTTGGGGGACTGGCTGCCCGGGCTGCAACGACTGGCCTTTTCCATCGCGCTGGTGTGGTTTGGCGTGCAGGCGTTGAAATCGGCGAAAGCCGTGTTTCGCCGGCATGTGACGGCGGACGAGGAGTCGAAGAGGGCGTGGATACTGGTGACGTGGGTTGTGGTTCCTCTCGCCGTGTATCTTGTGGCCGGGCTCTGGACATATTTGTCGTACTACGTCATTCTGTATCCCGTCTATTTTGTGGCCCTGGGTGCGTTGGCTCGACGCGCGGTGCCGCCCAAGATCCTGGTGGCGGGAATCGCGGCCTTTGTGGTGGGCAACATCGCGTTCATGCTCGATGTGAATCGGTACTTGGCTGAGTACGGCGGAGCGCAGGGGACGTACGGGTCGGGGCTTCGCTTCAAGCAGGCAGCGGCGGAGTATCTCGCGGCGCACGCGGACGCCCAAGAGCTGATGAAAGAAGACCGGCTCCTGCAAATGGACCGGTGGCGGGAAGCGACTCCGGCGCAGTTGGACCTGCCATTCCTGGCCACGATCCGCGGGCGGGGGCAGGCGGGCCCGTTGGCGACAAATCTGGTCGTGCTCGTGGTGGATGATAATCGGACAGGCTATGATGCCAGTCAGGTTATCTTTGGCGGAACGGGCACAAACTGCGGTCCGATGCGCGTTTACATCATCAACCGACAATGAACGTACCGTTTGAGAAAGGGTGGGAGCGCATCTTCGCCATCGGACTGGTGGTGGTGTGGGCCGCGTTGTTCCTGCCGAATCTGCGCACGAACCCGAACTGGTACGGCGACGAAGGCGAGTGGATGGAGAAATCCTGGACCTTCATTCATGGCACGCCGCGGGTCGGCCCGATCATCGACGATTACGTCTTTCCGTATCCGTACCCGCCGCTCTACATGGCTGTGACCGGCACGCTGCTGCGGATATTTGGCGACGACATCGTCGTGGGACGGGCGGTGGGGGCGGTAACGGCGCTGGCGGCGGGGATAATTCTATTCTGGATCGGGACGCGGTTGCGCGATAAACGCTTTGGACTCCTTTGTGCCGCGGCATTCCTGGTGTATTCCGAGGCCAACATCAATTTCCGTTGGGTGCGTTCCCATCCGATGGCCGGAACATTCGCGCTGGCGTCAGTCGGATTTCTCGTTCGCTACGTGCAGGAAAAACGCCTCCGTGACGCCGTTTGGGCGGGGTTGTTCTGTTCGTTGGCGACGGCCACGAATTATTTCACGTATCCGTTGGTCGGAGCCGTCGTTGTGACGGTGGCGGTGGTGAACGGACGCAAATGGAAATCGGCGCGTGTCTGGCGGGACGTCGCCGTGGCGGCAGCCGCGGCTGGCGCGTACGCGGGGCTGTTCGTGTTGTGGTACTGCGCATTACATAGTTGGGGGCAATTGATGGCACAGGTCGGACGACTGACCAGTGTGGCCAGCAACGAGGTCCGCCCGACGTTCGGCGGCGAGGTGCAACGCTTTGTTGAGAACGTGTGGAATCTGGGATTTCATACGCCGACGCAAGGCCCGCCGTTGCCATGGTCGGGGCACGATTGGTGGCTCACGGTGGCAACCATCGGCTTTGTGTTCCTGCCAACGCGGGATTGGCGGTTGCGATGGTGGATGCCGTTCTGGTTGCTGGTGCTGATGTATGGCGTGTTCCAGAAGCTGAACAATGTGCCCCTGTTTTTCTATCCCGCGACGATCTTTCTTCCACTGATGGCCGTCGGCTTCGCCGGCGTGCTCGCGTGGGCCGGCGAATTGACCAAACGGCTGGCAGTCAAATCCGGTGACGAGGCGGCGGCGACCATTGCCGTGATCGTGTTGGCGGGATTCGCCTGGCAGTCGGCCAGCGGGGCGTGGGGGCACTTCCATACCCGAATCGACATGTGGGCGCAGCAATCCATCCCCGACGCCGAGGCTGCGATGGCCTTCGTCAACGCGCACACGACGAAGGACGACTTTGTGATTGTGCCCAAGCAAATCTACTGGCTGGCGCATTGCGACCGGCGCAGCATGTTGACGTTTTGCGCCCGATACGAGGGCGTGGACAACGATATGCCCGTGCCGGCCCACATTCCACGTGAATTGTTTTGGTTCGACTGCCGCCTGGAGCAGGCGAAATATCTGGTGATGGAATACGGGGTGGAGCAGCGAATACTTCCGGACGGACGGCAAGCGCAGTTGCCAATCGGCATTGATGCGGTGTATACGTTGGGCCTGCGCGGTGTCCCGGAGATTGTCCGGCGCGCGCAGGACGGGAAGTGGCCTATCGTGTTTCATCAGGGCGCGTATCTGGTTTTGGCGAACCCGCAATTGGTGAAGGAGACCCCATAACGTGGCGCAAAACGAACGAACGCTGGTCATTATTCCGACCTACAACGAGAAGGAGAACATCCGTTCGGTGATCGAATTGACGTTGGCGCAGGCGGCCAACCTCGACGTGCTGGTGGTGGATGATAATTCTCCGGATGGCACGGCGGGCATCGTCACCGAGATGGCCCGGGCCAATCCGCGGGTGCAGTTGATGAGCCGCGCCGGCAAGTTGGGATTGGGCACGGCGTACATCGCGGGATTCAAGTGGGGCCTGTCGCGGGGCTATGCCTGCCTGGTCGAGATGGACGCCGATTTCTCGCATGACCCGCGCGAGATCCCCAATATGCAAAAGGCGATTGAGAATGCCGATCTCGTTTTGGGCTCGCGCTACATTGACGGTGTGCGCGTAGTCAACTGGCCGTTGTCCCGGTTGTTCCTGAGCAAGGGCGCGTCCTACTACGTGCGAATCATCACCGGGTTGCCCGTGAACGATCCCACGGGCGGCTTCAAGTGCTTCCGTCGCGCCGTCCTGGAAGCGCTCGATCTCGACGCGGTCCGCAGCAACGGGTACGCCTTCCAAATCGAAATGACCTACGACGCATGGATGAAAGGCTTCCGCGTTCGCGAGATCCCGATTACGTTTGCCGACCGGTATGCCGGCCATTCCAAAATGTCCGGACGCATTGTTCGGGAGGCCCTGTGGATGGTCTGGGTGTTGGCGGTCAAACACGGATTTCGACGAACGCCACGTGTCTCACGCAAGTCCAGTGGATGAACAGGGCCGTCCCCGTCGACGCCTGAGAACCCCTAACAAGACAGTTCGTCACAGTCGTAGCCGCGGCGCTCTGTCGTCGCACTTGAGCTTCTCCAAACGGCGTCTCGGCGAAATGGTTTGGGTCGAATGGTCGCCAATCGTCCCAAGCGGGGCCCCGTTTTCTGCTTTCCTCGCGGTTCCGTCAGGGGTTTAATCGGATTCGCGCTCTTGACCGATGTAGAGGTCGCTCAACTTCGTCGTTAGATGCCGTGAAGAAACTATGATCAAGCGGTTTATCGCACCTCGACGTGATCCCGCCCGGCCTTCCAGAGAGTCGCGCGCCAAGTTTGTCTATTGGGCTACTGCCCTGATCGCGTTTCTCGCCGTCTGTTTCTTGCACCTCTGGAAACTGGGCACAGCCCCCCGCGGATTCTATCAGGACGAAGCCTCCGTCGCTTACAACGCCTACTGCATCGCGAACACCGGAGCGGACGAATACGGGGTGAGGCACCCGGTTTTCTTTCGGTGCTTCGACAATTACCAAGACCCGGTGATGATTTATTCCCTCGCCCCGCTCGTGGGCGCTTTTGGTCTGACGCAGGGTGTCGCCCGGTTTCCCAGCGCCTTGTTTCAGATTCTGGCCGCCGCGACGTTTGGATTCCTGGTTTACGAATACTGCCGCAACCGGTGGCTATCGCTATCGGGCGCCGTGGTGTTCGCGCTCGTGCCGTGGGCATTTCCGGTCAGCCGCGGCATTATGAGCGGCTATACGGCCATGCTCTTCGGGATGAACCTGGGGTGGCTGTGCTCCCTGATTGCGCTTCGGAGGAGGTCACACCGGTACGCGGCGCTGGCGGGAATCGCATGGGCATTCGCCATGTACTCCCACAACATAGGTCGCCCCGTAACAGCTGTCTGGTT
This sequence comes from uncultured Verrucomicrobiae bacterium, assembly GCA_963712025.1. Classification (GTDB taxonomy): domain Bacteria; phylum Verrucomicrobiota; class Verrucomicrobiia; order Palsa-1439; family Palsa-1439; genus Palsa-1439. The sequence goes on along the minus strand of CAVQGJ010000006.1, from coordinate 307,180 downwards.
GATCGGGTTCGGCTTGGCGCTGAATCGCCTGCTGCTGAGGCGATGGCGCATCTGGCTGTCGTTTTCCTTCAGCTTCCTACTGGGCCTGTTGCCGATGATCATCAGTGTCTGGCATTCCCCGGAGTCGTTGACCACGCGCTTCCAGAGCATCGGGATGTTTCACGATCACCCCTCACTGAGCGACGCACTCTACCAGTTTGCCGTACGATATATCGAGTATTTCAGTCCGCCATTCCTCTGGGTTACGGGGGACGCCAATCTGCGACATAACACGGGGTTTGGCGGCGAATTGTTTGTGTTCACGGTTCCGTTGATACTGGCGGGTCTGTATTGCGTCATTCGGCTGTTCAGAAATCAGCCCCACTATCGGGTGTTGGCGGTCGCCCTCGCAACGTATCCGGTCGCCGCGTCTCTCACGGTTGACAGGATGCACAGCACAAGGTGCATCGACGGAGTGATCCCCTGGCTCCTGCTGGCCATGGTGGGCGCCCGGGCGCTGTGGCGCCACAGACCGACGGGAGGGAGGCTGCTGGTCGCTATCGGTGTCGTGGGGCTTGTCGAAAGCAGTATGTATTTTGCCGACTATTTTGGGCCGTATCAAACGCGGTGCCAGACAGCGTTCGAAGCAGCTTTCACGGACTCACTGAAGTATTGCTTCGATCGAATTCGCAGCAATGAAACTCTCTACGTTTCCGGTTCCGTCGGCACGGCCGATGACGCATTCATCGACACCGATTTCAAACCGTCCGTTTACGCTCAACTTCTGTTTTACGGCAAGATCGATCCGTCGACCTACCAGCACGGTGGCTTCTCCAACACGGTGGTGCGGCCCTATTTGGAGCAAGTCGATCAACCCGGCCTCTTGCTGCAATGCAACCACACACCCGTCGATGCGCTCACTTCAGAAGGCCTGCAAATCATGGTCGTTGTCATGCCCAACTATTTTGAATCGATTCCCGACGCCGCGAAGCTTTTGGTCACATTTCAGGACGACACACTGGTGTATCAGGTGTGGGAGGTCGGAACTACGCCGCGGGTTGGGGTGACGCATAACAATCCGAGGATCACCTCGAAGCGTGGGGGTACCTTCTGGGATCCCGCCACCGGGACACACTAGGACTTGGGGATTTGCGCGGAGCGGGCCATGAAAGCGAGCGGGACGAATGTGCGGCCGGATCGACCCACACTGAAGATCGTGACCAATGGACCGTACCGGTTCACGCGAAATCCGATGTCCCTGTCGCTGTGCCTGCTGCAGCTTGTCTCGGGCTTCATTCTCGATGACTGAACCCCGCTCATGTTTGCGGTCCCCTTGGCATTGATTTTTCATTTTGGGGTCGTTCTGCGCGAAGAGAGGTATCTGGAGTCCAAGTTTGGCGAGGAATCCGTCGCGTTCAAACAGGGAGTGCGTCGTTGGATATGACGTTGATTCCTCAGGTCGGCCCAACGAACCGCCGCCATGTTTCTCCGCCGGACTCAGCGAGCCGTTGAGGCAAGTCCTAGCCCTTGTAATGCTGGAAGGCGCTGGCCAACAGGATCAGTTCGGGATGCGCCGCCTGGAGTTTGGGCAGCACCAGTCGAATCTGGGAACGATAGACCGACAACTTCTCCGCCAGTGGCTTCAAATTGTCCACCTTGTCCCAGTGGAGCTTGTTCAGGTCCAGCACCAGCCGGCTCTTGCTCCGCGCCAGCGAATCGTGAAGACGTTGGCCCAACTTCTCCGCCTGGGCACCCGATAGGGCGCCGCTCAACCGCAACCAGACCTGTTTCTTGGCGTGTTGCAGTTCGACCTCGATCGACAGGTCGGGCATCGCGATCTTGTCCGGGATTTCCTCCCAGAGACGGAATTCGCTCCAGCGTTTCGCGGGCATGCGGTACGCCGTCCGAATCAACTTGGGATGTTGGAACAGGTCGAACCTCAATGTCACCCACGTCCACAGCGCCGCCCCGACCGCGAGAACGGACTGGAACCGCTGGGCCAGCGTGGGACGACCGAGTTCGGCGCAAATCTGCCGCCTCAAATCACCAATCCAGCGCCGCACCGTGGCGTTGGGACCGAGCAGCCGGCCCGCGAGGAAGATCGGGAGCGCGACGCGCAAATCGGCGGCGTAATGCGCGGCCTTCCGGCGCAGGACCGGATTCGGCGAGTTCTTGAGCGTCTGGTAGCCGAGAAACCGCGATTCGAGGACGCGGAAGATGCTCGGGCCGAGCCGTTGGAAATCCTCGTCGAAACACCACTGCTGCAAGCCCTCGATCTCAGACGGCGAGAGCGTCGGATGCTTCATCGTCGTGGTAAACCCGTCCGCCTGGTGGTAGAGCCGCTCAGGATGCTCGACGTACTCCGGAAGCATGAGGTTGTCGCGCACGACCCGCGCATTGAACGGCGTGCCGGGCACGGGACCGTAAATCAGGTACTGGCCGAGCGACGGCTTGAGCTTCATCAGGCCGTCCAGTTCCTGCGCGATTACCTCGGGCGTCTGGTAATCGAAGCCGAGGATCATCGAGCTCAGGATCGTGATCCCATGCGCGCGAAACTCGTTGAAGATGTCTTCCACCGGCCGGCCCTGTTGTTTCGCATAATTTGACCGCGTGCCTTCGTAGCCGATCCAGAACCCGTCGATCCCCATTTCGAGGATCTCTTCGACGGTGTACTGGCTGAGGGCCTTGATGCTCGAGAACGCGAAGATCGAGAGTTGTTTGCCGCTCTTGATCACGCAATCGCGGAACTCCATCGCCCGTTTTTTGTTCAGCAGAAAATCCTCGTCGATGATCAGGAACACGAGGCTCGGGTCCATGTCGTGATAGCGCTCGGTGACGTCGAAGATGTCTTTGCCGGTGGGCAGTAGTTTGATGTGCTTGCGCTTGAAAAAATGTGAGGTGCAGCAGAAATCGCAGCCGTTAGGGCAGCCCAGCCCGGCAAAAATCTTGCCCGTGCCCGATACCTTCCAGCCAAACACCTTCAACCAACTCACGATCAGCGGTTGCTTGTAGGGCATCGGAATTTCTGGCTCGCCCAGCAGCCGGCGCATATAGCCGACGCCTTCTTCGCGGCAGATGTAATCGGCGTACGGCGTGAGTTCTTCATCGGTCAGCACCGTGCCGTAGCCGCCGAGGATGATCTTGGTGTCGGGTGCGTGTTCGCGGATCAACGCGACCATGTCCTTGACCTTGTGGAAAATCGCCATGAGAAAGGAGATCCCAACGTAGTCGTACCCTTTCTTGAGTTCCTTGATCAACTCGCGCTTGGACGGGTATTGCAACACGACCGTCGGCGTGTCGAGGTTCTCCGCGATGTACTCCAGCGAAAACTGGATGTTCACCGTGCGCGGGCTGAAAATGCCCTGGGCCCGGGTCACCTGGCGGTACAACAATTCGTAACCCACCGATGTCGCGTCCCCGCACTGCGGCCCCATCGGGCGACACACAGTAGTCAGCAGGACTTTCTTGTTCACGCGCTGCTTCGTCTCGTCTGAATCTTGGTTCATCGCGTACTCGCTCTGGCGCCGAGTTCGTCCTTCCCGATATAAAATTTTCTCATTCAAAGTTTACCTTACGCTCGCGGACGAACTGTATGCCATAGGGCAAAACCCTACCATGACCCCAAGCAGCTGCGGCGTGTTCCTTATTCCAACGCGGCAAGCACGTCGACGTGCGACAATGTGGCGAACGTGATGGTGCAGTCGGACAACCACTCACAGTATCCGTTTGTGACAATGTTCACAAGCCGATTCTGACCGCTCACCGTTGCCCCCCGTCAGCGCGTAAAATCTGACCCGTCGTCAGGGTTGGAATGTCACATACTGCGTCACGCCGTCGACAAACTCGGGTTGGTAATAAATCCCGTTGAACTGGTACGCCACGCCGCCGCTGGACGATACCTGCACCGCCCCGGGCGGCAGTTCGGGGACAGTCACGCCGATCGGGGTTGGGGCGATGACGTATCCGCCGTCCTGTTGGACGTAAAACGCGCCGCCCGCGTAATAGTAGGCAATATTCCCCGCGTCGATTTCGATGGCCCCATCGGGCAAATCCTGGACGTCCGCGCCGACGGGCGGGTAAACCTCCTGGTAGTCATCACCCGCCTGTTGATAGTAGATGCCGTCGTCGTAGAAATAGGGCGCTCCACTCACGAATATCTGTGCGTATCCCGGTCGCAGGCCGTGTATCCGCGCGCCAAAAACAAAGCCGTGCCAGAACCGCGGGCGACCGATGTCCACCTCCACGTCGTGATGCGGGACGACATGTTGGCGTTGATCAATACCACCGCGCGGCGTTTGAACACCACGCTGTACCCCGATGGGTCGCTGGACGACATGCGTGTCCACGTGGCGGATGCTTCCATGATTGGTGCGATCCACCACGGGCTGCTGTCGCGCCACCGGGCGCGAAGTTTCACGTGTCGGTTCGCTTTCCCGTGGAGCCTCGGCGCCCCGTGGCTCCTGTCGTTGGGCGTAACTCAGCGGTGCGGCGGCCAGCAGCATGAGAACGCCCATCCCGATTCTTGTACGTGAAGCAGTTGCAGAAAGGTTCATGGTCATTTGCCCCCGCCGTTGTCCATTTGGTTTTCGATTTTGATCTCTGCCACGTTGACTTTCGCGGCTCCCGGCGACGGCTCGAAATTGAACAGGAAATCCGGCAGCTTCGTTACGAAGTCCCAGTTGGAAAAAATCGCCGTGTACTGCGGCGCTCCGGCCTCGTCCTTGTAGGTAATGACGATTTTTCGCGGCACCGGCTTCGCGCCGTCCTCGATCCAAATTTGCCAATCCACCATCCCGAGCGAAAACGCCAGATGCTGGCACGGAACGCCAAGGACCGTCACCGGTCCAATGTCCGTTCCGGAAATGGCCTTGTGAATCGCGTTTTGGTAGGGGTCGCTGACGATCAGGTCCTCCAGCGGCATCGTGATGCCGAAGCGCTCGGAGGCCACATCCAATGCCTCATCGAGCGTGCCCGGCGCGGGAATGCTGCCGTACAAATTCTGGACGCGGTTGAGCAGGGTGATAGATTTGCCGTCGTAGAACAACCCGCGATTGCGTCGGGTGGAGCGCACCTCCGCGTGCAGGCGGTTGGGTCGGCGTACCTGCAACTCAACGGTCCGGCCAGCTTGGACTCTTTGTCCCGACGCCAGTGACAGGTCCTGCCAGACTTCGGCACTGACCGAAAAGAACTGTGCTTGCGCCAGATAATCACCCATGCGCCGCAGGAGTTGATCCGCCTGCGCATCAATCACGGGCTTCCCATCCGCTGCCGCGGGCATCACGTCCGCCGCCGGCACAGACACGCCCACGAGACCCAACACAACGGCTATCGTCAAAGCCCGCCGCCGCCAGGCGGTGGCAAGGCTGCTGATTCGGCTAAGTTCCTTCATGAAATCCCCCTTTGATGATGAACGAGAATCTGCCAGGCAAACCACAATGGGTCGGGCCCGATTACCGAGCCCGGCCTGAACCCGACCAATCTATCACCATTGACAATGCTAACAAGCCGATTCTGACTGTCCGCTGCCCTGCGAAAGGATCGGATCCGCTCCAACGGGGAGGATCATCGGGGCTGGACCGCATTCTTTTCGCTTCGCTGCGCAAAGTTGGCGCGGCCTGTGCTCTTGGCAAAAACGGAATGAAAACAGCCAGGTGCAGCCAGCCCGCCCAGTTGAGTCTGGCCTTGCACGCGCTGAAAGAAGCCATCCTCAAGGGCGCCACGTGGCAGTACGAGAAGTTGGTCACACTGGCCGTAAACGCTGGGGCAACCGATGAGCAGATTGACTTGGTGGCGCATGAGGCTATCGAGGCACTGTTCGCTCGCGCCGAACGACCGATCACTCCGCGGAGCCTCACCCAACTGATCGGCCCGGGTCAGTTTCGTCGCTGAGATTGTTCATTTTTGGGCGAAACTCCACTGGAAAGCCGCGTGTTTGCCCTCCGAATGGTACTTGACGGGCCGGGAATCGCATGGTAGCGTCGCCCGCACTTTGCTCGAAGGACAAACCACATCAGCCAGAAGGAATTTATGAAGATTCGTGTCGTTCTCACCGTTTTCGCCGTTGCCGGAACATTTGCGGGTCAGGCATTTTCGGCCGACTCGGCGGCAGTTTCCACCAATAAATCCACTTCGATTGCGGCTACGGCCGCCGCAGGCAATGAAGTTGTGGCCCGGGTGAACGGGGCCGAGATCACCCGCAAGGATCTCAACGCCGCCATGCAGGCGCTTAACTACCAAGCGGCCCAGCAGGGTCGCCGCGTTTCCCCCGGACAGACGGCGGCGCTGCAGCAAAGCGTGTTGGATGAATTGATCGGTCGCCAACTCATCCTCCAGCAGGGCAACAAACAAATTCCGGCGGACATCGACAAAAGGGTGCAAGATCAGATCGACCAGATGAAAATGAAGATGGGCGGCGACGATGAGTTCAATAGGACGCTCACCGACACCGGCGTCACGATCGAGCGGTATACCCGCCAGGTCCGCGACAGTATCATCATCCGCCAGACGATTCAGTCCGTCGTTGACAAACAGGTCAAGATTTCACCCGAGGACGCCCGGGCGTTTTATGACGCGAATCCCGACCAGTTCAAGCAACCTGAACTTGTTCGCGCCAGTCACATCCTCATCCGTTGCGCGCCGGACGCGCCCGACGACGTGAAGAAGGGAAAACGGGCGCAGATCGAGGCGGCGCTCGCGCTGGTCAAGGGCGGCGAGAAATTCGCCGACGTGGCCAAGAAGGTCTCGGAAGATCCGGGCAGCGCCGAAAACGGCGGTGATCTGGGCTACTTCCCACGCGGTCGCATGGTGCCGGAGTTTGACACCGTTGCGTTTTCGTTGAAGTCGAACGAAGTCAGCAGCGTGATCACCTCCCAGTTTGGTTATCATATCCTCCAGGTCACGGGCCGGAAACCGGCACAGATCATGCCGTTTGATGACGTGAAGGATAAACTCGCCGACTATCTCAAGCAACGCAAGGCCAGCGAGTTCACCCGCACGTATGTGGCCGACTTGCGCAGTTCGGCCAAGATCGAGGTACTCTTGCCCCCGCCCGCTCCGTCGGCAGTGAGCGACCCGACGGCCCCCCCCCAGGCGCCAAGCCCGGGCAAGTAGCGCGGTTCGGCTGGTCCGGATTCGTGGCATCGTCGTGTCGTTGACGCGGCCTCACGTGGCGGAACCGCACAGGACTTCGAGGGCTAATTCTTGGGACAGGGCAGGGTGGGTCAACAGAGCGACGGCCAAAACCCCGCATCGGTCAGCCTTGACGCAATGGTCGGGGCTGGGAAGGGCAGGGGAACTATTTCCCTGCTTTTTTCGCTGCCTTGAGCTTTTTCCACCGCTTGCGTTGGGCCGCCGCGATCCTCGCCAGTCCCGCCTTGGTGAATTTCGGCTTTCTCCGGGCAACCGCCGCCGATGTTCCGCCGAGAGAAGTCAACGCATGGATGGCGTGATTGATCTTTTCGAGTTCCTGCTCGGCTTGACGACGTTTCGCCTGCAATTGGCGGACGACTTGATTCAGTGTAGCCATAATCCCTATTGGTTGAATGTTTTGGATATCGTATGACGCATCGACCGACTCGTCAAGCAGTCCGACAGTCGCGCTTCATCCTGGCGGTCCTGGCGGCGGGGTGAGACGGCGATAGCAACCACGAGAGGATTCGGCGCTCAACTCCCCATGGTCGCACCTGCGGAACGGTCAAGAGTCGGCGGCATGGCGTTCGGTCGCCCCAAAGGGAGGATCGTCCCACTCTCCACAGAAGTCTTGTTGAACTGAACCAGTTCGTCCAGGGCGTCACGGAACGGTTCGAGGCCCGTTATGGGGATGATGATCGAGTTGCGGCGACCACTCACCTCTTCGGTGATCCGCAAGAACGTCCCCTGCTGATTTTCTTTCAGATCAAATGTGATTTGCTTCCGCTCGACCTGAAGATGGGCTTTGAATAGTTGCGTATCCATAGTCGACACGTAAACCTTCCGAATGGGACCGGTCCATTCTGATAACCCCTCCTTGCCCTCGACTCTCCGCTGGAGAATAAGCCCAATCGCTGGAATAGCAATTGATTTCTGTCGCGGTTCTGGCGGGCAGAACAGAAAAGGAGAGCCGGGGGCCACTCAGCGGCGGCGATGGCGTGAGCCACGTTGGGCAACGCCACTCACGTGGAAGAACGCAAGGCCGCTGAGACCGAGGCCGAGGAGGAGAAGAGAGGACGGCTCGGGAACCTCCTCAATGGGAATCTCCTCAATGGCGATACCGATCGCGTTGCCCAGATCCGAAGCGAAGGCAGAACCGATCCCACTGGAGTTTTCGTCCTCAATCGAGCCAGTACCGTGATCCGCCACATACAGATTCCCACTGCTGCCAAATGCCAATCCCATCGGGAAACTCACCCCGGAGTTGGTGGGTGCAGTCAGTGAGCCCGCGAAGAACAACCCGCTTCCACTGGGGTCGAATTTGTAAATCCGGTCGTTGCCGTAGCTGGCCACGTAGAGATTGCCGCTGCTGTCGAACGTAAGACCCTCGGGGTTGTAAAAACCCGAGTTGGCAAAAATCGACCCGACGCCGTTTGCGCCGAATTTCTCGATCGTCGAGTAGGAATTGCCCGCGTACAGATTGTCCTTGTTATCCAGGGCGAGCCCGGCGAAGCCGAATTGACTGTTGGTGCTTGCGAAGACGGACATGTGTCCCGTCGAATCAAACTGATCGATATCGAAAAGACCGTTCACTCCATTGGCCACTGTCGCGTAGAGGTTGCCCTGATTGTCAAAGGCGAGGTCGAGAGGCTCGCCCGACCCCAGATCGGCGAATACGGAGCCTTGCCCGCCCGGACTGAACTTCTCGATTGTGCCATTTCCCGTGTTCGCCACGTAGAGATTTCCGCTGCTGTCAAGAGCTACGCCGTGAGGGTCGCTCAAGCCGGAGCTGGCCGTTGCAAAGGTGGACTCGTTGCCGCTCGAATTGATCTCGTAAATCGTGTCGAGATTGAAGGTCGAGACGTAGACGGTGTCACCATGAACGGGGGAAGTGATGAAATACAAACCAAGAAACACCGTGAACATGAAACTTGCGACCGTTCCCTTCATACCTTCGTAACCCCTTGTACCTTTGTTACCCTAACCTTGCGAAGAACAAAGCATACACTAATCGCCCCATAATTGCAAGTTCTGGCTGCGCTACCCCCGTTTCCTGGTCGTGATCTAACAGATTGTTGCCGCCAGTTGTTTGCTTTCCGCAGATCGGATAGCAAAAGCTGTTTCTTCTGGCCGTTCGGCGGAGTAACGGCTCAGAGTCCGGTGAGCATTCAGGAGGCAGGTTTTCTATTCTTTTTCGCCCAGGTTGATGACAGGAAGCACTAGCTTCTTCTTTAACAGCTTCAACTGATCGAGAAGCAACTGATAATCCTCTTCCGAGAGCGGAACAGGGACTCTGGCATACCTGTTTTCGCCTAGGAATACGGGTACTTCGCCTGATTTTGCAGCGGCAGGCGGTGCGGGCGGGAAACTGGCTCCCGGTGGTGCGAATTGGGTTTTCACGCTTGGTGCCACCCCTTTGATCGCGGGCTGATGCTCATTGTCTTGAGGTAGTGTATCAGACTCCGTGAGATTTGCAAATGCAATCGTGCGCTTGAATTCCTCAATTAGACCAGAGACGTATTTTTGATTGAATTTGCGGTCGAGTACCAAATATCGCTCGATCACCTTGTCATCCGGCCAGTTATCTTTATATTTCTCCCACAGTTCCTTGTGAATTGTGGGAAGCAGCGCAGCCTGCTTTAATGCTGTAATATGTTCCCCCGACTGTACATCAGGATTATAAACCAGCCGAATTCCGAATTCGGTAAGCTTAAAAGAGCGTTCATCGTCTGTGCCCTTCTCCAACTCTTCGACAAGGCCGAATTTCTTCAAGGTTGCAACGCATGTGAGCGTTGCACTGCTCGTGACCGGTAGCTCCCAGTAGTCAGCAGCGGCTTTTAGAGATACTGGATGCGTCTTGGCCTTCTCCCATATAGTCCCAGCCCGATTGAGGGCTGTCTCAAGATCAAAGGCAGGGTACGCAGGGGAACGCGTCTTTGTCGGGGTGACTTTTGGCGGCTGGTCGGCCACAACCACTGTTTTAATTGTCTGGTTCTTCTCCATGGTGCGATCAACCTAGCACAGCCAACCCAACCCGTCAAGCCCTAATCTGGCTACCCGTGATTAAATAAATCTGATTGGACTGATAAAATAGTTCTTGCAATCAAATAGAAAATCCAGTAATATGGGTACAGTTCTTTGAGAGTCGTTTCCAAGACCTGTGGGACGTGCGGGGAGGCTGGCCAGCCCGATAAAAAACGGTCACCTCCGAATCATTAGCGGAGGACACCCCGCGCCACCCACAGGCATCAACTTCAAAAATTGCCCCGCAGTGCGCTAACACCACGGGGCGCAACCAGTAGGCCTAGACCAACTGGCCGCATATCCTTGCAGATACGGTAACAGTGTACGCCTAGGCCCGTGAAAGGCAAGAGTGAACTGTTACTGCTGTACCGGACCCGCAAAGAAGTTTGGCCGCTTCCAGAATCGCAACCGCACCGTTCAACGCTACCGCTGTGTTGTGTGCGGAAAGACGTTTTCAGAAGATCAACCCCTAGACCATCTCCGCGTCAGCCACGACAAGGTGATTCAGATCGTGAAGCTGTTGACCGAGGGTATGGGGATTCGGGCCGTCTCCCGGCTTACCGGCTGTCATATTCGCACCGTATTGGAGGTGCTCAAGGTTGTGGGCGAGAAATGCGACCGGCTCCACGACAAGCTCGTTCGGGATGTGGAAACCGGCGCGCTCGAAATTGACGAATTGTGGAGCCGGGTCGGGATTCGGCAACAGCGTATCACTTCCGTTGACGACACGGATCGTGGCGACCAGTACACTTATTTGGCCGTTACAGCCCGCGAGAAGCTGATTGTGTCCTACCACACCGGCAAACGCGACTACGGCAACACAGAGGCGTTTATCGCTGACGTGGAGCAACGCATCGCGGGGCGCATCCAGATCACTACCGATGGCTGGCAGCCATACCCGGAAATCATCCGGCGGTACCTGCTTCCCCGTCTCAATTACGCGGTCATGCAAAAGATTTACGGGAAGCAAGACCCCAACGACACAAACCCGAACCGGCGCTATTCCCCGCCCCGGTGCACTGGCGTTCGCGTGGAGATCGTCGCTGGTGTGCCACGCCAAGACCATATTGGCACGTCCTACGTCGAGCGCACCAATTTGACTGTGCGGCACTTCAACAAGCGATTTGCCCGTTTGGGGCTTGGCTGGTCACGGAAGCTGGAAAACCACCGGGCGGCAATCAGCCTGTTTGTGGCCGTGTTCAACTTCTGCAAGGTTCACAGCACTTTGGGCACGACACCGGCGCATGGTGCGGAGATTACTGATGGGCCGTGGACAATCGAGAGGCTGATTGACGAAGCAACAACCTGTTAATTGTCTCCGACCACTTGATTTGAAAAGTTGTTTGTGCAAGATTATAGGCCAACAGTAAAGGAGATTCACAATGGCGTTTTCAGATGAGGTAAAGAAGGATGCATTTGCGAGGTCCGGTGGATATTGTGAATGCAGAAGGAAAGAGCACGATCACAAGGGCGGCAGATGTTGGGCGAGCCTTACCACCATTAACACGGAGTATCACCACGTTACCGCGCAGAGTGTAGGCGGCTCAGATGGCCTGTCGAATTGCGAGGTTTTGTGCTCTGATTGCCACGTGGGGACAGATTCTTACGGTCGCAGTCGATAGCGGTTCGCCGAATTACCGCAGCCAAAGTTTGAATGTCGTCGCGGTGGACGAGTAGTGTACCCAAAGGTCGTTCACCGCCCGCAACCCATTCCAACAAGATGCGATATGCTCTGTCCGTCTGCACTTTACGGCGCAGACGGACAGAGAGATTTTTTATCAACGCGGAAAACTCCTCCACTTCTCCCCGGTAGGCGAATGTTACATGCGCGAAGCCGTTGTGACCCTCGCAGCTACTCGTTGTCCAGATATTCTGAAACTCGTTCAACGCCTCCACCAAGGGCGCAACTGCACTATCGACCCATGCGTTGACCTTCACTGGCACTTCAATATGGCGCGTTCCGTTGTTCACTATTGTACCTTCGGACAATTCTGTGCGTCGTTAAATGCGCTTTCCGCCTTATGTTTGCCTCGGAATAAAGACTAGCTCGCGGCGTACCAGCAACAATCTGTTAGATCACGACCCGTTTCCTCCCCACCGGCGATCACTTTTTTCTTCCCTTTCGTCGCCATTGAGCCATAATACTCTGCAGGTAGAGGTTAGGCGATGCCCGACATTTTCTTTAAATGCGGGTCATGTGGGAACCATCTCGTTGTCGATGATGTGGGGGCCGGACTGACAATCGACTGTCCCGGCTGTAGCACGCCCACGACCATCCCCGAAATATCAGCGCTCCATCAATGTCCTCGATGTCGGCACCGACTGAAGTTCTCTCCGGAGATGAAGGGAGAGTTGGTGCATTGTCCGACCTGTCACTTGGAGATCGGTCCACCGGAACAGCATTACCCAAAAATCTGTCCCCAATGCGGAGTGGGCTGGAATCCGCCATTGCACCGTTGCCAGAGCTGTTCCTATAGCATGGACGAGCTGATCGACCGCCCTGTTCAAGCGCTTGGAGGAAACTCCATCCGCCGAAATGTTCCCTGACTGTGGGATGGGCGGGAGCAACCGGGTCGGCTTGGAACTGAGGCGGAAAAAATTGGAGAGTCGAGACTCAGGCCCGAACGTTCAGGCCTTCCTTTTCCCATCGGAAAGTAGCGCACCTCGCCTAAAAAATCCCTAGAGAACCCTCACTCGACTCTCCAACCTGTTTATACGTCGGGGTGAGGGAAATGCAAGCCGTATCTGGAGGTGGGCTGGGGCGGGGATCGGGCGGATGGAAACGGCTCGACTTGCCGTGGGCGGGATGCTATCTCTAAAATTATGGCCGACGACACGGTCAGCAATCGGCAGCGTCTTCCGGATCCGGAAAAATGTCGGAACAAACGTCTGGACGGATTTCTCCATCTCGCGCAATGCCTGGTGAAGGACCCCACAGGCTGCGAGTATGCGTTGCGGTTTGATTCTGGCGACTATTGTTACCATCCGGACCGGCATCGATTCGAGAAGGCAGGCCCGCCTTGACTAACGAAACGGTCAGCCGTCCCAGGCGTCCTCCAGATGTGAAAAAGTGCCGGACGAAGTATCTCGGGGATTATCTCCCCTTCTCGGTGTGCCTGATGGAGCAAAAACCCGTCGGTTGCGAGCATTCGTTGCGGTGCGGCGATACCGAGTTTTGCATCCATCCCGATCGGCGGAGCTTCGAGAAAACACGTCTGCCGTGACAGTGCCTGCAACAGGCCGGACGCTCTACCGGCGTCGTCCTGAGCGGCATTTGGCTCGAAATGCCCTGTGATGGACGGGGAAAACCGCCGCTGGTTGCCCCAAGGCTGCCCTGGCCTCGTAATTTGGTAGACTCATCCAATGCCCGACATTACCGGCACTATTCGGTTGAGCATGGCGGAGAAACTCGCCTGGGCTCAACGAAGCCTTGATGGCATGAAGGCGGCTAAAGATGGCAACGCTGTGCTCGTTCAAGACCATTTTTGGACTTTCCTGCACGCCAGTCATCTTCTTTGGTTCTATTTCGGAAAATGGGTGCGGGAATCCGGGGCGAAAAAAACTGCCGCCAATTTATTGAAGGAGTGGCAGGACCGGCGGCTAACACCGGACGAACTTGCCGCATGGGACAGCCTTGCCTCATTGCGAAATGAAGATGTCCACGTCCAACCCGTCATGGCGGAGAAGCCACGCGGGGCTGGGATTATGGTTTCTAAGGAGGGCAAAATCATGGTGTGCAAGCATGGCATCATGGTGTCAAAAGAGAAGCCCTACCGAGTGAAACAAGGCGGCGTCGAACTGGAACTGTTTGCGCTCTGCGAAGCCGGTATGCGTGCTCTGTGCAAGTTCGTGGACGAGTTTGACAAAATCACGTAGACGCAATACAACGCAGACGCAAGCGGTGCGGCGCTCATTAACCCCGTGGACCGGGTCCGGTTCGCCGTGGAAGCATATCGGGTCTGCCGCCTGTGGGAGCCGCTACGGTGGGCTGTTGGCTCTTGGGCCTGCCGAACCCGTCAACGACCAGTTCCTTCTCGCCTGGCTTTATTTCTTCGATCCTGATCACGATCTGCAACATAGCGGGCGAACAGAAGAAGCTATCTTTGCAACCAGTCGTGATGCCTTGAAGCATTATCAGGTCTTCTTGGACAGCGTTGACTCGATGCACTCTCATTAAGCCGGTGGGAGTGGAACAATAGATAGCCGTGATTTCTCCCGCTCCTTTCCGGGCTTTTATGTATTCCATTTCTTCACCGATCTGAGTAAGCGTCTTCGCCGCTGATGTGTACATTGCTGGTCTCCTAGTTGTTTCATTTCCAACGCGGTGAAAACTTACCGCAACTCAATGTGCTGTCAACAGAGGTCAGCCCCGACCGTCCAGACGATCTTCGTCCAGACACCAAGTCCGGGCAAATAACACGTTCCAGCCGGCCCGGAAACGTGGTGTCGCCGCGTCATTGACGCGGCCCGCGGAAGTTTCATAGACTTGCCGCGGCGCTCATGTTGACGATCACGCTGATTCTGGAACTGCTCGCGCTGGGAGGGTTGCTGGCTCTGTCGGCCTTCTTCTCGGGAACGGAGATCGCGCTGTTCTCGTTGAGCAAGCTGCAGCTCCGCCGCCTGCGGCAGGAACACCCGGCCCGGGGCCAGATCATCAGCGAACTGCTCGACCAGCCCCACCGGCTCCTCTCCACCATCCTCTTCGGCAACACCGTCGTCAACGTCGTCGCCGCCATCCTCGGCTACACGATTCTGCAGACGCTCATCCCCCAGCGGGCGGAAACGTTCGCGGTGCCGGTGATGACGGTCCTCATCCTGTTGTGCGGCGAAGTCATGCCCAAGACGCTCGTCATTCGCAGCGCCGAATTCTTCGCCATGCACCTCGCCCGTCCCACTCAGTGGACGGTCGCCTCGACCTCCCGGCTGCGCCGCGCCGCCGAGGCGTTGTCGGCGATGATTGTCCGGGGCTTCGAACAGTTGCCGTTCTTCGCCGACCAACAAGTGCGTTCGGCGGCCCCGACCGAGGACGAATACCGCACGTTGCTCACCGTCAGCGAGCGGGCCGGCGTGGTCCGCAAAGAGGAGCGGTACATGGTCAACCAGATCCTCGCCCTCGAAAGGATGCCGGTGAAGGAAATCATGACCCCGCGCGTGGACATGCAGTGCGTGGACGACTCGCTGAGCCCGACGGAGATGGCCGACGCGTTGCGGCGGATCAAGCACCGCCGTGTGCCCATCATCCACGAGACGCCGGACACCGTCGAAGGCGTCCTCAAAGTCAAAGAATTCCTCGTCAACCCTGCCCGCGATCTCGATGAGGTTGTGGAATTGCCGAATTTCGTTCCCGAGACGATGCCGGTGGCGAAATTGTTGAAGAGTTTCCGCAAACAGGAGCACCCCGTCGCCATCGTGGTTGACGAATACGGCGGCACCCAGGGGATGGTCACGCTCGAAGACGTCCTCGAGGAGATTGTCGGCGAGATCGAAGACGAGTTCGACAAGAGCGAGATCATGGTGCAGAAACTCGACGAGCGCCGGTACCTCATCAACGGCAAGGCGCGGCTGGAACTCGTCAACGAGCAATGCGGCCTCGCGCTGCACGCGCCCGACGTCGAAACCATCGCGGGTTGGGTGATCGCCCAGCTCGGCGCGCTCCCGAAAGAGGGCGAACAGGTGCGGGTCGGTCGTGTCGGCGCCACCGCCCGCAAAGTCGTCAAGAATCGCGTCGGGGAAGTCCTGTTGGAAGTGGTGTCCGACGGGTCGGCGGAAGGGGGGAACTGACGTGGAAACTCTCCCGTATATTCTCATCATCGTCCTCGGCGTGTTGATATCCGCCTTCTTCGCGGGAGCGGAGACCGGCTTGATTTCGCTGAACCGCGTTCGCCTGCGGCATGAGGTCGAGCGCAAGAACCGCCGCGCGATCATCCTCAACGGGTTCGTCGAAAACACGGAGCGGCTGCTGGGCACGACGTTGTTCGGCACGAACCTCGCCAACGTGCTCGTCGGCGTGTACGCGTCCGTGCTCGCCGTGCGCCTGTTCCACATCGACAATTTCTGGGTCGAGTTTGGGGCGGCATTCGTCGCCTCGGCGTTGTTGCTGGTCTTCGGCGAAATCGTCCCGAAAACGCTCTTCCGCCGTTACGCGCACCGGCTGTGCATGGCCATCGCCGACGCGCTGAACGCGATGGCCTGGTTGTGCGCCCCGATGGTGTCGTTTGTGGGGTTTGTCATGTGGACGTTCGTCCGTCTGAGCGGCCAATCGGAGTCGCCGAAGAGTTTCTTCGTCACCCGCGAGGAACTCAAGCATCTCGCGAAGGAAGGGGAAGCCGGCGGCGCGCTCACCGCCGACGAACGCGAGATGATCGATGGCGTGTTCGATTTCCCCTACAAGACGGTCGACAACGTCATGTTGCCGATGTCCCGCGCGGTCACGGTCGCGCGCGACATCCCCGTGGCGGACCTCTTCGCGGTGTCGCAGAAGACGGGTTTCGCCCGGTTTCCCGTGCGCGACGGCGAGAAGATCGTCGGCGTCGTCAACGTGTACGAGGTCCTGTTTGAACACGCCGGTCGCGACGGTCAGACGGCAGAACAACTCATGCAGAAACCGCAGTTCGTGGCGTCGACGGAGCGCATCAATCGCGTGTTGCCCGTCCTGCGCGCTGGCCGTCACCCGATCAGTATCGTCGTCAGCCCCGAGGGCAAACACGTCGGCATTCTGACCATCGAAGACATCGTCGAGGAAATCGTCGGCGACGTGGAAGGATGACCGCGCCGCCGGAAAGGCAGGATTTATGAGAATGGACAAACGTTTTCGCGTGCCGCCGCATAGCAGGGTGCGGCTGGCCGATTTTGATCCTGATGACACGGCGGGTTTCGACAAGGGCGACAAGGCCCACGAACATCTGGAGAAGAACATCGCGCGCATGGCCGACCTCGAGTATCGGCTGTATGCGGAAAGCCGCCGGGCGCTGTTGATTGTCCTTCAGGGCATGGACGCCGCGGGCAAGGACGGGACGGTGCGGCACGTGATGACGGGATTGAACCCGCAGAACTGCCGGGTCACGTCGTTCAAGGTGCCGTCGCCGGAGGAGGCCGCGCACGATTTCCTGTGGCGCATCCACAAGGCCATGCCCGCGCGCGGCGAGATCGGCATCTTCAACCGCTCGCAGTACGAGGACGTGCTGGTCGTGCGCGTGCACGAGCTTGTGCCGAAATCCGTCTGGTCGGCGCGGTACGACCAGATCAATAGGTTCGAGAAATTGATGACCGACAGCGGCGTGACGATCCTCAAGTTCTTCCTCCACATCAGCAAGAAGGAACAATTGCAGCGGCTCGACCAGCGGCTCGACGATCCGAGCCGAAACTGGAAAATCAGCGAGGCGGACGTCAAGGAGCGCCGGCGCTGGAATGATTATGTGAAGGCGTACGAAGCCGTGCTGAGCCGGTGCAGCACGTCGGTCGCCCCGTGGTTTGTGATCCCCGCGAACAAGAAATGGTTCCGCAACCTCGCCGTCTCCCAGATCATCGTCGAGACACTGGAGCGGATGAACCCGAAGTTTCCCAAGCCGTCCGTCGACCTCTCGAAGATCAAGGTGAAGTAAGAATCACGGCCACGACGGCGGAACGAACCCATTATCGCTCTGTTTTCTGGATTCTGGCTGCCAGTTGCGTTATTGTGTGCGCCTCATGCTCGCCAAACGCATCATACCGTGTCTGGACGTGGATCGCGGGCGCGTGGTGAAGGGGACGAAGTTCCTGAACCTGCGCGACGCGGGCGATCCCGTCGAGTGCGCCAAGGAATACGACCGCCAGGGCGCGGATGAGCTGGTGTTCCTGGATATCACGGCGAGCTCCGAGAACCGCGCGACGATGATCGACGTGGTCGAGCGCACCGCCAGCGAATGTTTCATGCCGTTGACGGTCGGGGGCGGGATTCGGACGGTGGACGATATCCGCGCGATGCTCAAGGCCGGCGCGGACAAGACGAGCCTGAACACGGCGGCGGTGCAGAAGCCCGACGTGATTCGCGCGGGCGCGGAGCGGTTCGGTTCCCAGTGCATCGTGGTCGCCATCGACGCCAAGCGGAGCGTGGGGCGCGGCGCGGGAAGTCACGGGCCGCGCTGGGAAGTGTACACGCACGGCGGGCGCAATGCCGCCGGCATCGACGCGGTGGACTGGGCGCGGCAGGTCGAGGCGCTCGGGGCCGGCGAAATCCTGTTGACCAGCATGGACGCCGATGGGACAAAGGCGGGGTACGACGTGCTGTTGACGCGGGCGATCAGCGAGGCGGTGCATATTCCCGTGATCGCCAGCGGCGGCGCGGGCAACCTCGATCACATGGCCGAGGTGCTGACGGAGGGGAAGGCCGACGCGGTGTTGGCGGCGTCGATCTTCCATTTTGGCGAATACAAGGTGGCCGACGTGAAGAAGTTTTTGAAAGAGAAGGGCATTTGCGTGCGATTATGAGCATAGTCGATGAATTGAAGTACGATGCGAACGGGTTGATCCCCGCGATCGTCCAGGAACAATCCACGGGACGCGTGTTGATGGTGGCGTGGATGAACAAGGAATCGCTGCAGCGGACGCTGGACATCGGCGAGACGGTGTTTTGGAGCCGGTCGCGCAAGGAATACTGGCACAAGGGCGCGACCAGCGGCCACACGCAGAAGGTCAAGGACGTGGCGTTCGATTGCGACAAGGACGTGCTGCTGATCCAGGTCGAGCAGAGCGGCGCGGCCTGTCACGAAGGCTATCAATCGTGCTTCTTCCGCAGTATCGTCAAGGGCGAGGTCAAGGTGACGGAGCCGCGGATCGTCGATCCCGAGAAGGTGTACGGCAAGAAATGACAGGCGTTCGCGCGGGTCACCCTGAGCCCTTCGACGGATTCGGCCTTTCGACTCCGCTCAAGGCAGGCAAGCTCACCGCAGGCGCCCCTCAGGGTAAACTCCGCGAAGGGTCTCTGAGGGAAACGACAAAGAGTTCTCGACAAGCTCGGAATGACAGCGTAAAGCCAGAATGACGGAACGGGATATGTTCACGCCGACGAAAGCGGAGTTCCTGGAACTGGCCCGACACGGCAATCTGATTCCCGTCTACCGGGAAATCATTGCCGATGCCGAGACACCGGTATCGGCCTACCAAAAGATGGCCAAGAGCGGCGGCTCGTTCCTGTTCGAATCGGTCGAGGGCGGCGAACACATCGGGCGGTATTCCTTCATCGGCTCGCATCCGCGCAAAGTGATTCGCGTCGACAAGGCGGACCACACCGACCCGCTGCAGGCGGTCGAGACCGAGATGGCGCAATACAAGCCGGTGGCGATACCCGGTCTGCCGCGATTTAGCGGCGGAGCGGTCGGTTTCATCGGCTACGAATACATTCACCAGATCGAGCCGAGCGTTCCCAAACCCGAGCGCAACGATCTGCACACGCCCGTGCTGTGTTTCATGATTACGGACACGATCCTGATTTTTGATCGGGTCAGCCAGACGCTGAAAGTCGTGGCGAACGCGCACACCGACGGCAAACCCGACGTAGCCTACGCCTCCGCCTGCGCGCGGATCGACGAGATCATCCGCGAATTGCAGGAACCGCTGGCGGACCGGGCGTTGGAATTCCGCAAGGAAGCTCCCGAGATCCGCGTCGATTCGAACATGGCGCCCGAACGCCACGCGGAGATGATCGCCAAGGCCAAGGAGTACATCCGGGCCGGCGACATCATTCAGGTCGTGCTCGCGCAACGGTTCCAGGCGCGGACGCACGCCTCGGCGCTGGACATCTATCGCGCGTTGCGGTCGGTGAACCCGTCGCCGTACATGTTCCTGCTCGACTTCGGCGGATTTCAACTGGTGGGTGCGTCGCCCGAGGTGCACGTGCGTTGCGAGGAGGGGAAGGTCGAGATTCGGCCGATTGCCGGGACGCGCTGGCGCGGCAAGACGCCCGAGGAAGATGCGCGGCTGGAGAAGGAGTTGTTGGCCGACGAAAAGGAGCGGGCCGAACACCTGATGCTCGTCGATCTCGCGCGCAACGACATCGGGCGCGTCTGCGATTTTGGCAGCGTGCGCGTGCCGGAATTCATGGTGATCGAGAAGTATTCGCACGTGATGCACATCGTCAGCGGTGTCGAGGGCACGTTGCCGAAAGGGCGCACGGCGTACGATCTGATGCGGGCGACGTTCCCGGCGGGGACGGTGAGCGGTGCGCCGAAGATTCGGGCGATGCAGGTCATCAGCGAACTGGAGCAAAGCCAGCGCGGGCCGTATGCCGGGGCGGTCGGTTATTTTAGTTTCAATGGGAACATCGATAGCTGCATCACGCTGCGCACGGCGTTGCTGAAGGACGGCATCGCCTACGTCCAGGCCGGCGGCGGCATCGTGGCCGACAGCGACGCGAAGTATGAATTTCAGGAGACCGTCAACAAGGCCAAAGCGATGTTAAAGGCGATTGCCCTGGCCGAGACGTTCCGGTAGCCGACAGAGGAGGCAGGCGGTCGACCGAAGTAAGCCATCCCCACGAGTTGTGTCTGGTTAAGGTGAAGCGGACCATGATATTATCCGGTGCATCATGCTGAGATTGAACCCACCACTCGTTAACGACCTGCTTAACCAAGCTGAATCGGGCATGGGCTATCAAATCGTTCAGGCCACGATGGATGATAACGAGACGAAGCCCGGCGTGGTGTTCAATGCCGAGGTTTTGCTGTTCGACGGCGAATCCTCTGTTGACCTTGCGCAGCACTTTCGCCTGTTTGAATACAACACGGCTCTCGGGGAACTCCGTCCGTCCGGGCAACGAGTGAAGGCGTTGCGGGTGATCCCGCAGGCAGGCGCGCGACAGCAAACGGCGTCGGTGAAAGAATCGGCCCCGGCTTACGCCAAACAGACTGGCGGCGCTGCAGATGCCCCGCGCGAGGAGACGAAAGACGGGGATGCGTTCCGCCGTTTCTCTGCTTTTCCGAACGACAGGAGGATCGGGCCAGACGGCGGCGTTTATCCCGGCACCTATGCGACGACTGCGGAAGACGGCGACAAAGTGAAGACCGGCCAGGAGGCCGTGGCGCGGTACGCCTTGCCGAACCCGATGCCGGCATCCTACAAGTTTGCAATTGAGCCGCACAAGGGTACTGTAATGCAGAAAGGAATTGCCCAACCGGCCCATGGTCAGCCCGGTGGTGGAGTGGAAGTTATTTTTACGGAAGGGACACACCCAAAGACGGTGACCGGCAGGGAGAAGATTCCCGACAGGTAGCCATGAGAATCAAACTTGAACAACGGTGGACGAAACGCCTGTTGCGACTCCCTGAATCCGGCATGGGCTACCAGCGTGTAGACCTGCAACTCGCCGATGGCCGCGAACTAAAAGACGTGCTGGTCTTCAATGCTGAGGAACTGGAAGTTTCCGAAGAACTCGCCACCAACCAGATCAAGGACGTCCGTCTTCATCGGAATTAACTGATTTGGGTGCCCGGGCCGGTGGCGGCATCGTGGCCGACAGCGACGCGAAATACGAGTTCCAAGAGACCGTCAACAAGGCCAAAGCGATGCTCAAGGCGATTGCCCTGGCTGAGACGTTCCGATAGGCACGAAGGGCACGAAGCAGACGCGAGGTGCACGAAGACAGATGGTAGATACCTAGTAGTACGAGGTATCGAGTGTTGACGGGTTGGTGTGGAAACTCTATCAGCGCAACTCGAATGGTTTCATTACTTCTGTGAAGGGCATTGTGCCAGAATCCAAGTGCTGGTTTGCAGCATCAACATCGGCGAGGGTTGGAAGTCCATCAATTCTGATTTGAGCATTGAGACCCATTTTCCCCCCGACGCGCTGAAGGCCGCTATTCAACGTCGTGAGCATGGCGTCTCGCAGTTGGATTTTGAATTTCTCAAATGTCAGGGACAAGTGAATCCAGTAGTAGCTCAAGACACAGTCGTTGAACGAGCCTCGCGCGTTCCATCCGATTGGCTTAACTGCTTCGACCAGGGCAAGGTTCATTGAGCGTTGGTGAGCTTTTGGCTGTTTACTGCACGGTGGCCCTTTCTTCACCGGTCATCTTCGGGCTCCTAATTCCTTTCACTGCGGGTTATGCCGCTTCTGCCTACAGACCGACAGTTTTAAGCGGGTTGCCGGTGATGGGCAACGGAAAAAAGCATGTCCGTTCTACCTGACAAGCGAAGGGCCGGTCTGGTGGGGAGTTGTGATCGAGTCGAGGACGCGGTGCGGCTCGCCGGGAGGCTCGCCCTCCAGGGCGGTGCACCGGCATTTGTGGCGAGTTTGGAGTTGACAGGAATATCGATGTACGATATTGGATGGGAAACCGGGCCGGTTGCCGTACAGAACGGCGCAGAACGGCGCAGAACGGCGCAGAACGGCGCAGAGCGGCGCAGAGCGGCGGGATACCTAAACAGCAGGCATCGCCGCCCTACAAAACGGCGCGGGGCCGGTCAGGGGTTCTGGTCGAGCCAGCGGCGGGTGTCGCGGGCGAGGGTCGAGGTCGGCGCGAGTTTCAGGAACGTCTGGTAATGGTCGCGGGCTTCGGCGTAGGTGGCGCGATCGCGGGCGTAGAGTCGGCCGAGCAACAGATGCGCGGTGGCGTCGTTGGGATTGGCGGCGACGACTCGCTTGTATTGCGCGATGGCATCGTCGAAGTAGCCCTGCGACCTGTAATTGGATGGCGTAATTGAATCGGGCGTTGACGTAGTTGGGGTCGGCCATGAGGGCGAGTTCGTAGTTGTCGAGGGCGCGCTCGGTCTGGCCGATATTGGCGTAGGCGATGGCGAGGTTGTAGTAGGCGAGGGCATACGACGGATCGGCGGCGACGGCTTTGGCGTACACGGCGATCGCATCGACGAGCTTGTTTTCGCGTTGCAACCCGGCGGCGGTGTTGAACAGGGCCAGCGCCTTGGTTCGGTCCCCCGTCTTGAGCGCGCGGGCGGCGATGGGCGTGCGCACTTTCTTGACCGGCGGCGGGGGCGGGGGAGGCGCGGGCGGCGTGGCGGAAACCACGGTCGCGGTGACAACCGTTGACGGAGCCGGCGGGGCTGGCGGGGCCGGTTTGGGCGCGACGACTGCCGGTTGCGGCGCGACCGGTTTCGGAGTCGGCGGAGGTTGAGCCGGGCGGCGGCGCCGGTGCTGGTTCGGGCGCGCGCGCGGGTTGTTTGCCGGTCGCGGCCAATTCCTGGCGGACCTGGAGCATGGCCAGGTGAACGTCCTCGCGTGGCTGCGCCTTGACGAGGCCGATATAAGTTTCGTAGTTCGCCGAGCGCTTCCTTCTTCTGGCCGAGCTGCTGGTTTTCGAGGTTGGCGAGGTTCAGGTAGGCAGTGGCGAATCCCGGTTCGGCGGTGATGCACTGCTCGAACCAATGTTTGGCCGCGACGAAATCGCGTTTGCGGGCGGCGACGATGCCGAGGCAGTTGAGCGTCTCGGCGGGATTCGGGTTGCCCCGCAAATAATGCTGGAAGGCTTCCTCCGCCTGACCCCACGCGGAGACGCGCATGTAGGCGAGGCCGAGTTGGTAGTACGAATCGGCCGGGGCGGCGCTGCTCTGGACGACCTGCCGAAGATTGGCCACGGCATCGGGCCCCTGGCCGCGTTCGAGTTGGGCCAGGGCGAGATTGTAGCGCGCGGGGATGTAATTCGGGTCAAGGCGCACGGCGTTGCGAAGGTCTCGCAGCCCGGCGTCGGTGTCGCCCTGCTGGAGGCGGCACACGCCGAGAAAGTTGAGCGCGACCGCGTTGGTTTGCATGGACGACAGCGCGCGGTCGAAATCGGCGGCGGCTTTGTCGTACTTGCCGTCCTTGTATTCGGCAAGACCGCGGGCAAAATCTTCCCGGCCCGCGGTTCTTGCCGCCGCAGCCGGAAGCCAGCGCGGCGAGCAACACAAAATAGAAAAACCCCCTCCTCATCAAGAAATCCATCCGAACGTGACAAACGATCGTGTGCATCTTATAATCACGGGCAGATTTCGCAACTAAAATGACGGAATGGGACATCCAATCTCGCGCGGACGCGTGCACCGCTTGTCAGCGGGCGTTTGCGGACAAAGAGGCGTACCATACGCTGTTGAGCATGGACGCCGGCGGGTTACGCGCGGCGCGACTTGTGCGTCACGTGCTTTGCGGGCGCGGCGCGGGATGGCGTCATTTCGTACTGGCAGGGCGAATACAAATTGCCGCCACCGCCGCCTCCCGAGGCGATTCAGAAGGAGACCGCGGAGACGTTGCTGAGGAAACTGGTCGAATCCACCGACCCGTCACACGCATCGACCCGGTACATCCTGGCGGTGATGCTGGAGCGGAAACGCATTTTGAAACATCGCGACACGGTGCACGAAGACAACGGCGCGGAGGTGCTCGTGTACGAGCACGCGCGCACGGGTGAATCGTTCACCATTCCCGATCCGAAACTGCGGCTGGATCAACTCGCGCAAGTGCAGGAAGAAGTGTCGGCGTTGCTCCATCCGTCCGCCGAAAGCGGAAAGGCTGAGCCCGTCAACGGGCCCAGCCCCAGCGTGTAATGCCGTTGCGGCGTTAGCTGACCTTGACTTCGATCTACTTCGGCTTCGCTTCCTCGGTCTTCGGGAGCGTCACGTGCAGCACGCTGTCCGTTGGGACAGGCTGACCCGCAATCTTGACACTCCTGCGCGCGTGCGATAGACATAAAGGCCGTTTCGCGCCAGAAAATTTCCGGTGGCTAGGTAGCTCAGTTGGTAGAGCACTGCACTGAAAATGCAGGTGTCGTCAGTTCGATTCTGACCCTAGCCACCAGATTCACCTTACTGGGCCGACGCGACGAAGGAGGCAACGGGATTTGCTGAGCTGCTTCAATTTTCTCGCCGGAATCGCGTTGATGCTTCTCGGCATCCACGATTTGCGCGTCGGTTCGGACCGCGCGTTTGGGGCGAAACTACGGCGCTGGCTACGAACGGCCACCAAGGGAAACACGCGGGCGATGGCGACCGGGTTTTTGATCTCGGCCTCGCTGCCGAGCAGCACGGGCGTGTCGTTGCTGGCGGACGAAGCCATCGATGCGGGCTACGTGACGCTGGGGCACATGCTGGCGCTGATGTTGGGGGCCAACATTGGCTTTACGGTGACGGTCCAGCTCCTGGCGATTAAGTTCTACATTTACAACGCGCTCTTTATCGCCGCGGGCGCGCCGTTGTATCTGTACAGCCAACGGCAGAACGTTCGTGGAATCGGACAACTGCTGCTGGGCGTCGGGTTCCTGCTCCTGTCGATTGCGGTGCTGACCGAGGCGGTGGCTCCATGGAAGGACAGCGCCGAAATTCGCCAAACGCTCCTGTCATTGGAGAATTATCCCTGGTGGCTGGTGGCCTTCACCGCTTTGCTGACAGTCGGATTGCAGAGCCCGACCGCCGTGATCGGTATTGCGATTGCCTTGTGCGTGCAACAAGTGCTGACGGTGGGGGCGGCGCTGGCAACGGTCATCGGGGCCAATGTGGGGGTCGCGGTGACGGGATTGATTGCGGGGTACGCGCGGACGGAGACGCGCCGCATGGCGATTGGCAATCTGCTGTTCAAGCTGGCGGGGGCAGTGGTGTGCATGCCGTTTCTGCCGTGGCTGGTCAAGGCGCTGAAGCCGCTCAGTCCGTCCGGGGACATGCAATTGATCGCCAACGCCCATACGTTGTTCAATGTGGCACTCACGGTGGTGTTCCTGCCGACCGTGGGAGTCGTGGCCGGACTTTTGGAGAAGTTCGTGCCGGAACGGGCCGTGGCAACGGACGAATTTGGGCCGCGGTACCTCGACCAGTCGGCCCTGGCGAGTCCGGCGCTGGCGTTGGGGCAGGCGACGCGCGAGATTCTGCATCTGGCCGACATCGTGCGCGGGATGTTGCACGATGCGTATCGCTGTTTCCAACGGGGCGACGAGACGCAATGCGATGCGGTTCAAAAGCTGGACGACAAGGTCGACGCGCTGAACAATGCGATCAAGACGTACATCACACGGATCTCCGAACGGGCGCTCCGTCCCGAGGAGTCACGCCGCGAAATCGCGCTGCTGACGTTCGCGACCGAACTGGAGAACATCGGCGACATCATCGACAAGAACCTGGCGGATTTGGCGCGGAAGAAGATCACCTTGCATGTGGAGTTTTCGAAGGAAGGCGCGGTCGAGTTGGACGGGTTCTTTCAGAAGGTGTTCGAGAACTTCGAGGTGGCGATCTCCGCGTTTACCAGCCAGGACAAGGCCCTTGCCGAGCAATTGCTCCAGCGCAAGCGCGAGATCAACGAACTCGAGCGCGACCTGCGCAACCGCCATTTCCACCGTTTGCAGGAGGGGCTCCAGGAGTCGTTCGAGACGAGCGCGATTCACTTGGATGTGCTGTCCAATCTGAAGGCGATCAATTCCCATCTTACCTCGGTGGCCTACCCGATCCTGGAGAACGGGCCGGCGACCTGAGCGGAGAGCTTCGAGTCCATCAGGGAAAAACGAGCCGCTTGTCACCCGGGCGTTCCGCCCATAAACTGAGGCCGTGATGAAACCCACGGGGCAACCTTCGGTCGCGGCAGGACCAGCGTCGTCCGGCAGCCCTGCGCGGGGCAATGACAGCGCCTCGGTCATTTACAAACCGGCCAATTGGTTTGAACCACTCGATTGGCAGGCGGTGTTCGAGCGTCGCCAGCCCATCGAGATCGACCTGGGCTGCGGCAAGGGTTCGTTTCTGCTCTGGGCAGCAACGACGTATCCGACGCGAAATTTCCTGGGAGTGGAGCGGTTGCTTCGTCGGCTGCGTCGCGTGGATCGAAAGGCGGTGCGTGCCGGCTTGAACAACGTGCGGCTCATTCGCCTGGAAGCGACGTACCTGGTGTCGAAACTCATCCCCGACGGGTCGGTTTCGACCTACCATATTTTGTTCCCTGATCCCTGGCCGAAGCGGCGACATCGTGCACGGCGGCTGATTTCGCCGGACTTCCTGGCCGACCTGCACCGGACGATGACGCCCGACGGTGCGGTCAATTGCGCCACTGACCACGCGGAATACTTCGAGTGGATTCAACGAGCGTTCGAGGGGAGCGCGCGATTCACGGAAGCGGACCCCCTCGTATTGCCGCCGGAAGCGCGGACGGATTTCGAGAAGGAGTTTGTGGCGGCGGGAAAGCCGGTGCATCGGTGCCGGTGGTTGAGGCGGTGACGGACTGAGAATATTTCGCCGGAATGATAGGGGTTCTTGCGGGTTTGCAATACCTTCACTGTTCAGCGGGGTTTACAATATTCGGACATGTCTGTTCATCGGCTGGACAGAGGGACGGCCTGCGGAAGAGGGCAAGTCGTTGGGGCAGGAGCAGTAGCATCGACGGCTTCCTCAGATAGGTACTGGCATGCAGGGTGATGGGATTGGTCGGGAAGTGGCAAGTTGCTCAGTATCAATGTGAATCGGCACGAAAAATGCATAAAATCCACCGTGGACAACGGTAGCAAATGTGGTAGTGTGCACGAAAGTCGCAGTATCTCGGGGGAGGCAGACGTGAAACTGCTTAGGATGATAGCCGTCAAGGTCGGCAGAGCACTTTGTGCGCGTGGTGGCAACACAATGGTCGAGTTTGCCGTGGTTTTGCCACTCTTCTTACTACTCACTCTTGGCATCTTGGATTTTGGAAGGCTTTTCTGGACACAGGAGACGATGTCGTACGCGCTTCGCGAGGCCGGTCGATACGCAGTGACCGGTCAGCACATGACCGGCACGAACGGCTCAGCCGAGGCGCGTGTCCAGTCGATTATTAACGTCGCCGAGCAATACTCGGCAGGTTTGATTAACGCGCAAAACGCTTCGCAGATCACGGTCAGCAGTGGCGGGGCAACCAATTATGCGGGCGGACCCGGGGAGACTGTGATCATATCGCTAACGACCGGCCTGAAACTGCTCACGCCGGTGGGGGTGTACTTCCCGAACAACACGTACACGTTCACGACCAGCACGGCGTTCCGAAACGAGCCGTTCAACCCCGCCATGGCGAATTAGGTTCCAGCGATGAGATTTACGCGCCAATGGATGTCGATGGGACGAAGCCAATCCGGCCAGGCACTGGTCGAGTTCACGTTGGTTACATTCATCGTTTTATTTCTGTTGTTTGGGATGATCGATTTCTGCCGGGCGATCTCCACGCGGCAGGTGATCATCAACTTGTCTCGCGAGGGGGCCAATCTCGCGGCGCGTGGTTCCGTGGCGAGTAGCACTGACGCCGCGATCTCAAATGCCATCTCGGGCGTCATCGGTGAGGCGAGCCCGCTCAACATCAATTCGAGCGGGCAAGTGATTATTTCCGCCGTGTTCAACACCGGTAACAGCTATGTGATCACGAACCAGGTTTCGGAGGGCGCGCTGAATCAAGCCAGCAAAATCGGGGTGTTGAATGCCAGGGGCGGTGCCGTCAACATGCCCATCGCGGCAAACACGGCGGGGGCGGTCCCGCAATCCAATCAAACCACGTTTGTGGCCGAAATATTCTACAACTTTACGCCAGTGACTCCTCTGGGCAACGTTGCGGTTGGCAATCTGAGAGGTTTCACGGTAACGAACCAGTTTTACGACGCCGCCTACTTTTAGGGCGTTATGGGTTTTATGCGAAAAACAGCGTATCGTTTCCGACAACGCGAACAGGGGCAGACATTGCTGATGTTCGTTCTCATGCTGGTCGTAATGCTTGGATTCGTTGGATTGGGGGTTGACCTTGGTTTTGCGTACATCAGCAGAGCCAGGCTGTCCAAAGCGGTGGATTCGGCGTGCCTGAACGGCATGCGCAACTTTTGGCAGGGAACGACCCGGGCCAGCTTGATCGCCAGCAACACATTTGCGATGAATTACGGCACCTGCGGCCGTGATGTCGCCCCGCCAACGGTCGCCATCAGTTTCGTCACTTCCAACAACAACACGGTTCTCAATGTCCAGGCATCGGTTGTCATCAACACCTTTTTCATTGGCGTGTTGCCCGCGATTGGCGGGAATTCGTGGAAGACGCTCACGGTGGGCGAGAGCGCCCAGTCCACGCGCACGAAGGTGTTTCTGGCACTGGCGCTGGATCGGTCCGGATCGATGGATCCAATAACTGGGGCGACAAAAGGCGGGGCCGCTCTCCCCGGTGCGGTCACCACGTTCATCAATTACTTTAGCGATAGCATCGACGAGGCGTCCATGGCCAGTTTTGCGTCCACGGCTACACTCGACATCCCCATGGAACAGCCATTTATATCGGACATCACAACGGCCGCCAACAACCTGAACAATCATTGGTGCGGTGGCACCTTTTCCGTGGGTGGCCTGAACGATGCCCTCGCTCAGGAGAACGCCGTCACCATTCCCGCGAACGAGGTCGCGCTCAAGGTCGTCGTCTTTTTCACCGATGGTCTGGCCAATATGATCCAGCAGTCGCTGAATTGCCCGACAGCAACAGTGTGGAATTTCGGCGGTCAGGACCCGCCGAACAGCGGAGTCGATTTTTTTAGTCCCACTACTCCAGACACGTGCGCCGGTCAGATCAGTGGTTGTTACATATCTGATGGCGGCAATCCGGGCCACTGCTCCCCCCCTGCAGCGCAACCCAGTTTTTGTCGAGTACAAACGGCATGCAGAACTTCACGCGCGCCAACGTCACCGCCGAGGCGCAGTACCAGTGCATTCAGGTTGCCAATAGCATGCGAGACAACAATATACTGGTGTATTCGATCGGGCTGGGGGGGTCCGATGTCGACGTGGACTTCCTTGCCAAAGTGGCGAATGCAGGCGGTATTGACGATCCGCAACGGCCGGAAGGTTTGGCCCTCCTCGCCAACGATCCATCCCAACTGCAGGCGTATTTCACCCAAATAGCGAACGACATTCTCTTCCGGCTCACCCAGTAATCCCGCTCCGCCTGCCGTCATGGCGGTTCCTTGCCTGAGGTTTCCCAGATCGAGGTCGACCACAGGCTGTGCGCGCCTGACCACATACGTTTCACGTCGTCAACTTGCCGGGAGGCAGCTTCCTGTAGTTGCAGCACCCGTGTCGCCGATGGCGAGGCTGGACTCCACGCTTTGGTCTTGTTCGGCACACGTCTCCTGACCGCGCCGCTTGGTTTGACCGCCCGGTCTGTGTCAACCGGGCAGGACGGGAGACCTTCGATCGAAATCTGTGCGGGGTCGGGAGACCCTCGCACAGACGGGTTTTGTTAGGCACTCTGAATGGCGAGGCTGGATTGTAGGCTTTGATCCGGGCACATCGTTGCCACCATGGTGGAGCCGGCGGCAATTGTTGAGCAGGGGAGAGACCGGGACTTGTGTTAAACCGTGGCTACTTGCGTAGCGTAGGCTCGTGGAACACGTCGCGAAGGCCGCTGGTGACTTCGTGGCCGAGATCAATGGGGATCCGGGACTCGCCACGTGCCCGATCCAGGACTGTGGAGATCTGTTTCACCGCCCGGGCCGAATAGAATCGCACCAATCCCAGCGTCGTCTTCGGCCCGAAGACGGTCAACAACATCGCTTCGTCCTGAATGGAGCTGATGAGAATCTGGGAATTCTTGCCCTGCTGGTGCAACGCGGAAAACTCGGCCTCGCCCACGCGCAGGGCCAGCTCGCGTGTCGCCGCAAAGCTTCCCGCCGCCAGCGCGGACAGCGTCATCACGTCCACGGACGGAGGAATCTCCCCGAGTTGGCTGAGGATGGCGCCGCCCCGGTCGATGATCAGGGCATAGGACGCCTCGGAATGGTCGAGGTATTCTTCGAGCGCTTTGAGGAGGCGCTCGGCTGATTCAACCGTCAGAATTGCCAGTGCCTGCATGTGTATCGCTTCGGTACGATCTGATGGCGTTGGACGCGCGGGTCAATGGCGCGCCGCGGCGGCCGCGATCCCCGACAGCGCGGTCGATGCCGGCGCGGACGCGGTGTGCGCTGCCTGCTGTTTGGCGGACGCAGTTTCGTTTTCACGCGCGAACTTCTGCAACAGAAGCCGCGAGATGGCGTTGAGCGTGGCGAACACGCCCTGACCCGACGTGGCGATGCCCACGAAACTCGGCACGCGGACGTTGCGGTTGTTCAACACGAAATCAAGGTAATGCACGGGCGCGGGATTTCCCAGGTCGCGCTTGTTGTACTGGAGCACGTAGGGAATCTGGTCGAGGCTCGTGCTCTGGCGGACGAGGTTTTCTTCGAGGTTCTTGAAGCTCTCGATGTTCTCTTCCATCTTGTCCCACTGCGAATCGGCGACGAACACGACGCCGTCGACGCTGCGCAGCACGAGTTGGCGTGTGGCGTTGTAAATGACCTGGCCAGGCACCGTGTACAGTTGGAATTTCGTCTTGAACCCCTTGACGACGACCGCGTTTAGCGGCAGGAAGTCGAAGAACAACGTGCGGTCCGCCGCGGTGGCCAGCGACACCAGTTCGCCTTTGTGCGCTTCGGCCACCTGGCTGTGGATGTAGGTCAGGTTGGTCGTCTTGCCGCACAACGCGGGACCGTAGTAGACGATCTTGAATTGGATTTCTTTATTGACGTAGTTGATGATCGACATGATTGGCTCCCTTACTCGACGGTCCGCTGGCGGCACAGCCGGGCCAGTTCCTGGCTGATGCGCTCGCAGCGGCGCAGCAACGCTTTGCTGAAGTGACGGTTATCGTGCAGGACGATGAGGAAGATATCGCCCGCGCGCAGAATGCTGATCGGTTGCTGGTCGGTGAACACGGACAACCGTGTGACCTGTCCGGCCCGCAGCTCTTTCATGTAGCGGCCGACCTTGCGGAACAATTGGGGCGCGAACACGCTGATCGTTTCGCGATCGAGGTGCGGCGGCAGTTCACCGGTCAGAAACACGCCATCGGACATGGCGAGAATGCAACCGGCCACGCCCTTGAGCTGGCTCGTGAGCCGCACGATTTCCTGCAGCGTAAGCTCTTCGTTGTGCTCGACCCCGAGCAGCCGGTTGAGCCCACGGCGCGACGGGCTGGCCAGCGCGCGGAACAGCCGCCGGCTGACACCGGGAATCTGGTGCAAGTCCTCGATGGACTTGAATCCACCGTGGGTATTGCGAAATTCGATAATTCGCTGGGCGAGAACTGGGCCGATCCCTTCGATCCGCGCCAGATCCGCCAGGCTCCAGCGGTTGAGGTTCGCGAGAACTTGATCAGGAGTCGACCCGACAGTCGACGCGGACGCCGACGGTTCGGTAAGCGGCGCTTCCGGCCCGCCTTCCGATGTCGTTTCGGACGGAGGCATGACAGACTCTTCGGTCGGGGCAACCTCGGCCGGTGGGGGTGTTGCCACAGCCTGCTCGATTGTCGGCTGCGTTTCGGCGGTCACCGGTTGCTCGGCGGCGACAGGCGCTGGCGTGGTTGCTTCCGCGGCGGCTTCTGTCGATTCTGGCTCAGCTTGTGTGGCCGGTTCCGTTGTGATCGGCGCCGGCGAGACGACTTCGGCAATCGGTTCGGCGGCCTCGGTTCCCGCGGGGGTCGCGGGTGGTTCGACCGCCTTTGGAACTTCGGCAAATATGGGTTCTTCCGTCACCTCGGCGGCAGATGGAGCAGCCTCGACAACGGGTTCGACGGCTGTCGGTTCCACCGATGTCGGTAATTCGGCTGTCGCCTCCACAGTGGCGGATGGTTGAACGACGACTGGCTCTTGGGTCTCGACAGTTTCTGATGCTGTCGGCTCGGCGGCGGCCGATTTTTCCGCGAAGATCGACGCGCCTTCATCTTCCAGCGCGTCGGAAGAGACTTCGACAGCTTCCGCCGGTTGTTCGGGCTGGACTGTCGGCCGAGAGGGCGGCAGTTGTACGGGTTCGGGAGCGCGGATTTCGACGGTGGCCGGGGTGAAATTCTTCTCGGCAAAGGGCGTCGGGATCTCGTTATCGCTGAAGTCGATCTCCTGGAGGTCGGACTGTTTCGTTTGGCTGGCGAAAAGATTCACCGGCAATTGCGGTACGATCTCTTGCAACGCAATCGGGATGGTTTCATCGGAAATGGACGGCAGCGGCGAAGCGAGGATCGACCGCGGTATCAGGCCGACGGCAACCGCCAAAGGAAGGCGTACACGGGCAATCCTCAATTGCGGCACGACCAGGTCCGATGGGAGCGCAATGCGCATGTCGAGATCGATGCGCCGCCACAGGTCGGTGCGCGGGCAGATGAAATATTGGTCCGGCATGACCGCGACGAGGCTGCGCAAGCTGACGGTGATCGCCTCGGCGTCCCCGGACGCGGCGGGTTGTACCGGAGCTTCGTTGGCGGCGGGAATGGGCTTGGCCATGTAACCGGCCAACGGGCGCGGGGCTGGTTCCTCTTCGGGGACGGAAGCGGGAGCCATCGGCTCGGGCGCAAGCGTCTCGTCCGCTGACTGGGCGCTGACTTCCGGCGTGGGAGTCTGTAACTCCTCGACCGCGGCGGATTCTTCAACGGCGGGCTCCGACTCAGTGGCGGCTTTATCGGTGACCTCGTCGATGAGATTGGGGAATTGCGCAAATTCGGGGTTGTCGAGGTCAACCTCGGTCTGGTTCTGCGGCTGCAACAAATCAGCAGGCAGCGCGCTCACGATGTCCGCCAGCGGCAGAACGATGGTATGTTGGCTGTTGCCCGTAGGCAGCGGCCGGCGTTGAACGTCCTCGGGCAGCAGCGGCATCAGGTCGGCCAACGTGATGGTAATGCGGCCCCTCGCCAACTGCGGCAACACGAATTCGGCGGGTATGTTCACGCTGATACGACGGATATTCTCCGTACCCACCGTGGCAAGGAAATTTCCGGGCAATTGCTGGGAAATGGAGCTTAACGACAGGGCAATCGTCCGTCCGTTTGTTGGCGCGGCACGCCCACTCTCAACATTGGGGGTGGCCGGCGACTCTGGATCGGCCTTTGCCGAATTCAGTGGATGACTCATCAATTGCGTCTCGGCCAAATGAAGGTTCGTCCGTGACGTCGAGGTCGAGGCGGGTGGCGGATTGGGGTGTGGCGGTGTAAAGCGCGGCGTCGCGGGACGCGGCGGGGCGGCCACGGTTACCTTGGTAGTCTCGACCTTCGAACTGCGAAAAAACGGCAATCTCATGTTGGCTAATCCCTGTTTATTTCCCAAACGTCTTTCGTTGGATTACTGAGCAACCAGTATGCCACGGCCAGTTTTTCCGCCAGAAAGGCACAATCCTGTTGTCGGGGACGCCAAAATCTCAGGTTTGCGAGGGATCGATGGCGAGGGAGAAAACGGCACATGGTTTCTAGACCTCGCTGCCTGAAACCCGAAGTACTTCGTCCAGAGATGTCAGGCCCGCTTTGGCTTTTTCCAGCCCCCCCAGTCGCAGGGTCTTCAGGCCTTCTTTCAACGCCAGGTCCTTGATGACCTTGGAGCTGGTGTCGTGGAGGATTTGCTCGCGGAGCGTGTTGGTCATCGCGAGAACCTCCAAGATCGCCAGACGTCCGAGGTAGCCGGTCTCTTTGCACCGGGAACAGCCGCGGCCGCGGTGATAGGTGTTGGCGGAGACGTCTTCATGGGTGAGACCGAGCCGGGACGTCACGTCCGGTGGGACTTTGAAGGCCTCCTTGCAATGCGGGCAAATCTTACGGAGCAGACGTTGGGCGCATACCATGAGCAGGGAGGAACTGACAAGAAACGGCTCGATTCCCATGTCCACCAGGCGCGCGATGGCGCCGGGTGAGTCGTTGGTATGCAAGGTGGACAACACCAGGTGTCCCGTGAGCGCGGCCTTCACCGCGATGTCGGCGGTCTCGGAATCGCGGATTTCACCGACCATGACGATATCGGGGTCCTGGCGCAGGATCGAACGCAACCCGCTGGCAAACGTCAGTCCGATCTCGGGCTTTACCTGCACCTGGTTCACGCCCATCATTTGGTATTCAACCGGGTCCTCGACGGTCACGATATTCACGTCGCTGGTGTTCAGTTGCGTCAGCACCGCGTACAGGGTGGACGTTTTTCCAGAGCCGGTGGGGCCGGTCATCAGGATCATCCCATGCGGCGCATCAATGGCGTTTTTGAATTTCGTCAGATCGTCGGCTGGGAGCCCCAGACCTTCCAGATTGAGATTGAGGGTGCCCTTGTCGAGCACGCGCATGACGATCTTTTCGCCGTGGACGGTCGGGAGTACGGAGACGCGCAAATCAACTTCCCGCCCGGCCAGTTTGATGCGGAAGCGGCCATCCTGCGGAAGACGGCGCTCGGCGATGTCGAGGTTCGCCATGATTTTGATGCGTGACGCGATGGCGGACTGCAATCCTTTCGGCGGGGCGGTCGAGTCATACAGCACGCCGTCCACGCGGTAGCGGAGACGAAGTTGTTTCTCGAATGGTTCGATGTGGATGTCGCTGGCCCGGTCTTTGATGGCTTGGACGAGCATGAGGTTGACCAGCTTGATCACCGGGCCTTCCTCGCTGCTGGTCACGAGTTGGTCGAGGTTGATTTCCTCCTGCTTGTCCTTGGCCAATTCGACATCGGAGACATCGACATCCTTGAGGATCGCGTCGATGCCGCCGCCCACTTGCGTTTGGGCGTTATTGAGAAAATCGGCAACCGCTTTTTCGGTGCTGATCAGCGGGATGATCTGTGTGTTGGGACGGACCCGTCGCAGGTCGTCCAGGGCGAGCACGTTGAGCGGGTCGGCCATCGCCACGAACAGTTTCCGGCCCAGCCGTGCCACCGCAACCATCTTGTACGTCTGACCGAGGTCCTTGGGGATCAAATCGATTACGTCCTGCGGTACGTGCATTTTGGCGAGCGTGACCGGGTGCGCGCCCAGGCAGCGGCCCATGCTAACCATCATGTCCTGCTCAGTGACCAGTTGCTTCTCGAGCAGCAACTTCAGCAGGCGGCCGCCCTGCTTCTTTTGCAGCTCAAGGACTTCGTTGAGTTGCTCTTCGTTGAGCAACCCATCCGCCAGCAATGTGTCGGCAATTCTTTCTCCGAATGATTTCATGGCTTACCGGAACTGGAGGCGCGGGTGCCCGCGGGATGTTTGGATTCGAGGCCGTGGGCGCGCCGTAATGCCGCATGGATTTCTTCGGCAGACGTCACGTACCAGAAAACGTTATAGGCCAGCATGACTTCCGCTTGACTGCGTGCTGCGGTGTCGAGCGGGTTCGCCGTGGCAATCAGTACCGAACGGCTGATCAGGTCGAACGGCACGATGCACTTTTCGAAGCAGATCTCCCGCGGCAACAGGCAGACAGCGTCGCGGTCCACGTCGTAGGTTGACAGTGGCAGGTACGGCAGACCGCTGCGGTCGACCAACACCGAGAGCAGGTCTTCCAGCTTCACCAGTTGGTCTTCGACCAGCAATTGGGCGAGCACAACAGGCGTCGGACTCTCGCCGAAGTTGGCCGGACCGGATGTGAGACGTTTGACCAGTGGCTCGACGGCTTGTGGCGTGACCAGCTTTTCCGCGATCAACGCGTTGATCAGCGCTTTGGTACCGTCTTCATTTGCTGGCGGTGGCGGACGAGAAGAGGGGGCGCCGCTGCCCCGGCGGCCAGCGCCGGGGCAAGTGGTGTCGGCTTGGAGTCCTCACGCAGTGACGGCGCCCCAGAGGGTTGTCGATTGGCGGCAAGTTGGGAGGTTCTCGCCTCGATTTCCTTGAGCCCCTTGAGAACTTCGGGGTCATTGGGGTACTCTTGAAGGAGGCCCTCGTACTCGAGGATGGCTTGAGAAATTTGACCGAGAGAGATCTGGGCTTTGGCCAGCTTCTTGGAGGCAGCCAGGCTGTCGTCGCGACGGCCCAGCTTGGCGTAGGCCTCCTTCAGAATCTCCCAGGATTGATAGTCCTCGGGCTGGGATTGCGTAATCGCTTCGAACATCTCCACGGTTCGGAGCAACTGCTGGATTTCTTCTTCTGAAATACTGGCCATGCTTTACGAGCACTCCAAGCTCAGGAACCACAGGAAGCACTCGACATGCCATGAGAATCAAAGAGGGGGTCAGATGAGGATTTGGCTGCCCGGCCTGGACTCGAACCAGGAAATACGGCTCCAAAGGCCGCTGTGTTACCAATTACACTACCGGGCAGACCGACCGACGTTGATCAGGGGCCGGCTGACGACCGATGGCGCGCAGATGCGAACCGCGTCACCTTTGTCCACATGCCTGGCCCAAATTGTTCACGGACGCGCAGAGCAGATTCTTCCGCGGCTTTCGGGTCGGCGAACAAGCCGAAAACCGTGGCGCCGCTGCCGCTCATGAGCGCGCCGCTGGCCCCGTTGTCGCGCATCGCATTCTTGATCAATTCCAATACGGGGAACTTGCGGATCGACGGCGCCTCCAACGAGTTGAACAGGCACCGTGAAACCCCGGCCAAGTCGTCCTCCGCCAAGGCGCGCAGCAGCAGACTAACTGGTGGCGGCGACGCTGTCAATCGCGACTCCGCGGCCGCCTTGGCCCAGCTTTCATAAGCCCATTTGGTAGAGATGCCGAACCCCGGATTCACCAGCAACACCGACGCCGAAAGCTTGCAGGGGACCGCCTCGATTCGTTCGCCACGACCGCCGCACAGCGCCGCCCCGCCCGCCAGGAAGAAATTGATGTCCGACCCCATGCCGGCGGCGAGTTCGTGGAGGACCGAATCGTCGGCTCGCAGTCCCCAGAATTGGTTGAGACCGCACAACACGGCCGCGGCGTTACTGCTGCCACCGCCGAGCCCGGCCGCCAGCGGCGTGCGTTTCGTCAAGGCGATCGTCGCTCCCTGCTTCACGCCGCATCGCTCGGCCAATCGTTTTGCCGCGCGTAACGCCAGATTCGAATCGTCCGTGGGCAGGCTCGGGTTGTCGCATTCGAGCGTCAGGCCATCGGCGCGCGGCCACAACTTGATTTCGTCGCCGAACCCGAGCGGCAGCATCAGCGTCTCGAGATCGTGGTAGCCATCCGCCCGCTTTCCAACGATGCGCAGATACAAATTGATTTTTGCGGGGGAGAACACCGTCAACGGAGCCGCCTCTCGCCGGGGTTGCGCTTGTCTGATCACGAAGTTTTCCCTACCATGCGGGTTGGATGAAATCAAAGCTTATCGTGGCGCTGGATGTCGACAGCTTTCCGGAAGCGGCTGCCCTGATTCAGGCCACGCGCGACATCGTGGACGTGTTCAAGGTGGGTAGCCAGTTGTTTACGCGTGTCGGGCCGCGAATTATCGAGTTTCTCCACGAACAGGGCAAGGAATGCTTTCTTGATTTGAAGTTCCACGATATTCCCAACACGGTAGCCCGAGCCGTGGAAGCCGCTTCGGCGCTGCGCGTTCGGATGGTGACCGTGCACGCCTGCGGTGGCGCGGAAATGTTGCGAGCGGCTGCGGCTGTCCCGCATCGTCCGTTGCTGCTCGGCGTCACCGTGCTGACCAGCGTGGGCGGCAACGTGCAAGCAGACGTGCTGCGTCTGGCGAAGCTCGCGAAGAGGTGCGGCCTGAACGGCGTCATTGCGTCGCCGCGCGAGATTCATCCCCTTCGCGAGATGATGGGCGGGAAGTTTCTGATTGTCACCCCGGGGATCCGTCCCGCGAAGACCGAGGTGGGCGATCAACGGCGCGCGATGACGCCTGCGGAAGCCATCATCGCGGGCGCCGACTATATCGTCGTGGGCCGGCCCATTATTGCGGCCAAGGATCCCGCCCAGGCAGCGAAGAGAATCGCTGAGGAAATCGTATTCGCCGCGGGCTCAAGCTAGCTCGAGCGGCGGCGCAACTGCAGCACGCCTTCTTTAACGTCGCCGAGGTCTTTCATGATCTGGTCCTGGTTCTTCAGGATCTGGTCACTTTCGTCCAGCAGCTTGTCGATGCGCGGATCGGGAGGCGGTGGCTTGACCTGCGTCTGCGCTTGGGCCATGAAAAGGCTGCCCGCGACGAGTCCGACTGCGAGAGCAAAGATGGCGGCGAATTTCGTGTTCATCGGCGATGTTCCTCCGGCGGTTGTTGTTCTTGCTTACCGCAACAGTTCCAGCAACTTGCGTTCCCGCACAAAATGGCGGGCAATCTCCTGGCCGTCAAGCAGGATGACGGGGATGTCATTACGGTAGCGCTCGTAAAGCTCTGGATTCTGCGAGATATCAATTATCTCCAGCGCGAAATCGACCTTCTTCCGACAGCGCTCGACGACATCCTTGGCGAGATCGCACAAATGGCAATCGGGTTTGGAATAGATCGTGACGGTCATGAAGTTCTCCGCCAGCGCCCGCGCGGCTGCCGAGCGCGGCGGACTTGAAAGCGACAACCACCCTCCACGAACAAGCGAACCCCGAACGATTCAGTACCGGTAGTGTTCCGGCTTGTAGGGGCCTTCGATCGGCACGCCCAGATAGTCGGCCTGTTTCTTCGTGAGTTTCGTGAGCTTGACGCCAATTTTTTCCAGATGCAGACGAGCGACTTCTTCGTCGAGTTTCTTGGGCAGCCGGTAGACGCCCACCTTGTTCGTACCCTTGTTCTTCCACAAATCCAGTTGCGCCAGACACTGGTTGGTAAAACTGTTGGACATCACGAAGCTGGGATGGCCGGTGGCGCAACCGAGGTTCACGAGACGTCCTTCAGCCAGCAGGTAGATACTATGGTCGTCGGCGAAGGTGTACTTGTCCACCTGCGGCTTGATGTTGAGCTTGGTGACATCCTTGGCGGTATTGAGGCGGTTCACCTGAATTTCGTTGTCGAAGTGGCCGATGTTGCAAACGATGGCCTGGTCTTTCATCTTCGCCATGTGTTCGAAGGTGATGATGTCGCAGTTGCCGGTCGTGGTGACGTAGATGTCACCCTCGCCAAGCGTGTCCTCGACGGTCGTGACCTGGAACCCTTCCATCGCCGCCTGCAAAGCGTTGATCGGGTCGATCTCGGTGACGATCACGCGGGCACCAAAGCCCCTCAATGAATGCGCGCTGCCTTTGCCCACGTCGCCATAGCCGCACACCACGGCGACCTTGCCGGCGACCATCACGTCCGTCGCGCGCTTGATGCCATCGGCCAGGGATTCGCGGCAGCCGTAGAGGTTGTCGAACTTCGACTTCGTGACCGAATCGTTGACGTTGATGGCGGGCACGAGCAGCGTACCGGCTTCGAGCATCTGGTAGAGACGATGCACGCCGGTGGTGGTCTCCTCGGAGACGCCCTTCCAGTCCTTCACCACCGTATGCCAGAAACCCGGTCGCTCCTTGAGCACGCGCTTGAGGAGGTTTTTGATGACCT
This sequence comes from uncultured Verrucomicrobiae bacterium, assembly GCA_963712025.1. Lineage (GTDB taxonomy): Bacteria > Verrucomicrobiota > Verrucomicrobiia > Palsa-1439 > Palsa-1439 > Palsa-1439. Next base: position 266,918 of record CAVQGJ010000006.1, on the reverse strand, counting down.
GCTCTTCGTGGCTCGCGCTCGTGGTGTTGACCCAATCACTGCCGTCTTCCAGTTCGTAGCCTTTGTGAATCAACAACGTCGCGTCGCCACCGTCATCCACGACGAGTTGCGGACCGAGATTGCCCGGGATGCGTGAGCGCGTCGAGCGTGCAATCCCAATACTCCTCCAGTGTCTCGCCCTTCCACGCGAACACGGGAATGCCCGTCTTCGCAATCGCGGCGGCGGCGTGGTCCTGGGTCGAGAAAATGTTGCAACTGGCCCAGCGCACCGACGCGCCGAGTTCGCCGAGCGTTTCGATCAGGATCGCTGTCTCGATGGTCATGTGCAGCGAGCCGGTAATGCGCACGCCTTTGAGCGGTTTCGATGGACCGTATTTGGCGCGGATGGCCATGAGGCCGGGCATTTCGTGTTCGGAGACCTCAATGGTCTTCCGTCCCCAATCGGCCAGCGAGAGATCCCGCACCTTGAAGTCATCTTTGGTGCTGCTGTCGGACGCCTTGGCGAGTTTCGCGCGCGAGGGAGGAAGTTTGATGGTTGCCATGGTGCTTTTTACCGTCGCAATTGTTCGATGACGAGTTTGTTGGAGTCAGAGAAGATACAGGCCGCAGGCCGTCAAATCAACGAAATACCCGCCGGTTTCGCTCATCGGTTGGCGTGCCAAAATAACCCTCCCATGCCAGGGCCAGGGTTTCGTCCGTCAATGTAAGATCTTGGTGCTCAAAGCGACACAAGTCCGCCGCCCGAAGTATCAAATCGCGAGGATCGCAGGCGTTCGGGGTGCGGCCTTCGGTCTTGTATCGCTTCACGAGCCGTTCAATCGACCGATCCTCCACGGACAGCCCAAAGTCGGCGGCGGCGCGATGGAAGATTTCTGTATAGAGTTCCCATGACGGATTCGACACAGCCAGTCGATATCCCATGCGGCGCATGAACGCCTCGTCCACCAGGTCGGCATCCGTAAGGTTCGTCGCGAACACGATGATCTGCTCGAACGGGACATCGATCTTCTTGCCCGGTGGTCAGGGTCAGCGAATCGACCCGGTTCTCCAGCGGAATGATCCAGCGGTTCAACAATTGTTGCGCGGAACAGCGTTGCCGGCCGAAATCGTCGACCAACAACACGCCGCCATTGGCTTTCAACTGGAATGGCGCTTCGTAGAACCGTGGCGTTTCCGTTGCCGTCAGGTCCAGGCTCTCGATGGTCAACTCGCCGCCCACGACCAACAACGGCGGACGGATTTTCACCCAGCGGCGATCGAAATCATCCTCGCGATGCTGCTCGGTGCGATGCACGTGCTTGTCGAACACACGAATAACCTGCCCGTCCACTTCGATGGCGTAGGGGATCCAGAGCGGCTCGGCGATCGCGTCGACCAACGCGCGGGCCATGGCGGTTTTCCCGTTGCCGGGCGGCCCGCTCAGGAACAGGCTTCGCCCCGAACTGAGGACGACCCCGAGCGTTCGCTTGACCGCTTCGGGAAGCACGAGGTGCGACAGCGTCTGCTCGAGCGCCGTCTTGGTGACCGGCGCGCGATTGTGCATCTGGTTCACAATCATCCGGCTGTACAGTTCGATCGTGACCGGGGCCGGGCCGACGTAGCTGCAAACGCCCATCAACTGGGAAACCCGGGCCCACCCGCGTTCCAACATCGCGTAGCGGTGATTGTGCAGCGCAATGCTGCCTCTCAGTTCGATCAGATTCTCACGATACAGCTGTTGGAGCACGGTGTCCGTGATTACCAACCCCAGTTTCAGGCTTTCGCTGACGCTGGCCGTTGTGCCGTGTGCGTCCGTCGACAGCGTCTTCAACGCCAGGTCGCGCACGAAGCTGAGGTTCAGGTCCAACTGCTCGGGCGTTTCGGGAAAAGGCAGGGTAATCCGTCGGCCCAGTGGCGCGACTTCCGTAATCCCCGACAATCCGGTGTGCGTTTGTTCCCCCATATTCGGCACCGTCCCTTACTAGCACAGGGCCAGCGCGCTCGCCAGCAGTTTTGCCGGTGGCGCAATTCCGGCCACCGGACTCATGGAACGGATATCGACGGGAATTAGGGAACGGCTTTTTTCAGTGCTTCAGTCTTGTCGGTACGCTCCCACGTGAGCGCTTCCAGATCAGTGGTCTTCCCGAAATGACCGTAATTGGTCGTCTTGCCGTAAATCGGCCGCAACAGGTTCAACTGCTTGATGATGTTCGCGGGCTTGAAACTGAAAATCTCGCGCACGGCCTTTTCGATCTTCTCCGCGGAAACCTTGCCCGGTGCCAAACGTCTCCACCAGCACGCTCACGGGCTCGGGATAGCCGATGGCGTACGCGAACTGGATTTCGCAACGCTCGGCCAGACCTGCGGCGACGATGTTCTTGGCGACGTAACGGCCCATATACGCGGCGCTCCGGTCAACTTTGCTTGGGTCCTTGCCGCTGAACGCCCCGCCGCCGTGACGGCCCATGCCGCCGTAGGTATCCACGATGATCTTTCGCCCCGTGAGGCCGCTGTCGCCTTCGGGGCCGCCGATCACGAACCGGCCCGTGGGATTGATCAAATACCGCGTTTCCTTGTCGATCAATTTCTTCGGGATCGTCTTCTTGACGATCTCCTCAATGAGGATCTCGGAAATCTCTTTGTGCTTCACATCGGCTGCGTGCTGGTTCGAGATCACCACCGTGTGCACGCGGACCGGTTGGTATCCCTCGTACTCCACCGTGACCTGGGTCTTGCCGTCCGGTCGCAGCCAGGGGATCTTGCCATTCTTCCGCGCATCCCGCAGGGCTTTGCCAAGATTGTGCGCGAACATGATCGGCGCCGGCATCAGCTCGGGCGTCTCCGTGCACGCGAACCCAAACATCAACCCTTGGTCGCCCGCGCCCTGTTCTGCCGTCGCTTTGCCTTCGGCGGCCTTCTCATCAACGCCCTGGGAAATGTCGGGACTTTGCTTGCAGATGGCCGTAAGAACCTGGCAGTCCTCATCGTTGAACATCGTGCTGACGTCCTTCGTGTACCCGATTTCGCGGATCGCGTCGCGGACGATCTGGCAGTAATCGAGGTGCGCCTTGGTCGTGATCTCGCCGGCGAGCACGACGAGGTTGGACTTGGCGAGCGTCTCGCACGCCACGCGGCTTCTGGGATCCTGCTTCAAGCAGGCGTCCAGCACCGCGTCCGAAATCGTGTCGCAAACCTTGTCCGGGTGACCCTCGGTCACCGATTCCGATGAAAATAAATACCGTCTCTTATCCATACATTCCTTCGTGTTCCGGGGGAGGCGCGTCTGTGGTCGTACCCTCGCCAACTTTGCGTCGAATCTACCGGAAAGAACGACAAGCCACAAGAAATTTTGGGGACGGGTCGAAGCCACCTCCTGAACCTCCCGTCGTATCGTGAACGTTCCTGTAATTTGCCGCCATTTACGGCCCTCCAGCCGCCAGTCCGGGCAGATAATTGGGCTCCTGAGAGGGGAACGAACCCAACGCTTTTTCGCAGCACTGTATTTCATAAGCCTCTATCGCGGAAGGACATCAGCGCGCAACTGCGACCCGCTCCCGTTGGGTTCGTTTCGCAAAAAGTGCCTTTTTCGCGACCCTCTGGCCCGCCCCTGTCAAAGAACCAAAAACCGGCGCGAGTATACCGCACCGGGGAACATGAGTCGAGAAAGACCTCAGCGTCACCAAATTCTCCCGCGCCATAATTGGGATTGACAACGCCATCCCCGCGGCGTACACGGAGGTTTCGGCTTGAACCGCTGTCGCGTTTGCGGCAGCCGGCCATGGAGAAGCGTTGCGAGAGTACGTGGAGGCTCATATGCTGGACACGGTGATCCTTGCCAACAACGCCCGCACCAACACCGACTCCGGCAGTTCCCAGACCGCTCTTTTCCTGCCGGATTTGATGGCCACCAACGTGCTAGGCACCGGCGCGTGGACGATCAACCACAACGACTACCGCGAACTAGCCCAGCCCAACAACCTGTGGACTTGGATTCACTGCAACGGAAGCTGCAACACGAATTATTCGTTTGCCCAGGTCCAGGGGCAACTGGGGTTGGAGTCGAGCGGCACCAACAACGACCCGCAGTTCACCAGCCTGCCCTACGGCAGCACGATGAATAGCTATCTCAACGATTACTCACTAGGGGCTGGGTCCCCTTGTATCAGCAACGGGGGTCAACCTAAGCGGCTTTGGCCTGCCCGGGCTGGATTCCGACTTTGCCGGCACCAACCGAGGAAGCGTCTGGAGCATAGGCGCTTACCAGTATTGAAGGAGGACGCTCGCAATGAAGATAAACTCGACGAGTCTCGCCCCGGATTCCACTTGCCATCCACCCTCCATCCCTGTAAACTGTGGGCCTCGAGGTCGCATTGGTATGAAGGGAACGCTCGGAACTCTGTGTATTCGGATCCTCTTACTCTCGGTCTGCACTTTCTACCGCTGTCATGCTCAAACTATCTTCGTATCGACCGGAAGTCCGAACACGATCTACAAGATTGGGTCCCGCGGCTCCGCGTCCGTCTTCGCGACAGCTAGCTCAGGATTGAATGAGCCCGGAGGACTAGCCGTTGACAGTAGCGGCGACCTCTACGTGGCTAATTATGGCAACAATACGATCGAGGAATTCAATTCCTCCGGCGGAACCGGGTCGGTGTTCGCCACTGCGATTTCCGGGCTAAGTGAGCCTTTCGCCCTTGCTTTCGACAGCAGTGGCAATCTTTACGTGGCAAACGGCGGCAACAACACGATCGAGGAGTTTAGTTCTAGCGGTACCGGGTCCGTGTTCGCCACCGCTGCATCGGGCCTGAACGAACCCAGCGGTCTCGCCTTCGACCCAAGCGGCAACCTCTATGTGGCGAATCACAATAACACAATCTTAGAATTCCCTCCGGGCGGGACCGGGTCGGTCTTCGCTGCCTCTGCATCCGGTATAAGCAATCCCTATGGCCTTGCGTTTTACGGCGGCAGCTTATACGTGGCAAATATGGGCAACGAGACAATCGAGAGGCTTAACTCGATCGGACAGGGGGTCACATTCACGAGTACGAATCTGGTAGACCTTCCCGCCGGCCTGGCATTCGATAGCAGCGGCAACCTCTTCGTTGCAAATCACGGCCTCGGTGACGTTCTGGAATTCAACCAAAACGGCGTGGGTTCGGTCTTCGCTGGTGGATTGGGTAACGCTGTCGGTCTCGCCATCGACGTTCCCGAGCCATCGTCGTTTCTGCTGGCCGCGCTCGGAGTCGTATCCCTCGCCGCCTTCCTCAAACGCCACCGCGCCTAACGTCAGGCTAACCTGTCGGTTGAGACACTCACTGTCAGACCAACGACGCCAATTCGTCAGCTTGGCCTCGACTGGTTTGCCGGCCGCTGAAGCCGGTCGGGTTATGGCGTAACCGGCTGGGTTACGCAAACTCGCGGTTGGCCTGGTCGAGCGTCTCGAAGCTGCCGATATCGAGCCATTGACCGCGAATCTGATACGCGTACGCTGGCTGGCGCCGATACAACCACGCCACCAGCCGTCCTGGCTGGTCGGGGTTGTTGCCTTCCTTCACGTACCGATCGATCATGGGCAGGACTGCGCGCGGATAGTAATAGAGGCACATTGCCGCGAGCGTGGTCGTGGGTTGTGGCGGCTTCTCGACGAACTCCGTGATCCGGTCGTCGTCATCCACCGTCACGCTCCCGTATTTCGTCATCTCGTCAAGATTGCCGATGTCGTACACGCCCAGCGTCGGGCCGCGTTTGGCGGCGAACCGCACCAGTTCGGCCAGCGACGACTTGAACAGGTTGTCCCCGCCGATGATCAACAGATCGTCTTCCACCTTCTGCGAGTCGATGACCAGTTTGATGTCGCCGATGGCGCCGAGCTTATTGCTGTCGTCGGTCGAATGATCGTTGACCACCGTGATCAGCGGGCAGGTTGGTCGGTCGTTCCGATACGCCGCCGCCCACGTCTCGAAGTCGCCGGCAAATTTCTCGTTCGTCACGATGTAGATGTGGTCGAGCTCGCGAATCCCTTCCGCCGTCGCCAGCACGTGCTCGATCATCGGGCGTCCCGCCACCTCGAGCAACGGTTTGGCCTTGTTCTTCGTCAGTGGATACAATCGCGTTGCGTAACCAGCGGCCAGAAGCAGCAGTTTCATCCTGTGGTTCCCCCGGGAAGGTTATCTCCTTCGTTCACCCGAGCAGATCGGGATCGACGCGCTGCAACAGCGCATTCAGCATCGCCAGCACCTCGCGTCCCGAACCGGCGTGCAACGAGGCCGCCGCCAGTTCCTGCGCCTCGCGCAGCGTGAGGCGGCGGATCACTTCCTTCACCCGCGGCAGGCTCGATGACGCCGCGCTCAACTCGTCGATCCCCATCCCCAGCAGCAGCGGCGCGAACAGCGGTTCACCCGCCATCTCGCCGCACACGCCCACCCAGATCTCGTTGTTGTGCGCCGCCTCGACGACCGAGCGGATCAACCGCAGGATCGCCGGGTGCGTCGGCTCGTAGAGGTTGGCGACCTTCTCGTTCACCCGATCCACGGCCATGGTGTACTGGATCAAATCGTTGGAACCGATGCTGAAAAAATCCACCTCGGGCGCGATCATCTCCGCCGTCAGCGCCGCGGACGGAATCTCGATCATCGCGCCGACCGGAATCTGCTCGTCGAAGGCCACACCCTCCTTCTTCAGGTCGGCCATCACCTGGTGGAGGATGTCGTTGGCCTGCACGACCTCGGCCACGCCGCTGATCATCGGGTACATGATCTTCACGTTGCCCTCGGCGCTGGCCCGCAGGATCGCCCGCAGTTGCGCCTCGAAGATGTCCACGTTGGCCAGACAGAAACGGATCGCCCGAAAACCCAGAAACGGGTTGACCTCCTGCGGCGTCGTGTCTTCACTGCGAAATTTGTCGCCGCCAATGTCGAGCGTGCGAATGATGACTGAGTGGGGCTTCACCACGCGGGCGACTTCCAGGTATTTCTCGTACTGTTCCTCTTCGCTGGGGAATTCCGCGCGGTTGAGATAGAGAAACTCGGTCCGGAATAGCCCGATGCCTTCCGCGCCGGCCGCCAGCACCACCGGCGCGTCGCTGGGCAGTTCGATATTGCCCGACAGGATCATCCGATGCCCGTCGAGCGTCTGCGCCGGCAGATCGTGCAGCGCATCCAGTCGTTCCTGGACGCTGTGGCGTTTGACCTCGAGTTGCCCGTAGATAAACAGCGTCTGCTCGCTCGGCTCGACAATCAACGTGCCGCTGTAGCCATCGAGGATCGCCGGCTGGCCGTCGTGGACGAACTTGCTGAGGTTGCGCAAGCCGACGACGGCAGGCAGGTTCATCGACCGAGCGACGATCGCGCTGTGCGACGTGTGGCTGCCCACGTCCGTGGCAAAACCGCTGACGTGCTCGCGATCCAGTGCCGTGGTGTCGGACGGCGAAAGCTCGTGCGCCACCACAATCGTGCCGGGCGGGAGATGGGTTAGCGCCCGATGGTCGTGCCCGAGAAGGTTGCGCATGATCCGCCGCGTCACGTCCTGGACGTCGGCCGCCCGCTCGCGAAACAGTTCGTCCGGCAATTCGGAAAGCGTCGTGACGTATTTCCGGGCGACATCGTGGAACACAAACTCGACGTTCTTCCGTTCCTGCTGGAGACGGCTGATGACCGAATCGATCAGTGCGGGGTCTTCGGTGATCGACAGATGCACGTCGAGGATGGTCGAAGGCGAACTGGAGCCGAGACCCGAGGCGATGCGATTCTGCAGTTCATGCAGTTGTTCGCGCGTCTTGATCAGCGCCTGCTCGAACCGCGCCACCTCTTTGGGCACGTCCCCGGCCGCGACATCGTATTCCGGGATGACCTCTTCGGCCACGCTGTAGACGTAGATCTTCCCGCGGGCCACGCCCGGGGATACGCCAATTCCTTGAAAGCTGCGTTCGGCCATGCGGCTGTCGTCCGGTTATTCTTCGTCGAACTTGCGTTGAAACAGGGCTTCCAGATCGCGCACCGCCGCCTCGGCGTCCGATCCCTGGGCGATGATGATGAGTTTCGAGCCCTGGCCCGCCGCCAGCATCATCAGTCCCATGATGCTCTTGCCATTGACCTGTTCGCCGTCCTTCTCGACGGTGATGTCGCTGGCAAATTTGTTGGCGGTCTTGACGAACAGCGCCGCCGGCCGCGCGTGGACGCCGAGCTTGTTGATCACCGTGACCTCCCGGCTCGCCGTCCTGGCTTCCGATCCGCCGCTGTTCTTGCGTGACAGAATCATGTGCGTTGTTGTTGCCTTCCGTTACGACCCCGAGGGCGTGCGCATCCGCTCGATGAGCCGCTCGTTAAACTCCCGCGCCGCGTTGTGGCCCAGGCTCTTCAACTTCTGGTCCAGCGCCGCCACCTCGATCAACCGCGCGATATCGCGCCCCGGCCGCACGGGAATGGTCACGTGCGGCACGTCGATCCCGAGGATCTTGTAGGATTGGCGCTCGATGCCGATGCGGTCCACCTCGTCCATCTTCTCCCAATCCATGAGCGTGACCACCAAGTTCAGGTTTTTTTCCGGGCGTACGCTCGCGACGCCGAAGACCGCGGGGACATTGATGATGCCCAGACCGCGGATCTCCATGTGGTAGCGCGTCGTCTCGGACGAGGTTCCCACCAACTCGCGGCCTTCCAGCAAACGAATGCGCGTGATGTCGTCGCTGACCAGGCTGTAGCCGCGTTCCAACAGCGCCAGCACGCTCTCGCTCTTGCCAATGCCGCTCTCCCCACGAATTAACACACCAATGCCCAGGATGTCCACCATGGACCCGTGCTCGCTGACCTGCGGCGCGAACTCCATTTCCAGCGCGATCGTCGACGCGTTGATGAATTTCATCGTGACCATCTTCGTCTTGAACAGCGGCACCTGGTACTCGTCGCATTTCTGCTGCACCAGCGGGGGCGGATTGACGTTGCGCGCGAACACGAGGCACGGGATCTTCGCCTTGAGCATCCGCTCGATGCGCTTGGCGGCTTCCTCGTCGCCCAGCGATTTGAGGAACGCCCATTCCGCCCCACCGATGACCTGCACGCGTTTCATCGCGAAATAGTGGAAGAACTTCGCCAGGGCCAGCCCCGGTCGGTTCACCGAGCCTTCCTGGATCTTTCGCGACAGCCCGGCGCCGCCGGCGATGAGCTTGAGCTGGAGCTTCTCCGCGTGGTTCAGGTAGAACCGCTCAACGGTGACGGTCGGGATGGAGGCGGTGGCCATGGTCAACTCAGGGTGGGTTCGATCAGCCCGAAATCGCCCCTGGCGCGCCGGTACATGACGTTCACTTTCTCCGTTTCGGCGTTGAGGAACACCAGGAACTGGCGGTCGGAAAGCTCCAACTGCAGCACCGCTTCGTCCACGAACATCGGTTTGATCGCGAATTTCTCCGTATGGACGATCTGCGTCGTCCCATCTTCCTCCTGAAGGTCATGCGTCATGACCTGTTCGTCGACCTGATACGGAATGGCTTTGCGCGGGCGATGGCGCTGGATCTTGGTCTTGTACTTGCGCATCTGGCGCGCCACCTTGTCCACCACCCGGTCGATGGACGCGTACAGGTCTTCGCTGACCTCGCGGGCTTCGATGGTGATGTGGTTGCCGCATTGCAGCACCAGTTCGGCAATGTGGCGGAACTTGTCCACCTCCAAAATGTAATGCGCGCTCAGGATGCGCGGGAAATCGATCCCGATCTGGTCGAGTTTCCGTCCCGCGTATTCCCGAATGGCCGGCGTGATGTCCACGTGCCGACCGGTCACTGTCATGTCCATGAAAACCGTCTCCTCTTGTTTCCCGCTTCCCGCCTCACATCGTGAAGTCGGGCCCCAGATAAATCTCCCGGCTATGCGGGTCGTTCGTCAAAAATTCGCTCGTGCCCTCGCGCACAACTTTGCCGTGATGGATCAGGTACGCGCGATCGACGATGCGTAACGTCTGCTGCGCGTTATGGTCGGTCAGGAGGATGCCGAGTCCCTTGTTCTTCAACTCGATAATGATCTTCTGCACCTCGTGCACCGCAATCGGGTCCACGCCGCTGAACGGTTCGTCCAGCAGCATCAATTTCGGCCCGGTCACGAGCGCGCGCGTGATCTCCAGCCGTCGCCGTTCCCCGCCGCTCAGGGTGTACGCCTTGTTCTTCGCCAGCGGTTTAATATCCAGTTCTTCCAGCAAATAATCCAGACGAAACTTCCGCTCCTCCGCCGACAATGGCAGCGTCTCGAGGATCGCCATGATGTTGTCTTCGACCGTCAACTTGCGAAACACGCTCGGTTCCTGGGACAGGTAACTGATGCCGCGCCGGGCCCGCTTGTGCATCGGCAGGCGCGTCACGTCCTTGCCGTCGAAGAAGACCTTGCCCGCATTCGGCTTGATCAGCCCAACCACTGCGTAAAACGAGGTGGTCTTCCCCGCGCCATTCGGCCCGAGCAGGCCGACAATCTCCCCCGCGCGGACGTTGATGTCCACGCCGTCCACGACGCGGCGATGGCCGTAGATCTTGACCAGCCCCTGGGTGCGCAGCAGGACGTTGTTGTCCGGCGCTTCGCTCAAATCCATTGCCTCCAAACCACATCCACCGCCATTTTCAACGTCATGCGCCTCGATTCATCACGTCGCAGTGTAGCAGAACCAGCGCGGGTGACAAGCACGGTAACCAGTTTGTTGGGGTTGGCGATGCAATCTGGTCGCGTGGTGTAGCCGCGCCTCTGCGAGGGGCGTTTCCCCACGGCTCATAGAGCCGTGGCTACACCGGTGTAGCCGCGCCTCTGTGAGGCGCGTCGGTCAGGCGCGGGGCCCGGTTCACGGTTTCGGAGTTTACTTCATCCGAATCAAGAGTTGAAATCGCATTGACTCCGCACCCGCGCGACGTACCCTTGCGGGCAACCCGGTTCGGCGCGAACGGAGCCGGGGCGGCTGATGGGTTTCGGTAGAATGATGATAACACGGTTGCATCGATTCGGCGGCTTGCTCCTCTGCGTGGTTGGGGCCGTCGGACCCGCCTTGGCGCAGACGGACCAGCCAATCTATGCGGATTCGCTGGCGGCTGGCTGGCAGGACTGGAGTTGGGCGACGGACAATCTGGCCTGCACGTCGATGGTACATTCCGGCGCCGATTCGATCAGCGTCACCGCCGCAGCGTACCAGGCGTTGTATCTGGAGCACAATGATTTCAGCACGAGCGGCTACAGCAACCTGACGTTTTGGATTAACGGCGGCCCGGCCGGTGGGCAACGGCTGCAGGTGCAGGCGTTGCTCGACGGCGTCCCGCAACCCGCCATTGCACTGGCGCCGTTGCCGTCCAACACCTGGCAGCAAATCGTTCTGTCTCTCGCCTCGCTCGGGGTGACGAACAAGCCGAACATGAACGGCTTTTGGATTCTGGACCGTAGCGGCACCCGCGAGCCGACGTTTTATGTCGATGACATCGCGCTGACCGCTCTCCCGCCACCGGCCATCGTCCATGTCAACGTCAACGCCACCCAGACCGTACGCACCGTGGACGCGCGGATGTTCGGGGTGAACACCGCCGTCTGGGACCGATTGCTCGATACCGCCAATACCATCAGCATGTTCACCAGCATGGACAATCAGGCGTTGCGATTTCCCGGCGGTTCAGCCGCGGACGAGTATCACTGGGCCTCCAACACCAGTGGCACCAACACCTGGAAGTGGTGGACCTCCTTCGACCAGTTTGCGGACGTGGCCACCAACACACGCGCCCAGGTGTTCGTCACCGTCAACTACGGCTCGGGCACGCTGGAGGAAGCGGCCGGTTGGGTCCAGTATTCCAATGTCACCAAAAAGTACGGCTTCCAGTATTGGGAGGTCGGCAACGAATGCTACGGCTCGTGGGAGACCGACACGAACACGCCGTCACACGATGCGTACACGTACGCGGCGCGGTTCCCGGGCTACTGCGCGCGGATGAAAACGATGGATCCCACCATTAGGATTGGCGCGGTTGTCGTCGCGGGAGAGGACAGGTACTCGACTTACACCAATCACCCCGCCCTAAACCCGCGCACCGGCCAGACCCACAACGGTTGGACGCCGGTGTTGCTGGCGACACTGAAGCGCCTCGGGGTCACGCCCGATTTCGTCATCTATCATCGGTACGCGCAGTCGCCGGGCGCGGAAAACGATGCCACGCTCCTCCAATCTTCCACGACGTGGTCCAATGACGTGGCCAATCTGCGCCAGCAACTCGACGATTACCTCGGCCCGCCCGCCGCCAATGTCGAACTCGTTTGCACCGAGAATAATTCCGTCCCGTCGAATCCCGGCAAGCAGACGACGAGTCTCGTAAACGGATTGTTTCTGGCCGACAGCATTGGCAGCGCGCTGCAAACCGAGTTCAACGCACTCACTTGGTGGGACGCGCGCAACGGCCAGGAGGCGGGCAACAACAATGACCCGTCACTGTACGGCTGGCGTCAATACGGCGACTACGGCATGACCGACTCCACCAATCCCGCGGCGCCGGCGGACCGATACCCAACGTATTATGTGGCCCGGCTGCTTCAATACTTCGCGCGCGGTGGCGATCGTGTCGTGCCGGCGACCAGCGATTATCCTCTCTTGTCCGTGTATGCGGCGGCGCGCACCAATGGGTTGCTGGCGCTGCTGGTGATCAACAAGAGCGCTACGAATTCGTTGAACGCCAGTTTCTCAATCCGCGGGTATCTGCCCAACACCAATGCAGTCGTGTATTCGTACGGCATTCCGCAGGACGACGCCGCGTGCACGGGGTTCGGTTTGGCGGACGTCGCGCAAACCAACTTCACCGGTGCCGCCGCGAATTTCAGTTGGAGTTTCCCTCCGTACTCGGCCAGCGTGATTTGCCTGTCGGACCGACCGCCGCCGTCGGCGACGCAATGATTCTATCGCGCCTCCGCCTTCATTCTGTTTCCGTTGTTCTTCGGGGTAGATCAGCAGGCGCGCCAACGTCTCACACGTGGCGAAGTACGACCAGAGATACGGCGATCATCCCACTGAGAAGACTGACGAGAAGACCAACCTTGAGGACTGGCGGCGAAAACCGCACAGTGATTTCACCGTGCCCCGGTTCGGGAATCACGATGCCTTGAAATGCGCCGAACACCTCAACGATTCTGAATCGGCCACCATCGGCAACCCAGCCCGGGTAAAACGACTGCGAAATGAAAACCACACCCGGTCGAGCGACATTGTAGGTGATGGAATACGCCTCCGGCGTCTTGCTGACGAACCGGATTTCGTCGTTCGTTCCCATCGAGGCGGTGGGCCGGACCAACTCGTTGATGTCACGAGCAGCCAATCCCCACACTGCCGTTTCCTTACGCCAGTCGAGTTCGCCTCTCTCCAACGCGGTCAGGAGTGCGTCACGAGTTTCATACTGCCGAATGTTTGTAAAGAATTTGGCACGCGGTAGTGCGTTGGTGTTCACCGGAAACTTCAACCCGTACCGGCCGTCTGCTGAGCGCTCCTCCAAAGCCAGCAGCTTGACGTTTTGGATGCCCAACGTTGCTTGCAGATTCGTGGTGCCTTGGAAGCGCCCGATGGAGTCCAAATAAAAGCTCGTGTAGCCTTCGGGCACCTCCAGCAAATCACAAAAATAAGCCAGATTTCGGTGAGTCACCAGTTCCTCGCAAAACCCGTCTGCCGAGACTTGTCCAAAGCGAAAGAAACCGAGCTCTTTCCGATGCTGTCCCAACAGTGGAACCGGCCAGTCGGCTTGCGAAAAATAGTCGTCAGGATTCGTGGGACCGCAATGGAAATTTCCATACGCGTGGTGGAAATCCGCAATCGAAATTGCCAGCAGCGCGCACAACCCGATTGCTCGTGTCCAACGACCAGGGCATCGCGCAAGACAGAACGTACTTGGCGCGAGCAGCGCCATCAGCGTGAGCGCCCACAGGGTTTCGTGCCGCGACCAAGCCATGTTCTTGGGGTCGCGTAATTCGTTGGTCAAGCCGCCCGCGCCGAAATACAGCACAGCCAAGAGACCAACATACGCGGCCACCAGCAGGGAGACCGGCCATAAGCGCACCTTGCGGCCGTTGTCCCACACCAAATCCGTGAAGGACCCCGTTATAACCGCCGCCGCAAACACGGCGACACAGGACATCTTGGAAGGCCCGCGGAAAAGAGATGCGCCGGGCAGAATATAGTACAGGATGTTAAACAACCCTCCGAACCGTCCGAGCGCTAACCACATTCCCCCGAACCATATCACCAGGAAGAACCCCACGGTTTGTTTATCCGCCACTTGGCGCCAATTGAACAGGGTCAGCAGAAACATCAACAGGAACACCTGCCCGGCGTAGACCCCGAATTCCCAATACTGCCAGTATCCATGTACATCGACCGATGTGTTGACCTTGACAACCGCTGGGCTGCTCTTGTCATAACCCCAAAACGGGCATGTAGGATTCTGAGGCACCGATGAGATTCCGTAGAAATTTGGCACGAACAACGTCAGAAGCTCCCGACGGGGTAACGATCCTTCTGCAAGAGCGGCAAACGATCGATGGGGACGCGCCGTACGCAGCCAGTTTTCAGCCGAGGGGAGGAGCATGACGGCGCTTAATCCAAGGACAAGCGCGAAGCTACCCACGATTCTTGCCAGCGGTGCTCTCACGCATAGTCGCGCAAGCCGACTCCCGCCCTTACTTCCCTCCGTACTGGTTAGCCAAAGGCGATACAGCCAATACGAAATGACGAGGAACCAGCAGTAGAGTGTCGTCTGTGGATGTCCCGCAAGAAGTGATAGCAGCAGGGAGCCAATCAACCCCAACCAAGCCCGACGGCTTCGTGTCGAGCAGAGCTTGTCAACACAGAGAAGCTGCAATGGGAGCCACACGTACACTTGGATCATCACGAAGTTGACGATTCGGAGAGACATGAAACCTGAGAAACAGAAAGTGATTGCGCCGATGAGCGCGCCCACCAAGCTTAGTTTCAGTTGCCTCAAGTAGGCGTACATGAACGCCCCGCCAAGCAAGTAATGAAACACGATGTACCACTGGTACACCAAGTACGGCAGTTGTCCTTTGCTTACAAACAATGCCAACAGCCATTGCGGCGGGTAGAATACCGCCATCTGTATGTCAGAGTAGAACGGTAGCCCATCGCGGACCCCGGGAAACCAAAGAGGGAACCGACCGGCACGGATCGACTTGGCAAAGTAGTTCACCCCTGGATAGAATTCCTCCAGCGTATCATCCCAGATATAGCAGCTCCCCGTGAGAAGATGCCGATAGAACAAGATGAGGAGGAGCGCGAAGAGGGCGACGGCGCACCAGTCCGCAACGCGTCGGCTTGTCCATGGAGTCTTCGATTGCAACTGGAGTAGCATCTGTCGACCACTTGAACGGGTCAACAATGTTGTTTTCGCTGTTTCTCGTCAACCCATATCGCTGCCCGCCGGCTCGCCTTCACTTGCGTTGCGGCGAACCCCAGCGGCATGCGCGACGGCCTCGCGGCGGCGCTGGATGCCAAACCCGATTGGATTCCTAATCATGCCATGGAACGAATGGCATGAAGGCTCCGAAATCGAACTGAGTCTTGAATCGAGAGGTAGTTACGTTCAATTGTACCGCGCCCGGTACGCGCCAATTGAAGGAACGATGGGATGCAGTATGGCAAGAGCCTCGATTACTGTGCCGAGCTCTTGTCATCCGCGGCGCCGCCTTGATTCTGTTTCCGTTGCTCTTCGGGATAGATGAGCAGGCGGGGGCGGTTGGTCTGGGTCTGGCTGTTCTCGACGTCCATCCGCTGCGAGTCGCGCCAGAAGGTGATCTTGTCGCCGGTGACGACGCCGTCGGCGGACTCGGCGCGCGGGTGGCCGCCCGTCAGCACGACCTTGCCGTCAGCGGCGGTGTACTCCGCGTGTTCGCTGCTGGTTTTCTTGTTGTCGGGCGTGGTCATGACCACGCCGCCATCGGCAATGATCTTCTGCACGGACCGGGTCGTGTTGGTGGTTGTCGTGGCGCCCGTGGTCGTCACGACGTTGGTAGCGCCGAAAAACACGGTCATCTTGTCTGCGCGCACCGTCATGCGCGGATCGACGCAGAGCACGTTGCCTTCGAACGTGCCGAGGTTGTGGGCGTAATCCCCGTGCAAAACGTCAGCCGTGATGATCGTGGGCTCGTTGGTCGCCCCGGCGACCGGCAACGGCGATTTCGCGACGATGGGCGGGGGCGGCGTGACGCCCGGTGCGATCGCTTGTTCCGTGGCGTTGGTCGCCGACACGGCGGCGACTCCAAGAACCAGGGCGGCAACGACGGCTGCTGCTGCGGCGAGTTTTTTCATGGCTGTTTCGCTGGCCCCCCCAGAGATTGTTGTCCGTTGGTGATGACCACGCAGACGTTGCTGCGGATCACCATCGAGGTGGTGTTGCCGTTCCATTCGCCGCCGATGCCGGTGATCACCATGTTCTGGCGGTCGATGCGCACGTGATCGTCCGTCGTGGCGTGGTTGTTGGCGCGGTCCAACAGGCATGTCGGCGTGCTGAACACCATGTCCACCGTGTTGGTGGTATAAAACTCCGCGCGCGCGTTCTGGATATCCATCAAACCGTCGGGACGGATCACGGCGCGCTCACCGAACAGTTTCCACTTGAGATTGCCGTCGTCATCGCGTTCGGGAACCTCGAACTTTTCAATGTAGCCGTTCCCGCTGTCCGCCGGTTTCTGGTCTTTGGCAGGCGTCGCAGAGCCATCCGCGAACAGGCGAGGGGAAGCGAACAGGAACGCGGCCACGGCGAGCGCCAGATATTTCGCAATCGCCTTCTTCCACGAGCCGCGCGCTTTCAGGATCATCTCGATGACCTCGCGCACCGCGCCGTCGCCGCCGCGGTGCCGCGTGACGTAATGCGCCGCGCGCCGGACATCGTCCACGGCGTTGGGCACGGCGACCGCCAACCCGACGCGTCGCAACACGGGCAGGTCCACCAACTCATCACCGATAAACGCGATTTCCTCGTTGGTGAATCCGTGCCGGCGTTTGACGGTCTCGACCATCTCCATCTTGTTGACGGGTTTCTGTAACACAATTTTGACACCCAGATCGGCGGCGCGTTCGGTCGTGGCCTTCGACGGCCGGCCCGAAATGAATCCGATCGTCAGTCCCACCCGCTGCGCCATCGCGATGCCATGACCGTCCTGCACGTCGAACGTCTTGAATTCAGTCCCGTCGCTTGTGAAATGCAATTTGCCATCGGTCAGCACGCCATCCACGTCCATCAACAGGCAACGGATTTTGCGCAGCTTGCCTCGGATCAGATTCGAGTGACGACGGTTCGGCGCCCCCTTCGCGGTCTTCATCACCGCGGAGTGTAACAGAATGCCCTCGCGTGACAAGTCCACCGCAAAAACGAAAACCTCCCCCGTGGCTAGTCAGGGGAGGTCTCGTGCCTGGAGAACAACAAAAGTTATTTTGAGTCCTTCAGCACAACAAAGGTGGTGGCCTTGCCGCGCTGGACGTACAGCAGCACGCCCTTATCCTGATTGGCCTTATCCATAGCGGACTTGAAATCTTCGGCCGAATGGGCCGGCACGCGATCAATGGAGGTAATCACATCCCCACGTTCGAGTCCCTTTTCCTGCGCCACGCTACCGTCGGCGACATCGGTGACCACGACGCCATCGGACGCCTCGATTTTGAGCCGTTCGGCGAGGTCCTTGGTCAGGGTTTGCACGGTAAGGCCGAACGCGCTCTCGGGTTTCGGCATCACATGATGCTCCAGCGAGACCGTTTGGAGTTGGTCGGGCATCTCATCGGTTTGAATCGTCACTTCCATCTTCTTGGGGCCGCGCACCACATCGAGCACGACTTTCTGGCCAATGTTCTTGTGCAGAATCTGTTGCTGGAGTTCCCGCGGCGTTTTCACCGGGGTGCCGTCCACGGCCACGATGACGTCGGCGGGTTGAAGATCACTCTTCGCGGCGGGCGTGCCTTCGCGAATCTCGGTCACCACAACACCTTCCTTCACTCCCTTCTCGAGATCGGCGTAATCCTTGTCTTCGGAAAACTCGCTGATGCCGATGCCGATCCACGGACGTTTGACCTTGCCGTCCTTGATGAGCTTGTCGGCGGAATCCATTGCCATGTTGACCGGGATGGCGAAGCCGATGCCGCGATTGAGGCCGCGAATCAGGGTGTTGATGCCGATGACGCGCCCTTCGATATCGCACAGCGGGCCGCCCGAGTTGCCGGGATTGATCGCCGCGTCGGTCTGGATGTAATCCTCGTAGGCGTTGCCGCCGCGGCCGGCAACGCCGCTACGGCTCTTCGCACTGACGAAGCCGACTGTGAAACTGTAATCGAGTTCGTAGGGCGCGCCGATGGCGATCGCCCATTGCCCGACCTTGACCGCGTCGCTGTCGCCGAGTCGGGCGGCCGGGAGGTCCTTGCCGTCCACTTTGATGACCGCCACGTCGATGCGATCATCGACGCCGACGACCGTCGCGTTGGTGAACTTCGTGCCGTCCTTCAACAGCACGGTGATCTGCCCGCCGCCGTCAATGACATGCTGATTGGTGAGGATGTAACCGTCCTTGCGCAGGATGACGCCCGATCCCTGGCTTTCGACATCGGGTTCGTGCTGCTGCGGCATGTGACGAAAGAAAAACTCGAAGGGGGAACCCTGAAACTGCTGGCCCTGGCCGTTCTCCTGATCGTCGCCGCCCTGGGACTCCGACTCCGCGGGCGCCTTGTGCTTGGTGGTGATGACGACGACCGACGGGCTGGTCTGATCGGCGACCCGCTCGAACGCGCTTTCGAGGTGTCGGGCGAGATCGATGTCGCCGTTCGACGCCGGCGTGGCTGCGCTTTCCGCGAAACACGCGGGCATCGAGGCCGCCAAAATGAGAGAGAACCCGATGGTCAACCATCGGGCTGCCGGGGAACTGCTGCGCGAATATTTTTGGTCCATATGTATGCCTTTTGACCCGCGTCACACGGGTACGTTCAATCCGTGCTGTCTGTCATGCAATTGGTATGCCACCATCACCGCGCGCAATATCGCCGAAAACATATGAATCGGCAAGTGTGTGGGATTTTCGTGTGGGGCGGCGGTATGCTGCTTCATCACGAGAATTGAACCTGCCCGTCTTTCACGGAGACGTTCACTGACTCTTCGGGCGCATCTGCCGAAACAAGTCGCGATACCAAGTAGGTTCTTGATGGGTCGGTCGGATGGGGTATGTGTTCGACCTTGATGCGTGTCGCTGTGTTAGATGTGTCAATCTTGCTCCAGCGTACTACGGCTCGCACAAGATTCTCCTCGCTCCCGAGCACAAATCTCTCGCATTCCTTGCCGACAGCGATATTGATGTCACGAACCTGCCGTCGGTCAACACTGCAATGCCCGAACCCGAGACCGGGCAAACCAATGACTAGCGCGGTTCGTTGCGACAAAGGGATGAACTTTGTCACTTGGTCGGATAGCAATCCGAGGTTTGTCTTACTGCTCCCCCGAAGCTCTGCGGGGATGAAGAATCCCAACGGAGAATCGGTCGAGATGAAAGAAGTCCGCTCATCGGCATGTGCAACCATCCAGTCCATACAAGCGAGGGCCATCGTGGATCGCTCAGTCATTTCAAACATTGCGTCGATAGCTGTGTTCCGGTCGCCCTTTGCCTCGTATTCCTCGTTATGGATGAACGCAAAAATGCTCTCTGGCGTCAGGCCCTTGCCCTTCTTGCCGTAGCGTCGAAGATGGGCTGCGGCCGCCTCGACGCTTGGGATCATACGCTTCATCAGAAGCTTGGCCCCAGCGTCCGCAGCCTGTTGCATCTGACGCTCGAACTTCGGTGTGCGGAACAAGAGCAGAGCGGTGAAATGTGCGAAATAGAGGCGATCTTCCGGAGTAATCATCTCACCGTCTTCTAGCTTGGTAATCACGGGCTTGGCCCGGGTCTCCATTTTCGAGAGGTATTCCTCAACGCCGTAATATGTGCCGCCAGTTCTAGCTTTGGCGTCATAATAGTGACCAATGACAGCGGTGTCCTGAACGTGCTGATGGCGGTACTGACGCTTCTCTCTGTCGTAAACCCAAACCAGATTATCTCGCGCAAAACCCTTGAGATAGAACTCTGGCAAGAAATGGTGACGCTTCGGCTTCGCGGCTCTCTTGCTGTTATCGTTGGGGACGGACTCGCTCATCGGGTCGAACCTAGCTCGTTTGGCGTTTATTGTCCAAACCGAATCACGTATCGGGCGGCGTCTCACATCTGCAACCCCGCGTTGACAATACGGGTGATTCCGATAACCTTGGAACAGGCGATGGGAACGATGATTACCACGGCGGACACGGTGGAACTTCAGGAACGGGTTCGGGAGCTGAAAAAGCTCAAGAACGCGGTCATCCTCGCGCACAATTACCAGGTGCCGGAGCTGCAGGACGCGGCGGATTTCGTCGGCGATTCGCTGGGGCTGTCGTTCAAGGCGAAGGAGACGGATGCCGATGTGATTCTGTTCTGCGGCGTGCATTTCATGGCCGAGACGGCCAAGATCGTCAACCCGAGCAAGACGGTGATTCTGCCCGACCTTGACGCGGGGTGTTCGCTGGCGGACTCGTGCGACGCGAAGGCGCTGGCGAAATGGAAGGAAGCGCATCCCGACGTGACCATCGTTGCCTACATCAATTGCACCGCCGCGGTGAAGGCACTGGTGGACATCATTTGCACGTCGGGGAATGCGGTGAAGGTCGTCAACTCGATTCCACCCGACAAGAAGATCCTGTTCGTGCCCGACCAGAATCTCGGTCAATGGGTGATGGCGCAAACGGGCCGGCAGATGATCCTGTGGCCGGGCGCGTGCTCAACGCACGTCTTGTTCACCCACAAGGCGATTTTCCGGTTGCGTCAGGAACATCCCGAGGCGGAGATCGTCGCGCACCCGGAATGTTTGCCGGCGGTCCGCATGATGGCCGATGAAGTGTGTTCGACCGAAAAGATGGTGAGCTATTGCAAGAATTCGCCCGCGCCCGAGTTCATCATCGTCACCGAAGCCGGCATGTTGCACCGGCTCCAGAAGGAAGTGCCCGGCAAGGTCTTCATCCCCGGCCCGACGGACAGTTGCCACTGTAATGAGTGCAGCTTCATGAAGAAGAACACGCTGGAGAAGGCCGTCGCGGCGTTGGAGAATCTTTCTCCGGAAATCACCCTCGACGAAGAGACCCGCCGCCGCGCCCTCGTGCCTATCGAGCGGATGCTGGCACTGGGCCGATAGAGCGTGCGGTGCCTTCCTCACCAAAATTATGTTATATGAACCGATGTCGCAGTAACAGTGTCGAATGGACACCACATCGCAGCACGGGAAAAATGAGATATAGAATACTGGCGTTTCTGTTTTTGGCGGCGCTGTTGCTCGCGCAGAACGAGAGCCTGGCCGTCGGGCAATTCACAACCGACAAAGACGTCCTGCGGGCGACGCTGAAGAACGGGTTGCGCGTGGTGATCGTGCGCGACCCGATCGCGCCGGTGGTGACGACGGTCGTGAATTACCGGGTCGGGTCGGACGAGGCGCCGGCGGGATTTCCCGGCATGGCGCACGCGCTGGAGCACATGATGTTTCGCGGGAATCCGGGTCTGTCGGCGGACCAACTGGCCCAGATTTCCGCCGCGATGGGCGGCAACTTCGACGCCGATACGCAGCAGACGATCACGCAATACTATTTCACGGTTCCCGCGGACGATCTAGAGACGGCGCTGCACGTCGAATCGCTGCGGATGAGCGGCATCCTCGCCACGGACGAATTGTGGAACAAGGAACGCGGCGCGATCGAGCAGGAAGTGGCGCAGGACCTCTCGAATCCCGAATACGTGCTGTACATGAAACTGCTCGACGCGATGTTCAAGGGCACACCGTACGAGCACGACGCGTTGGGCACGCGGCCCTCGTTTGACAAGACGACGGGCGCGATGCTGAAAGATTTCTACACGCGCTGGTACGCGCCAAACAACGCGATCCTGATCGTGGTCGGCGACGTGGACCCACAATCGACGCTGGGCACCGTGCGACGCTTTTTTGAGAGCATCCCGACCAAGAAACTGCCGCGTCGTCCCACGGTCGAGTTGCAATCCGTGAAACCGGACAGTCTTCATCTGACCAGCGACCTGGCGTATGGACTCGCCGTCATCACGTTTCGCGCGCCCGGCTCCGACAGCCCCGATTACGCGGCGGCGCAGGTTCTCGGGGACGTGCTGGCCAGCCATCGCGCGGATCTCTACGCCTTGGTGCCCGCCGGCAAAGCGCTCTCGACCGATTTTTCGCTGGATGCGCTGCCGAAGGCGGGCCTCGCCTATGGGATCGGCACGTTCCCGAAGGGAGGCGATGGCGCGGCGTTGGTCAAAGAGCTACAGAATGTGATTCGGCAGTATGTGAAACACGGCCTGCCTGCCGACCTGGTGGAGGCGTCGAAGCGGCACCGGCTCGGCCGACGAAGAGTTCGAGAGAAACTCGATCGAAGGACTGGCGATGACCTGGGCGGAAGCGCTGGCGCTCGAAGGCCGCCACTCGCCCGATGACGACATCGAAGCGATCAAGAAAGTTTCGGTGGCCGACGTGAACCGCGTGGCCCGGAAATACCTGAACCTCGACCGCGCGATCACGGCGATTGTGACCCCCGAGGAATCCGGCAAGCCGGTGTCGTCAGCCAGTTACGGCGGACACGAATCGTTGGCGTCGAGCGAGAAGGGGAAGGTGCCGTTGCCGGATTGGGCGGCGGCGCAATTGGCGCGTCTTCCCGTTCCCGCGTCCACGTTGCATCCCGTGGTCGCGACGCTCACCAACGGGCTTCAACTGATTGTCCAGACCGAAACGATGAGCGGTACGGTGAGCCTTTCCGGCCGAATCCGCAACAACCCGAACCTCGAAGCCGGCGGCGGGGCAGGAAGGCGTGGACGACGTTCTCGACCAACTGTTTGAATTCGGCAGCGAATCGTTGGATCGCGTGGCGTTTCAGAAAGCGCTCGACGACATCGGCGCGACGGAATCCGCCGGCACGGATTTCTCCGTGAACGTCCTGACCAACTTTTTCGACCGCGGCGTGCAGCTTCTGGCGGACAACCTGTTGCATCCGGCCCTGCCAGCGGAAGCGTTCAAGACCGTTCGCCAAGACGTGTCGGACACGGTGGCTGGCACGCTGGAAAGCCCGGACTACCTCGCGCACCGGGCCCTGGCGACGGCGTTGCTGCCGAAGGACGACCCGGCGTTGCGCCAGGCGACAACGTCCACCGTCAGCGCCCTGACGCTCGATAACGTGCGCGATTATTATCGCCACGTGTTCCGTCCCGACCTGACGACGATCGTGGTTGTCGGCAACGTGACGCCCGAGCAGGCGAAATCGGTCGTCGAGAAATGGTTTGGCGACTGGACGGCGACGGGACCGAAACCCGAGGTGCTTCCGACTCCCGTGCCGACCAACGCGCCAGCGGTGACGGCGGTGCCGGACAAGAGCCGCGTGCAGGACAAGGTGACGCTGGCGGAGATGCTGGCATTGAACCGCTCGAACCCGGACTACTACGCGCTGCGGCTTGGCAACTTTGTCCTGGGAGGCGGGTTCTACGCGACGCGGTTGTACCGCGATCTGCGCAAGGAGAACGGGCTGGTGTACGCTGTGGATTCGTCGTTCGACATCCAGGAGACGCGCGGGTTGTACAAGGTGGACTACGGCTGCGACCCGCCGAACGTTTCCAAGGCCCGCGCCATCATCCTGCGCGACCTGGCGGACATGCAGACCAAGCCCGTGGGCGCCGACGAGTTGCAGCAGGCAAAGGCGGAATGGCTCCGGGGAATTCCGCTGTCCGAGTCCAGCACGGGCGACATCGCCGGGAAATTGCTGTTCTATGCCACGCACGACCTGCCGCTGGATGAAACGATGCACGCCGCGAAGATTTGCCTCGCGCTGACGGCCGACGACGTGCAGGCCGCGTTCGCCAAATGGTTGCACCCGGAGAACTTGGTCCAGGCGAGCCTCGGGCCGGATCCGCAATGAGGCCGGAGACGCGGGCTGTGGTTGACTTTCGGGCTACTCGGTGTCATTGAAGTCCTGGGTATCGCGCACATGAGACGAATCGTTTTCCTCATCCTCATCACGTGTTTGCCGATCTGGGCGGCCCGCGGCGAGGACCTGTCGCAGTACAAGACTGCCGATGACTTGTGGGATCACCTGCAGACGCTGGAGAACACGCCGCCGACCAATGATCGGGCGCAGTACGTCCAGCAATTGGGGAGTTTGCGAAGTGCGTTGCTGGAGTTCGAGACCCGGTTCGGAACCGATCCACGGCGATGGGACGCAAAGCTGTTGCGGGTGCAAATCGAGTCCATGAGCGCGCGGGTCGAAGGCCGTCCGACCGGACAATGCCGCATCGCTGCAAGTCGCCGGGGACATTCTCAGTGCGACGGATGCCTCGCCATCGACCAGGGCCGATGCGAGATTCCTCATCGCGAAGGCGCATGTGGAATCGCTGGCGCGGTCCGGTGGGACGATGGATCCTGGAGCGCGCGCGGCGGTGGAGGCCGACATTGCCCAGTTACGCAAGGATTACCCGGACGACCAACGCACCGCGGTCATCCAGTTGGAGTTGGCGCTGTTCCTCGAACAACGCGATCCCAAGCGCGGCCGAATCGATGTTGCGCACCTTGGAAACGAGCCAGAACATCCACGTTGCCGCCATGGCGCAACAACATCTGGAGTCTCTCGAATCGACCCGCCAACTCGGCAAGGCGCCTCTCGATCTGAAGTTCAAGGCCGTGGACGGCACGGATGTGGACATCGCGAGGCTTCGCGGGAAGGTGGTGTTGGTGGATTTCTGGGCAACGTGGTGCGGACCGTGCCGCATGGAAATCCCCAATGTCGTCGCCACGTACAACGAGCTTCACAAGGCCGGGTTTGAAATTGTGGGGGTCTCCCTGGACCAGAGCAAGGATCAACTGCTCGCGTACACGAAACAAGCCGGCATGACGTGGCCGCAGTACTTCGACGGCAAGGGCTGGGCGAATGTCATCAGCAGCCGTTACGGAATCAACTCGATTCCCACCGCGTGGTTGGTGGACAAGAAAGGGCTCGTGCGCACCACGCAGGCTCGCGGCGCGAACCTTGCCGGGCAGGTCAAGGCGCTGCTGGCGGAATAGCGAGTCCGGGACCGCTTGCTGCCACCCAAGCCCGCTTGCAAGTTTCTTGACAGACGAACAGCAGGAGAAATAGACTCGACCCCATGAAGACGATTTCGCGTTCCTTATTGATTTCCGCGGTATTCCTGTTGCTGACCAGCGCCGGGGCTTATGCCCATGTCATTCCCGGCGACGTGCGCGGCTTTGACAGCGGGCTCGCGCATCCGTTGAGCGGACTCGACCACATTCTGGCGATGGTCGCGGTCGGCTTGTGGGCGGCGCAACTGGGCGGACGTGCGCGCTGGCTTGTGCCCGCGAGTTTTATCGGCGTGATGGCGCTCGGCGGGGCGCTGGCAATGGCCGGGCTTCGCGTGCCGTTCACCGAAGAGGGGATCATGCTCTCCCTGCTGGTGTTTGGAATTCTGATTGCCGTGGCGGCGCGGTTCCCGTTGGCGGCGAGCATGGCGATTGTGGGGCTGTTTGCGTTTTTCCATGGGCACTCGCACGGCACGGAAATGCCCGCCAACGCGGTTGGCTACGCTTATGGCGCGGGTTTTGTGCTGGCGACGGCGTGGCTGCACGCGACGGGCATCGTGATCGGAGTATCGGCGCAGCGGTTCGCGAAGCTGCCGGTGATCCGGTTCGCCGGCGCGGCGATTGCCGTGGCGGGAGTGTGTCTCTGGGCGTTCTAGCCCGGCACACGTGGAAGCTGCACAGTCACGCCGGCGCGGAATTGAGCGGGGTGTGCCAAGGAGGTTGCGGGTGTCTCGCGGTTCATCGGCACACCTAATGCGCAGGTTTCGGCCCGAACGACGGAGATTTTCATTGAATTCTGAGACGGTGAGGATTAGTATGTTTTTCAGGTCAGGCTAAGGAGATGGCTATGAACGACAGGTTTTGTGAGTGGCCGGACTGTGGCCGACTGGCCGGTCGAGGTTGGGATGTGCGTGGGAAGAGCTATTGCGGGCCCCATTACTTCCCCGGACTTGAAAAGGCCTTCCTGGAAGCGTACGCCAGATGGGACGCGGTACGCGAGCCGACTGACGAATTCAAGAATCTGTTCAGTCGGTATGTTGAGCGTCTCTACCCCATGGGCGGCATGCCCGAGAGACTTTCTCAGGACAGGATTGAAGCGCGGGCTGCGGCGTGGAAGAAAACGCCGATTGGGCTGGAGTTTTCTATCGAGCGTCACGTGACGGCCTACCGTTGGGGAGGAGCGGTGAAGACCGTCAACCAAGAGTGGAGCTTTCGCTTGCTAACGAAGGATCTGGTCCTTCTCCGGCAGCAGGACGCCGTGTCGCCACGGAAGTTGGGGATGATCGCCGCTGCCCCGAGATCCGCCACCCCAGCCCGCAGCAGCGTTAGCCAGTAATTGGCGTGGCCGGCGCATCAAGCCCATCCATCTAACTCCGCGTTTCTGGTTGCCTCCTGCGCGGCCCGATGATAATTCTTGCCTGAATAAACCCCTACGAGGAGACCGCATCGATCATGCAGACGCTGTTGCGAGGCAAGGACTATATTGAGACGCCGGACTGGACGAAGGAAGAACTGGAGACCGTGCTGGATGTGGCGGGGGACCTGAAGCGCCGCTTCGCGCTGGGCGAACCGCACCGCCTGTTGCCGGACAAGACGTTGTTCATGATGTTCTTCGAGCAGAGCACGCGCACGCGCAACTCGACGGAAGCGGCGATGACGCAGCTCGGGGGTCACGCGCACGATTTGACGCCCGACAAGATGCAGATTTCCCATGGCGAAACGCCGAAGGATACGGGCAAGGTCCTGTCCCGGTACGGTCACGGCATCGCGATTCGCAATTGCTTCTATGGCATCGGTAACAAGTATCTCCGCGAAGTCGCCGAGCATGCGAGCATTCCGGTGGTCAGTTTGCAGGACGATGTCGATCATCCGCTGCAAGCGATTGCCGATTTGATGACGATGCGCGAGAAGTACGGCAACAACCTGCGCGGCGTGAAATGTCTGGTGTCGTGGACGTACGCGCCGGCGTATGCGCGTCCGCTCAGCGTGCCGCAAGGATTGATCTGGCTGCTGCCGCGATTCGGGATGGATGTGACCCTGTCGCACCCGAAAGAATTCAATTTGATGCCGCGCACGGTCGAAGCGGCGAAGAAGTTCGCCAAGGAGAACAAGACGAAATTCGAGATCATCCACGACATGGACGACGGGTTCAAAGATGCCGTGGTCTGCTATCCGAAGTCGTGGGGTTGCCACCAGTATCTGGCGGACCAGGGCGTGCCCGAAGACAAGCGCAAGGAAGAGGGGATGAAGATCCTCAACAAGTACAAGAGCTGGGTGTGCACCGAGAAGCGGATGAAGATGGCGAAGAAGGAAGCCTGCTACATGCACCCACTGCCCGCCGATCGCGGCGCGGAAGTCGAGGACGCGGTCATCGACGGCCCGCAATCCGTGGTGTTCGACCAGGCCGAAAACCGCCTGCACACGGTGAAGGCGATCCTGTCGCTCGTCATGGGCGGCAGGCCCTGAAAGCAACCCGGTAACGAGAAACGGACCGGTGTCTTTCTCGCAGGGCAATGGGGAGGCGGGCACACCAAGTGTATCGATCAAGGGTGGTCTCGACGAGGGTTTGGACGGCTTTCCCGTGACGTGTTTCCATGAATGCGGCAGCCCAATAAGACTGCTCGACCTTCACGAGAAGTGTTGCGATAGTACGGCCTCCGCATGGGAACGAAACGACATCGCGATATCGGATTTATTGCCATCGCGGTCCTGAAGATCATCAAGGGCGTGCTGCTGTTTTTGGTCGGGGTGGGGGCGCTGACCCTGATCAACCGGGACGCGACGGCGGTGGCGAGATACTGGGCGCATGTATTTCAGTTGGACGTGCACAGCCGGTTCATCCAGCGATGGCTGGTGGCGGTCGGCGTGGTCAGGAGGCGCGACGTGAAGCTGATCGTCACGACCTCGTTTGCGTACTCGGGGCTGCTGCTGACGGAGGGGACCGGATTGCTGATGGAAAAAGTCTGGGCGGAGTACATGACCATCTTTATCACCGCCTCATTCATTCCCATCGAGGTGTACGAGCTGGTACGACGCACGACGGTGACGCGCGGCTGCCTGTTGGCGGTCAATATTCTCGTGGTGGTTTATCTGGGGGTGCGGGTGTGCCAACGAGAAAAACCGGGCCCCTGACGGGCCGATGATGCGGCAGCTGATTCACGTGACACGGCAAGAATCACAGCGCCAGCATGGTTTGGGCGGGCGCGGTTGTTGACAACGAAGAGAAGACGCGCGGAATGAGTGAATTCCCATCCGCTCACGCGTGCATCCGGGCACTATCGGCGCCGAGCGCGGGATCCGGTGAGCGCGAGCGCTCCGAGCAAGCCGACGACCACAAGCGAAATCGTGTTCGGTTCCGGAATCTGAGCCACGAGTTCACCCGCGATATCAAGTCCGCTCTTGATGCTGGTACCGTATTGGAAGGTGACGTCAGAGATGTCACCGTTGATCTGATCCGCCGTCAAGCCACTCAAGTTGCTTGGCAACTGGAAAACGAAGACGACCGTGTTCTGGATGAGGCCCTTGTTTTTGAGGCCGCCCCCGTTATCGCTGGCGAGATCATACAATGTCGTAATGCCAAACTGGGCGCCGCTGAGCGGGCTGGCTCCGCGGATTTTCTCGCCGGGGAACAGGTCGGTCTTCTTGAACCACTTTAATTTCGTACTGGAGATTCCCTCGTTGTCAGTGCCCTCACTGGTAACGTATGTCAGACCGTTCTTGTACGCCTCGTAGTTGCCGACATTCCAATCGAAGCCAAGTGGCAGGCTATGACCGATGACCGAACTGCCGGACGGAACCATCGCTGAGACGGGTGTCAAATGCGGGTCCCCTACGAAATTAAAAAAGACCCCGGTGAGGATATCGCCGGTGGTTCTGGGGTCGGATGTACCGGTATTTGATACTGTGACAACGAGTTCGAGATTCGACACAACGAAGGTCGCGGACGCCTTAAAAGTTTCGCTCCCACCCTTCTTGGTAGCAGCGGTGAAGGTGCCTGTGTAGGTCTTGGCGTAGGCGCCAGAGACAACAATAAACATTGTGAGAGCGACGAAAGTGGTCGCCAATTTTTTCATACCTGTACCCTAAATACCCTTCATGGGCGTGTCCCTACCCGGACACTCCCAAGATCTATACCTGCACTACCTTACCACGGAGCCCCTCGAACTGCAAGGCTCTCGTCATTGAACCTGCAAAGTTCGATTCTGTCAATCCATCAGTTCTTGCGTATAGTGCCAAATTGGCCTGTCATGGCCAGTGCGTGAACGTGAAACTCATAATCAACCCATTCTACATGAATCACTTGCAGTATTTCGCAGGCCTGGCCGCAAGACATATGCACTTCTCTGGTGTTCCAATTCACTGACGACAGCCGCGAATCCAGAAATCGCGCACAATTGCGATACTCGATATTCTCGGAAAGGAACAAGCAATGAAAGAAACAATGACACCGAAAAAACTGGGAATAACGGGACTGATTCTGGCCGCCTTCGGCACCCTCGTATTGTGCGGTTGCTACCGGGAGCGGCAGGGGCCGGTTGCTCAACCACCGCCGCCTCCCGAAGGCGGACCTGCAGTTGCGGCGCAGGCTACACCGCCGCCGCCGCCCGAAGAAGGAACCGCAGTCACGGTACAAACCGCACCACCACCACCGCAGGCCGAGACGGTCATTGTTGCACCGGGACCCCAGTATGTCTGGGTCCGCGGCGCGTGGGAGTGGCGTGGCCAATGGGTTTGGGTGCCGGGCCGGTGGATGGTGCCGCCGCGCCCAGGAGTTGTCTGGGTTCGGGGGCATTGGGCCAGACGCTACGGCGGCTGGGTATGGGCGCCAGGTCACTGGCGGTACTGATTGCGGCTGATCCCGACGCGCGGCGGTCCACGCGCTCAGTACAGGAACATCGCCTTCGCCTCGATCGAACCAAAAACGTCCACCTTGTGCTGACCTACGAATTCGTGGGTGCGGATCACGCGCGTGTAGCTCATTTCCAGATGCCGAAACAGCCTCATCGCGGCGCCGCAACTCAAGTCGGCGACCCACGGGATTCGTTCCACGCTCGGGCCGCCACGGAACGAGTTGCCATCGAGAAAGAGGTTGTGCTCGACGGCCCGTCCGTCCACTTCCCCGAAGAGATAGAAAGAGTACGGCGGAGAAGTTGGCGTGATGCCGCCGCCCAACGACGCCGGCGAGTCGATGATTTGGGGGCCAAAGTCGTCGGGCAGATTTTCGCCGACTCGTAGCGTGCCGCCCAGATTCTGAGAAATCATAATATTGCCGAGATCCCCGCCCACGTGCGGGATGAAATCGACGTACCGCGCGGTTTGATCGTTGATCGATAACCGCCAGAACCGTTCGTACTTGAGCAACAGGCCCGGCTCTCCCCTCAGTTGATTGTGCCAGCCGTTGGGAACATCGTTGGCAACGTACGCCCGGTGAAACCACGTCTGGATCGTGCCAGCCAGTGCGGCGGGGCCTGTGGTCCCGAAATCGACTTCGAAATTCTCCTCGACCGGCACGCTGGAACCACCCGCGTCGTCCCGTCGCTGGAGATACACGCCGCCATACAGCCAGCCGGCATAGGGGCGGTCATTGGTGATCAACGCGCTCGTATGCAGGTTCTGCGGCGTGTACATGTTCTGGCCGAACACGTAACCAAAGTTCTGCGCCGTGGCGTTGAGCCCGACCTGCGGGAGATCGTCGCTGACGCGTCTGGCCCACCGCGGCAGATCGCCGTCCCCGCCGAGCCAGCTAAACTTCAGGCCCTGCGTGTAGTGCCGGTCCGTATTGCTGCCGAACGGAGTCCCAAACAGGTCGTTCTCCTCGGTGACAGCCAGGAATGGCCCTTGCCGGTCAGCATTCGTCCGGACCGGAGTGACAAGTGATGCCTGCATGTCGGCCCGGCAATTCCCCGACGGCAAGGCTGTGGCCAGACTGCAACAACAAAGCGCGAAAATCCCGAATCGACCCATGGCAAATTGCTCTTTCGATGCCTTTCATACCGCAACGGGTGCAGTCTATTCGCCGTGGCTGCCCATGCAACCCTTTTCGCCAACGCTGGTACGTACAATTCACTAGGCAATCCGCCTGTCAAGGGATAATCTGTCGGCGCGCGGATTCCAACGTATGAAGAACGATCGTCATCGCCATCGGCGGCAACTCGCTCATCAAGGACGACGAGCACCGCAGCGTGGCCGACCAGTACGCCGCCATTGTCGAGACCGCGCGCCACATCGCCGACCTCGTCGCGCGCGGCTTGCGCGTGGTCATCACCCACGGCAACGGCCCGCAGGTCGGGTTCATCCTGTTGCGCAGCGAGCATTCGCGGGGATTGCTGCATGAAGTGCCCCTGGACTCGATTGGCGCGGACACGCAAGGCGCCATCGGCTACCAGATCCAGCAGGCCATGCAGAACGAGTTTCGCCGGCGCGGACTGAAGAAATCGGTCGCCACCATTGTCACGCAGACGCTGGTGGACAAGAACGACCCGGCCTTTCAAAAACCAAGCAAGCCGATCGGGCAGTTTTACAAGAAGCCCGAGGCCGACGACCGCATCCGCGTCGAGAAATGGTCCATGATCGAGGATGCCGGGCGGGGCTGGCGGCGCGTGGTGCCGTCGCCGAAGCCGGCCCGCATCATTGAGGCAGATGTCATCAAACAGTTGGTCACGAGTGGCTGTGTCGTCGTCGCCGCCGGCGGCGGGGGAATCCCCGTGGTGCAGGATGACCAAGGCAACCTGCGCGGCGCCGCTGCCGTGATCGACAAGGACCTCGCCGCGGCGGAGCTGGCGAGGGAAATCGGCGCGGATCTGCTGGTGATTTCCACCGCCGTCGAACAGGTGTGCCTCAACTTCGGCAAACCCGACCAGAAAGCGCTTGACCGCCTGACCGTCGCGGAAGCCAAACGGTACGTGACCGAAGGCCATTTCCAACCCGGCTCGATGCTGCCAAAAATCCAGGCCTGCATTCAATTCATCGAGAACGGCGGCACGGAAGCCCTCATCACGTGTCCGGAATCCCTCTCGTCGGCCCTCGACGGCAGGGCCGGGACGCGCCTCGTGGCGTGATTCGCGATGCGCTCAGGGAAGGATTGCGTTTTCGTTGGTCGGTGGGTAGAATGCGCGTTCGCGATTCGAGTGCATGAAAGGAGAAGTTGCCATGAACCGTAATTCCCTCGGTGGTTTACGCGGACGTCTTGTCTTGGTTGTGCTGATCGCCATCATTCCGTCCCTGGTGTTGATCTACTACAATGCCCGCAAACAGCGGGCGACCGCCATCGAGGAGGCCCAGGAGGACGTGGCGCGCATCACGCGATTGACCGCCGCCAACTGCGGGCGTGTCATCGAAGGCGCGCATCAGTTGCTCGTCGCCGTGGCGGAGTTGCCCGATGTGCGGAGCGGAGACCCGTCGCGGTGCGCGGCGTCCCTGGCGAATCTCCTGGGGAAGTATCAGGTCTATTCCAATCTCGGCGTGGCGTCCCTCGACGGCAACGTGATCTGTAGCGCGGTGCCGTTGCCCCAGCCGGTTTCCGTGGCGGACCGGCCGTGGTTCAAGGAGGCCGTGGAACAGCGGGATTTTGCCGTGGGAGAATATCAGGTTGGCCGGATCAGCGGCCAGCCGTCCCTGAATTTCGGGTATCCGCTGTTCGGTGATGGGGGCCAGGTTCAGGGGGTGGTGTTCGCGTCACTCGATGTCGAATACCTCGAACGATTGCTCTCGCTTGTCCTGGCGTCCGAAGGCCTGGAACTCGCGGTGGTCGATCGCAACGGCGTGACCATTGCCCATACGCCGACGAAGGACAATCCGGTGGGAAAACCCGCTCCGGAGGGGGAGCGGATCAAGCAGGTCGCGTCATTCCGCGGACGAGGAACGGACCGGGGACCGGATGCGGCGGGTGTCGAACGGATTTACGCCTTCTACCCGGCCGGTGGCAAGACCCCGCGGACCGAGACCTATGTGACCGGCAGCGAGCCGACGGCGATCGCGTTTGCGGAAGCGGATCGGCAATCGAGAAACAACCTGATCGGCCTGGCGGCGGTCGCGCTGGTGGCTCTTCTGGCGGCGTGGTATGGAGGGGAAGCCATTCTGCTGCGCCAGACCAAGGACGAACTCGAACAGCGCGTGCGGGAACGGACCCGGGAACTCGAACACGAGCAATTCCTGCTGCGGACGCTGCTGGACAACATTCCGGACAGCGTGTACTTCAAGGATTTGAAGGGACGCTTCCTGCGTTCGAGCCGCGCACAGGGCCAGCGGTTCGGCCTCAGCGATCCCGCGCTGGTCATCGGCAAGACCGACTTCGATTTCTTCGCCAAGGCGCACGCCGACGAGGCTTTCGCGGATGAACAGCGGATCATCCAAACGGGCCAGCCCGTGATCGGGGTCGAGGAGAACTCGCCCCTGGCGGACGGGGCGGAGCGGTGGGTGTCGACCTCGAAAATGCCCCTGCGCGACAAGGATGGCAGCGTCGTCGGCACGTTTGGCATTTCGCGCGAGATCACCGAGCGCAAACGGGCCGAGATCGCCCTGGCCAAGGAGCGGAATCTGTTGCGGACTCTCATCGATCACCTGCCCAGCCTCGTGTTCATCAAGGACACGCGGGGCCGGTACGTATTCGACAACGCGGCGCACCGGACGTTTTTGGGCGTGGCAACCCTCGAAGAAGTGGTCGGCATGACGGTGTTCGATTTCTATTCACAGGACAGGGCGATGCCGATCCATACGGACGACTTGGCCGTGATGACATCCGAGAACCCCGTGCTTCACCGGGAGGAGACCTTGACCGACCGCAAAGGGCGCAGGATCCGGGCGTTGACGAGCAAGATCCCGTACCGCGACGAACAGCGTCGAATCGCCGGTCTGGTCTGCATCTACGACCTGCTCGACGAGCAGAAATGAGCCGTTTTCGGCTGTTTTATACTGCCTAACCAGCAAGTCCGGGCGTGTAATTGGGTTCGCAAGGGTGGTGTGTCGGGCATTTCGCGCATCTCAATAAACACGAGCCACAATGCCCTTCACGCGTCACCCTTTACCTGTCCGCTGGCGAACGATCCCGCCCTCCCCGCCGGTACACTGCATCAAGCCTGGCAAGTAGAAATATGCTTCCACGGGAGCCGTTTTTAGCGTATTGTGTTGGCGTGCAGGGTAACGCGCAGGTCGCAGTCAAAACCGCCCCCGACGTTGAGTTCACGCTCAACGGCAGGCTTGTGTCGTCCGAAGTGGACGACGAGTTGATGCTGCTGAATCTTCTTCGGGACAGATTCGACATCGTCTCCCCCAAAAACGGCTGCCAACCCATGGGGCAATGTGGCTGCTGCGCGGTGATGGTGGACGGCAAAGTAGCGTTGTCCTGCGTGGTCAAGGCCAGGGCCGTCGCGGGCAAGACGGTCACTACGCTGGAGGGCCTCCCGCCCGAGGAGCGCGACCTGCTGGCCCGGGCGTTCGTGACGACCGGCGGTCTGCAATGCGGTTTCTGCATTCCCGGCATCGCCATGCGGGCCAAATGGATCCTCGACCAGGATCCCGCCATGCCGCGCGCGGACATCGCCCGTTGGCTCGGGCCGCACCTGTGCCGCTGCACCGGCTACACCAAGATCGTGGACGCCATCGAGCTGGCGGGAAAGGTGCGTCGCGGCGGGAACTTCCCCGAACTCGACCAGTCGGGCCGGATCGGCACGTCGCTGATGCTGTACGAAGGCGCGGACAAGGCGCTCGGCGACAAGAATTACATCGACGACCTGAAGGTGCCGGGCATGGTGCACGGCGCCTTCGTGTTCTCGGCGCACCCACGGGCGAAGGTGTTGAAGATCGACGCCCGGGCGGCGGAACGGTTGCCCGGGGTTGTGAAGGTCATCACGGCCCGGGATGTGCCCGGCGAAAAATGCGTCGGGCTGATCTACAAGGACTGGCCGGTGTTCATCGGCGAAGGCGAGGAGACGCATTGCGTCGGCGACATCCTGGCGATAGTGTCGGCGAACGACGAGCGCACGGCCCGCCAGGCGGCGAAGCTTATCAACGTCGAGTACGAAGTGCTCAAACCTGTGCTCACGCCCGAAGAAGCGATGGCACCGGACGCGCCGATGGTGCATCCGCCGAAACCGAACAAGCTGTGCCAGACGGGCATCACGCGCGGCGATTTCGACCGCGCGTGGAAGAGCGCCGCGCACACGGTCAACGTCAAGGTGCAGACGCAACACATCGAGCACGCGTTTCTCGAACCCGAGTCGTGCCTCGCGATTCCTCTGTCCAATGGCGCGGCCCCGGCGCGGTTTGGGAATTTGTCGAAGGAGCAACAGGGGGCTGCCCTCACCGCGGTGGCGAACGGCGCACAACTCATCGTGTACTCGCAGGGGCAGGGCATCTACGACGACCGCGACCAGATCGCCGACGTGCTGGGGTTGCCGCACGACAAGGTGTACTGCGAGCTGGTCAGCAACGGCGGCGCATTCGGCGGGAAGGAAGACCTGTCGATGCAGGAGCACGTCGCGTTGATGGCGTGGCTGAGCCAGCGGCCCTGCAAGGCGACGTTCAGCCGCGAGGAAAGCATGCGGTTCCATCCGAAACGGCATCCCATCAAATTCGAATACTGGGCGGGCTGCGACAAGGATGGCCATCTCACGTGCGTGAAGGTGCGCGCGGTCGGCGACAAGGGCGCGTACGCGTCCGTCGGCACGAAGGTGCTCGAGCGGGCGGGCGGTCACGCGTGCGGGCCGTACCGGGTGCCCGTCGTGGACGTTCAGTCGGTCGGCGCGTACACGAACAATCCGCCGTGCGGGGCGATGCGCGGGTTCGGCGCGAACCAGGCGGCGTTCGGGATCGAGACCGTCATCGACATGCTCGCCGAGAAGGTGGGCATCGATGGTTGGGAGATTCGGTGGCGGAACGCGGTGGACGTGGGCGATACGTTTTCGACGGGGCAGGTTTTCCGGCACAGCGTCGGGCTGAAAAAGACCTTGCTGGCGGTAAAGGATGTGTATCGCGGCGCGAAGTATGCGGGGATCGCTTGCGCTCTCAAGAACGTCGGCCTCGGCAACGGGGCCGAAGATGGTGGACGGGCGATGATCACCGTCGATGAGGACGGGACGGTGGTGGTGCGCAGCGGGTTTACGGAGATGGGGCAGGGGTTGTTTACCGTGCAGCTCCAGACGTTCTGCGAGGAGACGGGAATCAACCCGCGCTTCGTGCGGGTGGTCACGGACACGCGCTATGCGCTGGATTGCGCCCAGACCACCGGTTCGCGCGGGACGTTGCTCGGTTGCCAGGCGGTGAAGGCGGCGTGCGCGAAGTTCGTGCCGGATTTGGAAAAAGTCCGCAGCAACGGCGCGATCACCAGGGACGATTTGAAGAAGCTGGCAGGGAAAGAGTGGTACGGCGAATTCATTGTGAACGACACGCACCCTCTGGGCTACACGGGCCCGAACGTGAAGACGCACATCACCTACGGCTTCGCCACGCAGGTGGTGATTCTTGACGACGAGGGCAAACTGAAGAAGGTCGTGGCGGCGCATGATGTCGGCAGGGTGATGAACCCGATTCTGCTGCAAGGCCAGATCGAGGGCTCGATCCACATGGGGCTCGGCTACGCGCTCACGGAAGAACTGCAACTCAAGGATGGCCGGATCGCCAGCAAGGATTTGCGCTCCCTCGGCATCCTCCGCGCCAAGGACATGCCGGAGGTCGAATGTATCTTCATCGAGGAAAACGAACCCGCCGGCCCGTACGGCGCGAAGGGCGTCGGCGAAATCGGTCTTATCCCCACGGCACCGGCGGTCGCCGCCGCGCTCTACAAGTTCGACGGCATCCGCCGCACGAAACTCCCGATGAAAGACTCGCCCGCCGCGAAGGCGATCCTCGGCAAGAAGTAAGGGGGCGCTCTGCGCCGCCAGGCTGTCCGCCAATCCCCGAACGGGATCACCGCGCCAGCGCGTCGATTGTCCGTGAGGGTGAGGGAGCGGGCGAAGAGTGCCCGCTAGTGTTTGGAGAAGCGCACGGACAACGGACCACGCTGACGCGACGAAAAGTTCCTCCGCATTCGGATCGGCAGTAAACGGGCGACGCGGAACGGCCGATGAGTCAACTCAAACTCGGCCTGGAGCCAGTCATCGATTTCGTTGCCGGGCTCGACTCCGCGCTCCAGATACAACTCGAATGCACGGGCTCGAATCTGTTGCTCCGATGGATCATTAATCATCATCTGACACCTCGCCATCAACGAGGAAACGTAGTCGATGTCCGGCGGGACGCAACGGAGCGTCGGGATGAATCTGGTCTAGGACGAGAGCCTAGGGGTGGAGGCGGTTGGGGACGATGGTCGTCGGTTCACTGACGGACATGGAAACCGGAAAGCGGTGAGGCCTTGGACTATGCTGCCGAAGTCGAGCCACTGATCACAAAGATGGCCAGATCGGCGTCGAGGTTGGGATCCTGGAACACCTCGGCGCCGTCTTCGGTGTTGAGCGCGATGCGGCGGTGAATGCGGATGGATTTCGCGCGGCAAAATTCCTCGAAATCGGCGATGGACAGAAACCGCACATCCGGCGTGTCGTACCACTGCTCGCGAATCCAGCCGTACCCTCGCGGTGCCCGTCCGTCCTTTGCCAGGATGTTGCGCAGCGGGCGAAAGGCGAGGTTGGGAAAACTGACGATCCCGATGTGGCCGACGCGCAGGATTTCGTTGATGACGCCGGGCACGTCACGCACGGCCTGGAGCGTCTGCGAGAGCACGACGCAGTCAAACTGCTGGTTGCCGAACCCGCGCAGTCCCTTGTTCAGGTCCGCCTGGATCACATCCAGGCCGCGGTGCACGCAAGCGATGACGGCCTGTTCGTCGAGCTCGACGCCGATCAGGCGATGATGATGGTCACGCTGCTGAAGACGCGCCAACAGGCCGCCTCGACCGCAACCCAAATCCAGCACGCTCGCATCCGCCGGGATCAACTCCACGATGCGCTCGTAATCGATGCGCCGCTGATGAAAGATACTCGTCGGACTGAAACCGTCTTCCCCTTTGCGACCGATCGCCGAACCATCCGGCGGCGACGCGATATCGTCGTCAAGAAGGGCGCGGATCAGCTGCCCGTAACTGGCGATCTCGTTGGGCAACAGGAAGGCGTCATGCCCGCAGTCGCTCTGGACATTGCAATAGCTGACGGGCGCGTTGTTGGCGACGAGGGCGTTGACGATGTCCCGTGATTGGTCCGGCGGAAAGAGCCAGTCACTCGAGAAGCTGACTACCAGCCAGCGACTCCTGGTGCCGCGGAAGGCCGCGGCCAGTTCCGACGGTGTACCGCCGAGGTCGAACAAATCCATGGCCGTCGACAGCGCGATGTAACTGTTGGCGTCGAATCGTTCCACGAATTTTCGCCCTTGATGGCCGAGATACGAGCCGACCGAGAATGTCTTTTCAAACTCGACGGCCTCGTCCCGCGGCTGGAGACGATTCGCGTCGAATTTCTGGGTCATCGCTTCGCGCGACAGGTAGGTGATGTGGCCAATCATACGAGCGATGGCCAGGCCCACTTCCGGCCCGTGTTCCAGGCCATAATACCGTCCGTCGTGATAATCCGGATCGCGGCGGATGGCGTTGCGTCCCACCACGTCGAACGCCAGCGCCTGACTCGTCAATCGCGGAGACGTGGCGAGCGCAATCACGCGGCGGACGCGTTCCGGCCAGCGCGTCGCCCAAGTGAGCGCCTGATGCCCGCCCATGGAACCACCAACGACGGCGCGCAGCCGTTCGACCCCGAGGTGGTCGAGCAGCCGACGCTCGGTTTCCACCATGTCCCCGATGGTGATCGTCGGGAAGTCGTGGCCGTACGGTTCACCGGTCACGGGATTCGTGCTGCCAGGGCCTGTCGTGCCCCGGCAACCGCCGAGCAGGTTCGGACAAACGACGAACAGATGATCGGTGTCGATTGGTTTCCCCGGACCGACCACAACGTCCCACCAACCGGGGTCGTCATCCGCGGTATGTTGGGCGACGTGCGAGTCGCCGCTGATCGCATGGCAGACGAGCACGGCATTGTCTCGGGCCCCGTTGAGCTGGCCGTAGGTTTCGTAGGCCACGGTCACGCCGGGCAACTCGCCCCCCAACTCCAGTTTCAACGCATGGTCGAATGTCGCCGTCTGCGCGTACCGCAACGGTTTCGCGTGCCGCGCGCTGTCGCTGCTATCTAAGAGGTTGCCATCCATCGGGGGCACGGATCATCTTTGCGACACCGCCAGCGCCTGGTCAAGATCGGCGATGATGTCGCGCACGTCCTCGATGCCCACCGACAACCGGACGAACTCGGGTGTCACGCCGGTTTGGGCCTGCTCTTCGGGCGTGAGCTGCGAGTGCGTCGTTGTGGCCGGGTGGATGATCAGGGATTTGGCGTCGCCGATGTTCGCGAGGTGGCTGAACAGTTTGACGCTGTTGATCAACTTCGCGCCGGCTTCCTTGCCGCCCTTGATGCCGAAGCCAACGATCCCTCCCTGCCCGTCTGGCAGGTATTTCTTCGCATTGGCGTGGTCGGGGTGGCTCGGCAACCCGGGATAATTCACCCACAACACCGCGGGATGCTTCGACAGGAATTCCGCCACGGCCAGGGCGTTCTTCGAGTGCCGCTCCAGCCGCAAGTGCAGCGTCTCCAACCCCAGCAGCGTCAGGAACGATCCCCACGGACTCTGGGCCGCGCCCGTGTCGCGCAGCCAGTGCGTGCGGATGTAGATGATATAGGCAATGTTGCCAATCGGTCGCAACGCCTCTTCGAATACGAGGCCGTGGTACGCGGGATCGGGCGTCGTGAATTCCGGCCATTTCTTTGGCTCCTTGGCCCAGGGGAATTTCCCGCTGTCGACAATCGCGCCGCCGATGTGCACGCCGTGGCCGCCGATGAACTTCGTCGTGGAATACACGACGATGTCGAAACCGTGCTCGATGGGCCGGAACAAGGCCGGCGTCAGCACCGTGTTGTCGATGATCGCCGGCAACCCGTGACTGTGAACGATGTCGGTGATCTCGTCGATAATCCGGCACGTCGTTCTTGGGGTTGCCCGGCGTCTCGATGTAGACGGCGCGAGTGTTCTTGTCCACCAGCTTGCTGATGGTCTCCGGTTTGGCGGGATCGAAGAACCGCACCTCGATGCCGAGCTTCGAGAACGTTTGAGTGAACAGTGTCCACGTTCCCCCGTACAGACTGTTGGCGGAAATGAAGTTCTGTCCCGCATGCACGATCGTCAGCAGCGACGCCGTGATCGCTGCCTGACCGCTGGCGAAGGCCAATCCAGCCGCGCCGCCGTCCAGCGCCGCCAGGCGCTTTTCGAGGACGTCGGTCGTGGGATTCATCAGGCGGGTGTAGATGTTGCCGAATTCGCGCAGGCCGAAGAGGTTCGCTGCGTGCTCCGTGCTATGGAACACGTAGCTCGTTGTCGAATAGATCGGCACAGCGCGCGCCGTAGTGGTGGGGTCTGGCACCTGCCCGGCGTGCAGCGCCAGGGTACCGAGTCTATGGGTTGGTGTTTTGTCCGACATTGTCGTTTTCTCCTCTTTCGTTAAGCCCAATCCTGAAACAGCACGGTCACAATGGTTTTGCCGCCCACGCGTTTAGGTCAACAGCACGCATCCATGTCATACGTTAACACTGCAACACAGTCGGATGGGTTACAAGCAATTTGGCCGATGTATGGGAGTAGCTAGCGATGACCGCACGGCGGATCAGCGGCGGTCGAGCGGCTGCAGTGGAACGGCGGCGATTGGGAAATCAGTGGGGCTGGGCGGAGGCGGCGGGAGGGGCGTTGGTTTCGGTGGGGAAGGTGATGGCGGCATCGACTTCGTCTTCGACGGCTTTGACTTCCGCAGGGGTCGAGTCGACGAACGGGGGCAGGCTGCGCCAGTGGAGCCGGGGCATGGATTTGCTCAGGGTGTATCGGCCACTGGCCCAGAGTTCGAGCCAGCGTTTGGTGTGCGCGGCGTCCCCGCCGACAGCGACATCGACCCAGCGCGCGCCCATGCTGGTAACAGCAACCTTGTTGTAGTCGAAATAATCCCCGGTGACGGAATTGAGGCGTTCCTTGCGGACGCCCGCCCAGCGGCCGGCGTCAAAGTAGGCTTCGAACATGCCGCCGGCGATGAAATGCTGGGCGTAATGTTTTTGGAGGGTGACGATGTCGTAGCCATGGTCGATGGTGCCGTCGGGGGCGGGACGGCGTGGTGCGAGTCCGCCGGCGTGAAAGAGCGGCAGGGGCTCGACGTCTTTGCAGGTCCAGAGCCAGAGACCGCCCCAGATCGACCGGGCTTCATCCTGGATGTTGATCGCGGGGTTGGCCTGGGCATTGGTGAGGGCGGTGCGGCAGAGGGCGGCGAAGATGTCGTCGAAACTCCAGTTGCGGAGCTGGAGGTTTCTGGCCTGAATGGCGAACCGCTTGTCTTCGGCGGGAAAATGGGTCGGGGGCGCGAGGGGACGGTCGACGGCGCGGGTGTTGATTGGGCCTCCGGCGAGGATGAACCCGAGCGCCAGGTAGGGACCGATTCTTGTCGCGTGCATGGGACGAAATGTGCTATGGGAACGCTTTTAGCAATTCGCGCGCCTGCCATTGACGCGGACGTCGGTTGACAGTAACATTACTGGAGGAAAGGGCCAGAACGATGATTGACCGCCGAAAAGGTGGGTCGGATTTGTTACCCGATCCGAAAGTGTGCGCTACCCGGCTTCTGGCACCCGTTGGC
The DNA here is from genome assembly GCA_963712025.1 of uncultured Verrucomicrobiae bacterium. GTDB lineage: Bacteria > Verrucomicrobiota > Verrucomicrobiia > Palsa-1439 > Palsa-1439 > Palsa-1439. The sequence goes on along the minus strand of CAVQGJ010000006.1, from coordinate 225,097 downwards.
TTGGTAGAGTGCTTGGTGCATTCGCCGGAGACGTGTCCGTATGCGCTGGCGTTTGGAGACAGTTTCTTCTGCCAGCATCCCGATTGCCGGAAGTTCACAAGGCCTTCGTCTACGGACAACTAGAAGCCCTGCGCCTGCAGGAAGCCTTCGACCTGGCGCAGCCTCGTCGGGTGACGCATTTTGCGCAACGCCTTCGCCTCAATCTGACGGATGCGCTCGCGCGTGACGCGGAACTGCCGGCCGACTTCTTCGAGCGTGCGACAGTAGCCGTCTCCGAGGCCGAACCGCAACTGGAGCACCTTGCGTTCGCGCTCCGTCAACGTGTCGAGAACGTCGTTGAGTTTTTCTTTGAGGAGCGAGTAGGAAGCCATGTCCGATGGGTTCTCGGCGGTCTTGTCCTCGATGAGATCGCCGAAACTGGTGTCCTCGCTGTCGCCGATGGGGGACTGCAACGAAATGGGCTGCTGGGCCATCTTGAGCACGGCGCGAACGCGGTCGACGGGCATCTGCATTTCCTCGGCGACCTCCTCGGGGCTCGGTTCGCGGCCGAACTCCTGGAGAAGCTGTTTTTGCACGCGCATCAGCTTGTTGATCGTCTCGATCATGTGGACCGGGATGCGGATGGTACGGGCCTGGTCGGCGATGGACCGGGTGATGGCCTGGCGAATCCACCAGGTGGCGTAGGTTGAGAATTTGTAGCCGCGCTGATACTCGAATTTCTCGACGGCCTTCATCAGGCCCATGTTGCCTTCCTGGATGAGGTCGAGGAACGACAGGCCGCGGTTGGTGTACTTCTTGGCGATGGAAATGACGAGGCGCAGGTTGGCTTCCACCATCTCGGCCTTGGCCTGTACGGCCTTTTTCATCCACGACTTGAGTTCGTCGTGCGCTTTGATGAATCCCTCGGTGTTCATGCGCGCGGTGATCTCGAGCTTCTTCAGCTTGCGCTCTTCGTTGCGGAGATCGGCGTCGAGGGCCGGGGACTTGCGCAATTTCTCCATGCGTTCGATTTGGAACAGCGTCTCGTCGAATTTCTCGCGGACTTCGTTGGCCTTCTCGACAAACTCCTCGAGGACCTTCTGCTTGAAATAGAATTTTTCGAACAACCGTTGCAGGGCGGTATCGGACTTCTTGAATTCGCGGCGCAGCTTTTCGGTCTCGCGCTTGTTTAGTCCCGACCGCGTGGCTTTCTCGTAGCGCACGTCGACGAGGGTGTCAGCTTTCTCGACTTGGGCAAGCAATCGCGGCAACACGCGCATGTATTGTTCGCGGCTGTCGATCTTCTTGTCGATGATCACGCGGTCGAACCGCTCCTTGCCGTTGAGCAGGCGCTTGGCCAGGCCCATGTGTTCCTTGGCCGTGAACCCGAAATTGTTGATGATCTGCTTGACGTGGTTCTCGGCGGTCTCGATGCGCTTGGAGATTTCGACTTCCTGCTCGCGCGTGAGCAACGGGACCTGGCCCATCTGCTTGAGGTACATGCGGACGGGATCGTCGAGAATATCGAGGCGGGAATCGACCTTGGCCGTTTCCTTTTCCTCTTCGGCTTCGCGCTTGAAGCGGTCGACCTCCGACGCGTCGATGATCTCGATGTCCATTCCGCGGAGCTGGATGAGGATGCCGTCGAGCTCGTCCGGGGACAGAATGTTTTCCGGCAGGATGTCGTTGACGTCACCGTAGGTCAGGTAGCCCTGTTCCTTGGCGAGCTTGATCAACTCCTTGAGCTTCTCGTTCTTCTCTTCGCGGTCGAGCTTGGGCGGCTCGGGAACAACAGTTTTCTTCCGATGATGATTGTCCTTCGCCATAGTGTGTCGCAACGCCGGGTAAGTTACCGTTCTCCCCTCAAAAGCGCGTCAATATGCCGTAGTTTCGAGTCCAAGTCAACAAACTGTTTCTGAAGCGTCGCCATCCTGTCGGGGGCCAGTCCTTCCGACTGTTGCTGTCGCCGATTATCGTGCACCTGCTTCTCCAACCAGCGTCGCTGCAACAGCATAAGACAGTTCGGCGCTTCCCGCTCCGGATCCTTGATCGTCCGCCGGCTCAGCAACAGTTCGGAGATGAGTTGCTCCGACTCTCCTCGTTCGCCTTCACGGAGCAGGGAGTTGGGACCGCTCCAGCAGTCATCGTCGTGAAGTTTCAGGACCTGCTGGATCGTCTCACCAGCCACGCTGCTGCTCAACCACGTCACATCCAATGTGCCGGCCACCAACTCGATCACCTGCCGGTTGGCGAGCATCGCCTGCAACAACATCTCCTCCTCGGGCAGGCCGCGCGGCCGGCCAGCGCCGATGTCCGCCGCCTCGTCGCTGACGGCATCACCGTCCGATGCGTTGCGTCGGTCGCGGCGGTTCCCTGACAATTTCGCGACCTCCCGGCGCAGCGCATCCTCGCTGATGTCGAGCCGCTTCGCGGTGTGCTGGGCATACGTGGCCAACAAAATCGGCGCGGGAATCCGCGCGAGCCACTCGGCCATCTGGCGCCCGATCTGCAATTTTCCACGCTCGGAACGCGGGTCATGCTGCCGGCATAGCCGATCGAGCAGATACGCGAAAAAGCTGGGAGCGTTGGCGATCAACTCTTTCAGTTTCTCCGCGCCAAACGCCTTCACGAAACTGTCGGGGTCATGCCCTTGCGGCAACACGGCGACCCGGATCAGCATGCCCGCGTCCCATAATGGTTCGGCACTGCGCACGATGGCATTCTGGCCCGCCGCGTCGGCATCGAACATCAGCACGACTTCCTCGGCGTACCGTTTCAAAATGCGCGCGTGCTGCTCGGTCAGCGCCGTGCCCTGTGGCGCGACCACGTTTTCGATGCCCGCTTCGTGGCAGGAGATCGTATCGATCTGTCCCTCGCAGACAACCGCGTACGTCCCGTCGATGATCGCCCGCTTGGCTTTGTCGAGCGCAAACAGGATCCGGCCCTTTTGGAAGATCGGCGTCTCGGGAGAATTGACGTATTTCGGCTGGTCTTTCTCGTCGGTGAGGATGCGCCCGCTAAACCCGACGGTGCGCCCCTGCTCGTCGCAAATCGGGAACATCAGCCGGCCGCGAAACCGGTCGTAAAACCCGTCGCCGCTCTCACGGCGCAGCGCCAGACCCGCCGTCTCGAGCAATTCGGCGGAAAACTTCTTGCCGGCGGCGTATTGAATCAACCCGTCCCACGCGTCGGGTGAGTAGCCGAGTCGCCATTTCTTCGCGACCTCGGAGGTGATTTGGCGTTTTTTCAGGTACTCCCGGGCGATGCTGGCGCTGCGTTCTTTCATCAGGTTGTGGTGGAAGAAATTCGCGGCCAGATCGTGGAGTTTCAAGAGCGATTCCTTCACGTCGCGCCCGGGTTCGCCCGCGCGCTCTTCGTAGGCGAGTTTGATGCCCGCCCGCTCGGCGAGCCGGCGGACCGCGCCGATGAAATCGAGGTTCTCGTATTTCATCACGAAGGTGAACACGTCGCCGCCCGCGCTGCAACCGAAGCAGTGCCAGATTTGTTTCTGCGGGTTGACGTTGAAGCTCGGCGTCTTTTCCTTGTGGAACGGGCAGAGGGCGCGGAAGTTTGCCCCCGCGCGTTTCAACGGGAAATACGAGCCGATCACCTCGACAACGTCGTTGTTTTGGCGAATCTGTTCGAGAACGGGTTCGGAAATGATGCCGGGCACGGTTTGGTCGGAAAAAGGTTCGTGATTGGTTTGTGTTCGCAACGTCGGCGCAACAGCCGACGACAATTCCCTAATGGATCTTGACTCGCAACTGGCCTCCTCCATTTGCCGCGCGGGTATTATAGCGCAACAGCCCGCAAAACTCCATGTCAATTCGTCTGTGGCTGCAGATGCAGGATGTAATCCTCGAAATCAGCCTGCCAGCGGTCGACATCCGCCCCGAAGCGACGCTGGAAACTTCGGATGTCGTCCTGGCCGTACTTGAGGTCCTGCATGTACCGGCGGAAATCGCTCTGCGCGAACCGTTCCTCGTGGGAGTTCACCAGATAATACACCAGCGCCCAACTCATCGGGTAGGCAACATTCGCATTCGCGTAGAACGTGGCGCGGTCCCACTGGATCAACTGCGACAACGGCGGCGCCTGTTTGTTGACGATCAGCGCCTGCGCGTACAACAGCTTGTTGCGGCTGACCTGGCCGACGTGGAACTCCGAGCCGAGGATGGAACACGTCTCGAAATACTGCGCCATGCCCTCGTTCAGCCACATCGGGATCCGCTGGCCCTGTTCGTAGCCAATGAACTGGTGGAACCCCTCGTGCGCCAGCACCCGCCACAAGTCCTGGCTGGCAAACGTGACGAGTTCGTAGAACTGGTTGCCCGCTTCATCGGTCTTGAGATGGCAGTAGCCCGCCAGTCCGGCATGGGTCAGCGAGACCGCGCCGCCGGCGTACTTGCGGAAGTCATCGACATTATCGAACACCACCACGCGCGCGCTGTCTTTGCTGGTCCAATTCTGGAAATACTTTTCATACTGGCCGAGGAGCGCGTTCATGAAAATGTTGACTTCCAAGGCCAGTTGGTGGCCGCCCTGGCAGAACACCTGGTAACGCCCCTGCGTCACATTCGCAAAATCGGCGATGGACGGCGCGCTGCTGTCCTGTGCGAAAAGCACGTTCGCGGTCATCACCGTCAGAAATGCCAGAAGAGTCCTGACCTTCACGCCCGCACCATAGCGCAAGGCCGAACGGAAATCCAGTAAAGACCCGGGTGGCAAAATGCATCGGGACCGCTACGGATACTTGTCCTTGTTCTGCTCCCACCATTGTTGCCAGGCGCGGATCTTGTCCTGGGCGGAAAAGTTTGTCGTCGGTGGAGCATTCGTTACCATCTGACCCAGTGCATCGGCCGCCATTTCCGCGTAGGACACGTAGTGCACATCGGTTGGGTTCTGGGGTGGGTGCGTCGTGTCAGTGAGAAACGAAGCGATCTCGCTAACGGTTGAGTGGTTGGCAATATAGGCCAACCTCGCGAAGGCGATTCCTTGGAGCGAACGTCGCCCACCGCAGGGCATGTCTTCTGACTCCAGAACTCATTTGTTACCATTTCTCTGTGCCGTGAAGGCGACAGAGTCCTTCGGCGAGACCAGTTCGGTCACGATCTCGTTCAGATATACGGGACACCGTTTTTCGCGGAGAGCAACCACACCTCCTCGATACGCGCCTTGACATCATCGGGGAGGTTTAGCGTCTCAGGGGGCTTGGACCAATCACGGGATCAAGTCTTTCCGATCTCGTTGCCAGGTACTGACACGGAAGGCGCCGGTCGTTTCGCTCTGGCCCGGGCGAAAGCGCCTGCGGGGAGACTGAAGACCATCCAGTGCGGCGCCCACGCCAGCGAAGAGGGCTTGGAAAATGCCGCGTGTCGTTGTCACGGATACTTGTCCTTATTTTGCTCCCACCATTGCTGCCAGACTTTCACATCGTCGCCCTGCGGTGGACTGTCAACCATCCAGCGCAACGCCCAAATAGCGCACCATGGCGGAGATTGTTGACGAACTTCCGTCATGAACGTCATATCACACGGGCTGTAGAGGTAGGAGGTCACATTTGTTGACACGAGCGGTAAACGTGACGAAGACGTTCGCCTGCTTCGAATACGCTTATCTAAGATATGTTTGTCAGGCTGCCTGCGTCGGGCGCTCAGTCGGTGTCGTACTCGGTTCTGCCGTCGCCGTGATGGCCCAGATCGCTACCGTCACGTTCGTGCGCTTCGGCAGAATGTCGATGTTCACCTGCGAGCATATGGTCGTGAACGTGTTCTGCGCGCCGTACCCGAGCACGACAAGCTGGTCGGAAGTGATGGCATTACCCGTCGCCAAACCCGCGACCGAAACCACCTGTGTGCGTGCTTGACGCAGCTGGACGGTGAGGCCGTGGCGAGTCGTCGAGTTGGTCGTTTGGAAAAGAATCTGGCCGACGACGTTCGTCGGATTGATGATAACCGTGAGCGTGTTCGTGCCCGACTTGCGGAACCGACAGTGCTGGTATGGTGCCCGTAAGCGGTAAATAGAGGTGACTCATCATCGAACCCCACCCGCCGAGCACACTTCGGTAGTTGCGTCAGGAGTGGTCTGCGCGAGCGTGAAGCCCCACGGGCCGTCCGGTGGGGCAAAGTCGCCAGATCCAATCACTGAATCTGATTGAGCGGCGTGGCGTTCAGGTCAGGGATGATGACGCCGTACGTGGGTAGCGGCACATAGAACACCAGAAATGGCTCGTCACCCGGATCCGCCGAAATACTGCCATTGAAGATTAGACATGGTCGCCGATATGGTAGCTGTTGATCACCACCCCACAAGGTCGAGTGTACGGGTAGTTGATCCATTGCGGATCGGCAACACCGTTGATGTACATCTGAAACTCACTGGCAAAGTAATAGTCCCAAAAAACCGTGTTCCAAGACAGATCGGGCGTGGTCGGGTCGGAGGATCGGGACCGGGTAGCAGCCCGCTTCCCGTAGGTCACAGGTTGGCCCGTCGCTGATTCCATCCCCAGCCGTGTCGGGATTGTGCGGGTCGGTGTTCTGGTTGTACTCTTGGAGATTGTTCACGCCATCGCCATCGGGGTCCAGCGACGCCTGGTTCACGGTCAAACTCAGGCCGTGCTTGATTTCCCAGTCGTCCTGCATGCCGTAACCCAGTGAATCTGTATACTCATTCGCCCCGATGTCAAAGCGGCCGGTCAACGGGCGCGGATTGCCGTACAAGTCACGTTGTTCAATCGGCAGCGACGTGCCCACGCCAACGACCGGGGAGTTGGTTTGCAGGCGGTAGTTGCCGAAGAGCATGTTTACCAAGATCGGGTCAATGGACAGATTGTGCGCGCCCGACGTGACAAACTCGTTGCTGCCAAACGTCGAGTAATCCGCGTTGGCATAATACAGGTCAATCGCGTCAAAGCCGTTGCTCCAGATGATGGAGTTGCGGATGTTCGGAGCGCCCGAACCCCCGGTCACCGCTCCGAAGGTCGTGTCCAGCGTCGTGTTGCTGACGATGGTGCAGTTCCAAATCTGTACGCCGTTCACGTCGTAAATCCCGCCGACCTCGCCCACGTTCTTCGCCACCACCGTGTTGTAAATCATCGAATTCGTTCCCGCTTGAATATAGATGCCGCCGGCTTCCGTGCCCCCGCCCCCGTTCTTTTCGATGATGCAGTTGGAAATGTAGATCGGCCCGTTGTTTGTCGAGGACGCGTAAATCCCGCCGCCGTAAAGCCCTTGCCCGCCACGAATCGTGAACCCGTTGATGCGCGCCCGCGCCACGCCGTTGAACTCCACGGTCGGGCGCCGGGGTCGAGGTAAAATCAACCAGTTCTTCATTCGGCAGGCCCAAGAGTCGATGATATGGCTTTCGGGGTCGGTTGATAGCGACCAATTGCTGTTGGCACCATAGATATACAGATACAGCCGGGAACTCAGCAGAGCTACCGGATGATGGGTCATACTGCAAATTGCTCACCGTCTCGTAGTTCGTGCCCGGGCGCACAAGAATCGCCAGATTCGACGTGACCGGCACCGAACTTTCGATGGCATCCTGAATGTTTTGGAACGGATTCGCCTGTGTGCCGTCGTAAGTGCCGTTGGTGTTGGCAACATCGACATACACGGTGATCGGGTCGCTGGGATTGGTCGGGTTGGCTCCCATCAGAAAGTCGTCGAGAACCGTGTACCCGTTGCCGTCCACGTCGTTGGTGGCGAGGCCGGGATCGAACGGATTGAGGCCGTACTGCAAGTCCCATTCGTCTAGCAATGCCATCGCCAGCCCAGTCACTTGTCGGCGTCGGCTCGATCCTGAGAATCTTGTAAAATCGCTGGCGGTTGGTGACGCCGAAATCTGTCCACTGGCTGGTGCCTGAGAGACTGCCCCACATGCCCGCGCGAGTTTGGTATTGGCTATTGGTGCTGAGAGGTTGGTCCGTACTGAATACGCCAAAGGCGTAGTTCGTGCAGGTCGGTTTCCAAGTGAGGGTCACGCTATTGGTGGCGCGAGTAATACTCAGGATGCTGAAAGGCTGCGCCGGATTGGTGATGCCACAAGTCTGCCCATACGTCATGCCTCAGAACGCCACGAGGCAAACCAGAGGAATCACCCGCATTGCATAGTCATGCTCGCCTCCACAATCGTCTTGCATACGATTGCGGTACCGAGCTTCACCTGGCGCAGACAGGGCGCTCTTGAGCCTTAAGAAGAAAGGCCCACTGCTACATACTCAGCACTATTGCGTGGTCATAGACAAACTCGAAGTGGCGTTCAATTAGGCAGGCTGCGGCGGCGCGAGATCGAGGCGTTTTCCGTTGCCCATGGGCGGGCGACACGGTATGTTGCGCGGTCGGCTATGGATTCCCAAAGCGACCACATCAAACCGCGGCTCGAAAAACGCGAGAAACTGATCGACAAAGGCATCGACCCGTACGGCGGACGATTTGATGTCAGCGAATCGATTGCGACCGCGCGGGCGAACCCGGCGCCCGACCGCGAGGTGAGCCTGGCGGGGCGCTGCTCAGCCACCGCGACATGGGCAAGAGCCTGTTCGCGGACATCAAGGATTCCACCGGGAAAATCCAGATTTACGTCAAGAAGCAGGACCGTCGGCGACGAGCCGTTCGACCTGTTCAAGAACTTCATCGATCCTGGCGATATCATTGGCGTGGCCGGCAAGCTGTTCACGACCCATGCCGGCGAGTTGACCGTGAAAGTGGAGAGCGTCACGCTGCTGAGCAAGTCGATCCAGCCGTTGCCGAAGGAGTGGTACGGCCTCAAGGACATCGAAACGCGGTTACGCCAGCGGTACCTCGATTTGATTCTCAACGACAACGTCCGGCGAGACGTTTGTGGTGCGGAGCCGTGTGGTGGCGGAGATCCGCAAGTTTCTCGACGCGCGCGGGTTCATGGAAGTCGAAACGCCGATGATGCAACCCATCGCGGGCGGGGCGGCGGCCAAACCGTTCCAGACGCACCACGAAGCGCTGAACATCGACTTGTTTCTGCGCGTGGCGCCGGAACTGTATCTCAAACGGTTGCTCGTCGGCGGGTTCGAGCGCGTGTACGAGATCAACCGCAATTTCCGCAACGAAGGCATCTCGCGGCGGCACAATCCCGAGTTCACGATGCTCGAAGTCTACCAGGCGTACGGCGATTACGAGACGATGATGGACCTGGCGCAGGGGTTGGTTGTGTCGGTCGCGGAAACCATCGCCGACTCGCTGCTGATCAAACGCCACGACGGTCAGGAGATCGATCTCACGCCGCCGTGGCGGCGGGTGACGTACCGCGAACTGATCGAGGAGCGCATCAGCAAAGAATGGTTTACGCTCACGCCGGACGAACGCCGGGCCCAGGCCATTAGCATGGGGGTCGAATCCTCGGCGGAGACGCCCGATTATGAAGTGACCAACGCGATTTTCGAGAAGGTGATCGAACCGACGTTGATGAACCCGACGTTCGTGACCCATCTGCCGTCGGAACTGGTCGTGCTGGCGAAGCCCAACAAGGACGACCCGAGCATCGTCGACGTGTTCGAGCTGGTCATCAATGGGCAGGAGATCGCGCCGGCGTATTCCGAGTTGAACGATCCGGTCCTGCAGCGCGTGCGATTGTTGATGCAGGCCAAAGGACACGACGAAAAACTCGACGAGGATTTTCTGCTGGCGCTGGAACATGGCATGCCGCCCGCCGGCGGGATGGGCATGGGCATCGACCGCCTCGTCATGATGCTCACGGGCGCCGAGAGCATCCGCGATGTCATCCTGTTCCCGTTGCTGAAGCCGAACCCGTAGCGGGTTTTCCCTTTCATGACGCGTCTGCCCTTCGAATTGTTTCTTGGGCTTCGTTATCTCAAGCCCAAACGCACGTTTGTATCCGTCATCACGCTCATCTCGCTGTCGGGCGTGACGATTGGCGTGTGGGTGCTCATCGTGGTGATCGCGGTCATGAGCGGATTCGACCGCGAGTTGCGCGAAAAGCTCATGGGCATGCACGCGCACGTGACGGTGATGGGCGGGGTGATCGAGCACAGCGACAAGATTTTGAAGACGGTGCTCGACACGCCGCGCGTGAAAGCCGCGACGCCGTTCGCCATGGGATTGGTGCTCATCGAGTTCGAGCATCGGGTGGCGACTCCGTATCTCAAGGGCATCGATCCGAAACGGGAGGTGACCGTCAGCCAGCTCGGCACGTATATAAAGGAAGGCAGCCTCGACCTCGACGGCGACAAGGTTGTCATCGGGCGCGAGCTGGCGTCGCAATACGGCATTTTTCTCGGCGACAAGATCACCGTCTATTCGCCCCGCTACATCGAGAAGAAGGGGCAGGAAGTTGATGTGCCGATGGAGTTGACGGTCACGGGCATTTTCGAGTCGGGAATGTACGAGTACGATGTCGGCCTCGTTTTTACGTCGTTGGAGACAGCGCAGGAGCTTTACAACCTAGGCAATGCCGTTCAGGGGATTGAAATCACGACCGATGACCCGATCGATGGAGCGCGCGCCGTGGCCGATGCGTTGAACCAGAAACTCCCGCCGCCGCTACGGGCGCAGACATGGGCACAGATGAACCAGCGGTTGCTCGGCGCCATCCAGGTGGAGAAATCGGTCATGTTTTTCATCCTGACGTTCATCATCATCGTGGCCGCATTTGGCATCATGAGCACGCTGATCACCGTTACCGTGCAGAAGACGCGCGAGATCGGGGTGATGAAGGCGCTGGGGGCCGCTTCGGGAAAAATCCTGCGCATCTTCCTGCTGCAAGGATTCATCGTCGGCGTGTTCGGCGTGGCCATCGGGATCGGACTGGGCCTGTTGACCGTCCACAACATCAACCCGATCAATCATTTCCTGTCGAGCGTCGTCGGCATCGAATTGTTCCCCCGCGACATCTACAATTTTCCCAGCATCCCGGCGTTTCTGACGGTGCAGGACCTCCTGACCATTGGCATCCTGGCGCTGGTGATTTGCACGCTGGCGGGCTTGTTGCCGGCGGTGCGCGCCGCCCGCCTCGAACCCGTGGAGGCGCTGCGGTATGAGTGAGGCCGGCGGGGACATTTTGGTTGCGCGCGGGCTTTGCAAATCCTACACTTTGGGCTCGCGGGAAGTTGAAGTGTTGCGAGGGATTGACGTGCGGGTGCGCCGCGGCGAAGCTCTCGTGATTGTCGGCGCGTCCGGAGCGGGCAAGAGCACGTTGTTGCATTTGCTCGGGGGATTGGATGCGCCATCCGCAGGTGATGTCAGCCTGGATGGCGCTTCGCTTTTTGCGATGTCGGGAGCGGCACGAACGAAGCTGCGCAACGAGTGCATCGGGTTCGTGTTCCAGTCGTACAATTTATTGCCGGAACTCGACGCGCTGGAGAACGTGTGCCTGCCGGCCCTGATGCAGCCGCGCGCGCGCGACGGCGTGGCCGAGCGGGGCCGGGATTTGCTGAAGGCCGTCGGACTCGGGGAACGGCTGGAGCATCGGCCGGCGGAGTTGAGCGGCGGCGAACAGCAGCGCGTGGCCGTGGCACGGGCATTGATGAACCGGCCGGCGGTGTTGCTGGCGGATGAACCGACCGGCAACCTGGATTCGAAGACTGGCGAAGCGATCCTGGACCTGCTCTGGCGGCTGCGCGAGGAGTCGGGAACGACGCTGGTGATGGTGACCCACGACCAGCACGTCGCCACACGAGGGGAACGGGTGTTGGAGATTGCGGACGGCCGGATATTGGAGTAAGTAGAGGACGATTTGAGGAAACGACTGTGAAGATCTATTTGGATGGCAAATACGTCTCGGAAGACGAGGCGAAGGTATCGGTTTTCGACCACGGCCTGTTGTATGGCGATGGCGTGTTCGAAGGCATCCGCTTGTACGGCGGACGCATCTTCCGTCTCGATCAGCACCTGGATCGTCTGTTGAATTCGGCGAAGGCGATCATGCTGCCGGTTCCGCTGACGAAGGAGCAACTGGTCGAGGCGTGTTGTGAGACGTGCCGCCAAAACAAGCTGAAGGACGGTTATATCCGGCTGGTCGTCACGCGCGGGGTTGGGTACCTCGGGCTGAACCCATTCCGCTGCAAGAATCCCACGGTGTTCATCATCGCGGATACGATCGAGCTGTATCCCGAGGAGGTTTACCGCAAGGGGCTGAAGCTGGTTACGGCGAGCACGCAGCGGACGAGTCCCGCCGCGGTAAGTCCGTCGATCAAGTCATTGAATTATTTGAATAACATCCTGGCGAAGATCGAGGCAGTAAACGCCGGGACGGAAGAAGCGATCATGCTCAACAGTCAGGGACACGTTGCCGAATGCACGGGCGACAATATTTTCCTGGTGCGGCGGGGCAAACTGGAGACACCGCCCGTCAGCGCGGGCGCGCTGATTGGCATCACGCGCCAGGTGGTGTTCGAATTGGCGGCCAAACGCGGCATCGAGGCCAGCGAACCGAACCTGACGCGGTATGATTTATCGACGGCGGACGAGGTGTTTCTCACAGGAACAGCCGCGGAGATCGTGCCGGTGGCGAGCATTGACGGGCGGATCATCGGTTCCGGCCGATCCGGGGCCGCTCACCTTGAAATTGACGGAAGATTTCCGTAAATTGACCCGCACCGACGGGGTACTGATCGGGGCGAAATAGAACATGCTCTGCGACATTTGCAAAAAGGCCGAGGCAACGGTCCATCTGACCCAGATTGTGGACGGGAAGATGCTGAAGGTCGACCTGTGCGAGTCCTGCGCCAAGGAGAAGGGCGTGCAGGAAGCGGCCGGATTTTCGCTGGCGAACTTGCTGGTCGAGCTGGGTGCCGGAGAGGAATCGCGGGTCGAATCGCCGGGAGTGCAATGCCCGGTGTGCGGGTTCACGCAGGCGGACTTCAAAAAGACCGGCCGGCTCGGGTGCAGCGCTTGTTGGGAAACATTTGAACCGGCCCTGGCATCGTTGTTGAAAGCGATGCACAAAGGGGACCATCACGTGGGCAAGGTGCCGGTCAAGGCCGAGCACACGCTGGCCCTGAACGGCAAGATGCAGGAATTGGCGGAGCAGTTGGAGAAGGCGGTGCGCGAGGAGAAGTACGAGGACGCGGCGCAGATTCGCGACCAGATTCGCGAGATGGAAGCGAAATGGAAGAAGACGGTGGGCGCGGCGCGCGCCACCGAGTGATGCCACCATGAAGATTGACGATTTGCTGAAGAGCCCGAGCGAATGGGTCAAGGCGGAAGGACCCAACAGCAAGATTGTCATGTCGTCGCGGGTCCGCTTGGCGCGCAACATTCGCGATCATCCGTTCCCGGGTTGGGCCAAGAAGGTCGAGCGGCAGAAACTGCTCGATGCGATCCAGCCTGTCGTCGAGGCGTTGCCGGAGATGGCCGATCACTTTGGGGATTCGATGGACAACATCAGCGCGATCCACAAGCAGGTGCTGGTGGAGCGCCATCTGATCAGTCGGGAACACGCGGCCAAGAACGTGGGCAGCGGCGTGGTCATTAATGATCGCGAGACGATCAGCGTGATGGTCAACGAGGAAGATCACCTGCGCATGCAGGCGATCAAGTCGGGACTGCAGCTCAAGAGCATTTTCAAGGTCATTGACCGGGTCGACACCGAACTGGAGGAGCACCTGGATTTTGCGTTTTCGCCCAAGCTCGGTTACCTCACGGCGTGCCCGACCAACGTGGGGACCGGGATGCGCGGGTCGGCGATGCTGCATTTGCCGGGGATGGTGCTCAGCGACCAGATCAACCAGGTGGTGCAGGCGGTCAACAAGCTCGGCCTGGCCGTGCGCGGCCTGTACGGGGAAGGGACCGAGGCGTTGGGGAACGTTTTCCAGGTGTCGAACCAAACGACGCTGGGTGAAAAGGAGATGGAAGTCGTCGAGCGTCTCAATAAGGTCATCCTGCAAATAATTGAGCACGAAGAGAACGCCCGCATCACGCTCCTTGAAAAAAAGCCAAAACTGGTTTATGATCAAATCGGGCGTGCGTATGGCATTCTAACCAATGCACATACAATCAGTTCGAAAGAGGCATTGAATTTGCTCAGTTTGGTACGTATGGGGGTAGATTTAGAGATATTTCCGTCTACAGCGCGAGTGACAGTGGATGAAATGTTCATTCTCTCCCAGCCAGCGCACGTACAGCGGGCGGCGGCCCGGAAGCTAACCGCCGAGGAACGCGACATTTTGCGGGCGGAACTGATTCGCGCGCAGTTGGCGGCGATTTCGAAACCGGATTTGAGCCGACCGTCCCCGGGGCGACGGCGGACAAGCCGAACCAGAATGAGAGGACGGTGATGGAAATGAACAATTTCACGCCGCGAGCGCAGCAGGTGCTCGCGTTGGCCCGCAAAGAAGCGGACCGGTTCAACCACAACTATGTGGGCACGGAACATCTGCTTCTTGGCCTGATCAAGCTCGGCCAGGGCGTCGCCGTCAACGTCCTGCAGAAAATGGGCCTCGATCTCGAGACCGTCCGCATGGAAGTGGAAAAGCAGATTGGCACCGGACCCGAGACGAAGATGGTCGGCAACATTCCCTACACCCCGCGCGTGAAGAAGGTCCTCGCGCTGGCGCAGAAGGAAGCCAAGCAGCTCAACCACAATTACGTCGGCACCGAACACATTCTGCTCGGCTTGCTCCGGGAAGGCGAAGGCGCCGCGGCGCGCATCCTGAAATCGCTCGACGTCGATATCGAACGCTGCCGCAACGAGATTTTGAAGGAACTCGATCCGAACTTCACCCCGAGTGAAGGCACGACCGAAGAGGGCGAAGCCACCGCCAGCAAGAAGGAAATGAAGACGCCCGCGTTGCGGATGTTCGGGCGCGACCTCACGGAGCTGGCGCGCAAGGGCGACCTGGATCCGGTGGTGGGCCGCCAGAACGAGATCGAGCGCGTGATCCAGATTTTGTGCCGCCGCACCAAGAACAACCCCGTGCTTCTCGGGGAAGCCGGTGTCGGCAAGACCGCCATCGTGGAAGGGCTGGCCCAGGAAGTTTCCCGGGGCAATGTTCCCGAGATTTTGCGCGACAAGCGCGTCGTGACGCTCGACCTGGCGTTGATGGTGGCGGGCACGAAGTACCGCGGCCAGTTCGAGGAGCGCATCAAGGCCGTGATGGACGAGATCAAGCGGTCGAAGAACGTCATCCTGTTCGTGGACGAGTTGCACACGATCGTCGGCGCCGGTTCGGCCGAAGGCGCGATGGACGCCAGCAACATCATCAAGCCCGCGTTGTCCCGGGGCGAGTTGCAGGTTGTCGGCGCGACCACGATGAACGAGTACCGCAAGTACATCGAGAAGGACGCGGCGCTGGAACGACGGTTCCAGACGATCATCGTCGAACCGCCCACGGTGGACCAGACCGTCGAGATTTTGAAGGGCCTGCGTCCGAAGTACGAGGAGCATCACCGCGCCAAGTTCTCGGACGAGGCGCTGCTGGCGGCCTCGCGGCTTTCCGACCGGTACATCACCGGTCGGTTCCTGCCCGACAAGGCGATCGACGTTGTCGATGAAGCGGGCGCGCGGGCGCGCATCCAGTCGATGACCCGGCCGCCGAACATCCAGGATTCCGAGCGCGACATCGAGAAGATCAAGGAAGAGAAGGAAGCGGCGATCAAGGCGCAGGACTTCGAGCTGGCCGCCGGGCTGCGCGACAAGGAGAAGCAGGCCCGGGAACGTCTCGAACAGACGCTGGCGGAATGGCGGCAGGCGCGCGACGAGAAGCAGATTGTCATCACGGAAGACGACATCATGCAGATTGTCGCCAAGTGGACGGGCATTCCGCTGAGCCGGATGGAGCAGAAGGATGCCGAGAAACTGCTGGCGATGGAAGGCGAGTTGCGCAAGACGGTCATCGGCCAGGACGAGGCCGTGATTGCCATCAGCAAGGCGTTACGCCGCAGCCGCGCCGACCTCAAGGACCCGAACCGTCCGATCGGCTCGTTCGTGTTCCTCGGTCCGACCGGCGTGGGCAAGACGTTGATGGCCCGGGCGCTGGCGGAATTCATGTTTGGCGACCAGGATGCGCTGATCCAGCTCGACATGAGCGAGTACATGGAGAAATTCAACGTCTCGCGGCTGGTCGGTTCGCCTCCGGGCTATGTGGGGTACGAAGAAGGCGGCCAGTTGACCGAGCGCGTGCGGCGCCGGCCGTACTCGGTGGTGCTGTTCGACGAGATCGAAAAGGCGCACCCGGACGTCATGAACATGCTCTTGCAGATTCTCGAAGACGGACACCTGACCGATTCGCTCGGTCGCAAGGTGGACTTCCGCAATTGCGTGGTCATCATGACCTCGAACATTGGCGCGGACACGATCCGCAAGGCGGGTGAACTCGGTTTCGCGCCGGCCAAGGAAGAGCACACGTACGCCGACATGAAGAACAAGCTCCTGGAAGAAGCCAAGCGCGTGTTCAAGCCCGAGTTTATGAACCGCCTCGACGACTTGATCGTATTCCACAACCTGACCAAGGCGGACATGGGCCAGATCGTCCATCTCGAGGTCGAGAAGGTCAAGACCCGCCTCAAGTACAAGGATGTGGAGATTGCCCTGACATCGGCGGCGACCGATTTCCTGATCGAGAAGGGCTACGATCCGCATTTCGGCGCGCGTCCGTTGCGTCGGGCGGTGGAAAAGTACCTGCAGGATCCTCTGGCCGAGGAAATCCTTCGGGGCAACTTCAAGCCCAACGAGACGATCGAAGTCACCGTCGGCGACGACAAGGACAAACTGGTATTCAACCAACTAGCCGCCAGCGCGAGCTGAGCGGAGTAGTCGTTTCACCCCTGGCCGCCCCGAAGAGATTCGGGGCGGCCTTTTCGTTTGGGAAGCGGGACGGACGCGGCCACGGCGGGCTTGCAACGGTCTGGGCGGCTCTCTTATGCTGCGCGCGGCACCATGGAGGCGGTACAACGATTTCGGCAATTCGTGATCGACCAGCTCAATCAGCTCGGGTCGATGCTCCTGCTGTTGCTGGATATCGTCAAAACGACGTTCTCGAAGCGGCCGCGGTGGCGCGAGACAGTCGATCAGATGTACAAGATCGGCTGGCAATCGCAGGCGGTGGTGGTGGTGACGGGGGCGTTTACGGGCATGGTGTTTGCCGTGCAAACCTACCTGCAATTTCACAAGGTCAAGATGGACACGGCGGTCGGGCCGGTCGTCAGCGTGGCGATGACGCGCGAGCTGGGGCCGGTGTTGACGGCGTTGATGGTGGCGGGACGCGTGGGCGCGGCGATTGCGGCGGAGCTGGGCACGATGAAAGTGACGGAGCAACTCGACGCCATGCGGTCGATGGGAACGGCGCCGGTCGATTACCTGGCCGTGCCGCGGTTCATCGCCCTGATGGTCGGGCTGCCGCTGTTGACGGCGGAAGCGATGTTCTTCGGGATTTTTAGCGGGTATTTTGTTGGGCGTGCACATGTGTGGGATCGACCAGGCCTATTTCCTGAACCACATGTACCAGTTTACGACCGCCAAAGACGTGGCGAGCGGGCTGATCAAGTCGGTGTTCTTCGGCATGTTCATCGCCCTGATCTCGACGTACAAAGGGTTCAATGCGGACGAAGGCGCCGAAGGCGTGGGCCGGGCGACGACCGAAGCGGTGGTGGTGTCGTCGTTGACCGTGCTCATCGCGAATTTTTTCCTCACGGTGGTTTTCAGCAGGATCATCCCCGTATGATCCAGATCCAGGACTTGCGGAAATCGTTCAACGGCGCCGAAGTGCTGCGCGGCGTGGATTTTGAGATCCGCGACGGAGAAACGCTGGTCGTCATCGGGCGCAGCGGCGGCGGCAAGAGCGTGTTGCTCAAGCACCTGTGCGGGTTGATGCGGCCGGATGCGGGCCGGGTGATTGTGGACGGCGTGGACATCGAGCCGCTGTCGGAGCGCGAACTCACGCCGATCCGGAAGAAGTTTGGCGTGTTGTTCCAGGGAGGGGCGTTGTTTGATTCGATGACGGTGTTTGAGAACGTGGCGTTTCCACTGCGCGAGGAGCGGAAGCTGGAGGAACCGGAGATCACCCAGCGGGTCGAGCAGGCGCTGACGATTGTGGATTTGTTGAACGCGAAGGACAAGAAGCCGGCCGAGTTGAGCGGCGGGATGCGGAAGCGGGCGGGCCTGGCCCGCGCCTGCGTGGCCAACCCCAAGTACATTTTGTACGACGAGCCGACCACGGGACTTGATCCCGTGCTGGCGGACCACATTAACGATTTGATCCTGCGGACGCGCGACCAGTTGCATGTGACGAGCCTCGCGGTGACGCACGATATGACCAGCGCGTACAAGATCGCCGACCGCATCGCGATGCTGCATGAGGGGCGGATTCACGCCGTGGGAACGCCGAAAGAGATTCAGGCGACCGCCGATCCGATCGTGAGGCAATTTATAACGGGGACGGCGGAAATTCAGGAGGAGGCACAACGTGGCACAGAAACGGTCAGTTGAAATCCGAGTCGGCATTTTCTTCGCCGTCTGTCTGGCACTGCTGGCGGCGCTCATTTGGAAGTTTGGCAAGTATGAGCCGCTCACGCGGAACGGGTACGAGATCAACGTGGTGTTCTCCAGTGTGGGTGGAATCGTGGAGGACGCCAGCGTGCTGTACGGGGGCATCAAGGTGGGCACCGTGCACAGCATTACGTTGGACCAGACGGGCGAATTGAAGGTGATCGTGAAACTCTCGATCCTCGATGACGTGAAAATCCGCAAGGACGCGAAGTTTGTCATCAACCAGTCCGGATTACTCGGCGACCGCTATGTGGACATCATTCCCCAGAGCGCGACGGCGGAATTTCTCAAGCCCGGAGACAGCGTGGAAGGGTCGTCCGGTATCGACCTGAGCGAGGCGATTCACAGCGTGGTGGACGTGCTGCATCAGGCGGCGGGGACGATTGAGCGGGTGGACAAGGCGATCCAGCGCATCGATGAGACGGTATTGAGCCGCCAGAGCCTGGATCACATCGACTCGGCGCTGGTCAATATCGACACGGTGAGCAGCAATGCGATCGGGTTGACGGTGAGCCTGCGCGGAGTCGTGGACGAGAGCCGCGGCAAGGTGGATTCGACGCTGACAAGGTTTTCCGATGCCGCCGACAATCTCAAGCAGGCGTCGAGCAATATCGATCAGGTGGTGATCTCCAACCAGGATGACATCCACGCGGCGGCCAAGAATCTCGCGGAGAGCACGGCGCGGTTGAATGATATTCTGGCGCGTCTCGAAAAGGGGCAGGGGACGGCGGGCAAACTACTGGTTGACCCGACGTTGCATGACGAACTTGTGCGTCTGGTGCAGAATTGGCGGAAGTACGGGCTGCTGTACAAGGAAGGGAATCGCCCCGAGACGAAGAAGCCGGAACCGACCAAGAACTGGGCCGTGCCTGACTCGTCGCATCCGGCGCAAAGCGGACCGGGCAGCATTATTTTCGGCACGGATTCGACCACGCCGGCGAAGTAGGGCAAGACAGATTAACGCTCAGTGGGGGTACTTGCTGATCGCCGCATTTGTCGCGCGGCCGGCGTTCATTATTGGCCATGACGGCAACCTCGACATCGAAGTCGGAGTAAACCTTGCGTTCCCGGCTTAATCGCAGAGGCTGGTTCCCAGTTCGGGGCTTTAAGGGACGACCTGTCGCCGGAGCCACGGCGATGGGAGGACGCACTGGCCTCAAATCTGCTCCCTTATCGGTGGAGGGAACAAGTTTAGAGCCATGACGCTGCTGATGTTGAGACTGTTTTTCCTGATCCTGTGCGTGCTGGGGAGTTGGTCCATCTCTCAACTGCACGACCAGTGGGCGGAGCATCCGGTGCTGGCGATCCTGATCGGGTTGGCGGGAGGCGGTCTGTTCATCGGGGTTGACAAGGCGCTGAAGGGTTTTTCGTTGCGCGGACTGTCCGCCGCGTCGTTCGGGATACTGGTCGGGTTCACCGTCAGCTACTTCATTGGCAACTCGGTTCTGTTCAAATTCATCGACGAGGAGCCGAAGCTGATCGCGCAAATCGCGATGTACGTCGTCTGCTCGTACCTGGCGATGGTGATCGCCTACCGCGCCAAGGACGAGTTCAGCCTGGTGATTCCCTACGTGAAATTCATGCGGGAAAACAAACCCGAGCGGCTGGTGTTGCTCGATACGAACATCATCATTGACGGGCGCATCCAGGAATTGTGCACGACGGGGTTTCTGGACGCCGTGCTGATCGTCCCGCGGTTTGTTCTCAACGAACTGCAGTACATCGCGGACGCGGCCGATGACGTGAAGCGGGCGCGGGGCCGGCGCGGCATCGAAGTGCTGAAGATGTTGCAACTCAACCCGCGCGTGGAAGTGAAGTTCCACGAGAACGATGTGCCCGACATCAAGGAAGTTGACGGCAAGCTGGTGCAGTTGGCAAAAATGCTTCCCGCGGAAATCCTGACGAACGATTTCAACCTCAGTCGCATCGCTGAACTCCAGCGCGTCAAGGTGCTCAATGTCAACGAGCTGGCGAAATCGTTGCGGCCGGCGGTGCTGCCGGGCGAAACGCTCGTCGGTTCGCCTCCTCAAGGAGGGACGCGAACCGCAGCAGGCCCTCGCGTATCTGGACGACGGCACGATGATCGTGGTCAACCGGGCCCGCCGTCTCCTCGGGCAAGAGGTAGAAGTGACGATCAGCAGCGTGCTGCAAACCGCTGCGGGACGCATGGCGTTCGCCGAGCTTCCCAGCGGCAGCCAGGCTGCCATGGAGAACGAGCGGCAGCCGGAACCGTCCGCAGTCTGAGCGGGGCAAGCTTGCTCCGGCAGACGGGGTTTTGTTAGTCTGCTCCGACATGGTTACAGCCATCGTGCTGGCCGCTGGTCGCTCGACGCGGATGGGCGGCGGCCCCAACAAGCAATTCATCGAGCTTCTGCGGCAAGCCGCTTTTGTTCTACTCACTCGCGGCGTTCGAGCAGTGCCCGGCCATTGATACGGTGGTTCTGGTGCGGCGACCCGACTACGCTCAACAGGCAGAGCAACTCGTTCGGCAATTCGGATTCAAGAAGGTGGCCGCGTTTACCGATGGCAGCGCGGAACGCCAGGATTCGGTCGGCAACGGTTTGAAAGCCTGCGAGTCCCGAACGGAGATTGTGGCGGTCCACGATGGGGCCAGGCCACTGGTCACGCCGGCACTGATTGAATCCACCATTGCCAGCGCCCGGGCGTTCGGGACCGGCATCGCGGCCACCAAGGTCGTGGACACCATCAAAGAGGCCAACGAGGACAAGACGGTGGTGCGCACGGTGGATCGCACCAGGTTGTGGGCGGTGCAAACGCCGCAAACGGTGACATTCCGTTTGCTACGGGATGCGTATGCGAAAGTCTTCGAGAAGAAGATTGTCGTCACCGATGAAGCGGCCGCGGTGGAGTTGATAGGCGAGAAGGTCCACCTGGTCGAGACGCCGTTTCTGAATTTGAAAGTCACGACGCCGTCGGATTTGGGCATTGCGGAAGCATTGCTTCGCCAGCGGCAGTGATGTTATCCTTCCAAACTCTATGAACCGTGTTGGCATTGGAATCGACGTGCATCGGTTTGCCGCGGGGCGCAAGTGCATTATCGGTGGCGTGGAAATCCCTCACGAGGTCGGCTTGGAAGGCCACAGCGACGCGGATGTGCTGGCGCATGCCATCGCGGATGCGCTGCTGGGCGCGGCGGCGCTCGGCGACATCGGAAAGTACTACCCGCCCAGCGACATGAAGTTCAAGAATCTCGACAGCATGGTCATCGTGCGGGAGAGCGCCGAGCGCGTGCGAAAAGCCGGCGGGACCATCAACAACGTGGACGCGATGATTATTGCGCAAGTGCCGAAGATGGCGCCGCACATTCCCCAGATGCAGGAAATCCTTGGAAAACACCTTGGGCGTGGCGCCCGGGCGAATCGGCGTCAAAGCGACCACGAGCGAGCACATGGGATTTACGGGTCGCAAGGAGGGAATTGTTGTTGTCGCCATCGCGAGCGTGGAGATGTAGCGCGTCATGGCCCTGCAATTCTTCAACACGCTGACGCGTCGCAAAGAGGATTTCGTTCCCCTCGATCCGGGAGGCAAGAAGGTTGGGTTGTACACATGCGGGCCAACCGTCTACAACTACGCGCATATCGGCAACCTGCGCGCGTTCACCTTCGAAGACCTCTTGCGTCGCTATCTCGAATACAAGGGTTTTCAGGTCAAGCACGTGATGAACATCACGGATGTCGAGGACAAGATCATCCGCACCGTCCGTGAATCGGGCAAGTCGTTGCGTGACGTGACCGACTTCTACGCGCAAGAGTTTTTTCGGGACCTCGACACGTTGAATATCCAGCGCCCGCACGTCGTGCCCCGCGCGACGGAAACAATCGCGGACATGATCAAGTTGATCGAGACGCTGGTGGCACGGAAACATGCCTACGTGGCCGACGATCGCAGTGTCTATTTCTCGATCAAATCGTTTCCAGACTACGGGAAGCTCGCGCATCTTGACCTGGAGAATTTGCAGTCCGGTGCGCGCGTCGCCCAGGACGAGTACGACAAGGAGCACGCGGCGGATTTTGCGCTGTGGAAGGCATGGGATGAGGACGACGAAGATATCAAGTGGCCGTCACCATGGGGGGATGGCCGGCCCGGCTGGCACATCGAGTGCAGCGTGATGAGCATGAAACATCTGGGGGAAACCTTCGACATTCATTGCGGCGGCGAAGACCTGATCTTTCCCCATCACGAAGACGAAATTGCCCAAAGCGAGGCGGCGACGGGCAAACCATTCGTTCGTTACTGGCTGCACAACGCGCATCTGCTCGTCGAGGGACGGAAGATGAGCAAGTCGGCGGGCAATTTCTACACGTTGCGCGACCTGCTCGCCAAAGGTTGGACGGGTCGCGAGGTCCGCTACGCGCTGATCTCCGCGCATTATCGCGAGCAACTGAATTTCACTTTCGACGGCCTGCAAGCGGCCCGCTCAGCGTTGCAGAGGATCGATGAGTTTCTCCTGAAGTTGCAGGAAATCGCTGGCAGCGCGGAGCGCAGCAAGTCCGCAGGTCCGGTTGCTGAATTCGAGATGGCGTTGGACGATGATCTGAATATCAGTGGGGCACTGGGAGCGCTGTTTGAGTTTGTTCGCGCAGGGAACAAAGGGACATTTTCGCCGGCTGACGCGGCGGACGTTTTGGCGACTTGGAAGAAGTTGGATATGGTCCTCGGTTTCGGGATGCCGGTGAAATCCGAGGCACCCGCTGAAGTTCAGCAACTTGTCGAAGAGCGACAGGCGGCGCGGAAAACCAAGAATTTCAAGCGCTCTGACGAGATTCGCGATCATCTGGCGAAGCAGGGCTGGGTTATCGAAGACACGCCGAAAGGCCCGCGGGCAAAGCGCATTGGCTAGATTGTTCCCATGACGAAGCGTTGTCCTCCCGACCGCACGCAGGTTGACATTCGGCGGATGATGTGTTGAGTTAACAAAACCATGATAGAAGATCTCAAGATCAAAGTAAGTGATTTGCGCGAACGTCACCAGGCGTTAAGGAGGTATCTTTGACGTTGACAAACAACGCGCTCGCCTGGTCGAACTAGAAAACATCATGGCCGGCCCGACTTTCTGGGCCGATCAAACCAAAGCCCGCACGGTTCTCGACGAAGCATCCACGATCCGCCGCAAGCTCGATACGCTGGCCGCGCTCGACCAGAAAATCTCCGACGCGGAAGTGCTCATCGATCTCGGCGAGACGGAGGAGGGGATCACCACTGAAGTCGGCGCCGCCGAGCAGAAGTTCAACCAATTCGAGCTGGAAAACCTGCTCGGCGGGGAGAACGACAAGTCCAACGCCATTTTCAGCATCCACGCCGGCGCGGGCGGCACCGAAAGTTGCGACTGGGCCAACATGCTGTTGCGGATGTACCAGCGCTACTGCGAAACGCGCGGGTTCAAGGTCGATTTGGTGGACATCCAAGGGGGTGATGAAGCCGGCATCAAGAGCGCGACCATCCTGATCACGGGCGAGTACGCCTACGGGTATCTCAAGGCGGAACGCGGCGTGCATCGGCTCGTGCGCATTTCGCCGTTCGATTCCAACAAGCGACGCCATACCTCGTTTGCCAGCGTGGACGTGATTGCGGAATTGAGTGACGAGGTCGAGGTCGAGCTGAAGATGGAAGACGTGCAGGTGGATACGTTCCGCTCGGGCGGGCGTGGCGGCCAGAATGTGAACAAGGTCGAGACGGCGGTGCGTATGACCCATCTGCCCACGGGGATCGTCGTGCAGTGCCAAATCGAGCGCAGCCAGCACCAGAACCGCGAGATGGCGTTGAAGATGTTGAAGGCGCGGCTGTACGAGAAGCAACAGGACGAGAAGCGCGCGGCGATGGAGAAATATTACGGCGAGAAAGGCGCGATGGCGTGGGGCAACCAGATTCGCAGCTACGTCTTCCAGCCGTACCAGATGGTGAAGGACCTGCGCACGGGCTACCAAACCAGCGACGTGCAGGGCGTGATGAACGGCGACATACATCCATTCATTAGCGCTTGGCTCAAGGCGGGCCAACCACGCACGCGGAAGCAGGGCGTGACGGACGACGAGGAGTAAGCTTCCCCGATGAACATCCTCGACAAGATCGTTGCCGAAAAAAAGCTCGAAGTGGCGAAGCTGCAACCGCAGGCCGGAAGGTTGAAGCAAGCGGCGGCGGCACGGAGGGAGTTTCGCGACTTCGCGCGAGCGTTGCGTCGCGACAGCGGAGTGGCGTTGATCGCCGAGATCAAGAAGGCGTCGCCATCGGCCGGCGTGATTCAGGAGAACTTCGATGCGATTCAAGTCGCACGCGAGTACGAGGCGGGTGGCGCGTCCGCGCTGTCGGTGCTGACCGATGAGAAGTTTTTTCAGGGTCGCCTTGAGTATTTGCAGCAAATCCGTGATGCAGTAAAGTTGCCTCTCTTACGCAAGGATTTTATCATCAATGAGTTACAGATGTATGAATCCGCCGCACGCGGTGCGGATGCGATTCTGCTAATCGTGGCGATTTTGGATGATGCGCAACTCAAGGGGTTCCGCGAGTTGGCGGCGCAGTTGCGTCTGGCCTCGCTGGTGGAAGTGCACGACGAAGCCGAGTTGGATCGCGCGCTGGCTTCGGGAGCAGAGATCATTGGGGTGAACAATCGCGACCTGCGTGACTTTTCCGTCAGCCTGGCGACAACTGAAAGACTGGCGGCGAAACTTAAGCGCGGCATGTGCGGCAAGTACACGATTGTGGCCGAGAGCGGCATTCATGTGCGCGCTGACGTGGAGCGGGTCGCCAAAACCGGGGTGAACGCGATTCTCGTTGGCGAATCGCTCATGCGTAGCGGGGACATCCTGAAAAAGATGGGAGAATTACTTGGAAGATGACCACTGCTCTTTGTCATTCTGAGCGAAACGAAGAATCTCAGTCGTGCCGGTTGTCCGGGCAAACGACAGAGACCCTTCGCTACGCTCAGGGTGACAGCATTTGATGAGTGATGAGCACGAAAATCAAAATCTGCGGGACGACGAACCTGAACGACGCGCTGTTGGCCGTCGAGTTGGGCGCGGACGCGCTGGGCTTTATTTTTTACCCGAAGAGTCCACGCTACATCAAGGTGAGCGAGGCGGCGAACATCTGCAACGCACTGCCGCCGTTTGTGACGAAGGTGGGCGTGTTTGTCGACGAACTGGAATACGAGATCGAGAAGGCGCTCAACGAATGCCTGCTGAATGCCTTGCAATTCCATGGCGACGAGCCGCCGGGTTTCTGCCAGAAATTTGCCGCGAAGTCGATCAAGGCCATCCGGATGCGCGACGAAGAATCCTTGCGCGTGGCCGCTGAGTACGATGTTGACGCTCTGTTGCTGGATACCTACACTGATGAGTCGCGCGGGGGCACGGGCAAGACCTTCGACTGGTCGCTGGCGCTGAAAGCGAAGGAGATTGGCCCGCCGATCATCCTGTCGGGCGGATTGACGACGGCGAACGTCCAGGAAGCCATCCGTCGCGTGCGACCGTATGCCGTGGATGTTGCCAGCGGTGTGGAGCGTGAGCCCGGCAAGAAGGATCCGGAGAAATTGCGGAGATTCATCGAATTGTGCAAGAGCACCTGACAACCGTACCCGACAAGGGCGGCCATTTTGGGCCGTACGGCGGCATGTTCGTGCCGGAGACGCTGATGGAGCCGTTGCACGAATTGACCCGCGAGTACGAAAAGGCCCGTCGCGACAAACGGTTCCGCGACGAGCTGGCGTATTACCTGCGCGAGTATTGCGGTCGTCCGACGCCGCTGTACTTCGCGGAACGGATGACGCGCCAACTGGGCGGCCCGAAGATTTATCTCAAACGCGAGGATCTTCTCCATACCGGCGCCCACAAGATCAACAACACCATTGGCCAGGTGCTTCTGGCCAGACGCATGGGCAAGCGCCGGGTGATTGCCGAGACCGGTGCGGGTCAGCACGGCGTGGCGACGGCGACGGTGGCGGCGATGTTTGGGATGGAATGCGTGGTGTACATGGGCACGGTGGACATGGAGCGGCAGGCGCTCAACGTGTACCGCATGCGGCTGCTGGGGGCGGAAGTGCGCGCGGTCAATGCGGGTCAGAAGACGTTGAAGGAAGCCATCAGTGAAGCGATGCGGGATTGGGTCACAAACGTGCGCACCACGCACTACATTCTCGGCAGCGTGCTCGGCGCGCACCCGTATCCGATGATGGTCCGTGATTTTCAGGCGGTGATCGGACGCGAGGCGCGACGGCAGATTTTGGAGAAGGAAGAGCGGTTGCCGGACGAACTCGTGGCGTGCGTCGGCGGCGGCAGCAATTCGATTGGATTATTTTACGCATTCCTGAAGGACAAAGGCGTGCGGATGGTCGGCGTCGAGGCCGGCGGCGAAGGCATCCGCGCGGGCAAACACGCCGCGCGTTTCCAAAAGGGCGGCTCGCTCGGCGTGTTGCAGGGGACGCGCACGTTTGTGCTGCAGGACGACGACGGCCAGATCATGCTCACGCATTCGGTTTCCGCCGGGCTGGATTATGCGGCGGTCGGCCCCGAGCACAGTTATTTGCGGGATCAGAAGCGGATCGAGTACACGTATGCGACGGACCGCCAGGCGCTGGAGGCGGCCATGTTCTGTTCGCGGAGCGAGGGCATTATTCCGGCGCTCGAATCGGCGCACGCCGTGGCCTACGTCATGGCGAACGCCAAGAAGATCGGTCGTGGCGCGCTCGTGATCATCAACATGAGCGGTCGGGGAGACAAAGATGTGAGTCAGATGGCGCGGTTGCTGAATCTATGAGGCCCTATTTCCGATGTCGCTACTGCAAAAAACGATTGGTGCCGCTGGTGCAAAGCTTTGCCCACCATTTGTGGGGACGAGAACGGATTTGTCCGCGGTGCGGAAAGATTTGGCGGCTCACCCCAACGGTGCATCAAACCCTGATTGCGTTTGGCATTGCCGTCGGCATCGTGTTAACCGTCGAAGCGCGGCAATGGTTTCCCTCAGCCGAAGACGGCTTCTTGTTGCTGGTGGTGTGGGTGCCGGTGTACGCGCTGGTTCTGTGGCCGGCCATGTTCGCGCTGTTGGGCAACTATCGATTGAAATGAGGACTGCATGAGATCCATGACGGGATATGGCCGCGGCGAGGCGGCGAAGGACGGGTTCAAGTTCACCGTCGAACTCAACTCGATCAATCGCAAGCAAAGCGATATTTCGATCAACCTCGCCAAGGAACTGGTCGAACTCGAACCGCGGATTCGCGATGAGATCAATGCCCACCTGTCGCGCGGTCGCGTGATGGTGGTCGTGGCGTTTCATCGCAGCAGCGCGAAGGCGGAGGAGCAGGTCGAGTTGGACGTGGCGCTGGCGAAGGCGTACCACCGGGCGATCCAGAAATTGCAAAAGGAAATGAAATTGAACGGGCTCGCTCACGCTCGACACGATTTTGCGCGCGCCCGGCGTCATGAAGCTGGCGGAAGCGACTTTTGATGCGGAGAGCGTCTGGCCGAGCGTGGAGGCGGCGTTGCGCAAGGCCATTACGGGGTTGGTGAAGATGCGCGAGAAGGAAGGGAAGTACCTCGCCAACGACCTCGCGCAGCGGCTCGGTTTTCTTGCAGGCCGGGCTGGAACTGGTGACGAAATCCGCCCCGGAGATCGTGACGCGCTACCGCGACCAATTGCACGCGCGCGTCAAGGATGCAGGGCTGGACGTGCCGCTGGATGACGAGCGCCTGGTGAAGGAAGTGGTGTTCTTCGCGGACCGGTGCGACATCTCGGAAGAGATCACGCGGCTCAACAGCCATTTCCACCAGTTTCGCGATTGCCTGAAGTCGAACGAGCCGGTCGGGCGCACCCTGGATTTTCTGGCGCAGGAAATGGGTCGGGAGATCAACACCATCGGTTCCAAGGCCAATGCGGCGGAAATCTCGCAACAGGTGGTCAAGATGAAGGCCGAACTCGAGAAAATCCGCGAGCAGATTCAGAACATCGAATGAGCGAACCCGAGTCAACAACGGCGCGGCCCGGCCTGGTGATTGTCGTTTCGGCGCCATCGGGCGGCGGGAAGAGTTCGTTGTGCCAGCGGCTGTTGAACTGGTCGCCGAACATCGTGTATTCCGTTTCGTGCACGACGCGCGCGCCGCGCGGGGGCGAGCAGAACGGCCATGATTACTTCTTCCTGACCACGGAGGAATTCGAGAGGAAGATAGCCGCTGGAGAGCTCCTCGAATACGCGAAGTACAATGGCAACTATTACGGCACGCCGCGCGGGTTTGTGGAGGAACAACTGGCGGCGGGGCGCGACGTGCTGCTGGACATCGAGGTGCAGGGGGCGCACCAGGTGGCGCAATGCGTGCGCGGAGGGCAATTCGCCTATCCGGACGCGCTGGTGACGATTTTTCTGATGCCGCCGTCGATGGAATTGCTGGAGACGCGGTTGCGTCGGCGCGGGACGGACAGCGAGGAGACGATCCGAAGCGGCTGGCGCTGGCCCAGCAGGAGATGACGCACTGGAAGGAGTATGATTACGTGATTGTCAGCGGGCGGCTCGACGATGATTTCGAGCAGGGGAAGGCAGTGGTGATCGCGGAAAAATGCCGCACGATGCGCGCGGCAAAGGACGGAAAACCATGGCAGCAAAACGAACTATCGTTCTAGGCATCACGGGGTCGATTGCGGCGTACAAATCCGCCGACACGGCGAGCAAGCTGAAGAAGCTCGGGCACGAGGTGTATTGCGTGATGACGAAGGACGCGACCCATTTCATCACGCCGCTGACGTTGCAAACCCTGTCGCAACATCCGGTGACGATCGATTTGTTTGAAGAGGGCGAGGGCGATTGGCGGCCGAGTCATTTGCAACTGGCCGACAGCGCCGATTTGCTGGTGGTGTCGCCGGCGACGGCCAACGTCATCGCCAAGCTGGCGCACGGGATCGCCGATGACGCGCTGAGCACGATCGCGCTCGCGTTGCGGCCCGAAGCGAAAGTGCTGGTGGCGCCCGCGATGAACGGCAAGATGTGGCTGCATCCGGCGACACAGGCCAACGTCAAGATTCTCCAATCGCGCGGCGTCGAATTCATCGGACCCGAGAAGGGTTTGCTGGCGTGCGGCTACGAAGGAATCGGCCGGCTGTGGGATGTGGACAAGATTGTGGAGAAGATCCAGAAGATGCTTTCGTAGAACGACGGATCCGCGCCGACGGGCACACCATGAGTTCCACTCCGCTTCGCTTCCTGATTACGGCGGGACCGACGCGAGAATTTCTCGATCCGATTCGCTATATTTCCAACCGCTCGTCGGGCAAGATGGGGTACGCCATTGCCGAAGCGGCGTTGGCGGTTTCGTCGAATGTGACGCTCGTGAGCGGGCCGACATGCCTCACGGCTCCGAAGGGCGTCGAATTCGTGCCGGTGACGACGGCACAGGAGATGGCGGAGGCAGTGTGGAGTCGGTTCGGGTCGGCGGACATTTGCATCATGGCGGCGGCGGTGTGCGATTTTCGGCCGAAAGACCGCGGCTGGAAGCAAGATCAAGAAAGGCTCGTTCAGTGGCACGTTGGAACTGCAGCCGACGCCGGACATTCTGGCGGAGTTGGGTCGGCGCAAGAAGTCACAAGTGCTCGTCGGATTTCGCGGCAGAGACGGATGATGTGGAAAGCCATGCGCGGGAAAAACTGAGCGCGCAAAGGCCTTGATTTCATCGTGGCAAATGATGCGAGCGCGTTTGACGCGGAGACGAATCGCGTCGCCATCCTGTCGGCGGACGGAACAGTCGAGAAACTGCCGGAACTGCCGAAGATCGAAGTGGCGAAAGCGATTGTCGAGCGAGCGGTGCGCCTACTCCGTCGACCGTGACGAGTCGCCGGGTTTTTTGGAGAGGACCGTGCGGAGTTTTTCGAAGCGGTTGTCGTGGCGGAGATTGTCGAGGTCGGGATCTTTCGTGAGCCAGCGGGCATCGTCGTAACCGAGCTTGACGGCCTGATCGAGCGCGGCGAACGCTTCGTCCACGCGATTCAACAACGAATAGCTGCAGGCGAGATTGTAGAACACGAGCGGGTTGTCGGCGCAGAGTCTCGACAGACGCTGGTCGATCTGGAGTCCTTTTTCCCATTGCCCCATCTTGGTATAGGCGTCGCCCAGAATCTGCAATGCCTCGACAAAATCAGGGTCGCGAGCCGCGACGCCCTCGAAGAAGCGGATTTCGAACTGGAGGTCTTCTTTCCTGGCGGACTTGCCCCGTGGCGGTCTCGTTTCCCGAATCGGCAACATGGCGATCCATTCTCCGGCGTTACGCCACGGTGTCGGGGCGCAGATCGTTAATCACGATCCCCGACAGGAGCTTGGGGTAGAAATCGGTGCTCTTCTGCGGCATGCGCGAGCGGGCGTCGGCGATGGCCTTCACATCCTCAACGTCGGTCGGATTCAGGAAGAAAGCAAGCTGCGCGTGGCCGGTCTGGACGAGTCCTGCGGCCTTGTCGGGTTCGCGCCAGTAGGTGACGTTGGACTCTTCGCGGAGGCGGACCTCGTCAATGCCGAGCAAGGCTTCCAAAATCCCGACGTGGAGGATGGCGACGTCCAACGTGTGCCAGAGCGGGGGCTTTTTGGTGAACAGCGGTCGCAACGCGTCGAGGTTTTTCGGCCGCAACAGGGCGAACTCGGCGGCATCCCGCATCCCGATAAGATGTTTCCCGCTTCTCATCGCGGCCAGCAGTTTCTCCAGCGACGGCTGTGGCTCGACCAAGAAAGTCTTCGCCAATTGATTGCGGAAGGAGTTTGCGTTGAATGAACCGAGATTGGCAACAGCGCGGTGCGTCGGGAGTACCACGAGCCCGGGGTCGCTCATATCGACCAGCGTGGCCATCACGAATTCGTACGGCGCATTCGGGTCCGGTTTGTCGGCGGCGGCGCGACATTCATCGCGAAAGGCCAGCGCAGTTTCGTACCGATGATGTCCATCGGCGATGTAGAATCTTGCCGCGCGCAACGATTCATGAGCGGCCTTAATGGCGGCAGCGTCGGTGATTTCCCAAAGCTTGTTGACCACGCCGTAGTCGTCGGTGGCGGTCAACGACAGCGCGTCATTCGGAGCGGGCAGGGGATTGCGTTGCGGGCGCGGATAGAGCATGAAAATCTGGCCCTGTTGCGACCCGCAGGCACGCAACAGCGCCATGCGATCGGCCTTCGGCTTGGACAGTGTGTGCTCGTGTGGCAGGACGACACCCTCGTCCCAGCGATGGAGACGGACGCGGGCGATCAGCGCCTTGCGGGTTCGCGGACCGGAGCCATCGGGCGCGGCGAAAGATTGTTCGAGATAGTACAGGGCGGGTTTCGCGGCGCGGCGCAGGACTCCCTCGCCCAGCCAGGCCTGGTACAAATCGCTGGCGCGGGTGTACTTGTTTGCGGATCCCGTGTCGCCGGCCTCTTCCTTGCCGAGTTCGATGCGGATGAGGTTGTAGGGCGAGAGCTTCAGGTACTTCTCGCGCATGTCCGGGGTGATCTTGTCGTACGGCTGCGTCAGGACATCGTCGGCCTTGACCCGTTTGGTGTTGTAGAGCACTCCTCGAAAAGGTTGGATGTCCGCCATGCTGTGTCCCTGATGTTTCGGGCCGATACTAGGCGGTCGCGCGCGCAGCGTCAAGGCAGCGAAACGAATTGCCGTTTGGGACATCCAATCCATCGTGACGGTATGAGAACGTGCCATTTCATTTTGCCCGCCTTGCTTTGCGCTGGCTTGGTGTTTCTGCCGGGCGCGCCAACCCAAGGGAACGAACGGGCGACGGAAACAGCGACATTTGCGGCGGGATGCTTCTGGGGTGTGCAAGCGGCATTTCAGCAGGTGAAGGGGGTCACGGACACGGTGGTCGGCTACATGGGTGGGACGTTGAAAAACCCGACGTATGAACAAGTGTGCACCCATCGCACCGGATACGCGGAAGTTTGTCAGGTGACCTACGATCCAACGCGGGTCAGTTACGAGAAGTTGGTGGACGTATTTTTTCAAATCCACAACCCGACGTTGTTCCATTCGGCTGGTGAGGACATTGCCAGCCAGTATCGTTCGGTAATCTTCTTCCGTAATGCCGAACAGGAGAAGACCGCGCTCGCCGTGAGGGACGGGTTACAGGCATCGGGGAAATTCGATCGTCCGATCACCACCGCGATCGTTCCGGCGACGGAATTCTGGCGCGCCGAGGAATATCACCAACGGTACGCCGAAAAAAATCATCTGCCGAGTTGCTCGATCACGCCGTAAGATATTCACTCCGCGGTTGTCTTGATTTCATTTTTTGTGTATACGCTCGGCTCTCATGTGCTTGCGCCGCGGAGGACCGTGTATCCGAAGAGTGGTGATCGTGCTCGCTTTGCTTGGCCTGCCGGTGGCGTGGGCGGGTCCGCCTTTTATCACTGACGACCCGGAAATACCGCCGCCCAATGGGTGGGAAATCAATGTGCCGTTCATCTTGGAGCACACACGCGACGAGACGGACATGGAAGCGCCGCTGTTCGACATCAACTACGGTACGCCGGCGGTG
The DNA here is from genome assembly GCA_963712025.1 of uncultured Verrucomicrobiae bacterium. Lineage (GTDB taxonomy): Bacteria > Verrucomicrobiota > Verrucomicrobiia > Palsa-1439 > Palsa-1439 > Palsa-1439. Next base: position 192,139 of record CAVQGJ010000006.1, on the reverse strand, counting down.
CTCGGCCTGCCGCATGTCCAACTGAAGCTGGAGATTCCCGTGGAGGTGGTGACCCGGGATGGCGGGAGCACGGATGCCGGGCCGGGCGACATGTTGTTGGGGATCAAATGGCCGTTTTTGGAAGAGAAGGGCTGGCGACCGATGGTGGGGATTTATCCACAGGTCCTGGTGCCGACGGGCGATCAGAATCGTGGCTTGGGCGAAGGAAGGCCGGGCTACATCCTGCCGGTCCTGGCCGAGAAACACTGGGGCAAATGGACGGCGTACGGGAACGTCGGGTATGTGATCCAGACAGCGGATGATGAGCGCAACTACTGGTACGAGGGCGTATCGATCAATCGGGAGATCACCGAGCGATTGGAATTGGGCGGCGAGATCGCGTGGAATTCGCCGCCACCGTCAGAGGGGTATTCCAACCTCGCGTTCAACCTGGGCGGCACGTGGAAACTGAGCGAGCAGTTCAATCTATTGTTTTCGGCGGGGCGGAGCATCCATGGCGACACGCAGTTCATGGCCTATCTCGGAATCCAGATGGAATTGGGCGGAACGAAGTAATTTGGGAATGCAGGAGGTGACAGCCGGGACAGCAAAATCTTGGCTTCCAATTGCGGGGATGGTTGGTGTATACTATTCTCTGGTTGAGGCAGGGCAAGAGCATGAAGAGAACAGTCGTAAATCTCGTGTTCGCGGTGCTTCTTGGTTTGTTGCTTTCCATCCCCTGCGCCAATGCTGATACGGTCTACCTGTCGACGGCCAACGCAAATACGATCGACAAGTTCAATTCAAGTGGAAACGGATCAGACTTCGCGACGGCCAGTTCTGGTTTGAACTGGCCACTTGGCCTTGCCTTCGACGGCAGCGGGAATCTGTACGTAGCAAATTGGGCTGATGCCGGCAACGGCACGATTGAGAAATTCACTACGAGCGGGCAGGCGTCGGTATTCGCCAATCTGGGGCCGGATGCGCCTTACGGTGACCTCGCCTTTGATAGCCACGGCAACCTGTATGCTACGGTTGCTGACTATACGAACGGTCTTTTTTCGGGCATCGTTGAGATTGATAGGTTCGATTCGATGGGAAACAGGTCGGTTTTCGTAAGCACCAACATTGGATATCAGGGATTCGGTTTCAGCGGGCTCGCCTTCAGTAGCAGCGGTAATCTCTACACGGGCAATTCCCCCTTTACGATCGAGAAGTTCGATACAAACGGGGTCGGGACGGTCTTTGCAACGTCGGGCGTGGACAACCCCAATGGTCTTACGTTCGACAGCAGCGGGAATCTCTATGTGGCGAACTACAGCAACAACACAATAGAGAAATTCAATCCGAACGGACAAGGAACGATATTCGCATCGACGAACCTGCTCTCTGCCCCTATTGGACTCGCGTTCGACAGTGGCGGCAATTTGTACGTGGGGAACCATTTTCGCGGCAACATTCTGGAATTCAACCCGAGCGGAATCGGGTCTGTGTTCGCGAACGGGCTAGAAGGTGCGGCAAACTATATTGCTATCGACGTTCCCGAGCCGTCGTCTCTTCTCCTCCTCGGGCTGGGGCTGTGCGGCTTGGCGGTTTTCCACGTGAGTGGCGTTGCCCAAGGTGGCTCACGCCATCGTCGGCGGTGAGATGTGGCGGTCGTGTGACCGCTTGACCAAACGAACGAGGCGGCATGCGCAAGCACCCCATCAAGTTTCAAAGAACACCCCTCACCTTAATCCTCTCCCCCAAGGGGAGAGGAGACGAGACTTGCCTCTCCACAGATTGGGAATCCATCAGGAGGTCCGGTGCGTAGATTGGGTGGAATCGATGGACGCGCCGCGTGAGGGCACGCGGCCTACAACGGGGATTTCGCGGTCGAACGGTCGAAAGTGTGAAACACGGGTCGCCACGAGGGCATCCAATGGATATGTTGAAGACGGTCGCAGTCATCGCGGGAATATTGGTCGGAGTCAATGCCATGAGCCAAACCACGAGCCAGTCATCACCGAAAGAAACCATCACGCTGGGAGGCGGCTGCTTCTGGTGCACGGAGGCCGTGTTCGAGCAGTTGAAGGGCGTGGAGAAGGTGGAGTCAGGGTATTCGGGCGGGACGGTGCCGAATCCGACGTACGAGGAGGTCTCGTCGGGCGAGACGGGGCACGCGGAAGTGAGCCAGATCACGTTTGACCCGAAGGTGATTCCGCTGAAGACCATTTTGGAGGTGTTTTTCACGGTGCACAATCCGACGACATTGAACCGGCAGGGGAACGATGCGGGCACGCAGTATCGGTCGGTGATCTTTTACCGGGACGCGGAGCAGAAGGCGGTGGCACTGCAGGCGATCCAGGACATTGCGGCGGCGAAAATCTGGGACGGGCGGATCGTGACGGAGGTAACGCCGTTCAAGGCGTTCTACAAGGCGGAGGATTACCATCAGGAGTACTTCCGGTTGCACGGGTCGCAACCGTATTGCCAGGTGATCATCGAGCCGAAAGTGGCGAAGTTTCGGGACCATTTTCGCAGCCTGTTGAAGGACAACTGAATTGGGCGGAGTGAGAGCCATGGAATCGACGACGAAGAAGATGGCGATGTTCGTGAGCGCGGCGATTGTGGGACTGGGGATTCGCGCGGCGGTGCGGGCGGCGTATGGCGACGAAAGGAGTCCGAAGCAAGTGACGATTATTGAATTCAGCGATGACGGCAAACGGATCGGCCCCGTCACGGTCGACAGGGTGGTCAAGACGGACGCGGAATGGCACAAGGTGCTGACGCCGGAGCAATTCAAGGTGACGCGGGAGAGCGGCACGGAGCGGGCGTGCTCGGTCGGTTATTGGAACAACCACGAGGCGGGGCTGTATCGGTGCATTTGTTGCGGCACGGCGCTGTTCAAGTCCGACACGAAATTCGAATCGGGCACGGGTTGGCCGAGTTTCTGGACGCCGGTGGCGATGGAGAACATTGAACTCACACCCGACAACTCGTTTGGCATGGAGCGCACGGAGGTACTGTGCAAGCGATGCGGGGCGCATCTGGGGCACGTGTTCGAGGACGGGCCGAAGCCGACGGGGTTGCGATACTGTATGAACTCGGCGGCGATGAAATTTGTGAAGTATGAGAAGAGTGGCGGGGCAGTCGAACCCAAGGCGCCATGAACGATGAGGGTAGCGATGGGGCGCGACGACCCCGGAGCGTGTTCAACGGGCGAGAGTTGGCGATTGGCGTCGGCTTCACGCTGGTCAACGCGAGCGCGCACCTGCTATGGAACCCCATCGTCGAATACTGGCAATTCGTGGTGACGACGTTGATGTTTGTGGGGTTCCTGATCTTCTGGCTGTCGAAGGAATGGCGGCGAATCGAGTCGTTCATCACGAAGTTCTACTGCGTCGCGGTAATTTTTGACGTGTTAGCGGAGGGACTGCTCCAACCGTTTCATCATTGCACGTTCGACAATCTGCTGTGCACCGGAAAGCTGTTTCTCGTGTTCTTCGCGTTCTGGCTGGTGCTGCGTCCGGTGGAGAGGTGGGTTGCGGGGCGGAAGACGGCATCCTGACGTTACGCGCGCTGACGTTTGAAGAACCGCCCGGTCGCTCAATCGGCTACAATAATCATGGCAGTGTAGTTTCCGATCATGCCCTCAAGGAGGTACTTCGACTGAGGAAGTCGAAGAGAAAGAGCATGTCCATCTCTACACTGCCGGTAGAATGTCCGGCGTTTTGCAGGCTCTGTCAAACACGAGCCCGATGGAGTCTCACGGTTTCTGTTCGTGATACGGCTTGCGCTGTTCGTAAAGACCGAGCCGCTGACGGGCTTTCTCCGCGGTATCGCTCGACGGATTGGAGTCCAAATAGTTGGAGTCCAGATATTTGTTCTGCCATTTGACGGCGTCATCAAAACGGCCCGCCTCGGCGAAGGCCGCCGCCAGCGTACTGAGGATTGAATCGTCCTTCCATTGTGACAGTTCACAGGCCTTCAATGCGTAGTCGACGGCGTACTCCCCATTCCGGGAATTGACGTTGGGGCAGACCGCCAACATCCAGGCAAGGTTTTTGTAGGCCTCGACGAAATCCGGCTTCAGCCGGATGGCTTTGCCGAAATCGGCAATGGCCTGGTCATAGTTGCTTTTATGACCGTAGAAAACTCCCCGGGTGTTGTACGCCTCGACGAAATTCGGATTGAGCCGGATGGCCTCGTTTTCGTCGGCAATGGCCTTGTCCCAGTCGCCCTTGTAACCGTAGGCGTTGCCCCGGTCGTTGTAGGCCGCGACGTAATCCGACTCGAAACGGATGGCTTCGCTGTAATCGGCGATGGCCTTGTCATAGTCGCCTTTGTCGCTACGGGCGCTGGCTCTGTTGTAATAGGCCATGGAACTATCCGGCTTGAGCCGGATCGCTTCGCTGAACTCGGTAATGGCGAGGTCATCATCATGCCGGCTCACGGCTTCCAACCCTCTCGCATTGGCTTTCTCTGACTGGTCTTCTATCTCTGACTGCTTGTTCCCGCACCCTTGGCCTGCCAACATCACCAAGAGGAAAACACCCAGCCATAACAGGTTTGGGAAAAGCCGCCAAGCTGGCGGACTCGAATGCAGGCCGGGTTCTGGGACCATGTTCCTACAGATAGCATTCCGGCCCATGGCAAATCGAGCAGTTTTCCAATCCCCAAATCTCGCCGCAGTTGTGGCCGCCTGATCTTCGTTACGGAGACGTAACCAATGCCACCTTGATTCGCCACAAACCGCTGGCAGCCTGTTTGCATAAACCTCCCGCTTTGCCCTCGCAGGGCCGGTTGAGGGGAACGGAACTGGGCGACCGAGGGTGTTCTGAGGGCAGAGCGGGAGCTGCGATTTTTGGAGGGTTCGCTGGGGGGGCTGAATCCTGAGTTCCGCCGCTTGGTTCCTCGTCCGCCAGTTCACCAAATTGTAACCGTTTCCACACCATCCTGTCAGGAGCCGATTGTATAATTCCTTACCGTAATCTCCTGCTTTGCCCTCGGTGGGCCGGGAAACCAAGGGCGAGGGCTCATGAGGGCAAAGCGGGAACAGGGACTTCTGGATATCTCCATCGGCACGAATTGAAACCTGAATTCTCGCGCCGCGTGGGGCATCCATAACCCCTCACCTTAATCCTCTCACCCGTGCAAAGAGAAGAACTCCCTCCGGTATTCATCGCGTCTGCAAGCTCGCGAAGAACTTCTGCAGGGCGGCGTGATAGGTGGCGGCGCTGACGAGGAAGGCGTCGTTGTGGTGGCCGCGGAGTTCGACGAGTTGTTTGGGGTCGTTGGCGGCGGCGAAGAGGCGCTGGGCGTGGCGGATGTCGAAGATCTCGTCGTCACGGCTGTGAAAGATCAGCAGCGGGACTTTGATGCGGGGCATTTTGCCGAGCGTGTCGTATTTGTTCCGCACGAGCCAGCGGACGGGAAGGAAGGGGAACATCTTCTGGCCGACGTCGCCGACCGAGGTGAAGGCTTCTTCGAGGATGAGACCGCCGACGTCGACTTTGGTGGCGAGATCGGCGGCAATGGCCGAGCCGAGGGATTCGCCGTAAACGACGATGGAGCGCGGGGCGACCTTGCGCTGCTGGACGAGGTAATCGTAGGCGGCTTGGGCGTCGCGGTAGGTACCCGGCTCGTCCGGTGCGCCTTCGCTGCGGCCGTAGCCGCGGTAGTCGATGATGAATGTGTCGACGCCGAGTTCGCGAAGCGCGGCGAGTTTGTCGAATCGGTGGGAAATGTTGCCCGCGTTGCCGTGGAAGAGGAGGACGGTAAGTTTGGCGTGGTGTTCCGTCTTCGCTGAAGGTGCGGCGGGTGCGGCGGCGGGCAAAAACCAGCCGTTGATACGGAGGTTGTCGGAGGTCGTGAGGGTGATGTCGTCGTATGGGATGCCGAGTTGGTCGGGGGTCTGGTCGATGTGGCGGTTGGGGTAATAGATCAGGCGCGGCTCGTTCCAACGCAGCCAGAGGGCGAAGACGACGACCAGAATCAGCAACGGGATGGCGATCATTTTCAGGTACCGCATTTGGGATGGGAACGTATAGCACACAAGAAATCCATTGACGAGGTATTCCCTCTTGACCCGCGCGGGGCTGCATGTTAACCAAGGCGAGAGTTGGAGAGATTGGGGGAATATGCGGTGTCCAAAATGCGCCGGCGTCGACGACAAAGTGGTCGATTCGCGCAGCAACCGTGATGGGCTGCTGATTCGGCGGCGGCGGGAATGTTTGAAGTGCGGGGCGCGGTTCACGACCTACGAGGAGATTTTCCGCGAGAAACTGCGCGTGAAAAAGCGGGACGGGCAGTATGAGGAGTTTGACCGCCGCAAGCTGCTGGCCGGGATTGAGAAGGCATGCGAGAAGCGTCCCGTGAGCACGGAGAAGATCGAATCGCTGGCCGAGCGGGTGATTATCGAACTGGAGAACGAGTTTGGGCGGGAGGTGCCGTCGATGAAGATCGGCGAGCGGGTGATGGACCACCTGCGCAAGCTCGACGAGGTGGCGTACGTGCGGTTTGCCTCGGTGTATCGGCAGTTTCGTGACGCCGAACAGTTCATCGACGAAATCAAGCAGATGGGCAAATCATGATCCAATTGCAAACCGACGTCCTGTGGGTCCGGGCCGAGGACGGCCGTCTGGCGCCATTCGACGAGCAGCGGCTGGCGCGTTCGATCCAGAAAGTCGCGGAGAACGTGGGACATTCCGACTGGTGGCTGGCGGAATCGATCGCGGCGGCGGTGCACGCGTTCGCGGTCAAGTCGCGCAGTGACCGGGTCATCCCGAGCAAGGAAATTGCCGAGATTGTGGCCACGGTGCTGGCGACGTTGGGCTATGACTGGATCTCCGAGGCGTATGCCGGGGACGCGAACCGCGTGGCGATTCATCTCAACGAACTGGTGTGGCGGACGAGCGCCGGGTTTGAGTTGGAATTCTTCCAGCAACTCGACCACGCGCTGAGCGCGGCGGCGAACCGGCGGCTGGTGACGATGCGGATCGACGGCTTGCGCGTGTGCGTGATGCAACTGCGCGGGACGCGGCGGTGGACGGCGGGATGCCGGCAGTTGGCGGAGGACATCGTGGAACACGTGCGCGGGCGCGTGGCGCGGATGCGGTCGCCGCGGGCGGCGAGCTTGAAACTGGCCGTGGTGGAGTGAGACCATGGCGGACAACATTTTCGCGAAAATCATCCGCAAAGAGATTCCGGCCAAGATTGTCTACGAGGACGAGCGGGCGCTGGCGTTTCGGGACATCGATGCGAAGGCGCCGGTCCACATTCTGGTCGTTCCGAAGAAGGACATCGCGCGCGTTTCCGAAGCCGGTGCCGGCGACGAGGCGTTGCTGGGACATTTGCTGACCGTGGCCGCTGAGATCGCGCGCAAAGAGGGCATCGACGGCACCGGGTATCGGTTGGTCATCAACAAAGGGCCGCATGCCGGCGAGAGCGTGGCCCATCTGCACGTGCATCTGCTGGGCGGCCGGCAGATGAACTGGCCACCGGGTTGAACCCCGACACCCCGTGAACGGGCTCATTCTTTTCGAGGACGACCATCTGCTGGTCGTCAACAAGCCGTCGGGCATCAACACCCACAAGCCGGACCGGTTTGCGCCGGACGGCATTCATGAATGGTTGACCAAGCGCGAGCCGCGCTGGCGGACGCTGTCGATTTTGCAGCGGCTGGACAAGGACACATCCGGCGTGATCGTGTTCGGCAAGACACGGGAAGCGAACCAGTCGCTCGCCAAACAATTCGAACAGCACAAGGTCGAGAAGGTTTATCTGCTGTTGAGCGCGGTCCGTCCGACGCGCATGAAGTTCTGGGCGAAGTCGCCCAATTGCGTGACGGAATTTGAGTTTGTCCAGGCCCACGGCGAGTACTTTCTCGTGCAGGCCAAGCCGCTCACGGGCAAGACGCACCAGATTCGCCGGCACGCCGCGGACGCTGGATTCCCGATTCTCGGGGACACGGAATACGAGGGCGCGGCCGCGCCGCGGCTGATGCTGCATGCCCGCAAACTCAGCTTCGAGCATCCCGCGACGGGCGAGCGCGTGTCGTTCGAGGCGTCCGTGCCGCGCGCGTTTGACGAGGTGGACGCGGTGGTCGCGGCGGTGGAATTTCGCGAGCCGTTGTTTGGCGAACCGACGAACGCCTTCCGCCTGATCAGCGGCGAGGCGGACGGTTTCCCCGATGTGATTGTCGATTCCTATAACGGCCATCTTCTGGTCCAATGGCAGACGGAAGCGGCAGAGCGAAGCGGCGCGGGATTGATCGAGCGCTTGGGGGCCGAGTGCCAGCCACGGACGATTTACACGCAACTGGTGACGAAGCAGGAGCGGACGGTTCCGCGGCTGGTTCATGGGAACGAATTGGACAGGCGAACACCCGTCCGCGAGAACGACATCACGTTCCTCATCAATTTCGGCGAGGGACTGGCGACGGGAGTGTTTCTCGACCAACGCGAGAACCGGCGACGACTGCTGGCGATGCCGTTGCAGGGAAAGACGGTCGTGAACACGTTTGCCTACACATGCGCTTTTTCCGTGGCTGCGGCGAAAGCCGGTGCGGTGACGACCAGCGTGGATTTATCGAAAAACTACCTCGAATGGGGACGGGACAATTTCCGCGCGAACGGCCTCGATCCGGCGGGACACGATTTCGTTTTCGGGGACGCGTTCGACTGGTTGAAACGATTCGCGAAACGGGGACAGCACTGGGACGTGGTCATTCTCGATCCGCCGACGTTTTCCACGACGAAACGGGGCCGGGCATTTCAGGCAGGACGCGATTATGAGGAGTTGGCCGCGCTGGCGATCCCCCTGGTCGCGCCGGGCGGCTGGCTGCTGTGTTCGACCAATCAGCGGACGCTGGGGGCGGAGGAGTTTGAAGGGAGCATCGGCAAGGCGGCGAAGCGATGCGGGCGCTCTATGGGGCCGCTGGAGTTTGAGACGGTGCCGTTTGATTTCCGGGTGGCGCCGAAGGAGCGGCCGTACCTGAAGACTTTCTGGGCCAAACTGGAGTAGCGGCAACGGCATTTTGAAGCTGCGGCCCGAACTCGGTGACGGCCCAAATCCCGGCGCCGACGCCGGCGATCATCGCCATGGACCTGCCCACCGGGGAAAACGAGGTGGTGGTGACCTGGCCCGTCTCGCTCACGGTCGCGGAGACAAACGGGAACAAATGTTTGGAGATCGTCTCGGGTTGGGGAAGCTTGTCCATGTCGACGAACTCGTTATCGCCGATTTGGGACAAGGCTGGTTTGGCGACCGCATAGAGCGGCTCGAACAATCCGCGGAGGTCGGCGTAGCCGTAGGACGATCCGTTGGCCGGCACGCGCTGGATGGATTGCTGGTAGGCCGTGCTGGCGGCCAGCGTCGGTGTTGACGCGTTCACGTGGGCCAGCAACTCGCGGGCGTAGTCGGGCGTGTTCGCGAGGATGAAAAACTGGCTGGTGGTGGTGTACGTGGGGGCGAACAGGCCCGCGCCAACCCGAACGGTGCGCAGCGTGTGACCCGTGCTTTCGGTTTCATCCCAGGGAGCCTTCTCGTCGTCACCCAGCGTGCTCTGCTTGAGGGCGTTCAGGGCATTGTCGAGGGCCGGACGAAGTTTGTCTTCGTTGGCGATTTCGGCGACGAACGCGACGTCGGGTGAACGGGCGCCCGCGCGCCAACTGGCGATGACGGCCGTTTCGGGGCCGAATTGCTGGAGAATGTCTTCCCGCATGTGAATGCCGCGAGTGCGGAGCGCCTGCTGGAATTGTCCGACGGACAGCGTGATGGATGTGTTGCCGGATTGGGAGAGCGTTTGCATTGCCTCCTCATAGATGGCCGCGAGATTGGCCGAGCCGACGGAATACAACAGCGTGTCCGGCGAAGTGAGCGCGAGGGTCTTGTGCTGCGTGGGCGGCGCGGGCTTCGGCGCGTTGCGGGAGTATGAGAGGAAGCCGACATCCTGCACGCCGCGATCGAGGAAGGTCATGCTGAGCGCGGCGTCATCCATGCCATCCAATTTTTGGAATGCGCCCGACGTTTGCGGCGAAAACGCCAGCAGCGGGCCGAACAGGCCGAGCACCTGTTGGACGTTGACGTACGCGAGGAAATGGTAATTGTTCGCCGCGTGTTGTTGGGCGTTGACGAACCTGGCGCTGGCGGAGAGCCGCTTAAAGTTGGGAGGGACTTGGCCGGTGTACGAGGCGATCATATCGCGCATCGTGTCTTCGCCGAAGGTGAATACCAGCAGGGAATTGAAGAAAGCGTGGCAGATCGGCAGGTCCGGTGTGGTTTGCCAGAGCGTGTACTTTACGCCGAGATACTTTTTGTCTTCAAAATCGCCATTGGGATTTGCTTTCTTGAGTGAACCCTCGAGTTTGTACAGGCCCGCGGCCGCCTGGAATTCCTTGTGTCCCGTGTCCGCGCCGACAACGAGGCCGGCGCCGAACGAGGGAAGGATGGTCACGTGGGTGAGGCCGAGGAAGACTTCGCCCTGGGCCGAGTTGAGCGCGAAATCGAGGATGGCGGCGTTGCCGTTATCGACGCCCGGATGGGACGGGTTTTGGCGGAACATGTCGAGCGGCTTCTTCAGGAATGCCTGGACTTCGGGTTCGTCCCACAGCGCGGACAATTCGGTCCGGGAGAAGTCGTCGCGCGACCGGGAGAAGTCGGGGAGATCGAGGAACACGAGCGAAGATTCGGGCAGCAAATCGGCGGCACGCGGCGCCGGTCGTGTGAAGGTGGTATAGACAAGCGCCAAGGTGACGACCGAGACCAGCAACAAGAAGATGATGACGATTTTTTTCATTCCGTCGCGAGCACAGACTGATCGGCTCAACAACGGGCGGGGATGCTGACTGATAACGCAATGGGGGTCAAGGAAATAGGTTGTCACCGGAAATTGACGTGAAAAACGGAAACAAAACTGGTATGATTCGTGCGATCAAGGACATGAGGGAAATGGGTGTGACGAGCAAGCGCGGGACTTTTGTTGCGGTGTTGGTGGTTGTCTGGTTGATTACCGCGAACGCGATCACCGTCCGTGCCGTGCTCTTTCAATCAACCGGGGATCCGGCATACAACACGAACGCTCCCACGGGCGCGTTGGCCGACAGCGGATGGCAATACGAGGGTTTTTGGAGCACCTCGCTGGAAGTGTTCACCAACCTCTATCCGGTGGGGAATTTTTTGGGAACGCCGATTGCGCCGCAGTTTTTCATCACCGCCGCGCACATTTACGGCGCGACGAACGACGTGTTCGTGTTCCGTGGAGTTACCTACCACCCGGTCGCCCAATACACGACGCTCGACAGCGATCTGGCCATCTGGCAGGTGGCCGAGACATTTCCGTACTACGCGCCGCTGTATACGTCGTCCGGGGAAACGAACAGCCCGGCCATGGTGTTCGGCCGGGGCACGGACCGGGGCGTGCCGGTCATCGTGGAGGGACTGACGAACGGCTGGACGTGGGGCGTGACGAATTGGGTGGAGCGATGGGGCCAGAGCTCCGTGAGTTCCGTGACCAACTTCGGCCTGGGTATCGGCGACGTACTGCAGTGCACGTTTGACGGCGACACGGGAACGAACGCGTGCGATATCTCGTACGGTGATTCCGGAGGCGGTGTGTTTATCGAGAACGACGGCGTTTGGGAACTGGCGGGCATCAACTATTCTGCGGACGGCCCGTTCAACGTGGACGCCACGAGCAGCAACCCCTTCAACGCGTCGATGATCGACGCCGGCGGGTTGTACCAGGAGGTGGCGCCGGGAGACTGGGAGCTCCAGCCGGCGACCAACGCGGCGCCGATCCCGAGCGCGTTTTACAGCACGCGCATCTCGGCGAACCTGGATTGGATCGAGAGCGTGATTAATTTCGACGTGGGGCCCGATCTGCAAGTTGACGGAGTCCAGATGAACGGCAACGACGCGGAGATCAGTTTCGCCACCGGCTCCAACCGCGTGTACTACGTCGAAAGCACCGCCGACGTGGTCAACGGCCCGTGGTCGACCATCATCTCGAATGTGCCGGGCACGGGCGGCATCGTGACGGTCACCGACGCGAATGCCGTGAACTCGCCGCCGCGCTATTACCGAATCGGCCTGTCGCAGTGAGCGTCACGAAGGACGCCCGTTCGACAGGCTCATGCCAGCCATCACATTCTCTCTGACCGACGGAGACGTTGAACGCATCGCCAAGCGCCTTGCCACAAGACTGGCGGACGCTCTGCAACAGGTTGTCGCAGCATCAGCCAACTCAGGCTGAGCATCCAAAGCAACAGTCCAGTCCCCCCAGCGGAATGGCTGACGACCTGCGACATCCAACGGATGTTTCAGGTATCGAGCGGCTACTATTCTGGTCTTGCGTCGGCGATGCGCTTTGCCTCTTGCTGGGCAGCAGTTTCAACCGATTCTTTTGCCATCGCTGACCCGAAGGCTTTTTCAAAATCAACTCCAACAGCAAGCGGAATTTCCACCTTGACGACTGCAAGGTTGCTGTTGGCCTTTGAAATGGCTTTTACGACATAGAGTTGTCCCGTATTTATCTTAAACCATTCAGCTTTTATCGTGTAGTCTTTAGCCATGATATTTCTCCTGTTGCCTTGCATCTACCACTTCTCAATTGCATTCACAACTCATTTACCGTCCCGGCGATCCGGATGCGCGAGGTGGCCCGTTCGACGGATTCGACAGGCTCACCGCAGGCACCCCTGCCAAAGGCGGGCAAGCCGCGCCTGAGGCGGGTAAAGCTCCCTTCGAGGCTCAGGGCAGGCAGGGCGAGCCCTTCGACTCCGCTCAGGGTAAACCCTTCGACGGTGCTCAGGGCAAGCAGGGCGGGCGGGGGAGGCGGGGCAGGCCCTTCGAAGCTCAGGGTGAACCCTTCGACGATGCTCAGGGCAAACGGGGCCCAGAATGGGACCAATAGGACTCATGGGACGGATGAGGGGTAAGGCGGGGGGGATGAGGAAGCGGTCACGCGGCAGCGCGACCCTACCAACGACGACGGACGGCGCGCGAATGAGATTCGCGGCTACAATTGCGAGCGGGAGCGGCGCGGGCGGCTGCGGCTATCGGATTTAAGAATTGACACCGTATCGTACAGTGATATTATTTGGCGGTAGTTGTCATGTTCTTTGATATGGGGGAGGGGTGCCACAACCGGTTGGGGTGCTGGAGAGGTCGCAGAAAAAATGAAAATTGCAAAACGAACCCAAATCTGGGCAACCCGGCGTGGAAAGTTCACTTCCGGAAAGCCAAAAACAAAGCCAAGTTGAGGCCACAAGTGACCGGGGGAGGGAACGAAGGAAACGATGAGGGAAGAGCGAAGAGGGATGGGAGAAACGACGGCATGTCGAGGCCAACGGCAAAGCGGCGACGAGTCGCCGCACTCCAAAGGCGGAGCGTAGGGGCTTTTTGCGAAACGAACCCAACGAGTGAGGGTCGAAGTTGCGAGGCGATGTGCGGCAGTAAGAGAGACTTGTGACTTCCGAATTCTCGAACAATGGTTGGGTTCGTTCGCGCCAACAAACCCAGTTATCGGCCCAAATTGGCAGTGTGGGACGTTTTTCGAGGGTGTTTTTGGGTTCGCTGGAGTGTCCGGATTCCACGGTGGCGGCGCGGCGGAAGAGCGTCAAACGCCACCCGCTTGACACCTGCTTGTCATGGCCTATACTTCGCCTCGCCATGCAATCTGATGAGCCTGGGGGAGGACAGTGGGGCGCGATCCGCGCCGAGTGCATTCCGTTTGGCGTGAATCCCCAGCCTGATACCCCGCATCCCAAAGGCGTGGCGGTACAACCCTCTTCGATGAACGAACGATTCCCGTCGGTGCCTCGCGGCCTGTGGTCGCATGTGCCCGACGCGGACTGGAACGATTGGCGGTGGCAGCTTCGCAACCGCATTACGACGCTGGAGGCGCTGGAGGCGTTGATGCCGTTGATGCCCGCAGAACGCGATGGCGTTTCACAGGCAGGCCGGCATCTGGCGATGGCGATCACGCCGTATTTTTTCAACCTGATCGACGTGGCCGATCCGAACTGCCCGATTCGCCGCCAGGTGATCCCGCGCGTCGAGGAAATGGTGACCGCGCCGTGGGAGATGGCCGATCCGTGCGGCGAGGACGAGCATATGCCGGTACCGGGACTGGTGCACCGGTATCCCGACCGCGTGTTGTTCCTCGTGACCGACCGGTGCGCGACGTACTGCCGGTATTGCACGCGGAGCCGGGTGGTCAGCGGCGCGGGCGAGCAGCATCTGCATACGGAGTTCACCGACGCGATCCGCTATATCCGCGAGCACACGGAGGTGCGGGACGTATTGCTGAGCGGGGGCGACCCGTTGTTGTTCAGCGACGAGCGGCTCGAATCGGTGCTGCGCGAGTTGCGGGCGATCCAGCACGTCGAATTTTTGCGTATCGGGACGAGGATCCCGATTTTTTTGCCGCAGCGAATCACGCCCGAGTTGTGCGCGATGCTGCGGAAGTATCACCCATTGTGGATGAGCATTCATTCCAATCACCCAAAGGAAGCGACGCACGAAGTCAGGGAGGCGTGCGGTCGGCTCGCAGACGCGGGTATTCCGCTGGGGAACCAGAGCGTGTTGTTGCTTGGGGTCAACGACGACGCTGCGGTAATGAAGGAGCTCATGCACAAGCTGTTGATGATGCGGGTGCGGCCCTATTACATCTACCAGTGCGATCCGGTCAAGGGCACGCATCATCTGCGCACCAGCGTGCGCAAAGGCGTCGAGATCATGGAGGCGCTGCGGGGGCACACCACGGGTTATGCGGTGCCGCAATATGTGATCGACGCGCCCGGCGGCGGCGGCAAGGTGCCGATCAGTCCCGAGTACGTGCTGGCGCATGACAAACAGCGCGTCATTATTCGTAATTACGAAGGCAAAGTCTTCGAGTACCCCGAGTTGAGTGACGTATCGGCCCCGAAAACGCTGGGCCCGGGTGTTCCTCCCTCACCGCGAGAAACAGGTGTGGAAACTGCTCTAAAGAGCTGCCACACAACGGACAAGGGAAATGGACACCATCGCCCGACGCTCGACTGAAGTTCATTTCGGATTGGCTTGGAACTGGCAGTACGACCAGGACTTCGTCAACCAGTTGGATCGTTCGTGTCTCAATGCCGGGCTGAGTTGTTACCTCGTCGGGCCGCACAATCTCCAGCAGACATTTCTCGAAGTGCAAAACGGCGAGCGGAATTTCCGGTATTTTCTCGACCGTGCCAGCGACGAAGACGAGCGCTTTCTGCAATTCAACCAACTGCTACAATCGAAGGGCACGAAATTCGTCAACGCCCAGCATCATTACAAGCGTTCCATCGACAAGGCGAACATCCACGGCGAACTGCTCGCGCGTGGATTGCAGTTGCCGTTGACGATCATTTTGCCGCCGTATGAGACCGAGCCGAACTTCGACCCGCGCCTGATCGAGCCGCTGACCTCGCCATTCGTGGTCAAGCCCGCCAAAGGCGGCGGAGGGTTTGGTGTGGTGATCGGCGCCACGCGGCCGGACGATGTATCACAGTCCCGCGCCAAGTTCCGCAACCAGCGTTTCCTCATCCAGCAGCGCGTCAATCCACAAACCCTCAACGGGCGTCGCGCCTGGTTCCGCGTGTACCATGTCTGCGGCGAGATCATCCCGTGTTGGTGGGATGACACCACGCACCGGTACTCGGTCGTGACGCCCTCGGATCGCGCGATTGTGAACGTGGACGAACTCACCCGGATCGTGCGCATCATCGCCGATGTGGCGAAACTTGATTTCTTCAGCACCGAAATCGCGTTGGAACACGACGGGCGCTATTTCGTGGTGGATTACGTCAACGACCCGTGCGACATGCGGCTCCAGAGCAAGAATTTCGACGGCGTGCCGGACACCATTGTCGGCATGGTCATTGCCAGCATCACCAACTACGTCAAGAAGCAGTTCGCGCCCAGCACCCAGCCGAGCGATGAAGACGCGCAGTATTGGCCGTAGTCTGAGGGCAGGGCGCGTCACCGTATCCCGGCTGCTTCTGAATCTCCGCTCACCAATTCACTCAGACATTCCGGTTACTTCGCGGACACCGTCTGAAAGCCAACGATTTGACCGCCATGGCTTTTTTGGAACGCTGCGGCTTGTTCTTTCGCGGCAAACGCCACCAGGCTCGGCAGGCACCGGTCGTAGGTCTTCAACATGCAGCAGCCTTGCGGATCGCGGAGCGTCTGCATTTCGGCGCACGGATGCATGTCGCTGTCGGAGACATAAATGGCATTCGCGGCATCCACCCAATTCCCCGTGGCGAAATCTGTCGCCTCCATCTTTCGGGCGTGTTGATGGGTGCTCTCGAGATAATGCAACCCGCAGCGCGGGCAACACGTCTCGACGACCTTCCCGTTCTCAAGCGTCACGCGAAACGCCATCCCCTTGCATTCCTCGCGATTGCACACCGCGCACACGCGCGGCGACCTGGTGCAACCCGCCGCGACCGCCACGCAGAATATCAAGACGATCAGTCTCATGCTTGCGCCGCGGATAATTTCACTTCTTTGTGCCATTTCCACAACAGATAAATCGCCGGGTACACGAGCAACTCCATCAGGAACGACGTGAACAACCCGCCCACCATCGGCGCGGCGATCCGTTTCATCATGTCCGCCCCGCTGCCGACCGACCACATGATCGGCATCAACCCCATCGCCGCCGCGCCCACCGTCATCATCTTCGGTCGGATGCGTTTCACCGCGCCGTGAATGATGGCTTCGTGTAAATCCGCCAGATTGCGCAACTTCCCGTTCCGTTTCGCCTCGTCGTAGGACAAATCGAGAAACAACAGCATGAATACGCCGGTCTCGGCGTCGAGCCCCATCAACGCAATCATTCCGACCCACACGGCGATGGAGACGTTGTAGTTCAACAGCCACAGCAGCCACACCGCGCCGACCAGCGAAAATGGCACGGCCAGCATGACGATCAGCGCCTTGACGCCCGACTTCGTGTTGGCGTACAGCAACAGGAAAATCACCGCGATGGTCACGGGCAACACGATCTTCAGCCGCTCGCGCACGCGCAACATGTTTTCGTATTGTCCGCTCCAGACGATCGAGTAGCCTGTCGGCAGTTTCAATCCCGCGGCCACCGCCCGCTTCGCGTCCTCGACGTAACCACCGACATCGCGTCCCGTAATGTCCACGTATACGTAGCCTGCGAGCATTCCGTTCTCGTCGCGAATCATCGACGGGCCATTCACCAGCGAAATGTCCGCCAACTCTTTCAACGGGACCTGGCGTCCCATCGGCGCCGTGACCAATACTCGCTCCAGTTGATCGATGTTGTCGCGCAAATCGCGCGGGTAACGCAGATTGATCGAGTATCGCTCGCGACCTTCGATGGTCGTGGAAATCGTCTCGCCGCCGATGGCGGTCATGATGACGTTCTGGACGTCGTCGATGGTAAGACCGTACCGCGCAATCGTTTCGCGCTTTGGTGTGATGTCCACGAAGTAGCCGCCCGCGGCGCGTTCGGCGAAAATGCTGCGCGTGCCCGGCACATTGCGAAGAATGCCCTCGATCCGCTCGCCGATGCGCTGGATTTCGTCGAGGTTGGCCCCAAAGACCTTGACGCCGACCGGTGTGCGAATTCCCGTAGCGAGCATGTCGATGCGATTCTTGATCGGCATGGTCCAGGCGTTGACGCTGCCGGGAATCTGCACGGCACGATCCATTTCGTTGATGAGGTCCTCCTGCGAAATGTGTTCGGGCCAGATATGCCCCAGCATCGCCCGCAAGGGTCTGGGCCACGACGAGAAGAACCGTTCTTTGGGACGCCATTCGGACATCGGCTTGAGTTGGACGACCGTTTCCATCATCGAGAACGGCGCGGGATCGGTCGAGGTATCGGCCCGCCCCGCCTTGCCATGCACCGAAACGACTTCGGGGAACTGTTTCAGGATGCGATCCTGTGTTTCCATCAACCGCTGCGCCTCAGTGACCGAAATACCGGGGAACGTTGTCGGCATGTAAAGGATCGACCCCTCATTCAGGGGCGGCATGAATTCGTGTCCCAATTTCAAATACACCGGGACGGTCGTTGCCACGATGAGCGCCGCCAACGCAATGGTTGTTTTCGGATGACGCAACACGAGCCGACACGGTCTCTCATACAACCAGAACAACACGCGGCTGACGGGATGTTTCTCTTCGGGGTAATACTTTCCGACGAACACGCCGTCCATCAGCTTCGCGAACCAACGCGGTCGCATTTTGAATGGTTCCATCCGCGTGAACAACATGCGCACCGCGGGATCGAGCGTGATCGCCAGCAATGCCGCCAGGGCCATCGCCAGCGTTTTGGTGTAGGCCAGCGGTTTGAAGAGCCGTCCTTCCTGATCGACAAGCGTGAACACGGGCAGAAACGCCACCGCGATCACCAGCAACGAGAAGAAGACCGATGGCCCGACTTCCATCAGGGCTTCCAGGCGAATCTGGTGAAAATCGCCCCGGGCGCCTTCCTCCTGCCAGCGTTCGAGTTTCTTGTACGCGTTCTCGACCTCGACAATCGCGCCGTCCACGAGCACGCCGATGGAAATCGCGATCCCGGCGAGGCTCATGATGTTCGAGGTGATCCCCATGAAATACATCGGGATGAACGCGAGCGCGACGGAGACGGGAATGGTAATGATCGGCACAATCGCCGACGGGATATGCCAGAGGAAAAACAGGATGACGAAACTGACGATGATCATTTCCATGATCAGATCGTCCTTCAGATTGTCGATCGACCGCTGGATCAATTCGGAACGGTCGTAGGTGGAAACCACCTCGACGCCTCCCGGCATGGAGGACTTCAATCTCGTTCAACTTCGCCTTCACGCGCTCGATGACGTTGAGCGCATTCTCCCCGTGGCGCATGACCACAACCCCGCCAACGGCATCGCCGTCGCCGTTGAGATCGGCAACGCCGCGCCGGATCTGCGGCCCGAGCGCGATCTCGGCCACGTCGCGCAACAACACCGGCGTGCCGGCCTTGGTTGTCTTGACGGCAATCAGGCCGAGATCATCGGTGGATTTCACATAACCGCGCCCGCGCACCATGAATTCCTTGCCGTTCCACTCGATGAGGCGGCCGCCGACCTCGTTGTTGCTGCGTTTGATGGCGTCCATGATTTCCACGACGCCAACGCCGTAGGCCTGCAGTTTCACCGGATCGACCGTTACCTGATATTGCTTTTGGAACCCGCCCAACCCCGCGACTTCGGCGACGCCCGGTACGCTTTGCAACGCGTAGCGCAACACCCAATCCTGATAACTCCGCAAATCCGCGAGGCTGTGTGTGCCGGACTTGTCCACCAGCGCGTATTGATAAACCCAGCCCACGCCCGTCGCGTCGGGACCGAGTTCGGGTGTGACGCCCGCCGGCAATTGGCCGGTGATCTTCGAAAGGTACTCGTTCACCCGACTGCGCGCCCAGTACAGATCGGTGCCGTCCTCGAAAATCACGTACACGTAAGAAAACCCAAAATCGCTGGAACCGCGGATGGCCTTCACGCGCGGCGCGCCGAGCAACGCGGAGACGATCGGATAGGTGACCTGGTCTTCCACGATGTCCGGGCTGCGGTCCCACTTCGTAAACACGATGACCTGCGTGTCGCTGAGATCGGGGATCGCATCCAACCGGATATTCTTCATCGTATAGAATGAATACGCCACCGCCGCCGCCACGAGCAGGACGACGAGAAGACGATTGTGCGCGCTGAATTGAATGATGCGCTTGATCATACCGGACGGTGACTCACGGTTGATGCGAACTGGCGGCCATTGACTCGAGGGCAGCCTTCATCGACGACTCGGAGTCCACCAGGAAATTGGCGGAGGTGACCACCTTGTCGCCGGCGCTCAATCCCGAGAGAAGCTGGCAGTAGCCGTTGCTGCGTTCGCCCACCACGATCGGCGTCGGCACCAAGCGTCCATCGCCCACGTCACGAAACGCGTACGTCTCAAGTCCCGTGCGCATTACCGCGGTTTCGGGAATGGCCAGCCCGTCGCCCAATTCGTACGAGAGTTCGGCTGTGGCGAACATTTCCGGTTTCAACAGTAATTCCGGATTCGGGATCTCCAGCCGCGCCTTCATGGTGCGACTCTCGGGATCCAGCGTCGGCGAGACGAAGGTCACCTTCCCGGTGAACTTCTTGTCCGGCCAGTAGGACAAGGTCAATTCGACGGGCATGCCGACCTTCACGTACGGAAGATCGGATTGATAGATGTCGGCGTCGGCCCAAACCGTCGATAAATCGGCGATAACCAACAGCGATTCACCGGCGGTCAGTTTTTGGCCGGGCAACACCGTGCGCTCGATGATCCACCCGCTGGCCGGCGCGTACAGTGTGAGCATCTTTTCGGCAACACCGGTCTTTTCCAACCGATCGATTTGGTCGTCGGTAATGTCCCACAGGGACAAGCGCCGCCGGGCCGATGCGACCAGGTTCGAGGAGCCGGATCGCCAGGCCGTGAGGTATTCGTTCTGCAACGTTAACAGGTCGGGACTGTAGACCGAGAGCAACGGGTCGCCTTGTTTGACGAATTGCCCTGTCGTCGCGGTGAAAAGTTTGTCCACCCATCCGTCCACTTTAACAGTGACCCGGTACAACCGTGTCTCGTCCGCCGCGATCCGGGCCGACGTGCGCACCTCGCGCGCCAGTGCCCGCCGTTCCACCACGCTCGTCGTCAATCCCATCCGTTGCCGCGCGTCAGCCGTGATCGATACTGCGGCCAGACCCGGCGGTGTCTTCTCCGACGACGTTTCGGGTTCGAAAGGAACCATATCCATGCCCATCGAGTCTTTGCCCGGCTGATCGCTGACCTCGTTGGGATTCATCGTCGAGCGGTACATCGTCTTTTTCGGCGCCACCTTGACCTCGGGATCGTTCCCCTTCGCCTGGCTGTCAAACGGCACGAGTTTCATGTTGCAGATCGGGCAATTGCCGGGTTTGTCCGAAACTACCGAGGGATGCATGGGACAATGATATTTGACTCCGCTGGGGGTTTCCCCGGCCGCGCTCGTCGTCCCGCTTTCCTTGTGGGTGCACGATAGGGCCACCACGCCCACGGCGAGCGCCAACGAAACTGCCAACACTCCAACACTCCGCTTCATTTCTTCTCCTCCGTCGTTGCCATCGGCAACCGACCTCCGACCATTCGTTCCAGCGACGCCAGGAGTCGTTGGAATTCAGCGGCGTGGTGTAGGTTCTCCATTTCCAGGTCAAACAACATCCGCCGCGCATCCAAAACATCCAGGAACCCGCCCGTGCCGCTCTCGTAGGCCGACCGCGCGGCATCGACGGCGAGCTGCTGCTGGGGAATCAGCTTCCCGACGTACAATTCGTAATGGTGATGCATCGCGTGAATGCCGTCGTAGAGTTCCTCCACCTCGGTGGTGGTTTGCACGCGCATGGCGTCCAACTCGTCCCGGCTCGCGTCGAGGTTCGCCCGGGCCTCGTTGATCGCCGCTTGGTACTTGCCGTGATTGAGCCACGGAAAATTGACCGAGACGCCCGCGTCATACTCCTGTACGCCGCTTTTGCCTTCGTACTGCCAGGCTTCTACCCGAACTTGTAAATCGGGATCGCACCCCTTCTTTGCCAGTGCCAACGCCGACTCAGCGCCGCGCACGGCGCCTTCCTGCAGCGCCTGCAACTCCGGCCGACACGCAGCAGCCGCTTGCAGTTGATCGAGGGTCACTGCAGGCTCCAACACCGGAACGGTTACGTCAGGTCCGATCTCGACAGGCGCGTTGGGCGCGCGCTTCATGAGGCGATTCAATTCCGCCAATGCCACCTGATACGTTCGCATGCGGTCGCTGCGGTCCTCGGCGAGTTTGGCCAATTCGTTCTGGGCGCGGATCAGGTCGGACTGCGAAGCCTTGCCCGTCTCATATCGCGAGCGGGCGACCTCGACAAACTGCTGCATCAGCTCTTGATTGCGCTGGTTGAGATCCAACTCGCGCTGCGTCTGCCAGAGATTGTAGTAGGACTGCTTCACCGCGGCGACGACCTCCAGCGTCTTCATCCGCCACGCCATTTCCGCCTGTTTGGCCGCGCCTGTTTCGACACCGCCACGCAAGTCGCGCTTTCCGAACCAGGGGATGTTTTGCGAAACCATCAGGCCGGTCTGGCTTGCTGCCGCCGCCTCCTCGCTCTTGCGCCAGGCGTCCACACCGACTGTCGGATCGTCCAGCGCCCGCGCCTGCGGAATCTTCTGCAGCGCCGCGTCCCATTTCCGGTGGGCCATGGCGATCTCCGGATTGTTCGCGAGAGCGGTCTCGATCAGCGCGTCCAACGAATCATTCGTTTGCGCCGACGCAGCCAGCGTCCCGACCGCAAAGATGAGGGCGATCAGGATTGATTTCATTGCGTTGGGTGATGCATCCCCAGAGGGCCGGCGGCGCAAATCTGCTGGCTTACCAGCGCCGCGTACCGTTGCTGTTGGTCC
The DNA here is from genome assembly GCA_963712025.1 of uncultured Verrucomicrobiae bacterium. GTDB lineage: Bacteria > Verrucomicrobiota > Verrucomicrobiia > Palsa-1439 > Palsa-1439 > Palsa-1439. The sequence goes on along the minus strand of CAVQGJ010000006.1, from coordinate 169,714 downwards.
GGCGTCAACAGCGCGCGCACGCGGAGGATGTGGTCGAGCGTGGCGCGCTCCGAATCAGCCTGGGCCGCCGCCATGCGGTCCACGCAGGCATTGGCCCGCGTGAGGTCCGACTGCGGTTTGGCAATTTCCTGGCCCAACGCAAAACGCGCGTCGCAATGCGCGTCGCAGCAGTGGTCGACCTTCGCGCGAAATTCCTGGTTCAGCTTGTCGATCGCGGCGCTCTGCGCGTCGGTCAGGTTCAACTCGCGCTTCAGCGACGGGGTGTCGTTCAGGTCGGCCATCCCGCGACTAACGGAGCGATGAATACACCAACTGGCCACGCCGTACGAGAGCGACGAAACAAAAAAAGTCAAAACCGCCAGCGCGACCAGCGTCTTCTTCATTGTAACTCCTTCGCCGCGCCCTGCAGGTAGCTTCCCGCCAGCGTGCCCGGCGCAAGAAATTGAAGCTCGGCCCGAGAGGTGTCCGCCGGCCGCGACATGGTGGCGACGCCGCCCCAGACACCGACGAGCGCAGCCACGAACAGAGCCACGGCAACCGACCATGCGGGTTGCCACAGCAACCGTCCCATCGCCTCGATCAGACTCACTCGTTCGGGTTGAACGGCGTCGGCAACTCGAATTCGCCGCCACACATTGGCTTCGAAGTTGCCTTGTGGCTCGATGTCACGCCACTGCCTGAGTAATGCCCTCAGCTTGTCATCATTCTGGTTCATCACAGAGTAATACGATGGGGGCAAGAAAAACCCTCGCTGAAAACACGAGTGGCTTTAACGACCGACGGATAAGGGGGTTCCGTCGAAAGACACCGCGGGCGTGGCGCCCGGTCTCAGGTCACCACTGCGAGATTTCGTCGTCGGGTTGGAACAGTTGCGGGAACATCCGTTTGAGCTGTTGATTGCTGAAGCGGTCGAAACCGAGGCAACCATCGTGATCGGCGGCGTGCACATCGCATGTCGTGGAGACCTTGTGCACCAGTTGGCGGGCATTGTCCCACGCCACGATCAATTTCAGGAATTCTTCTCGCGGCGTGTCGGCGGGCATCTTCTTCGAGAGCCAGGGGTAGAGATGGCGCAACTGCTCCAGCGTCCACCGGTCGTACCCGTGGCAGAAGATTCCCAACCGCGCCGCCGCTTCGCAGGTGGTTTCCTCCTGGCGCGTGTTGGTGACGAGAAACTCGCGGATCTTCTTGAGGGCATCGTCGCGCGTGTATTTCATGGGGTTCACCGTCCCTCCGTCGACTGGATCGGCTTGCACGTGGTCAGCGCGCGCAGGTATTGGGCGCGTTCGAACGCGCTGGCATCGGGACAGCGCATCTGGCTCAAACTGCCCTTGAGTTGTTCCACGGAGTCGTACCAGTGCTCTTCCATCCAGGCGCTCATTTCCTTTTCGATGACGCGAATATGGCCGATCCCGCGCGCCAATAACGTGGAGCACAGCATCGTCACGTCCGCGCCCGCCATCAGCATCTTCAATACGTCCGGCGCGTGATGGATGCCGCTGGTGGCGGCCAGGTCGGCGTCGATCCGTCCGAACAGGATGGCCACCCAGCGCATCGGTAATCGCAGCGCCTGCGGCGTGCTCAAGATAATCGATGGGCGCACTTCGAGTTCCTCGAGGTCGATGTCCGGCTGGTAGAATCGGTTGAAGAGCACCAGCCCGTCCGCGCCCGCGTCGTCGAGTTGCTTGGCCATGTTCGCCGTGTTGCTGAAGAACGGACTCAGCTTGACCGCCACGGGAATCGTGACGGCGCTTTTCACGGCCTTGACGATGTCGATATATGTTTGCTCGATCGCCGCGCCGCTCAGGTTCCGGTCCGTCGGGATGTGGTAAATATTCAACTCCAGCGCATCGGCGCCCGCCTGCTCGATCTGCATGGCAAAGTCGATCCATCCCCCGGATGTCGATCCATTCAAACTGGCGATGATCGGGATGTCCACGAGTTGCTTGGCCTTGTGGATGTGATTGAGATAGCCTTCCGGGCCCAGGTGGAACTGCTCGGGTTCGGGGAAATAGCTGAGCGCTTCCGCGAAACTGTCCGTGCCCTGCGTCAGAAAATGGTCCAGTTCCTGCGTTTCCTGTCGCAATTGTTCCTCGAACAACGAATAGAGCACGACCGCCGATGCCCCGGCGTCCTCCATGCGTTTGATGTTGTCGATGTCTTCCGACAACGGTCCGCACGCGGATACGACGAGCGGCGTGCGGAGCGGCAGATTCAGATAGGTTGTCCGTAAGTCCATGTGTCACCTCTCATGCGGGTTGCGATGTCCGCGTTGTTGGCGATGCGGGTTGCGCCGCGATTTCGGAAGGCGCCGGGTGGCCGTTTGGCTTCCACGCGGCCAGATGTTCGTAACGCTTGAACCGTTGGTCGGCATCGATTTGCGCCTGCCGGAACAATTCCTTCGCGCGCTGGGGATCGCTCTTCGTGAGCATCTTGAAGCGGTTCTCCATCATCAGAAACTCCTCGACCTTCTGTTTCGGACTCCGCGAGTCGAGTTGCATCGGGTTCTCGCCAGCAGCGGCCCGCCGTGGGTCGTACCGGTAGAGCAGCCACTGTCCCGAGTTCACCGCCGCCTTTTGATCCTGCATGGCGGTGGTCATGTTGATGCCGTGCGCGATGCAATGGCTGTAGGCGATGATGAGCGACGGCCCCTCGTAGCTCTCGGCTTCCAGGAACGCCCGCAAGGTGTGCTCGTCGCGCGCCCCCATCGCCACACTCGCCACGTACACGTGACCATACGTCATCGCGATCAGGCCGAGGTCCTTCTTTCCCAGTTGTTTGCCGCCCGCCGCAAACTTGGCTACCGCGCCGCGCGGCGTGGCCTTCGACATCTGGCCGCCCGTGTTCGAATAAACTTCCGTGTCCAACACGAGAATATTCACGTCGCGACCGCTCGCCAGGACGTGATCGAGTCCGCCGTAGCCGATGTCATACGCCCAGCCGTCACCGCCCATGATCCACACGCTCTTTTTTGTCAGAATATCGGCAATACTGAGCAGGGCCCGTGCTTCGACGGAATCGACTCGTGCCAGCGTCTTCTTCAATTCGGCGACGCGCTCGCGCTGGTCGAAGATGTCGGCTTCGGTCTTTTGCTCCGCGGTGAGAATCGCGCTCACCAGCTTGTCGCCAATAATCGGCGCGAGCTTCTTCACCAACTCGGAGGCGAACTCCTTCTGTTTGTCAATCGACACACGATAGCCCAAGACCGAACTCCGCGTTGTCCTCGAACAGCGAGTTGCACCAGGCGGTACCCCGCCCGTCTTTGTTCACCGCCCATGGGGTTGTCGGCAGGTTGCCGCCGTAAATCGACGAGCAGCCGGTGGCGTTGGCCACAAGCGCGCGGTCGCCGAACAACTGACTGACCAGTTTCACGTAGGGGGTTTCGCCGCAGCCCGCGCATGCGCCGCTAAACTCGAACAGCGGCTGCTGCAACTGCTGGTGGGGGATGCTGCCCACTTTGATCCGACGCCGATCCATTTCGGGAATGTTCAGGAAGAAGTCCCAGTTCTTCACCTCTTGCTCGCGAATCGGCGGCTGGGCGGCCATATTGATGGCTTTCAGTCGCGGCTCGCTCTTGTTCTTGGCGGGGCAAACTTCCACGCACAAGCCACAGCCGGTGCAATCTTCGGGAGCGACCTGGATCGTGAATTTCAGCCCCTTCCAATCCCGGTCGCGTGCGTCCACGGACTTGAAGGTTGTCGGGGCCGATGCGAGCGCGCTCGGCTCGTACGCCTTCGCCCGAATCACCGCGTGCGGACAGACCATCGCACACTTGCCGCACTGGATGCATACCGCGGAGTCCCACACGGGAATCTCCAGCGCGATATTCCGCTTCTCCCAACGCGAGGTCGCCAGCGGGAACGTTCCGTCGCAGGGCAACTGGCTCACGGACAGTCGATCGCCGCAGCCCGCGATCATCTCGCCGAGCACGTTGCGAACGAATTCCGGCGCTTCCTTCGGCACCGGCGGCGGCAATTCGATCCGGCTGTCTACGCGCGGCGGGACTTTCACTTCATGCAGGTGCGACAACGTATTGTCCACGGCCTTCAGGTTCATCTGGACGATCTCCTCGCCCTTCTTGCCGTACGTCTTCTTGATGGACTGCTTGATGGCGTCGATGGCCTCCTGCCGCGGCAACACGCCCGAGATCGCGAAGAAACACACTTGCATGACAGTGTTGATGCGGCCGCCCATGCCGCTGTCCCGCGCGACTTTCACGGCATCGATGACGTGCATCTTCAGCTTCTTGGCAACGATGTGCTCCTGGTAAACACGCGGGAGTTTGCCCCAGATTTCCTCCGCGCTGTAGGGCGTGTTGAGCAGGAACGTGCCGCCCGGGATCGCGTCCTTGAGTATGTCATACCGCTCGACGAAAATCGGCTGGTGACACGCGACAAAGTTCGCTTGGGTAACAAGATAGGTCGACCGAATCGGTTCCGGCCCGAACCGCAGGTGCGACACCGTCGTCGAGCCCGACTTTTTTGAATCGTACACGAAATAGCCTTGCGCGTAGTTGTCGGTATCCTCGCCGATGATCTTGATCGAGTTCTTGTTCGCGCCCACGGTGCCGTCGGAACCGAGGCCGTAGAACACCGCGCGCACCGTGCGATCGGACTCGGTCGAGAATCCGGCGTCGAAATCGAGGCTGGTGTGCGTCACGTCGTCGTTGATCCCGACCGTGAAATGGTTCTTGGGTTTGCTTGCCGCCAGGTTGTCAAACACGGCCTTAACCATCGCGGGCGTAAACTCCTTGGACGACAAACCATATCGTCCGCCCACAACTGTGGGCACCTTGCGTCCCGTCTCGCGCAGGGCTGTGACCACGTCCTGATACAGTGGCTCACCCGCCGCGCCGGGTTCCTTGGTGCGGTCGAGAACGGCGAGGCTGGTGGCGCTCGCGGGCAGGGCGGCAACAAATCGCGCCATATCGAGCGGGCGATATAATCGCACCTTCAGCAGGCCGACGCGTTCGCCTTGTTTCATCATGTAGTCAACCGTCTCCTGCGCGGTTTCACAACCGGACCCCATCAACGCGATGACGCGGGTTGCCTTCGGATCCCCGTAGTAGTCAAACAGGTGGTAGGCGCGGCCCGTCTGTGCGGCGAACTTGTCCATCGCCCGCTGCACGATGTCCGGGCAGGCGTCATAGAACGGATTGCACGCCTCGCGCGCCTGGAAAAATACGTCGGGGTTCTGCGCCGTCCCGCGCAACACTGGGTGATCGGGAGAGAGCGCCCGGGCGCGGTGTTCGAGCACGCGGGCATCATCAATCAACGCGCGCAGATCGTCGTCGGTCAGCAACTCGATCTTCCCCACCTCGTGCGACGTGCGGAAGCCGTCAAAGAAATGGAGGAACGGCACGCGCGCTTCGAGCGTGGCGGCCTGCGCGATCAGCGCGCAGTCATGCGCCTCTTGCACGGAGTTGGAGCACAGCATCGCCCATCCCGTCGAGCGAGCGGCCATGACGTCCCCGTGGTCGCCAAAAATTGACAGCGCATGAGTCGCCAGGGAACGCGCCGCGATATGAAACACCGCCGGCGTCAGTTCACCCGCGATCTTGAACATGTTGGGAATCATCAACAGCAAACCCTGCGACGCGGTAAACGTCGTCGCCAGCGAACCTGTTTGCAGCGCGCCATGAATCGTGCCGGCCGCGCCGCCTTCACTTTGCATTTCGATGACCGACGGCACCGTGCCCCAGATGTTGGGGATATGGTGCGCCGCCCATTCGTCCGCCCATTCGCCCATCGGGGACGACGGTGTGATGGGGTAGATGGCGATGACTTCGTTGGTGCGATAGGCCACGTAGCCCACCGCTTCATTCCCGTCCATGGTTACGTGTTTTCGTGAATTGGTTTTCATTCCGTATATTTCGTCGTTGGTTTTTTGTTGTTAGCAAATTCGCGGCAAATCCTCACCGGTCGGCATGTCGATAATCCGTTCGCCGCCGATGGTCGTGCGCAACAGCGCCACGCCCGGCGGTTTCTCGCTCACCTCGCCGATGACGCACGCCTGCTTGCCGAGGGGATGCGTCCTCATGGCGGCGAGTACTTTCGCGGCGTCGGTCGCGCGGCAAAACACAAGCACTTTTCCTTCGTTCGCGATTGTCAGCGGCTCGAGTCCCAGCAGATCGCACGCGCCGCGCACTTCGCGGCCAATCGGCAGCGCATCTTCGCGCAATCGAATCCCGACGTTCGAGGCCCGCGCGATGTCGCATACGGCGGCGGCCACTCCACCCCGCGTCGGGTCGCGCATGGCGTGAACTTCGGCTCCAGTGTCCAAAATGGCGTTCACGAGCGGCCACACCGGCGCGCAGTCGCTCACGATGTTCGTCTGAAACGCGATTCCTTCACGCTGGCTCATCACCGCGACGCCATGCTCTCCCATCGGGCCGTTGATGATGACGGCATCGCCCGGCTTTACGTTGGCGGCCCCCAGTCCAGTCGGGGTTAGGATTTCCCCAAGCCCAGCCGTGTTGATGTACAACCCCTCGCATTTGCCGTGTTCAACAACCTTGGTGTCCCCGGTGACGATCTCCACACCCGCCTCGCGGGCGGTTACGCTGATGGACTCAACGATGTTTCGCAGGTCGGTGAGCGACAGACCTTCTTCGAGAATAAAACTGAGGCTCAACCAGAGCGGGCGCGCGCCCATCACGGCGAGATCATTGACCGTGCCGCACACGGCCAGCTTGCCGATGTCTCCTCCCGGAAAGATGTGGGGCTTGACGACGTAGCTGTCCGCTGTAAAGGCGTAACCCTTGCCGCCCATCATCAACACCGCGCTGTCGTCCAAGGGCTTTAACAGGGGGTTCTCCAGGCTCGGGAGAAACAGTTCTTCGATCAGTTCGTGAGTGAGCGAACCGCCGCCGCCATGCGCCAGCAAGATCCGGTCTCGTCTCACGCCGCCACCCCCTCGTACTTGTAATACGCTGCGCATACGCCTTCCCCCGACACCATGCACGGTCCAATCGGGTGCGTCGGAGAGCATGGACGGCCAAATAACCGACAATCCGGCGGCGACACAACCCCACGCAGCACGGAACCGCAGGCGCAAAGTGGATTTACCTGTGCTTCCGGAAACTGTACGCCGAGCGCTTTCGCCGCGTCGAAGTGCGCATACCGTTCACGGATCGCCAGCCCGCTGCCGGGGATGATGCCGATGCCTCGCCACACGGTGTCGCATGGTTCGAACACCTGGTCCATCAACTGTTGCGCGGCCGCGTTGCCATGTTCGCTGACCGAGCGGGTATACTCGTTTTCCACCTCGGCGCGGCCCTCGGCGAGTTGACGCAGCAACATCTCGACAGACTTCATGATGTCCCAGGCTTCAAAACCGCTGATGACGCACGGAATCCGGTACCGCTCGCAAATGAACCGGTAGATGTGCGCCCCCGTGATGACGCTGACGTGGCCGGGACAGAGGAAGCCGTCGATTCGGAGTTCCTTGTCGCGCAGCAAGGCGTCCATCGCGCGCGGCATCGTTTTGTGCGCGCAGAGCACGGAGAAATTCTCCACGCCATCGCGCGCCGCGCGCCAGATTGCCCAGGCAACCGTGGGCGCGGTCGTTTCGAAGCCGACACCAAGGAAAACAATCTGTTTCGACGGGCACTCGCGCGCCAGCACCAGCGCGTCGCTCGGTGAATACACGATGCGCACGTTCGCGCCCGCGGCGCGCTCCCGTTCCAGCGAGGTATCGGTGCCCGGCACGCGGACCAGATCGCCAAATGTGGCGATGATGACATCGGTCCGCCCGCAAAGTTCGATGGCCGCGTCGAGGTAACTCGGGTCGGTCACGCACACCGGGCAACCCGGCCCGGACACGAGACGGACGGCGTCCGGCAGCAGTTGCCGCAACCCGCTGCGAAATGCGGCCATCGTGTGCGTGCCGCAGACCTCCATCAGCTTCACATCGCGGCCCACCCGTTGCGACAGATCCCCAATGTTCTGCACCACAGTCTTCACGGGAGGGCCTCCCGCAAGCCTGTCGCCGTCGCGGATCGCTTGCAGTTCGTCGACATCGCTCTGGTCCCACTTGTGAATCGCGAACCCGGCGTGCACGAGCACATGGTCTCCGAGCCGCGGCTCGTCGATCAGCGACACATCCACCTCGCGCAACGCGCCATCGACGGAAATCGTGGCGGTGGAGTTGTGCAATTCCACGATCCGCGCTGGCACCGCTAAACACATGTCCGTTTCATCCTTTCCGCCGCGACCGCCGCCTGACCGAGGGCGAGACCGCCGTCATTGGGTGGCACCGCCGTGTTGGTGAATACCCGGAAATGTCGCGACTGGAGCGCTTCGACCGTGCGACGCAACAACAACTCGTTCTGGAAGACCCCGCCGGACAGCGCCACGACCTTAAGCTCGCGCTGTCCGCGCAGGAACCGGCAGATATCCAGCGCCGAAGCCGCAATCGTATTGTGAAACTTCGCGGAGATCTCGCCCACGGCAACGCCGTGGCGACGCTGATCGAGAATGGCGCGAATGGTCGGGCCGAAATCCAGCACCCAGGGGCGATCCCCCGTCCGGATGGCAAATGGATATCGGTCAGTCACGCGGGGATCGGCGATGGACTCCAGCCGAATCGCCGCCTGTGCCTCATAGCTCGTCACATCGCACAAGCCGAGAATTGCCGCTACCGCGTCGAACAGGCGTCCCGCACTCGAAGTCAACGGCGAGTTGAAACCAGTATGGATCATTTTCTGCACGAGACGACGTTTTGCGACCGGGAATCTTCGCGTCTTCGCTTCATCGAATCCCTCGGCGGTCAGCACGCTCACGGCCATGCGCCACGGTTCTTCAATGGCCTTATCGCCACCGGGCAACCGATATTGTTTGAAATGAGCCACACGTTCGAAATCGCAGCGGTCGGCGACCATAAATTCACCGCCCCAAATCGTGTCATCGGTCCCGTAGCCCGTCCCGTCGAGCGCAATGCCAATCACGGGTTCGTGCAAATCATGCTCGGCCATCACGCTGGCAATGTGCGCGTGGTGGTGTTGCACGCCGATCTTGTGCGGGATCGGCGAATGGGCGGCAAATCGTGTGGACAGATAGCCGGGGTGCAGATCGTGCGCGAACACCGTCGGCTCGATTCGCATCAACTGTTTCCACGATTCGATCTCGCCGGAGAAATAGCTGTAGGTTTTGTAATCCTTCAGGTCGCCAATGTGCTGGGACAGAAATGCATTCCCGTCGCGCACAAGGCAGAAGGTGTTTTTCAGTTCGCCACCGACGGCAAGAAGGTGCGGCGTACCGGGCGCGCCGATCCGAATCGGATTCGGCACGTAGCCGCGGGCGCGCCGCGAAAACTGGCGTTGGCCGTTGACCACACGCAGTACCGAATCGTCACACTTGTGGACGATGGGGCGATTGTGCGCAAGGACCGCGTCCGCAATCGGGCCGATCAGGGCGTGCAAATCCGCTTCGTCGCTGATGATGGGTTCATCGGTGAGATTGCCGCTCGTCATCACCAGGGCGACGAAATCCCGAAGCAACAAGTGATGGAGCGGCGTATACGGCAGGAATGCGCCAACGGTCTTGGTATCCGGAGAAATGCCCATGGCCAGGCGCGTTCCGGTCAGCTTCCGCGGTAGCAAGACGATCGGACGCGCCGCGCTCAACAGTTCTGCTTCCTCCGCCTCGTTGACCTCACACAGTCTCCTTCACGGAAGCGATATCACGGAACATCACGGCGAACGGTTTGTGCGGGCGATGTTTGCGGCGGCGAAGCCGGGCGACGGATTCGGCGCTCGTGGCATCACAGGCCAGGTGGTAGCCGCCAATGCCTTTGATCGCCACGATCCGGCCGCGACGAAGCAGTTCCTTCGTCTTCGCCAGATCTGCGTCGTCGATTGCGGTCCCACCGGCGACGCGAAGCTGCAACCGTGGACCGCAGTGTCCACACGCATTGGGCTGGGCGTGGAATCGCCGATCGCGCGGGTTGCGGTACTCGTGTTCGCAAGGTTCACACATCGTGAACTTCACCATCGACGTCCTGTCCCGGTCGTAGGGCAGGTCGCGGATGATCGTGAATCGCGGACCACAGTTCGTGCAATTGGTGAATGCGTACCCGCAACGACGGTTCCTGGCGTCGAGAATGTCCTTCAGGCAATCGTCGCAGGTCGCGAGGTCGGGCGAAACATGCACCGCCACTTGGCCCTGCTGCTCGGACTCGATGACCTCGAACTTCCGGTAGCCCTTCGTGCCGAGCACTTCCGTCTTGATGTCGGCAATGACGGCTTGTTGGGGTGGCTCCCTGCGTAAGACAATCGAAGAAGGCGCCGACCTTGTGGTCGTCACCCTCGACTTCGAGCGTTACCCCGTGCGGGCCGTTGCAGACGAAACCGCACAGCCCGAACCGCGTGGCATAGCGATAGACGGCGGGACGGAAGCCGACGCCCTGGACGCGGCCAACAACCTTCGCGCGCACGCGGGTTTTCATCCCCGGACGACTCCTTCGTGGTGCTGCCGATGCGGATGTTGATGTGGCTGGATGATGCCGGCCAGATCGTCGTGGCCGTGCGTGTGCGGCTCGAAGTGAAGTTCGCCGGCGCACACATGCTCGATCCAATGCACCCACTCGTCGATGCCGCTGGATGTCTTGCACGAGACCTGAAAGAGGGCGGCGTCGTGATTGAGCCGGCGGAAATCGCCGTGGAACTGCTCGAAGTTGAAATTGGTGTACGGCTGCAAATCCATTTTGTTCAGCACGAGCGCGCCGATCTCGTGGAACAGCAGGGGATATTTCGCCGGCTTGTCGTGGCCTTCGGTCACGCTGAGGATGCCGACCTTCACGGTCTCGCCGAGATCAAACTCGGCGGGACACGCGATATTGCCGACGTTCTCGATGAACAACAGGTCGATGTCGTCCAGATTCAATTCGGCGAGACCTTGCCGCACCAGTGGCGCTTCCAGATGACACGCGCCGCCCGTGAGCAGTTGCACCACGGGCACGCCGAGTTTTTGAATGCGCTCGGAGTCGCGTGTCGTGGCGATGTCGCCTTCGAGGACCGCAACGCGATACCGGCCATCGAGAAGCGGGATGGTTTGTTCCAGCAACGATGTTTTGCCAGCGCCGGGCGAACTGATGAGATTGATGGCGGTGACATGCTTGGCCGCCAGCTGCTCGCGGATTCGCGCGGCAACTTGGTCGTTCGCTTCCAGCACGTTACGGAGAATCTTGACGTTCATAATCCACTGATTAGGGAGTTAGCACTGCTAATGCCACGGCGTCTATTCGTTTCACAACAGCCTGTACAGCAATCAGTTGTGTAATTTCGTTGGCAGGTCCAATGACCGAGGCCAGCGACACGCTGTCACTGTCAGCTTGTGGTCACGACAACTTGTCAAACGCGCCGGGCCGACGAAGCAGGCTGTGTCGGTCGGTTCTCATCGCGCGACCCTAGGGCGGCCAAGGTTCGCGCCAAAGTTCCTTCCGGGACCGGCTGTGCAGCTATGGGAACAAGCAGACCGAGGCGGCGGTAGAAATCCGTCAGTGGCGCCGTACTTTTTTCGTAGACTTCCATGCGAACGCGCACCGACTCCGGCCTGTCGTCTTCGCGTTGAACGAGTGGTCCACCGCACTTATCGCAAATGCCTCCCTTCTTCGGGGGGAGTCCCGTGACATGGTACACGGCCTTGCACCCGGTGCAGGTGCGCCGACCAGCCAGGCGCGCGACGATTTCATCGATGGGCAATTCGAAGTCCAAGACGGCGTCGAGCGCGAGATTCTGTTCCTGCAACAATGTCTGCAAGGCCTCCGCTTGCGCCACTGTTCGCGGGAAACCATCGAGGAGGAAGCCGCCGCGACAGCGCAGGCAACTCACGCGCTCGCGCACCAGTTGCAGCACCGTGGCATCGGGAACCAGATCGCCGCGCCGCATGTATTCGAGGGCGGCGGTCATTGCGGGACTGCGTTCATCCTCCCCGAGGGATTTTGCGGTGCGAAAGATGTCGCCGGTGGAAAGATGACAGGCGCCGAGTCGCTGCGTGAGAAGTTCGGCCTGGGTCCCCTTGCCAACGCCGGGCGCGCCCAGCAACACGAGTCTCCACGGGCGCGTCACATTCGATGGCGTCACTTCACATGGGAAAGCCGGGCCTTTCAGCCAGGCGGAACGGTCACTTTTGGTTTGCATAAACTCCTTCAACAACCGACTCGATTTCATCCGTCTCATTTTCGATTTCAAGGCTCACGAGTTGCAGTTCGTCACCGCGCAACAACTTGGAGCCGGTTTCACCGCATCGCGGGCATTCGAACCAGCGGTCCTCCACCGCGAACTCCAGGTCACATTTCCGACACCGCGCCGACGCTTTGACCTGTTCGACGTGCAATTGCGCGCCCGCCAATGGCGAGTCACAGATGGCGGCCTCGAAGCAACGCTCGAGCGTCGCCGGTTCGATCAGCCGCAATGCGCCGACGCGCACGAGAGCCGACTTCAGCCGCATATTCGGATGACGGCGCAACTCCTCGCCAATGGCGCGCGCGAGTTCCTCGGCGATGGACAATTCATGCATGCGCCGCCAGCGCTTTCTTCCGCGATTCCGCTTGCCCCGGTGTTGACAGCAAGTCTTCGATCTGGCGCACCACGTCGAGCGCGGCGCGCTCGATCGCTGGCGACAGTGTTGTGCCGAAGTTGAAATCAGCGCCACGGATGCTGAACAGAATCCCGCGGGGCGCCCGACCGAAAAGGGTTTGCGCCAATGCCAGCAAATCGCCTGGTGTCAGATAGTGCGCCACCGCGTGGCTGCGAAAGCATGGCTGGACGACCGTCAGGGCGATCGCCTGCGGACTTTGCGGGATCGCGGCATCGACGAAGATCACCTCGTCGAAACCGGTGATCAGTTCGGCATGATCCACATCGAGTTGGTGTGACGTAAGCAACTCAACGTTCGTCAACCCCAATTCCTGCAAGCGCTCCAGGACGAACCAGCCGACACCGTCATCCGTGCGACTGCGATTGCCGTAACCGAGCACGAGTGTTTTCATGGGTCACTTCCATCGCGCTGGAGCGTCTGCAACACCTGGCCGCCGGCGTCCACCAACTCCACGCGCATCGGCATCTGGCCGACGGCGTGAGTCGAACACGAGAGGCAGGGGTCATAGCAGCGGATCGCGGCCTCGACACGGTTGAGCATGCCCTCCTGCAGCTTGTTGGCACCGGACATACTTTTGCGCGACGGCTTTCACCGCGCGGTTCATCGCCAGATTGTTGTGACCGGTGGCGACGATGAGATTGACCTTTTCGACGCGTCCGCCGCCGTCCACCCAATAATGGTGGAACAACGTGCCACGCGGCGCTTCGATCACGCCCACGCCCTGCTCGTTGGCGGGCCGCGCGCTCACCAGAATCTCCGTGCTGCAGATGTCGCGGTCTTCCAGTAGTTGCTGCGATGCGTTCGAGCGCGTAGAGGATTTCGATGAGTCGCGCCCAGTGGTAGTAAAACGAACTGTGCCGTGGCGGAGCGCCCGGCGAGCGCCATTCTTCAAGTTCGTGGTTCGCCAGCGGAGTGGAAATGTGATCCGCGATGTTGAGGCGCGCGAGCGGCCCCACGCGATACATTCCGTCCGGGTAGCCCAGCGACTTGATGAATGGGAATTTCAAGTACGACCAGTCTTCGGTCGTTTCGGCGATCACATCGAGATACCCGCCCGGATTGATTTGGTCTTCGAGAATGTGGCCCTTCGTGTCGCAGAACCGGAGTTTCCCATCGTAATGTTCGAGCGCGCCGTCCGGTTGCACCAGCCCCATGAAATTGGAGTCGAAACTGGCGAATTCCTCGACCTCTTGCCGATGGTCCGATTGATACTTCTTCAGCAAGTCGAGGGCGAATGTTGGCGTGCCCGAGGGCCTCGGGCAGGCCGGCGAGCATTTCATCGCGTTCCGCAATCGTCAGCGCCTTGTTCACGCCACCGGGCACGGGGAAATCCGCGTGGATCTTGCGTCCGCCCGTCAGTTTGATGACCTCCTGACCAAACTTGCGAAGTCGGATCCCGCGCCGGGCGATATCCGGATGTTGCTGGATGAGGCCGATGATATTGCGCGAGGCCGGGTCGCTATCGAACCCCAGCAACAAATCCGGCGCGCTGAGATGGAAGAAGCTCAATGCATGCGACTGCGTCAACTGGCCCATGTGCAACAATTCCCGCAGCAGTTTCGCCGGGCGCGGGATGTCCACGCCCAGGATCGCATCGCCGGCTTTCGCGCTGGCGAGCAGATGGCTCACGGGACAAATCCCGCAGATGCGCGCGGTGATCTGCGGCATCTCGGCAAAGAACCGTCCCTCGCAGAACTTTTCAAAGCCGCGGAACTCGACCACATGGAACCGCGTGTCGGCCACGTTACCCGCGTCATCGAGATGAATCGTGATCTTCGCGTGCCCCTCGATGCGGGTAACGGGATTGATCGTAATGGTTTTGGCGTTGGTCTCAGTCATAACGCATATTGGCCGGGGTCCATTTGGGTTGGCGGCCCGCGAGCAACTCCGTGAAGGCGTACCAGATCGCATCGGCATCCGGTGGGCAGCCGGGGATGTGCGCGTCCACTTTCACGAATTCCTGGATCGGCCTTACCATGGCCAGCAATTTGGGGACTTCGGGCGCATTCGGGACCTCCCCGGCCTGGGTGCTTTCCGCTTCGACGTAGCCGCGTTCCAACACATCCGCCAGCTTCTGGCGGTTGCGCAACGCGGGGATATTGCCGGTGATGCGCGCAATCGCCCAGGGCGATGAGCACTTTGCAGCGCGCGCGCATCGTGCGCAGCACGTGCTCATTGTCCTCATTGCAGACCGCACCCTCGACGATGCCCACATCCACCTCCGGGATTTCCTTCACGTCGGTGATCGGGCTGGCGGTGAACTCGACCAGCCCGGCCAGGTCGATCAGCCGCTCGTCCAAATCCAGGAACGACATGTGGCAGCCCGAACAACCACCGAGCCACGCGGTCGCCACTTTGATTTTCGGTTTATCGCTCACGCAAAATACGGTCTCCAGAATTGTGCTGTCCTCGCGCGCTTCGCCGCCGGGAGCCAACGCCGCCCGCAGCGGCAATGTGCGTCCTTCGAAATTCGTGACGGAGCCGTTTTTCTCGCACCAGATCGCCGACGGAAGGACGACCTTGGCAACGTCCGTCAGCGCCGACTCATAGCTTGCCTGCACGACGACGCAGTCGATTTGCTCCATCAAGGCGCGCACATGCGGCTCCTTCAACAACCGCGCGCCGCCGTCGGGTTCGTCGCTGGCGACGATGTGCAGGAAGTTCACCGGCTGCACGCCGAGCCAGGTGGAAATATCTTCGACCGGCTCGACGCCGCCCGCCGCCAGGGCCAGGCCGTTCGTGCTGGTGGGCAACTGGATCGGCGCGAGCATTTCCCCGCCGTTACACTCGTCGGTGAGCACCTTGGTCAGACGATCCAGAATCGTGACGCCAACCGTCGTTATCGCGGCGGCCCCATAGATCAGCACCGGGCGTTTCGCGCTCCGCGAGCACGTCGCCAACCCGATTCCAGAACGTTCGTTCGAGACTGACGACGGGGACGGAAATATCCGCATAGGCGTCGAGATCGCTGCGGCGCGAGTGCAAAATCACCAGCTTGGCGCCACGTTTTCGGACCGCGGCGCGAATCCTGGCGGCGACGACTCCCTGTTCGCGACTCGGGCTGCGCGCCCACGAGAATAATCGCGTCCGCGTCCTCCAAGTGTTTCATGGCATCCGTCGAGAATTCGGGCGACGTACATAGCGCCGCTTCCTTGTCCGCGACAAACATGCCGACCCGGTCGAAATGCGACCCGATCGTCTGCAACGTATGAATCATTTCGTTCGTCACCCGCGGCGAAATCAGCATCGCATTCTGCCAGTCGTTCGATGTGTTGATCAACGTCTTGACGGTCCGGACCGCGTCCCCCCATGACGTGGGCGTCAGGCGGCCATCGCGCCGCACCATGGGCCGCAGGATGCGCGGGCGCGGTTCGACCCAGGTGTCGTAGCGGCCGCGGCGACAGAGGTGCCCGTGGTTGACCGGCGACTCGGTGTCCCCAAACACGTCCACGATTCGGTTGTCTTTCGTGTACACGACCAGTCCGCAGCCGACCGGGCATTCGATACAGGTCGTGCGCACCTGCTGACACCGGCTCAACGGGCCGTGGAACGCGGCCGACTTGTCAAACAGCGCGCCCGTCGGGCACGCCGCCACGCAGGCGCCACAGGACGTGCAGGTAGTTGACGCCCCGAACGTGACATTCAGGTCGACGATAATCTGGTTTTTCACGCCGCGATTGCCGACGTCGAGCGTGTGGACGCCTTCGATCTCATCGCACGTGCGTACGCACCGGGTGCAGAGGATGCAGCGGTTGTGGTCCAGCCCGAAGTATTGGCCGGAAACGTCAACGGGCAGCGCCGGGTACAAGTAGGGATAGCGGATCGAATCGATGCCGAACCCGTAGGCTTGTTGCTGGAGGTCGCAATCGCCCTTGTTCATCGGGCAGATCGGGCAGAAATGATTGCGCTCGCTGAACAGCAACTCCAGCGTGAGCCGCCGCAGCCCTTGCAGCCGCTCGCTGTTGGTGATGACGGTGCTGCCGTCGGTCGCCGGCGTGGCGCAGGCGGGCACGACCTTCGGGCTGCCCTGGATCTCGACGATGCACATCCGACAGCCGCCCCACGGCGAAAGATTCTTCAGGTGGCAGAGCGTGGGAATCTTGATGCCGTTATCGGTGGCGACCTGCAGGATCGTCTGCCCCAGCGCGCCTTTGCACAGCTGGCCGTCAATGGTCAGGGTGATTTCCTTTCGGGCGATCATGGTTTCACCCCTGCCACGAGCAGCTCCTCTTCGGGCGCATCCGTCCGAGCGCGGCCGGGCGACGTTTTCACAACCGCGTCGAACCGGCACGCTTCATAGCACGCGCCGCAGTGGATGCAGGTTTCGGTCGTAATGTAGAACTTCTTCTGACCGTCGACCTTGTGAATGGTCTGCACGGGACAGGCCCGTGAGCAGATCGAACAACCCTTGCAGGCAACCGGATCGATCTCGAAGTGCAACAATTCGCGGCAAACGCGCGCGGGACATCGCTTCTCGACGATGTGCGCGACGTACTCGTCGCGGAAGTAACGCAGGGTCGTCAGCACGGGGTTGGGTGCGGTCTGGCCGAGGCCGCAGAGGCTCGTGTCCTTGACCATGGCGGCCAGGTCCTGGAGTTTTTGGATGTCGTCGAGTTTGCCGCTGGCCGTTGCAGATACGTTCGAGGATGGAGAGCATCTGGCGCGTGCCGACGCGGCAGGGGGGGCATTTGCCGCAGGATTCGTCGCAACAGAAGTCCATGAAAAACCGCGCCACGTCCACCATGCACGAGTCTTCGTCCATCACGACCATGCCGCCCGAGCCCATGATCGAGCCGAGCTTTTGCAGCGACTCGTATTCCACGGGTATATCGAGGTGCTGTTCCGGGATGACGCCGCCGGACGGACCGCCGGTTTGGACGGCCTTGAATTTCTTGCCGTTGGGGATTCCGCCTCCCACATCGAAGATCATCTCGCGCAAGGTTGTGCCGAAGGGCAGCTCGGCCACGCCGGTATTGTTGATTTTCCCGGCGAGACAGAACACTTTTGTCCCCTTGGTCTTCTCGGTGCCGATCGAGGCGAACCACGGCGCGCCCTTGAGGATGATAGGGCGGATGGTGGCCCACGTTTCGACGTTATTGATATTGGTCGGCTTGCCCCAGAGGCCACGCTGGGCCGGAAAGGGCGGGCGGGGTTGCGGCTGGCCGCGCCGGCCTTCCACCGAGCGCATCAGCGCCGTTTCCTCGCCGCAGACGAACGCTCCTGCGCCGATGCGGACTTCGACGTCAAAGTCGAAACACGCCTCGAGGATATTCTTACCGAGCAGTCCGTATTTGTAGGCTTGTTCGATGGCGATATGCAGGCGCTTCACGGCGAGGCCGTACTCGGCGCGGATATAAATGAAACCCCGGTTGGCGCCCATGGCGTAGGCGCCGATGGCCATGCCTTCGAGCACGCTGTGCGGGTCGCCTTCGAGAACGGAACGGTTCATAAACGCGCCGGGGTCGCCCTCGTCCGCATTGCAAACGACGTACTTGGGGAAATCGGGGGCCTGGCGCATGATCTCCCACTTCCTGCCTGTCGGGAAACCGGCGCCGCCACGACCGCGCAGGCCGCTGGCTTTGATCTCGCCGATGACCTGCTCGGGCGTCATCGATGTCAACACCTTGCCCAGCGCGCTGTAACCGTCGCGAGCGATATACTCCTCGATGTTCTCGGGGTCGATGACGCCGCAATTGTCGCGGACGATGCGCATCTGGCGATTGAAGAACGTGAAGTCGGCCTGCGTCAGAATGACGTGATGCGTCTGCGGGTCCTGCGGCAGCAGTTTTGTGTAGGGGCGGCCCTTGACGAAATGCTCCTCGACGAGCTTCGGCACGTCGGCGGCGAGAACGTTCTTATAGAACGTGCCGTCCGGATGCACGAGCGACACGGGACCGAGATCGCAACGGCCCATGCAGCCCGTTTCGACGACTTCGATTTCGCGGTCGAGCCCGCGTTTCTTGAGTTCCGCAAGCAGGGCGTCGCGCGTCGCGAAGCTGCCGCTGCTGGTGCAACCCGTGCCCGTGCAAACGAGGATGTGCGTGCGAATCATCTATTTCAACTGCTCCGCTTCCTTTTTCTTGCCCACCGCGAGGCCGTCCACGACTTTTCCCCTCTGCAGGTGTTCGGCGACGATCTTGCGGGCGGCATCGGCGTTGACCTTGGCGTACGTGACTTTCTCGCCGCTCCGTTCCTCGATGCGGACGACCGGTTCAGCGTCCACCAGACCAATCTCGCCGGTGACCGCGACTTCCACATTCTCGATACCGCGCTTGTCAATTTCATCCAGCATGGTCGTCATGATCTCGCGCGCGCCGGCGGCGATGCCGCTGGTGCCCATGCTGAACACGACACGGTACTTCTTGTTGCCTTCACGCAGCGCGACTTGCCGCTGCGCCTTTTCCTTGAGTTTCCTGAGTTCGTCGAGGTTCATGGCACTTCCCTTCGTGTGAGTTGAAATGGAATTTCTTATCACCGGACAGATAATGGAGTTGGACGTCCACATCGGGAGACACGGCGCATAGCGCGAAGATTGTCGCGCTGAGATCACCCAGTGGCGGCCGGTCCACATGCGACAGCCGCATGGAAGCCGTCACACCCGTTCCACGGCCCGGGGCGGATTGAACATGGAACGCTCCGTCGCACATCTCGGATGTCTGGCGGAGCAATGCGAGACCCAGACCGATCGGCTTCTTGCGGCCCGCTTTCGTGGACGCATTCTTCGCCAGAACGTCCCGCAGCGTTTTCTCATCCATCCCCCGCCCGTTGTCGCGGATGCGAATGAGCAACTGGTCGTGGGTCGCATCTTCGATCACGATGATGCGCACGACGGTGGCGCTGGCGGCGAGCGAGTTCATGCCGATGTCGAGAATGTTCAGTGACAGTTGGTCAAACATACTTCTTCAGGTCCTTCTGGCAGAATCGCGGAATCTTGTCGGGCGAAAGTTTGCCATAGACGTCGTCGCCGATGGTGATTGCGGGCGCCAGCGCGCAGGCGCCGATGCAGCGCGCCGTCTGGAGACTGAACAGACCATCTCTTGTCGTCTCGCCCTGTTTGATGCCGAGTTGCTGGCCGAGGCGTTCGACCACGGTGGCCGAGCCGCGGACGTGGCAGGTGGTGCCCGTACAGACCATGATCTGGTACTTCCCGCGGGGCACGATGGAGAAAAAGTTGTAGAACGTGGTAACGCCGTACACGTGCGCCAGCGGCAGTTTCATCGCCGAGGCGATGTAACGGAGCACGTCCGGCGCGAGATACCCGAAATTGTGCTGCGCCGCATGGAGCACCTGGATCAGCGCCGTCGGCTCGAAATTGTAGTGCTGCAACGTCTGATCGAGCGAGGCGAATCGCTGGTCGCCGCTCGGGTGATGCGGCAGCAGCGGGGCCGTCGATCCGCTCGATGTGTGGGTCTGCGGAGGCAATGTCGCCGAGTTTGTCGGGGCGGAAACGATTTCACTCATGGCTGTTCTCCCCTCGTAATCCCGCTTCCCAAAGTTTCCCGGCCGCTTCGTACGTGGTCAGGGGCGTGGCCAACAGCGCGATGCCTTCCTCTTCCGCCTCGGCGATGATTTCGGCGCAGGGTTTGCGTCCGCAGGTGAAGAGGACGACGGCAATGTCCTTCGTGGCGGCAACGGATATGACATTGCGGTGTGTCTGGATCGTGAGCCAAATCGTCCCGGGCTCCGCGTGGGCGAGCACGTCACTGAGCAAATCGGAGATGTAACAGCCCGTCAATGTGTCCGGCAGGTTGTCGGTCAGCGGCTCGGCCTGAAGCGCGGCGACCAGTGGATGGAGTTGGACCAATGCGGGTGCTTTCATGCGGAGACTCCTGCCTTGTGGACGTAGATTTCGGAACGCAGCCGCGTTCCACGCTTGTTGTCCGATGTAATCTCCAGTTTGTCCGAGCAACGCTGGATGTTCGGCAATCCCATGCCGGCGCCAAAACCGAGTTCGCGCGGCAGCCGTCCGGCGGTCGACCAACCTTCCTGCATCGCCTGGTCAACGTTCTCGATGCCGGGACCGACGTCGACCGCTTCGATGCACACCTTGTCCGGGTCAATGGTCGCGGTGATCTCGCCGCCCAACGAGTGGATGATGATATTGGTTTCGGCTTCGTAGGCGACCACCGCCGCGCGCCGCCGGATATCCGGGGCGACCCCGCGGTCACGCAACACCTGGCGCATCCGCTGGGAAAGCCTGCCTGCGCTGTCGTAATCGCCGGTGCGCACGTGCGCCCGCACGACGACACGATCGGCGGCATCGTCCGCGATTCGCGCGGCGCGCAAGGCGGCCTCCTGGGTGATGGCTTCCTCGGCGCGACGTTCGAGATGCTGCATCAGACAGTCGGTGATGTCGCCGCGGGTGAGGACGCCGACCAGCCGGTCGGCTCCATCGAGCACCGGAAACCGGCCGAAATCATGCCGGTCGAACTCAGCCACGGCGCGCACAAGCGAGAAATGGTCGCGCAACGTGATCACGCTGCGGGACATGTGTTGCTCCACGCAATCGTCGATATAGCCTTTATCAAGCGCGCGGATGATGTCCTCGATGCTGATGAGGCCTTGCAGCTTGTCGCCGTCGCTGATTGGCACACCGGAGATGCGGCGCGCCTTCATGAGATGTTGAACAGCGCGCAAGGTATCGGTCGGTGCGGCGGTAATGGGCGGTTTGCTCATGGCATCACGCACGCGCAATTCGTAGACGAGGATTTGCGCGACCGAGATTTTCCGCGCCTCGCCCGCGCGACCATCAGAAAAAGTGGCGGGCACCGTTGGCATCGCCAGACTCCTAGGGCCCGTGCGCGTTCGGGGCGAGCGCGATGCGCACATCGGCCACCCGCGCGCCCTTGCCCTCGGCATGGACGATGAGCGGATTGATGTCCAATTCGGTGATCTCGGGGAAATCGACAACGAGTTGCGAAAGGCGCTCCAAACACTCGGCAATCGCTTCGGTGTCGGCCGGAGGTTGACCGCGGAAACTGTCGAACACCTTGGCGGCGCGGATCGACTTGATCATATTGCGGGCGCCGAGTTCGCGGATCGGCGCCAGGCGAAAGCTGACATCCTTGAGCACCTCGACGTACGTGCCGCCGAGGCCAAACATGATGACGTGACCGAACGCCGGATCCTTGCTGATGCCGAGAATGACCTCGACGCCCTTGCCCGCCATGGCTTGTATCTCCACGCCGAGGAGCCGCGCACTGGGTAGTTTTTGTTTCACCCCGTTTGTGATTTTTTTATAACCAGCACGGGCTTCCTCGGGCGTGGAAATGTTGAGCAAGACGCCGCCGACATCGAGCTTGTGGACAACGTCGGGGGACGCAATTTTCATGGCGACAGGCCCGCCGATTTTCTGGAACCACTCGGCGGCTTCGTCTTCGCTTTTGGCCAGGGCGTGTTGGAGAAGCGGGAAGCCATAGGCTTTCAACACCGCGAGCGCCTCGGCTTCCGGCAGGAACGTGCGGCCTTCGCCGCGGGCCTTCGCGAATAGCTGCTTCACGGCATCGCGATCGACTTCGAAATGGCGTTCGTTGGTGCGTGGCCGCAACAGCCACTGCGTGTACCGGTACATGGCGGCGAGCGTGCGGGCCGCATTTTCGGGAAACCCGTAGTTCGGGACACCGTGTTGCTCGAGAATCCGCACGCCGGCGGACACGTCCACGTGACCGAGGAAGGACGCGAGCACCGGCTTCTTGCTGCCCGTCGCGATTTCACCAATCGTGCGCGCAATGGCTTCGATATCGGTCATCGACTGGGGTGTGAGCAAGACCACCAACCCGTCAACGTTCGGATCGCCGAGGACAACTTCGAGCGCGGCGGTATAACGATCGCACGTGGCGTCGCCGACAACGTCGACGGGGTTGGAAAAGTTCGCGGTCGGTGGCAGCTTCGCCTTGAGGGACTCGAGTGTCTCGGGTCGCAGTTTGGCGAGCTCGAGCCCATGACGGATGGAGGCATCGGTGGCCATGATGCCGGGTCCACCCGCGTTGGTGACGATGGCGAAGCGGTTGCCTTTGGGCAACGGCTGGCGTGAGAACCCGACCGCGAAGTCGAAGAGTTCTTCCACAGTATCGACGCGCAGGATGCCGGCCTGCGCGAAAATGGCGTCATAGACGGCGTCACTGCCGGCGAGAGCGCCGGTGTGAGAACGGGCGGCGGCCGCGCCCTGCGTGGTCCGCCCGGATTTGATGGCCAGTATCGGTTTGCGGTGTGCGAGTTCGCCCGTGATCTCGCGAGCCAGTTCGATGAAGGCGCGACCGTCAACCAAGGTTTCCAGGTACATCAAGATGACATCGGTGCTGTCGTCATTGGCCAGGTAACGCAGCAGATCGATTTCGGTCACATCGGCCTTGTTGCCGACGCTGATAAATTTTGAGAACCCAATGTCGCGGCCTCGGGCGTAGTCGAGGATGCCCGCGCACAGAGCGCCGCTTTGGGACAAGAAGGCGATGTTTCCGTGCTTGGGCATGCACCGCGCAAAGCTGGCGTTGAGCATGATGTCGGCGTCGGTGTTGATCACGCCCAGACAGTTCGGGCCGACCAACGCGATGCCATGACGGCGGGCCACGTCGACGGCCTGTCGTTCGAGCGCGGCGCCTTCCGGGCCAATTTCCTTGAACCCTGCCGTGACGATAACGGCGCCGCGGACGCCCTTCTTACCGCACTCTTCCAAGACCTGTGGCACTGCGGCGGACGGAACCATGATGAGCGCGAGATCGATATCGTCAGGAATCTCGCCGACGTTCGTATAAGCGTGCACACCGGCAATCGACGCTGCCTTTGGATTGACCGGATACAACGTGCCGGCGTAACCGCTGAGCAAGATGTTCCGAAACAGATCATGCCCGACGGTGCCCACGCGATTCGAGGCACCGATGACAGCCACGGAGTTCGGACGAAAAATAGGTTCGAGGCGGCCGCCGTTCGAGACTTTTGCTACCGTTGGTTTCGATGGCACAACTGTATCCTGTAGTGTTTGCGTCATTGCCTGACGGTTGATCTAGCAACGGCCTTGCCAGTTTCCGATGTCGGCAAGACAGGTCGCGTAACCTATTTGTAGAACGGTAGTTATGGTGTGAAGGAATTCACAAACCAAAGAGTAGTGCGGATTGTTTGGGGGACAAACTGTCAACCCGCAGGGGGAATCCCGACACATTGTCACGCCACGATGGTAACCGTGCCGGGCGCCACGCGGTTTCGCTCAACGCGTTCGATCCCGGCAGGGCGACGCGTCAATCGTCGCGGGGAAGCCTTCGCCGAAAATGACGCACTTCTGGCCCCGACACTGGGCGCAGTGGGAAGGACGCTCCATTTCGATTTCCCACGCCAGCGGATCGCCATCACGCCCGGGGCGAAAGCCCACGTTTTCAAATAAGCGCAGGGCGATCGGATTGGATCCCATTACGAACAGCCACACGCGGTGAAGCTCCAGGGTCTTGCAGCCAAAGTGGAGTGTTCCCAGCAGGAGTTTCTTCCCCAATCCGCGTCCGCGGTAGTTTTGATGAAGGAATATCGCCAGCTCCGCTTCCGTTTTTCGTGGCGAGGGGCACAACATGGAATGGCCGACGATGCGCCCGTCCACGTCTACGACGAATTGAAAGAAGCCAAGCTGGGAGAGTTGGGCGAGCCATTTCCTAATCTGCGAGGTCGAGCGTGGTGGCAGCCCTTGGAACTCGCCTTTCGGATCGAACTCTTCATACATAGCGACGAGGTGCTCGTAATCTTGATCCGCCATCTTCCGGAACAGGGCTTCCACGGCTCCGTCCTGTAGCACAGCCGATACCAAATCATGCTGGCCACGAAAAGCCTTCCTAAGCTGTTGCAGTAGTGGCACAATGAGCGATGAGGATCATAGACGGATCCAAGGCCTTGGTGAATATATCTGCCATATTGTCATCCAACTCGCGTGGACCTACGGATGACTGATTATCACAGGTCCCTGTCGCGTAATCACTTAGGCAAACCTCATCCTTCTCGGCACGCGCGTAGCTGGTTGGAAGCCAACACTCGTAAACGGAAGACAACTGATGGGCATACCTTTGGTCTGGCAAGTGTTTGTCATCGCGCTGCTCACGGACCTCGCAACCGGTCTGGGAGCGGTGCCGTTTGCATTCACCCGCGAGTTATCGCGGCGATGGGAAGGCATCTCGTGCGCCATTGCGGGCGGCATGATGATTTCAGCTTCCGTATTCAGCCTTGCGGAACAAGGGCTGCGTCAGGGCAGCGTCTGGGAAATTGTGCTCGGCATGTTGGCGGGCGCGGCGTTCTTTTGGCTCACGGCGCGGCTTTTGGAGGGCAACGAATGGCATATTGCCGACCTCAGTACGCAGGACTCTAAACAGGCTGTCCTGATCGTCACGGCGATGTTTGTGCATAGCATTCCCGAGGGGATTGCGATCGGGGTGGGGTATGCAACGGGCGATCTGCGCTTTGGATTGCTCCTGGCGATCGCGATTGCCGTGCACAACATTCCGGAGGGTATCGCCGTCTCCGTGCCGTTGCGGCGGAAGGGCGTTTCGACGCTGACGTGCGCGGCGTGGGCGATCTTCACCAGCATCCCGCAACCGCTGTTTGCCGTGCCGGCGTTCCTGCTCGTGTCGGTGTTTCACCCGTTGCTGCCGTTCGGTCTCGGATTCGCCGGTGGCGCGATGATCTTTCTGGTTGCCGCCGAATTGATGCCGGTGAGCGCCGCCAACTGCTCGAAATCGGAGAACGCGTGGGGATTCATGCTCGGCTTCGTGCTGATGCTCTTGTTTACGTCGGGTCTCGGGCTGTAGATTCATCGGCGCGCTCCAACTCAAGCCAGCGCGGGGCAGGCGCTTACACGTTGACATCCTGTCAGTGCGTTCGTAGGGTTGGCTTGGAATGTCCCCCATGGAACGAGAGCAACGGCTGAAGTTTCTCGGGTTGACGCCACGCGATACGGAATCGCTGCGGGCGTTGCGCCCGTTGTTCGAGAAGCACATCGTGGCGGTTGAAGATGCATTCTACGGGCAATTGCTCGCGTTCCCCGAAGCGGCGCAACTGCTGCGCGACCATACAACCGTCGAGCGTCTGAAAAGGCTCCAGCGCGATTACCTCCTGCGCATTACCGACGGCGTGTTTGACGACGCGTATTTCGAGGACCGGTTGCGCATCGGAAAGACGCACGAGCGCGTGGGGCTGAGTCCCCGGTGGTATCTGTTGGGGTACAACATCTACTTCCGGCTGTTCGTCCCCCTCATTCGCGAATTCTTCGCGAACGATCCGGATCGCGCCTATGAATCCATCATCGGGTTGGAGAAGGTGTTTATGCTCGATGCGTCCCTGGCGATGGATGCGTACATCGCCAGCGACCGTTACCGCCATTTGCAGCAACTCGAAAGCATTGTCAACGATTCCGCCGATGTGATTTTCTCACTCGACGCGGAAAACCATATCCGCTCGTGGAACCGGGCCGCGGAACGTGTGTTCGGCTGGCGCGCCGAGGAAATTGTCGGCAAGCCGCTGGCGATGCTCGTGCCGCCCGAGGTGCTCAAGATGGGCGAATTGCAGCGCATCGAACGCGAAATTGCCCGCGACGGACACAGCAACGTGGAAACGGTCCGGCTTGCCAGGGACGGCAGGCGAGTGCCCGTGGAGGTGAGCGTTTCCGTGCTGCGCGATCCGCAGGGACACCCGATTGGCCGGTCGGCGATTCTGCGCGACATTACGGAGCGAAAACGGCTCGAGGAAGACAAGCTGCGGGCCGAGCGGCTGGCGGTCATTGGGGCGATGTCGGCGCGACTGGCGCACGAAATCCGCAATCCGCTCAGCTCGATCACGCTGAACATCGACCTGGTGGGGGATGAAATCGAGATGCTGGCGAAGGAACGGGCCGGGGCGGCCGACGAAGCGCGGTCATTGTTGCGGTCGATTGACTCGGAGGTACGGCGCATCCAGCGGGTGACGGAAGACTATTTGCAGTTCGCGCGCATGCCCAAGCCGCGGCGGGCGCGCATCTCGCTGAACGAGGCGATCTCCCAGGGAATTTCGTTCATGGAATCCCTGTTCGCCGCGACCGGGGTGAAAGTCGTTTCCGACCTGGATCAGTCGCTCCCGCCCATCGACGGTGACGAAAGCCAGTTGTGGCAGGCGGTCCTGAACTTGGTGCGCAACTCGATCGAAGCGATGCCCAATGGCGGCACGCTCACCCTGCGCACGGCGCGGGTACGGTCCGCCATCGCGCTGATGGTTTCCGATACCGGCAAAGGAATGACGGAAGAAGAGCGACAGCAGATATTCAAGCCGTTCTTCAGCACGAAGCCGAGCGGCACGGGCCTGGGACTGCCGTTGGTGCAACAAGTCGTCGCCGAACACGGCGGGACGATTCGTTGCGAGAGCGCGCCCGGCCAGGGCACCACCTTCATTATCGAACTACCGTGCGCCGAGGAGGCCATCCATGCCCCGAAGAGCTGAGATCCTGCTGATTGACGATGAAGAAGCGCTGTGCACGGCGGCGGAGAAGATTCTCGCCAAGGAAGGCTACCATGTCACATCGCTCAACACGGCGACGGATGGCCTGGCGAAATTCGAGAGCGATGGCGCCGACCTGCTCATCACCGACCTGATGCTGCCGGACCTGGAGGGCATCCAGGTGCTCAAGCGCGCCAAGGAAATCCGGCCGACGGTCGAGGTCATCGTCATCACCGGTCATGGGACGGTCGAGAAAGCTGTCGAGGCGATGCGGCTCGGCGCGTACGATTTCATCGAGAAACCGCTCGACCGCGCGGCGCTGGTGAAGGCGGTGAGCAAGGCCGTTGAGAAGCAGCGGCTGGCGGAAGAGAACCGGCGGTTGCGCGAGGAATTGCAACAACAACGGAGCGAGGACGCGCTGATTGGCAACAGCGACCCGATGGTGGCCGTCAAGAAACTGATCCGCCAAATCGCGCCGACGGACGTCAGCGTGCTCATCCAGGGCGAGAGCGGCACGGGCAAGGAAGTCGTGGCCGACGTGATCCACAACCTGAGCGAGCGGCGCGACAACGCAATTGTGAAGATCAGTTGCGCGGCGATTCCCGAGACGCTGCTGGAAAGCGAGTTGTTCGGCTACGAACGCGGGGCGTTCACGGGCGCGGCGGGTTCCAAGCCCGGGAAGTTCGAGTTGGCCGACGGCGGCACGCTGTTTCTCGATGAGATCGCGGAGATGAGCCCGCAGTTGCAGGCGAAGCTGCTGCGCGTGTTGCAGGACGGCCGTTTTCAGCGGCTCGGCAGCGTCAAGGATGTCCAGGTGGACGTCCGCGTGATCAGCGCGACGCACGTGGACATTCGCCAGGCGATCGCCGACGGGGAATTTCGCGAAGACCTGTTCTACCGTCTCAACGTGGTGAACGTCCAGTTACCCTCGCTGCGTCAGCGGGTCGAGGATATTCCCTTGTTGGCGGAGCATTTCCTGAAGAAGTACGCGACACGGATGCAGAAGAACGTGCGCGCGTTCGCGCCGGCGGCCCTGGAACAATTGGCCGGTCACTCATGGCCCGGCAATGTCCGCGAGCTGGAAAACTCGATGCAACGAGCGATTGTCGTCGCGCCGGGCGACACCATCCAAATGTTTCAGTTGACGCCTCCGCCCTCGGTCGGCGCCGGTGGAGAATCCCTGGGGCCGTCGATCACAATTCCCATTGGTTTGCCGATGGCGGAAGCGGAGGATCGGATCATTGCCGCCGCGCTCAACCAATGTGGCGGCGACAAAGAGAAGGCCGCCAAGCTTCTCGGAATATCGTCTCGGACGCTCTATCGGCGGTTCTCGAAGCCAGAGAACTGAAGGGTGCCAATGTGTCAAGTTGTCGCCAAGCGGCGTTGCGGCTGACAAGCTGGCAGATGGGGCGACCTCTTCAGGTCTTGCAGGAGATTCCCAACATGGCTTACATCAACAGGTTACGCAAACTGTGTCCGTTGTGGCATTCACGGTGCTATTGCGTCGAGCGTGAGTACCAACGGCCATCAGGAAGCCATTTTATTGGTGGATGACGACGTCGAGGTGCTGAAGGCGCTCAGGAAAGTGCTGGAAAAAGACGGCTTCGAGGTCCTCCCGTATCCTGACGCGCCCAGCGCCATGCAGTTCGTCAACGATACGAAGAAGCGGTTCGACCTCGTCATCACCGACGTGTCCATGCCCGGGATGACTGGCACGGCGTTTCTGAATGCGGTCAAGGCGGCGTTTCCCAAGGTGCCGGTGATCATCATCACCGCGTTTGGCGATTGGGGTCAGTACATGGAAACGATCCGCAACGGCGCCTGCGAGTATCTCAACAAACCACTCGACAAGAGTGAACTTCTTTCCGCCGTGCATCGGGCGCTGAAGGCCGGCACGCCCGAAGCGCGGGTGTAGCAGCGGTAGCTTCTAAGACGGGAACCTCGATCAGGATCTCGCGCTCGAGTGCAGAACGCGCAGTTGAAGAAGTTCCGAGACGGTTTCGATATCCCCGACTGTTGTCCATTGCCCGAGGCTGAATCGCACCGCGCCGCAACCGACCTTTTCCGGCACACCCATCGCCCGCAGCACGAAGGACATTTCACGGCTTTGGGAGTGGCAGGCGGAGCCGGTGGACGCGGCCACTTCGGGGATTTTCTTGAGCAATTCCTGACCGAATTGGCCTTCGATGCTGACGTTGAGCGTGTTGGGCACGCGTTCGGTGGGATGTCCGTTGAGGTGCAGGCGACGGCCGAACATTTTCTTCAGATTGTCGTAAAGATGGTCGCGCATCGCGAGGGAATGACCCCAGCGTGAGTCCAGTTCCTTGGCGGCGAGTTCACACGCTTTGCCGAGGGCGACGATGAGCGGGACGTTTTCCGTGCCGGCGCGGCGGCCGGACTCATGACCGGCGCCGTGGACCAGCGGTTCGAGTTGCACCCCGCTGCGGATGTACAGCGCGCCGACGCCTTTGGGCGCGTAAAACTTGTGCCCAGCGATGCTCAACAGGTCGACTTTCAGGTCGTCCACGAGCGTCGGGATCTTGCCGACGGATTGCGCGGCGTCGGTGTGCATCAGGATACCGCGAGAACGGGCCAGTTGACCGATGGCCTGGATCGGCTCGATGGTGCCGACCTCGTTATTGGCGTGCATGATCGAGATCAGGATGGTGGTCGGGCGAATCGCGGCTTCGACATCGGCCACCTTCACCATCCCGTAACGGTCCACGGGCAGGTAATCGACGAAGAAGCCGAGCCGCTCGAGAAACTTGCAGGGACTGTGGATGGCGGAGTGCTCGATTTGCGTGGTGATGATGTGGTAGCCCTGTTCGCGCAAGGTGAACGCCACGCCTTTGATCGCGGCGTTGTTGGATTCGCTGCCGCCGCTGGTGAAGACGACCTCATCGGCGTGACAGCCCAGGAGAGCGGCGACCTGTTCGCGGGCGGTTTCGACGGCGGTCCGGGCGTGCTCGCCGTAAGCGTGCAGGCTGGACGGATTGCCAAACTCCTCGTGCAGGAACGGCGCCATCGCCTCCGCCACTCGCGGATCAACGGGAGTCGTCGCATTGTAATCCAGATAGACCATACTTGTGGATTAGTTTAGCAACGCCGGTGCCACCGCGGCAAGCTTCCGCGCAATGCTCTGGGCGGGCGGCGGTTTTGACGGTCAGTATCTTCTGGCAGGCGAGTTTTGTAGCCGCGAAACTCTTTCGCGGCGAGAACACACCGCGAATAGGATTCGCGGCTACAATTCGGTGGCAGTGTCGAGATGCACCCGCAGGTTGCGACGATGACTTTTTGTGCTTTCTTCGCGCGTCCATCAGCGGTGTAATGGGGTTCGCGCGCTTGGCCGATGGAGAAGAAAATGTGAATGGCTCGAAGACGAACAGGTCAGTCTCACTTCGCGTTTTGCGGTGGTCGGCAAGGGGATTGAGCATCCTCGCTGTCGGTATCATACTGTTGTTTGCCTTCGGGGAAGGATTGGATCTGTCGCGGTTCACTGCGCAAGAGTTGGTATTGTTTGTGTTCTTCCCGCTGGGAGTTTGTCTCGGAATGGTCGTGGCCTGGCGGTGGGAAGGGTTGGGCGGAGGCATCACGATGGCGAGCCTCGCCGCGTTTTATCTGGTGGATCGCCTCACGTCGTCGAGTTTTCCAAGGGGCTTCGCGTTTGCAGCGTTCGCCGCACCGGGATTCTTGTTTCTTTTATGCTGGCTGTGGACACGGTCAACCACAAAGCAACACGGACTCTGACAATTCGGACGAGCACACCGCCGACCGTCCATGAAAACTGAATTCACTCCAGAAGGTGGTCAGACCGAGAGAATGAGGAACATAGGAAAGCCGGTTACACCTGCCTTTGATGTGTATGGAACGCTGATAGACACCGGTGGTATAACAGTAGAATTAGAGAAGCATGTTGGAGATAGGGCTCCACAGTTCTCTCGGATGTGGCGAGAAAAGCAGTTGGAGTATTCATTTCGCCGTGGCCTGATGCAGGATTACGAGAATTTTCCGGTTTGCACCCGGGATGCTCTCGACTACACCAGTTCATTTTTTAAAGTCTCTCTCAGCCGACAGGCAAGAGAGGATATTATGAACGCATATAAGACGTTGCCGGCGTTTGGCGACGTTACCGAGGGGTTGGTGCGAGCAAAAGAACGTGGGTTCAGGATGTTTGCGTTTTCCAATGGCGTCGCGGATGCGGTGGAGATGTTGCTGACGACGGCGGGTATTAGAAACTTCTTTCTGGGCGTCGTCAGCGTTGACGAGGTCAAATCATTTAAACCAAACCCGGCGGTGTATGACTACTTTCTAAGAAGATCGGGTGCAGTCGGCGCCGAGGCCTGGCTCATATCTGGCAATCCGTTTGATGTCATAGGGGCGATCTCGGCGGGGATGCGCGCGGCATGGGTTCAACGTTCACCGGAAGCACTATTCGATCCTTGGGGAATAGAGCCAACAATCACGTTACACAGCCTCTCTGATTTGGCTGCCAGAATAACCGATGCAGGTGGAAGAACCTAACCAGTCGCTAGCGCCAACGCGGAATGGCGCATTCCCCCATCGCCAAGGCTTATGAACGGTTCCTGGCATCAGCAGCATCCCATCCCGAAGAAACCGACCTTGGAGCAACGGGTGGACTGGCATCTCGCCCACGCGAAAGCGTGTGGTTGCCGCGAAATTCCGAAAACGGTGATGGCCGAGCTGCGTCGTCGCCGGCAGGCGAATTGGCGATCGTCTGCCAGATGACTCAAGAACGAGAAGCTGTCTCGGGGATGACCGGCGCGTGGCACGCACACTTGTTATCGCGTTTTGGATTTGACTGTGCTATCGTGAGTCGATAGATTAGGCCGCGTCATGAAGACGGTTTGTTTCGGTGTGGTGGTCGCAACGGCGTTGCGCTTGCTGCGCCCACTCGGCTCGCCCGGATGGGCCGTCCCGACCCGGGAGTCGGGCAAACCTACGGGGTTGCGTCGCACTGCTCCCGCCGGCTTGGTTTTGAAACAGCCAGAGCAGGACCATCCAAAACAGGCAGTTGTTGCGAAACGAACCCAACGGGCTGCGTGCGAAATTGCGCGTCTATGGGTCAGAGCGACAGGGAGTTGGGTAGATCGGAATCGCCGAAAACGGTTGGGTTTGTTCTCCTTCCGGATAGGTTCGGTTGAGTGGTGAAACCGGGGAAATTCGACTGTGGATGGGGTGCCGGAGCCGCTTTTTAGGTCGAGTTTCAGTTACCGACGCGCGATCCGGGCAACCCGCATGCTTGACTCGCCGGGCCCGGTCGGTACAAATGGCCGTGGGATGAGGAAGGGAATACGAGGTATCATCGGACGGGTTCCGGGGGGGAACCGCGGACGAGTCAAGGTGGGAGCGGCAAGTTTCTGGGGCGAGTGGGTTCCCGGTTTCCGTTCCCGCCGCACACCCGAATTCCGAACAATCATGAAGTTTGTAATCCCATATCGAAGGGCCAGCACGTGAACGCGACAAGCTGGATTGTCGTTTGCGCGACGGCCATGCTCAGTTTGACTGTGATGGGATCCGCCCAGCAGACGAACGTTCCGCCCGCCGCGTACAGGATTCAAGAGACCCGTCTGGGGGCGCTCGACGCGGCGATGACGGCTCCCATTTTCAGTCGGGATGGTTGCCATCTCGCTTGCGTCACCACCAGGGGTCAAAAGGAATGCATCGTTGTGGACGGCCAGGAGGGTGCGGGTTATGACGCAATCCTTCATGACTCCCTGGTCTTCAGCGCCGACGGCAAGCGCGTGGGGTATATTGCCAAGAGGGGCGACAGGTGGTTGGTGGTGGTGGACGGCGAGGGGGGCTCGGGGTACGACGGGATCGGTAAAGGTACCCTGATCTTCAGCGCCGACGGCAAGCGCGTGGCGTACGGAGCCAAGAAGGGGAAACACGCGGTGGTGGTCGTGGACGGCCAGGAGGGCCCGGAGTACGACGGAACCGCCGCTGGCACCCCGATCTTCAGCGGTGACGGCAAGCGCGTGGCGTATGGAGCCCGGAAGGGCACGAATTGGTTGGCGGTGGTGGATGGTCAGGCGGGCCCGGAGTACGACGGAGTAGGCTCTCTGATCTTCAGTGCCGACGGCAAACGCGTGGGGTATGCAGCCAAGAAGGAGAAGCAGGTGGTGGCGGTGGTGGACGGCCAGGAGGGCCCGGAGCACGATGGAATCAGTTCCCTGATTTTCAGCGCTGATGGCAAGCGCGTGGCGTACGCGGCCCAGAAGGGCACGAAGTGGTTGGTGGTAGTGGACGGCCAACCGGGCCCGGAGTACGACGGAATCGGTAAGGGCACCCTGATCTTCAGCGCTGACGGCAAGCGCGTGGCGTACGCGGCCCAGAAGGGCACGAAGCAGTTGGCAGTGGTGGACGGCCAAGCGGGCCCGGAGTACGATGGAATACGCACCCTGATCTTCAGCGCCGACAGCAAGCGCGTGGCGTATGTGTCTGGGAGGGGCAAGAAGCGGTTCGTGGTGGTGGACGGCCAAGTGAGTCCGGAATACGACGCAATCGCCGAAGGCTCGCCGATCTTCAGCGCCGACGGCAAACACGTGGCGTATGGGGCCAAGAAGGGCGATCTGTGCATGGCGGTGGTGGACGGCGTGGAGGGCACGGAGTACGACGCTATCCGGGAAGAGACCCTGGTCTTCAGCGCTGACGGTAAGCGCGTGGCGTATCGCGCTTGGAAGGGCGCAACACAGATGGTGGTGGTGGACGGCGAGGGGAACGCGGCGTACGGCGCGATTGCTGAAGGCCCGCCGATCTTCAGCGCCGACAGCAAACACGTGGCGTATCGTGCCTGGAAAGGCCCGAAGCAGGTGATGATGGTGGATGGCCAAGAGTACGAGGGCGGGGAATACGACAGAGTCGGCAAGGAGGGGCCGATCTTCCATCCCGACGGCGTTCTCGAATATCTGGCGATCAAGGACGACGCACTTTACCGAGTCAAAGACATCCCCGTGCCATGAGCGGCCGGCGCGCCCGGGCTGCTTTTCGGGACCGGGTTTCAGTCACCGATGCGCGGTTTCCCACAGTTGCTCTTCCGCGGTAAAGTAGCGGACGCGGACTTTCTTGTATTCCTTGGTGGAGTACAGGGCGCGGTGGTCGCGGATGCCGGTCTTCGCGGCGATGGCAGCGAGGGACTGTTCGCATTCCGCGCGGGACTTGCCATGGATCATGGTGAAGATGTTGTACGGCCAGTCGGGGTAGGAGGGACGTCGATAACAATGGCTGACCGCGCGAAAGCTCGCCATCAGTTCGCCGACGCGGTCCACCTCGGCATCGTCACCGGGCACGGCCCACACGCCCATCGCGTTCGCGCTGAACCCGGCCTGGCGATGATGGAGCACGGCGGCAAAGCGGCGCATCCTGCCCGAATCGAGGAACCGGCGGTGCATGGCCTGCAGGGCCGGCAAGGTGATGCCGAGTTCCTTCGCATAGTCGACAAATGGCTTCGGGGTGATCGGCAAATCGCGTTGCATGACGCGGACGAAATCGATTTCCGCCGGCGTGAGCGCGGTATCGGTCGCGCGGTTCTTTTCGGTGTACACGACCGTGTCGAGGTCGTCGGGGCGGGAGTCGCCGCCGACATCGAACTTCACGCCGATCTTGAAGAGTTTCAGCGTGGGGAGCAGCCGGGTGGATTCGGCGCCGGATTGCTGGTGCAGCGACGTAACAGCCTTCTCCAATCCGATCTGGCTCAAGGGCGAAACGGCGATGGTGTACCAGAGGTTGAAGGAGTGACTCCGCAGGTAATTGTGGCTGACGCCGGGATGCTGGCTGATGATCGCGGCGGCTTCGTCCACGCGGGAAGCGTCCACGCGAGCGGCGACGAGACTGGATTCGTAGCCGAGGCTGCGCGTGTCGAAGATGGCGCTGATTTGGCGGATCACCTGGGCGGTCTTCAGTCGTTGGACACGCTCCAACACCTCATTCTCGGACACTCCGACCTGGTCGGCAAGAACAGCGAAGGGACGCTCGACGACGGGAGTTTCGGCTTGAAACAGACCAAGCAGTTTTACGTCCACGGGATCAGTGACGGTACTCATGCGATGGCGACGATCCGGTTCTTTCCGCGTCACGGACTGTAGCGCGAGCGACCGGACATTGTCCAGCGTGGGCAACTCACCCTCTTGCCAGAATCAGCAGCACAGCAAACACAAGCGAGAGCGCCACCGTCACCGGGCCGTCTCCATTGTGACGGTCATTTCCCGCTCAACTTGGATGTTCGCGTTTACTGGATTGCCCGATTCAAGTCGGCGACCAATGCGTCGATGTCCGGACAACCGCGCGCGCGGGCGGTTTGTTCGATGGAGTGCGCCCCGCCGCAACAGAAGTCCACTTTGTGGTTGCCGAACACCGCGACCGTTTGCGGCCAGCGATCCGCGACCTCACGGACGATCATGTCCCTGGTGATCGTCTTCGGCGCGGCTTCCGCAGGCGGTTTACTATGGCCGCAACCGCAACCACAACCGCCTTCACGATGGGCGGCGAACTTTTCTTTGATCGTCTTGATGAGATTCATGTTACTTTCTCCTTTGGATTTCTTCGTTTAGAAGGTTGATGAGCGGTTGCGGGTCGATCCCGTGCCGGCGCGCCGCGAACTCGAGGGTGACAAAGCGGGGCGGGTCGTGCTGCATCGCTGCCAGGCCGCCGAGCCCGCCATGAATCAGCACGGGCCGAATCTCGGGATGGATTTCCAGCAGTTCGGCGATGCGCGTGGTGAGCTTGACGATGGAATCACGGGTGAACTTCTCGGCCCGTGTGCGCAATGTCATCGCGATGTTCACCGCGAACATCACCAGCGCAGTGAACACGAGAAAACCCGCGATCCCCGACCAGGCGTAGCTCCACGCGGTCTCGAACACCCGGTTCAAGGCCATCGAGAACGCCAGAGTGCTGCCGGCGGCGAGGCTCCAAAATGAGGCGCGCATCAGTCGATTGCTCCACAGATTCACGCCATTGAAGATCGGCAGCACGCGGTAACTCACGCCGAAAATCAGCGGGGTGACGAACCCGATGGCCATCGTGTGACGAGCGGACGCGCTGAGGCGGAACACGTCGGCATGGAACGGGGTCGCGGCGGCGACGAGCAGCCACGCGTAGCCGAGCTTGACGAACCACGCGAAGGCGTTGTCCACGCCCTGAATTTCGATTTTCGTGCGACGGCGGGCGAAGACGCCGAGAGCCCACACGAGGAGCACGATAGCCACGGCTTCCAGCACCGACGCCGTCCACGCGAGTTGTTCCACCGGATAACGGAGAAAGATGGCGGCGTTCCACAACACAAACGCCACGGTTGCCGCCCACGTTTTCGTGTCGCGCGATCCAAGAAAATGGGGCAACACGCGGAGCGAGAAACCAAAAATCATGTTGGCGATGAAGCCGAAGAATGCGACATGAATCCACAAGGCGTCCGCCAGGGCGGGAATGCCGACCGACCGTTTCAGAAACATCTGCGACACAATCCAGAAATTCCACACCGCCGAGCACGGCGAACCAGGCGACGCTCGCCCAGATGAATTTCTCGTGAAACTCATGCTTCTGTTGCGAGCGCGCCATCGACCCGCCGAGCAACCACACGAACAACGCGATGGCCGCCAACTCCATGGCCCCG
This sequence comes from uncultured Verrucomicrobiae bacterium, assembly GCA_963712025.1. GTDB lineage: Bacteria > Verrucomicrobiota > Verrucomicrobiia > Palsa-1439 > Palsa-1439 > Palsa-1439. The sequence goes on along the minus strand of CAVQGJ010000006.1, from coordinate 133,054 downwards.
GAGATCAGCAACGCGGCCGCACCGACCGTGTGCCGCGCCAGCGGTTGCACGATTACACGGACGAGTACACCGCCGAGCATCAACACGAAACACCATTCGGCCGCGCGCGCGGACCGCAAGGGTTGCATTCTTATCCGTGGCACCGCGTGGAACGCCACGCCCATGATGAACAACCCGACCCAACCGAAAATTTGGGCGTGACCATGGATTTGTTTCAGCACGCCGCTGATCTCGTAATACGATTGGGCGAGCGAAATCCGGGTGAGATTGACGACGCCGAGGCCGAATCCAGCCGTCAGCGCCACGAACAGCGCGCCGAAGACAAATCGTTTGTACAGATTCTCGCTGGCCAACTCCGCGCCGCCCGTCGCGTTGCGCGTGGCGCTTTCGTCCTTCCATTCCCCGCGCAGGGCGCGGTTCAGCTCGTCCACGAATTCGCGCAACGGCACGCGGTGGGCCGCGGCGAAGATGAATAACGGCTCCGGGGGACCATTCTCCCCGCCGCACCCGGCGATTCCGTATTTCTCGAAGACCGGCCGGCACTGCGGATACTGCCGGCTGATGTCCGAGACCAGCATCGAGTGGTGGATCGGTTGGGATAATGTTGATTCAGTTGGCGTTGTCGATGTGGTGGTGTTCATGGGTGCACCAGGCAGCCTTTGCAGCGGACGGGGTCTTTGTCGGAGTGATAGATGTCACATTGCGGATGGCCGGCGACCTCGAGGTAGCCGACCGCGCCCTGCTCGACGCGGAAGATGGCGTGATCGACCAGCGTGTATGTGCCGGGCACTTTCGTGTCGAACTCCACCACGGTCGCGCCGCCGGCGGGAACCAAGGTCGTCTGGATGCTGTGCGCTGGCGGGTCGACGAGACCGCCCTCGCGGTACACTTTGTCGAAGATCTCTCCGATGATATGGAATGAGGAGATGAGGTTCGGCCCCGCGTCGCCGAAGTAGATGCGCACGCGTTCGCCCACGGTGGCGTGGAGCGAACCTTTCCCCATCAGTGAACCGACGCGGCCGTTAAAGATCACAAAAGTCGGGCGTTCCTCCAGGCCTTTCTCGTGCGAGTACTCGAGAAACTCCGCGTCCTCAGGCGCGTCCTTTGTATAGATCTCGCTCTGCATCACGTAGAACTCGCGGTCGACCTTCGGCAGGCCGTTCTTCGGTTCGACGAGGATCAGGCCGTACATACCGTTGGCGATGTGGTCCATCACAGGCGGGGCAGCGCAGTGGTAAAGAAACAAGCCGGGTTGCAGCAGCTTGAACCACGAGACGGCTTCCTCGCCTTTCACGGTCGTCGTGACCGGTGCGCCGCCGCCGGGCCCGGTCACAGCGTGCAGATCGCAGTTGTGCGGTTTGCCGCTCGGGTCGGTGTTGGCGACGTGCAATTCGAGCGTGTCCCCGACACGCGCGCGGATGAACGGTCCGGGCGTGTGCTCGTTGAAAGACCAGAAGGCGTATTTCACGTCGCCTTTGAGCTGGTTCGTAAAGACGCCGCTGGTCAGGTGGACTTCGACGATGGCCGGTGGCCGGCGCCCAATTGGCGGCGGCACTTCGGGCGCGTAGGTGAGTTGCGCCTTCACGCGCAGTGGCGCCCCCGCAACCACGTGCGCCAGCGTCATGATTACGGTAAGAGCCAGCAATGTGTTCAGCCGTTTCATCGTCAGTGATTTCCTTTCGTACAGGGTGCACGGTAGCACCGGTGCGCGAGAAGCCGATTGACGCAGGTCAACAAACCAGAGACTTAGATTCGCTCGTCGCTACGGGCGATGGCTTCGAGGCGCCGGCGATTTTGAACGCGGATGAGGTTGCCGCGGTAGGTGAGGATGCGGTGACGGGCCAGCCGCGCGAGCAGGCGCGAGAAGGTCTCCTTCGTGGTGCCGATCATTTGGGCGACCGTCGTCTTGCTGATGGTCACCTTGATCGGGTTGCCGGTCGCGACCGGCAGGCTGAGCACGTAGCTGGCGAAGCGCGCGGGGACTTCCTTGAGCGTGAGATCGGTCAGCGCGTTGCGCATCTGCGAAAGCGATTTGACGAGCGTCCCCATGATCTTGAAACCCAGGTGCGGGTCGCGCAGGAGGAGCTGTTTGAAGCCGTTCTTCTCGACGTACACAATCGTGCTTGGACCGAGTGCCGCAGCCGTGGCGGGGTAGGCATCCATGAACATGGCCGCCTCGGCAAACGACTCGCCCGTTTCGACGACGTGGAACACCCGCTCGCGCCCATCGGGGCCGACGCGAAAAATCTTCACAGCGCCGCTGGCGACCAGGAAAAAGGCTTGCGACAGATCTCCCTCGGTGAACACAATCTGCCCTTTCCGGTAATCCTTGCGGTGCGCCAGCGGTTGAAGTGCTTGAAGTTCGCGCTCGTTCAGGTCGGAGAACAAGTGGCAACTTCGAAGCAAGTAACTCAAGTCCATCACGTTGACCGACGAATGTCTAACACGCGCGGGCGGAGGTTGTCGAGCGGTTGGAGCATGACGAGTTGTCATCGAACCGGTGTGCTGGCGGCCACTCTGTCACTGGATCGCGATTGGCCCAGGCTCCTGAGTTTTTTTTGAAAGTGCTTGAAGCCAGGAGGTTCTGGGATAAGACTGGGCAATGGCACCAACGCTGCTAGGACTGCACGCACATCGAAGTGGACGATTCTCGCCAACGAGCTGACGCGCCCGAGAAAATGCCGTCGCTGATCGAAAACTGGATCAGCTTGATCGGCATCATCCTTGCCTCCTGCAGTTTTTTCGCGGTCGTCTGCCTGATCGGCATCGATTTCTACGCCGGCTTCAGCAGCCCGTACATGGGGATCCTGACGTATATCGTTGCGCCGTCTTTTCTCTCAGCGGGCTTGTTGTTGGTTCTCTTCGGCGTGTTGTGCGAACGACGCCATCGACGCCGGCTTGCCCCGGGCGAAATCCCGAGACACCCGCGCATCGATTTCAACGTGCCGCGCCAGCGCAATGCGTTCCTCGCGGTCGCGGTCGTCACGTTCGTGTTTCTGATGTTTACCGCGCTCGGCAGCTACCGCACGTACGAGTTTACCGAGTCCGTCCAGTTCTGCGGCCAGACCTGTCACGCGGTGATGAAGCCCGAGTACACGGCCTACCACAATTCGTCTCATGCGCGGGTCGCCTGCGTCCAGTGTCACATCGGGCCGGGGGCCACGTGGTTTGTGAAATCGAAACTATCCGGCAGCTATCAAGTGTACGCCACGCTCTTTCACAAGTATCCCCGCCCGATTCCCACGCCCGTCAAGAACCTGCGTCCGGCGCAGGAGACGTGCGAGCAGTGCCATTGGCCCCAGAAATTCTACGGCGCCGTCGAGAAAGTGCGCACGCATTTTATGTCGGACGAGAAGAACAGCCCGTGGACGGTCGAAATGCTGCTGAAAGTTGGCGGTGGCGATCCGACGCACGGCCCCGTGGGCGGCATCCACTGGCACATGAACGTCGCCAACAAGGTCGAGTACATCGCGACCGACGAAGCGCGGCAGGTCATCCCGTGGGTGCGCATCACGGACCGCCAGGGCCACGCCACCGTGTACGAGTCGCGGGACGGAAAACTGACACCCGATCAGCTGGCCAAGACCGCGCCGCGGCGGATGGATTGCATCGACTGCCATAATCGACCCACGCACGTCTTCCGGGCGCCCGACGACGCGGTGGACACGGCACTCGCCCTTGACCGCATCGATCCATCGTTGCCATTGATCAAGAAGAACGCCGTGGCGGCGCTGGCAAGCGATTACGCGACCACGGCGGAAGCGCAAACCAAGATCGCCGCGACTCTGCGGGCCGCCTACACGAATGACAGCGACCGGGCCAGGGTCGATTCCGCCATCAAAGAGGTTCAACAGATTTACCGCGAGAATTTCTTCCCCGAGATGAAATCGAGTTGGAAAGTGTATCCCGACAACATCGGTCATCTCAAATCGGCCGGCTGCTTCCGTTGCCACGACGATCAACACGTCAGCGCCGACGGCAAAAAGATCTCGGCAAACTGCAACAGTTGCCACACCATCATTGCCCAGGGCGGGGGCACCGAGTTGACGACCGTGAGCGCCCAGGGACTCGAATTCCAGCATCCCGCCCCCGACCTCGGCGATTCTTGGAAAGGTATGAAATGCAGCGACTGCCACAACGGCGGACCCATGTAATAGCCATCGGGTGTTGGTTGGTGATGACGAGCGGCGCCGTCCGCGCGGACGGCATCTCGTGCCTCAACTGCCACACCAACGAGATGCACCAATTCTCCGCCAGCGTGCACGCGCAGGCGGGACTGAATTGCGTGGATTGTCACGGTGGCGATCCCAAGATCACGGACGAGACCGCCCACGTCACCGATAATTTTCGCAGTCCGAATACCAAGCAGGGAATCGCGGAACTCTGCGCCTCCTGCCACAGCGACGTGCGGCGCATGAACCCCTATGGGTTGTCCACGGACCAGTTGGCGCGGTACAAGACCAGCAAGCACGGCGAGCAGTTGTTCGAGCACAACGACCAAAACGTAGCCGTCTGCATTGATTGCCATGGCGTTCACGACATCCTTTCCCCCAAGACACCGGGCAGCCGCGTCTATCCAACCAACATTCCCCAAACGTGTGGCCACTGCCATGGCAACGCGACGCTGATGGATCAATACAAGCTCCCCAGCGACATCGTCGCGCAATACAAGACCAGCTACCACGCGACGATGCTGTTCGAGAAAGGTGATTTGAGTGCGCCCACCTGCGTGACCTGCCACGGCAGTCACGGAGCCAGTCCACCGGGAACGGCGCAGGTCGGCGAAGTGTGCGGGAAATGTCACGTCCGCCAGCGTGAGTTGTTCGCGAAAAGCCCGCACGCCGAAGCGGCCGCGGCGGGCTTGTTCAGTGAATGCGTCAGCTGCCACGGCAATCACGCGATCCAGAAGGCGTCGGTCGAGTTGTTTGCGAAAAGCTGCGTGCAGTGTCACGCCAAGGATCCGAAGGAACTCGGCGTCCGCGACGCCGTCGCCACGCTCATCCGCGATAGCCGGAAGGACTATGAGCGCGCCGAAACCCGCGTGCACGAAGCGACCGTGCGCGGCCTGGCGACCGATGACGAGCAACTGCTGTTGCAGGAGGCGAATACGCAGGTCACCCAGTTGGAAGCGTTGCAGCATACGCTCGCACTCGATCAACTGAAGCCCGTTGCCGCGCAGTCAGCGGAAATTGTGAAGCTGACGCAATCGAATATCGCGGGCCTGGAGTTGGTGGAGCGTTGGAAGCGGCTCGCGTTGACGCCGATATGGGTTTTCCTCGCGTTGATGGGGGTGTTATTCTGGCTCAAGCGGCGGCAAATCGAGAAACGGGGCGGACAATGAACGGCGACCAGAAAGTGTCGCGCCGCACGTTTTTGGACTGGCTGCTCGCAGGCGGCCTGATCGCGTGGGGCATCGCCTTTGTCGCTCCCGTGCTCAGCTACGTCTGGCCGGCGCAACGACGCGGGCCAAGCGTGCAGACCGTGTCCGCGGGCAAGGTGGACGATTTCAAGGAATGGGACCACAAGATGGTAGCGATCGGCGGTCAGCCGGTCGTCGTCTTTCGCACACCGCAGGGGTTCCGGGCCTACTCGGCGATTTGCACGCACCTGGGTTGTATCGTCCAATGGAACGCGCAACGGCACCAAATCGAGTGCCCGTGCCACGCCGGCGTGTTTGACACCAGCGGGCGGGTGGTTTCCGGTCCGCCGCCGCGTCCGTTGACCGAACACGACGTGGCCGTGGTGAACGGTGAAGTGTTGGTGAAATCGGCATGAACCTGTACCGCAAACTTCGTCCCTGGCTGGCCACCCGCTACGACGTGGACGACATCGAGCATTTCACGGACAAGCAGGCGCACAAGCCGTTGCCCGGACACGTCGGCTTCTGGCACACCTTCGGCAGCCTGTCGTTATTCCTGTTCCTCAATCAGGTGGTCACCGGCATTTTGCTGATGATTTATTACCGCCCGACCACGAACACGGCGTTCGAGAGCGTGCGCTACATCATGACCAAGGCCCACTTCGGCTGGTTGATCCGCGGACTACACGCCTGGGGCGCCACGTTGATGATCCTCTGCGTGCTGGTGCACATGATGCGCACGTTCTTCATGGGAGCGTACAAGAAACCGCGAGAGCTGACGTGGGTGCTCGGCGTGTTCATCATCGGCTGCACCGTGACGTTCGGTTTCACCGGCTACTTGCTACCGTGGAACCAGCTTTCCTATTGGGCCACGACCGTTGGCACCGAGATCACCGGGGCGATTCCGGTGGCCGGGCAGTACCTGCGGACGCTGTTGCGGGGCGGCGAAGGCGTGACCGGTGAAACGCTGGCGCGCTTTTACGTGTTGCACGTCGTTGTGCTGCCATGGGTGTTGACGATGCTGCTGGCGACGCACCTGGTTCTGATGCGGGCGCAAGGATTGGCCACGCTGGAGCGCGTGGGCGAAGAAAAACCCATCGACCAATCGAACGGCATCCCGTTCTTCCCCAACCACATCCTCAAAGAGGGCGTGGTATTCTGCGCGTTGATCGGCGTCCTCGTGACGCTGGTTGTGCTTTGGCCGGTCGAACTCGGCGAGAAAGCCGACCCATTCACCACGCCCGAAGGCATCAAGCCGGAATGGTATTTTCTCCCGACGTACCAGTTGTTGAAATACTTCCCGAAGACGCTCGGGTTGTTTGTCTCGTTGATACCCCAGGTGTTGCTGCTGCTCTGGCCGTTCCTCGACCGCAACCCCGAGCGTCATCCGAAGAAACGGCGCATCGCCGTGACGATTGGCGTGGTCGCCGTGGTGTTGGCGGTGGCGTTTGGCGTAGTCGGCCACCTCTCGGAGAGCACCATCACGTTTCACGGTCGCCAGTACCACTTCGACGTCTACGGCGCGCCGCACGAACTCCCGGCGCAGACGCAGCATTGACGTGACGGAGGGCGGATAACCACCGTGAGGGCATAGCGCGGGGCTCGACGGCAGAAAGATTTTTAGCTGCGATCGCTGCGCCAAACCGCGCACCGGTGGGGCGCGAAATCGCGCATCCATGGACGGGACACGAGTCCTGACCCGGTTCGGCGCGTGACCGAACATTCTTGGTTGAAGATTGTTGCGATTGTGGTCACAATGGATGGCACGCAAGTTGTTAACACGCGTTTATGCGACAACTGTGCAAAAATCTACGGGGGATACGATGATGAGACAACGATTCGTTTTAGCAGCGGGATTCATGTTCGCCGCGGCATTGGTGAGCGCGCGCGGCAGTTTCGCGGCCGACCGCGACCCGGCCAATTACATTGGCCCCAAAATGTGCAGCATCTGCCACAAGTCGGACGACAGCGGCAACGCTTATGGCAAATGGCAGGCCAGCCCGCACGCGAAAGCGTTCGATTTGCTCGGCACGCCCGAGGCCAAGGCCGCCGGCGCCAAAGTCGGCGTTGACAATCCGCAGACCAGCGGAAAATGCCTGAGATGTCATTCAACCGCGTACAATTTCACCGAATCAGTCGCCACCGAAAAGATCAAACCCGAAGATGGCGTCACCTGCGAGTCGTGTCACGGCCCGGGGAAAAAATACATGGCGAAAAGCACGATGGAAGACCACGCGAAAGCCATTGAAGCCGGACTGGTTTATCCCGCGTCGAAGAGCTGCGAGATGTGCCACAACGATCAGAACCCGGTTTGGAAGCCTGACCGCTACACAACCAAGGACGGGAAGAAGGTCGGCTTCGATTATGAGCAAGCGTTCGCGCAGATCGCGCATCCGGATCCCAAGGTGAAGCACTAGCAGGTTGCTAAAGAAGTCGGTGTTACATCGAGTTTTGGTAGGCACCGGGTTTGTGGGACGGCCTACCCAGTGGCGGCGTGAGACTGGGGCGGTTGTGGAGATCGGTTGACGGGACGTCACGGCTCATGAACGGACTTCCAGTCGCGCCAAGCGCACCAAGTTGTACGCGCTGAGCGTCACCAGTACCTCTTGGGCAATCTTCCATCGACCGACAAAGCGGGTTCGTGCCAGCCGACCCACCGTCTTGCACCAGCCGAAGATTTCTTCGACCCGTTTGCGAATACGTTGGCTAACCCGGTAGCGCGCCGTGTGCATCCGCTGCCGCGCCCGGTGGCGGGCCCGTCCCGCCGCATCCCGCACCACGATGCGTCCGCAGCGAATCGGCACGTGCGGTTCGATCCCGCTGCGCTCCAAGCGGGCCAGAAACTGGCCATCTTGGTACCCGCCATCCAGACCCAACGTGCGCGGATGCAGTTGCTGGCGGCGTTTGGCTCGTTGCACCAACGCCCGCGCTTGCCGCCGCTCGGCGTGGCCGTCGGCGGCATCCACGGCGGCGCCGACGCACAGACCGTGACGGTTTTCCATCAACACGTGCGCGCTGTGGCATAACTGCGCCTCCTTGCCCAAGCCTTTGCGCGCCAAGCGGGCTTGGGGATCGGTCGTACTTTGGTGCGTGTCATTGCGGCGACGCTGTCCATGAAAGTTCACTGTCGGATTGCCCGGATCGTCGGGCGGTGGGCTCGGCGCCGCAGCCTCCTTGGGCTGAACGCTCTTCAGGCTCGCCCACGAGCGCAGCAGCGTGCCGTCCACCGTAAAGTGTTCGTCGCTGACGTACCCCTCCAGAATCGCTTGTCGCACCAGCGCATCGAAGAACGCCTGCACCAACCCGTGCTCGGCAAACCGCTCGCGGTTGACGCTGAATACTTCCGGCGTCCACGCCCGTTGCTCCAGCGGCAAGTCCACAAACCACCGATACAGCTGGTTGAATTCGATATGCTCCATCAGGGCAATCTCGCTACGGATCGAGTACAGGGCTTGCAGCAGCAGGGCCTTGAGTAATTGCTCCGGTGGGATGGAGGGCCGCCCCAGCGAACTGTAGGCGCGCTCCAACTGCCGATTCATCTGCGCCAACAGTTCGTCGCAGCGCCGCTTGATGGGCCGCAACGGGTGGTTCGGAGGCACCCGCTGCTCCAATGAAACAACCACAAATAACGTCTCTTGCCGATCAATCTGTCCACGCATGCCAATCCCTCCCGGTTCGTCACGCAGTATAACCGGCCCGTCAATCCGACTTCTTTAGCAACCTGCTAGGTCACCGACAGGTTCAATCACCGACGCCGCGTGAGGCAAACAGCTTCGCGCGGCGTTTTCGTTTCCTGTACCGGTGACAAGCTGTCTAGGAAACGGTTGCTTCCCGCCAATCTGTCGCTCGACATCGCGTTTGTCCAAGTCACTACCTGCGTGATTTCGCGCAGTGCAACGCCCTGTCAATCAATCTGTTGCAAACTATCGCTTCGTCTATCACCCCTCACTGGCAAGGCCACTGCTAACCGACAGGCCGTACCAAGAGAGTCGCTATGTGCAGAGCCAAAGACAAGTTGAAGACACCGAACAAGCCTTTTGTCGCACGGCTCGTTGACCGATTGGCTTCAATAAAATTTGCGGTGACGGTGGTGATCATCATCGCGGTCGCCTGCATCGCTGGGACGCTGATTCCGCAGGGAGCGGATGTGGCGAAGTACATTCGTCACTATCCGGACGCAGCGGGCCGTCTGGACTTGTTCGGCAAACTGGGCCTGACTCACGTGTTCTATTCGGTCTGGTTCATCGGCTTGCTCGGCACGCTTGCCGCGAGTGTGGCGGTATGCAGTACGCGCCGGTTTGCCACCGTGCGGCGCACCAGCGGCTACGCGCGATACCGCGCCTTCGGCTCGATGCTCACGCATATCAGCATACTCCTCATCCTGACGGGCGGTGTGATCCGGGGCGTCTGGGGCGAGAAGGGGTACATCGAACTTCGCGAAGGGGAGACGAACGCCCAGCTCGTCACCGAAAACAGCACGAAGCCGCTGCCGTTCGCCATTCACCTGACGAAATTTGAAATCGAGACCTACGACCAGCCGGGTGCCGGCGACGGGCGCGAGGCGCCAGCGGGAAATAGCAACGGCGGGGACGAAGTGCTGGTCTCGTGGCCGGATAAGAACCTTAAGGCCGCGTTGCCGGTCAAAGTGGGCGTCGAACAAATGTTCGGCGAATTCAAGATCACCATCCTGAAGTATCTGCCCGATTTCGTCGTCGATATGCAGACGCGCGAGGTCACCAGCCGTTCCAACGAACCGCGAAATCCCGCGGTCCTCGTGGCGGTCAACGGCCCAACCTATCAGAACCATCGCTGGTTGTTTGCCCGGTTCCCGGACTTTGACATGCACACGAAGGACAGCCAATCCTCCGGCCCCAGCCCGCTGCAAATGGTGTACGAGAGTCGCGCCGCGACGGCGCCAAAGACAATGCCCGCAGGTCCGATCAAGTCGTTCAAAAGCACGCTGGAATTGATCGACGGCGAGTCGGTCGTCGGCCGGCGCGTTGTCGAGGTCAACAGCCCGTTCTCGTACAAGGGCTACACGTTCTACCAGTCCGGCTACAATCCCGAGGATTTGTCCTACACGTCGCTGCAAGTGGTAAAGGATCCCGGCGTCGCGGTCGTATACTCCGGGTTCGCGCTGATGATCGCCGGGTTGTTCATCGTCTTCTACCTCAATCCCTGGTTCGACTCCCGGAGGAAAGCGGCATGACACTGTTCGTGGCGGGCGTGAGCTACAAGACGGCGCCGGTCGAATTGCGCGAGCAACTCGCGGTCAAACCGTCCCAGTTGGTCTGCCAGGCCTGCCGGCTGAAGATTTGCGGCGACCTGGATGAAATCGTCCTGCTCTCGACCTGCAACCGCGTGGAAATTTACGGCACGACGCCGCGGGTGACCGGTCGTATCGATTCACTCTTCCGATTGCTCAGCGCGGAACCGCGTGATTACGGCTCGCACGTCTACGTGCATGAAGATGCCGAGGCGTTGCGCCACCTGTTTCGCGTGGCAGGCGGGCTCGACTCGATGGTGGTCGGTGAGACGGAAATCACCGGCCAAGTGAAAAAGGCCTATGACGTCGCCCAAGCGGCCAAGCTCACGGGCGGCGTGCTCAACCGCGTCTTCCAGAAAACTTTTCAGGCCGTCAAGGAAATCCGCGCCCGCACGAGCATCGGGCGCGGTGCGACCTCCGTCGGCAGCGTGGCGGTCGAACTGGCCGAAAAGATTTTCCGCGACGACCTGTCGAAGCAAACGGTCATCATCATCGGCGCGGGCCAGATGGGCGAAGCGTGCGTTCGCCACCTCGCCAAGAAGGGTGCCCGATCCATTCTCGTTTCCAACCGTTCGTTCGACCGCGCGGTCGAGTTGGCGAACGAGTTTGGCGGACAGGCGGTGCGGTTTGAATCCTGCCTGACCGCGATGGCCGATGCCGACATCGTTGTCGCCTCGACGGGCTGCCCGAAAACGCTGTTGCATCGGGCCGACGTGGAGGCGTTGATGAAACACCGGCGCAACCGCCCGTTGTTCCTCATCGATATTTCCGTCCCGCGCAACGTCGATCCCGACGTGCAACGGATCGACGGCGTATACCTCTACAACATCGACGATCTCGAAGCGATCGTGCGCGGAAACGTGCGCACGCGCGAACAGGAACTGGCCGCCTGCGACCAGATCGTCGAGGCGCGGGCCATGGCCTTGATGACCAAACTCAACCTCGAAAAGGAGCGGCTCTATGGCGTGGGCATTCAATCTCAGCCTCGCTGGGTATCTCACGGCGCTGCTGTTCTCGGCAGCTAACCTGTTCTCAAAAAAAGGATGGTTCGCCTCGACCGCGACCGTGTTCCTCGCGGCGGGAGTGACGGCGCAAACGGCGTACATAGCCGTGCGCTGGTTTGTCGCCGGCCGGGCGCCGTTCAGCAACATGTTTGAATCGATGGTGCTGTTCACGTGGGCCATCGTGGTCGTGTATCTCGCGCTACGGATTCGCCACCGCGTCCCCGTGCTCGGGGCGGCGACCGCGTTACTGGCGGTGGTCACGCTGGCGTATGCGAGCACGTTCGAGACGAAGATCCAGCCCCTCATGCCGGCGTTGCGCAGTAACTGGCTCACGTTCCATGTGTTTACCGCGTTCCTCGGCTACGGCGGATTTGCGGTCGCGGCGCTGACGGGCGCTGGCTATTTGATCGCCTCGCGCACGCACAGCCGGGTGCAACCCGACGTGACTGCGGCACTGGATGACGCCACGGCCAAGACCATCTCGTTTGGTTTTCTGTTTCTCACGGTCGGCATCATCTCGGGCGCGGTCTGGGCGAACTCCGCGTGGGGCACCTACTGGAGCTGGGACCCGAAGGAAACCTGGTCGTTGATCACGTGGTTCATCTACGCCGTATTCCTGCACTGCCGCTTCATGCGGGGCTGGAAAGGCAAACGCGCCGCCTGGATTTCGATCCTCGGGTTTGCCTCGGTCATTTTCACCTACTACGGCGTGAACTTCCTGCTGAGTGGGTTGCACAGTTATGCGAGGTCCTGACAAATGGCGGGCGGCCAGTGTGTGCCTGCTGAGCCTGTGTTTGTGGCCCGCGACGCGCGTCCGGGCCATCGACAACGCGGACTGTTTTGCCTGCCACTCGGACAAGTCTCTGGTCATGACCAACACCGCCGGGCAGGCGGTTTCGCTGTTCGTGGATGAGGAGAAATTCAGCGCATCGATCCACGCCAAGAACCTGTGCACGAGTTGCCACTCGGACATCACCGATTTGCCCCATGCCGAGACCCTCAAGCCGGTCAGTTGCAGCCAGTGTCACCGGATCGAGACGGACATCTACCTGAAAAGCGACCATGGCCTGGCGGTCCACAAAGGTGTTGCCGAAGCCGCGTCGTGTCAGGACTGCCATGGCAACGCGCACCAGTTGCTCGATTACCGCAATCCCGCCTCGCCGGTGAATCGCGCGCACATTCCGGAGACCTGCGGGCGCTGCCACGCGAACGTGGAAGCGATGGAGAAGTTCAACCTGCGGCAGCGGGCGGTCGTCGTCAGCTATGAGAACAGCGTGCACGGCTTGGCCCATTCCAACGGCGTTGCCAACGCGGCGGTCTGCTCGGATTGCCACGGGACGCACGATCTGCACCGGTCCACGAATCCCGAATCGAAGTTGTACTGGCAGAACATCCCCACGACCTGCGGGAAGTGCCATGAAAATGTCGAGGCGACCTACATCCGCAGCATTCACGGCCAGGCGGTCAAGAGCGGTGTGCGCGACGCGCCGGTTTGCACCGATTGCCACGGCGAACATACCATCCAGGCGGTGAAGCTGGCGTCGTCCCGTGTTTCGCCGGCGAATATTCCCGAGACGTGCGGCCAATGTCACGCCGCGCAACGCATCGTCACGCAATACCGGTTGCCGCCGAATGTTTTCACCACGTATGTTCAAAGTTTCCATGGCCTGGCGCTGCAGGGGGGAAACCTGACCGCAGCCAATTGCGCGTCCTGTCACGGAGTCCATGACATCCTGCCCGCCAGCGACCCGCTTTCGACCATCAATCCGAAGAACCTGCCGGAGACCTGCGGCAAGTGTCATCCCGGCATCGGCACGCGGTTGAGCGCCGAGTTTTTCCGGATTCACGCGCCACCGGGCGCCGCGGAAGGCAAACCGTGGATCGTGAATTTCATTTCCCGTCTCTACATCGCACTGATTGCGATGACGATCGGCGGAATGGCGGCGTTCAACGGCTTGGATTACCTGCGCAAAACACGGGCGCACGTGCGCGTCGTGCGGGCTGACGAGAACGCGGAACTGCGTCTGACCCGGCTGGCGCGCATCCAACATTTCGTGCTCATGGCGTTGTTCGTAATGCTGGCGTACACGGGGTTCGTCCACAAGTTCCCGGACGCGATGTGGAGTTGGCCGTTCCGCGTGATGCCCAACGGCGGTTACGTGCGGGGGATGATCCATCGCGTTTGCGGGTGGACGTTTGCCGTGTTCTTCGTGGTTCATGTCACCACGCTGGCCGGCACCCGGCGCGGGCGGGCGAGCGTGCGGTCGCTGTGGTTTGTGTGGGACGATTTCAAGGATGCCGTGGCCCAGTTGGCGTTCAACCTCGGACTGCGCCAGACGCCGCCGCCGCACCGCCGCTGGAACTACGCCGAGAAGGCCGAGTATTGGGCGCTGGTCTGGGGTTCGGTGGTGATGATCGTTACCGGCGCGATGCTGGTGTTCACCGAGACCGTGTTGCGCTTGTGGCCGAAGGTTTGGAATGACGTGGCTCAGGTGATCCATTACTACGAGGCGCTGCTGGCGACGCTGGCGATCCTAGTGTGGCACTTCTATTGGGTCATTTTTGACCCGAAGGAGTACCCGATGAATCCGTCATGGCTTATCGGCAAGAAAACCCCGCATCGGGATTCCCCGGGCGAGGTTCACGCCGACAATGCCGGTGCGCCCGCCGAACCGACCGCAACGACAAAACCCGATACCGATGGTGGCCAAAATTCACAGGAGAACAAACCGAATGCCGCCACTTAGGATAATCACTTGTTTGGTAGTCGCCATTGCCTGCGTGACGGCAAGGGCCGTTCGCGCCGATGTTGAAGACAAAGAATCGGATCGTTGCGTGCTGTGCCATGAACAGGAAACAAAGGATTGGCAGGCCTCGCCGCATTCGCAAACGATGAATGACATCTTCCTCAACGAGTGGACCAACGAGGGCAAGAAATGGGAGTGCCTCGTATGCCATACCAGCCAGTTTGATCGGCAGACAGGCAAGTTCTCGCATGACGGCATCAGTTGCGAATCTTGCCACGGCACGATGAAGGAAGATCATCCCGACAAGTCGAAAATGGCGTTGCCGGTTACTTCCGAAGTTTGCGAGAGCTGCCACGCGATCACCTATGGCGAATGGCGGGTCAGCGCTCACGGCCAGAAGAATATCCGCTGTTTCGATTGCCACAAGATGCATGAGATGAAGTTGCGCAAGGATGATCCCGACCAGATGTGCGGCACCTGCCATACGGAACGCCTCAAGGACTTCTCGCACGCGACCCATTCGATTGAAGGCCTGCATTGCCTGAGCTGTCACATGCCCGAGGTGAAGGGCGTGGGTATGAAGATTCGCGGTCTGGGGGTGCGGGGACACACGTTTGGTGTGGGCGCGGAGACGTGCGCCAATTGCCATCGCGACATGGTTCATGCCAGTCACGAACGGGCCACGCTGAATGAAGAAGTAAAACAACTGAAGGCGGCGACTCCCGAGAAACTGAAGGAACAACTCGATCAACTGGAGACCGATAGCGCCAAGATGAAGGAGGAACTGCAGGCCAATCGCCGCGTGTTCCCGCCGGTCGTCGGGCTGTCGTTCCTGTTGGGAATTTTCCTCGGCGTGGCACTGCCGCATTTCCGCCGCAAGAAGCACGGGGGACCGCCGAAATGATCTCGCGCCGACGATTCTTCCAATCCGCGGCGACCGGTGCCCTGACCGTCCTCACGGCCCGCAGCCTGTTTGCGGAATCGCCTGCCGACCCGGCCGAATCGGTCGGGGTATTGGTGGATCTGACGCGGTGCATCGGTTGCCGGGCGTGCGAAAACGCCTGCCGGGTGCGCGCCGGATTCGGGCCGCTCCCCGTGGCGACGATCGGGTACGGAGCCGGCGATGGCAAGCTCAGCTTTCGCACACGAACGTTTATCGATTTTCGCGACGGGGATTCGAAACCGAAGCAGCCGGTGAAGCGCCAGTGCATGCATTGCGTGGATCCCGCCTGCGTCTCGGTGTGTCCCGTGGCGGCGCTGGAAAAAACGAAGGCCGGCCCGGTCGTGTACCACGAAAACGTCTGCATCGGCTGCCGGTACTGCATCCTGGCATGCCCCTTCAGCGTGCCGAAGTACGAATGGGACAATGCGCTGATGCCGCGCGTCGGCAAGTGTGATTTCTGCGCCGATCGCCAGTCCAAAGGACAGTCCCCCGCGTGCGTCGTGGCGTGTCCGACGGGGACGCTGAAATTCGGCAAGCGGACCGACTTGCTGCAAGAAGCCCGGGAGCGCATCGACGCGCAGCCGGACCGCTATCGGTACGTCTACGGCGAAGACGTTGTGGGTGGCACGTCGTGGATCTATCTCGCAGACCGGCCACCGGAGGAACTCGGTTTTCCGCAGGGACTGCCGAAGGAGCCGCTGCCATCATTGACGTGGAGGGCGATATCGAAGGTGCCGTTTGTGGTCATCGGCGTCGGGTTGGTTCTGGCGGCGGTGGTTCGCTGGCGCACGCGTGACGCAACGGAGCAGCCATGAACGATTTCAACTGGATCCTGGCGTTGTTTCGCGTCATCGGGGTACTCGTCATGATGAGCGCGGCGGTGTTTGCGTGCTGGGTGCTCTCGGGCCGCCAATTGCCGAAACACACGTCGGGGGTATTCGGCTGGCTGCTGCTGATCGTGTTGTGGGGGCTGGGAGGCTACGCGTTCACCTCGCGGTATGCGCTGGGCTTGGCGCGGTGACGAATCTTTCGGATCAATTTCCCTGGGGCATCTGGAAGGCGCTGGTCGTTTGCGGAATCGCTTTTGCCGCGGGCGGATTTCTCACGGCGTGCATGGTGTATATTTTTCGCATCCGCAGGTTCTACCCGATTCTGCGCCCCGTTGTCCTGGCCGCCTATCTTGGGTACATGCTGTCGGCCTCCGGTGCGCTGCTCGTCGATCTCGGTCGGTACCACCAAATCTGGCGGCCGATTTTCTACTGGCAACATCACTCGGTGCTGTTTGAAGTATCGTGGTGCGTCATGCTCTACACGGGCGTGCTGTCCGTGGAGTTCGCGCCGATCCTGCTCGATAAACTGGGCTGGAACCGCGTGTCCCATCTGGTGCATACGATCACGGTCCCGTTTGTCATTTGCGGCGTGATTCTCTCGACGCTGCATCAATCCTCGCTCGGTTCGCTGTTTCTCATCGTACCCACCAAACTCTTGCCGCTGTGGTACACGCCACTGTTGCCGATCCTTTTCTTCCTGAGCGCACTCGTGTCGGGATTTGCCATGGCGATCTTCGTGTCCGCCCTGTCGTTCTGGGTCTTCCACAAGCCGCTGGAGCCGCGCGTGCTCACGTCGCTGGCCAAGGGGATGACGCCGCTGTTGTTCCTCTATCTCTTTCTCCGCATCGCCGATCTCACGGCGCGGAATGCGTGGATGTATATATTCCGATGTCCGCTTCAGGGCTTTACGTTCACCTTGGAGATGCTGCTGTTGACGCTGCCGTTGTTCGTGGTGCTGAAGACGCGATGGTCGGGCCGGCGGCGCTGGGCGTTTGCCGCGGCGATTCCCGTCATCATGGGAATCATCCTGAACCGGCTCAACGTCGCCTGGATCGGCCTGTTGCCGGCCACCCACTCGAACTACTTCCCGTCGTGGATTGAAATCACCGTCGTGCTGAACCTGGTTTCGTTTGGCGTCGTGCTCTTCGGGATCGCGGCGCGTTACCTGCCGTTGTTCGAGCATCCGGATATCGGCGGCCACTCACGCGCCGCCGCAGGGACGGACCACGTGAGGGCGATCAGCCCCAATGGAGGCGAGCGGCCATGTTTAGCCGCAACCTCACCGCGAAAATGCTGGTCGCCGTCGCCGTGACGGTTGCCGTGGTGATTGCGATCTACACGTATTTTGTCATCCGCGTGCAGAGCGCGTGGTGGCATGAGCGCACCCAGGCGCAAAACCTGATCGCCGCGTCGCTGGTTCACGAGTACCTCAACGGCGTCATGCTCAGCAACCGCCATGAAGAGATCCAGGGGTTCCTGCAGAAACTGAAGAACTCGGACGAAATCTGGCGCGGACGCCTTATCAAACCCGACGGCGCGGTGGTGTTCTCGACCGACACGCAGGAAGTGCGGCGCGCGGTGATGGCGGTGCCGCCGGAGTTGTTCACCGAAAACCGGGTGCTGCAGGGCGCGCGCGTCGAGGATGGCCAGCGGCTCTCCGTGGTGATGCGGCCGGTGTTCAACAGCGAGAGCTGCCAGCGTTGCCACGACCCGAAATCCGCCGTCATCGGCGCCATCATCGTCGAGAAATCGCTCGCCCCCGCCGAGGCCAGCGTCGCGAGCAATCGCAACCTGCTGATCGTGTACGGGTTTGTGATCTTCATCCTGGTGAGCGTGGTGTTGTGGCTGCTCATTGTCCGGTTCGTGACGCAACCCGTCAGCAACCTGCTCGAACAAATGCGGCGCGTGCAGGCGGGCAACCTCAAGGCGCGGGCCGCGACGGAAACCCGGGATGAGATCGGCGAGCTCGCCGGCGGATTCAACGCCATGGTGCAAAGCCTCGATGACGCGACGCGCGAGCTCGAGGCGTCGCACGAAAAACAGATCCAACAGGCCGGCAAGCTCGCCTCGATCGGCGAACTGGCCTCGGGAATCGCGCATGAGATTCGGAACCCGCTGGCCGGCATTGGCGCCGCTGTCGAAGTGCTTTCCGAGGAGAACAACCTCAATGGCCAGCGCGCGGAGATCGTCGGCGAAGTCCGTCGCCAGATCAAGCGCCTGAACACGACGCTGCGCGATCTGCTCGACTTCGCCCGCCAGCGTGAACCGGAGATCGCTCCGTGCCACGTGGCCGATTTGATCAAGCCGATGCTGGCGCTCGTGCGGCCCGACGCGCAGAAATACCATGTGACAATCGTGGAGGAATGCGCGGGCGAATTGCCGCCGATCCTCGCCGACCCGGGCCAGATGCAACAGGCGTTGCTGAACGTGTTGCTCAATGCCATCCAGGCGATGCCCGACGGGGGCACGTTGACCCTGCGGACCGCGCCGGTTGACGGCGCCGTGCGCATCGCCATTTCGGACACGGGCGGGGGCATTCCGCGCGACAATCTCCAGAAGATTTTCTCGCCGTTTTTCACCACCAAACATCGCGGCACCGGGTTGGGGCTGGCGATCACGCGCAGCATCGTGGACAAGCACGGCGGGACCATCACTGTCGACAGCGAATCCGGGCGCGGGACGACGTTTACGTTGCAATTTGCGGCCTGCACGACACCGGACGCTGGCACGCCGCAGGAGGTCACACATCATGGCACGAATTAAAGTTTTGATCATTGACGACGAGAAGCTCGTCCGGTGGTCGCTGCAGCAAAAACTCTCGAAGGAAGGCTACGAAGTCGAATCGGCGCCGACGGGCGAGGAGGGGATCAACCTGATTCGCGAGGACGGGTACGACCTCGTGCTGCTCGACCTGCGGTTGCCGGGGATGGATGGCGTGCAGGTATTGCAGGAGATCCGCAAGCTCGAAAAGGAGGTTGCGGTGATCATGTTGACGGCGGAGACGGCGATTTCCCGCGCGGTCGAGTGCGTGCGGCTGGGCGCGCACAACTACCTGTGCAAGCCGTTCGAGTTTGACGAAGTGCGTGTCGCCTTGGAGAAGGCGCGGGAGGACTTGAAACTGCGCCGGGAAGTCACGCGTATTCGCCGGGCGCAACGCCGCAAATTTGGGCTGGAGAACCTCGTCGGTGAGAGTCCGCAGATGCGCCAGTTGCGCGAATTGATCTCGCGGGTCGCCGAGAGCGACGCGACGACCGTGCTGATCGAGGGCGAAAACGGGACGGGCAAGGAACTGGCGGCGCGAGCGATCCATTTGGGCAGCGCGCGGGCCAACCAGCCGTTCATGGGCATCAATTGCTCGGCGATTCCCGACGCGCTCATCGAAAGCGAATTGTTCGGGCACGAGCGCGGCGCGTTCACCGACGCGAAGACCACGAAGAAGGGGTTGTTCGAGCTTGCCGATGGCGGCACGGTGTTGCTCGACGAGGTCGGCGACATGAAACCCGCGCTGCAGGCGAAATTGCTGCGGGTCCTGGAGTCGCGTGAATTTCAACGCGTCGGGGGCACGCAATCCATCACCGTGGACGTGCGCGTGATCGCCGCGACCAACAAGAATCTCGAGGAAGCCGTGGCCCACGGCGAATTCCGGCAGGATTTGTACTATCGGCTCAAGGTCATTTCGCTGCGGATGCCGTCCCTGCGCGAACAAGCCGAAGACATTCCGTTGCTGGCGGAACATTACCTCGCCCGGTTTGCCGAAGAGTTCAACAAGCCGCTGAAGAAGCTTTCCACAGAGGCCGCGAAGGCCTTGCAGCAGTACGAATGGCCGGGCAACGTCCGCGAGTTGCGCAACGTCATCGAGCGGCTGGTCATTCTCGAACACGCCGAGGTGGTGATGCCCGAACACCTGCCAACCGAACTGCGGCTGGGCACGCGGTCGAATGGGCACTCCCTCATCCAACTGCCTCCTGGAGGCGTGGCGTTGACGGAAGTGGAACGCGAATTGGTTTACCAGGCGATGGAACGCGCCGGTGG
Organism: uncultured Verrucomicrobiae bacterium; assembly: GCA_963712025.1. Classification (GTDB taxonomy): domain Bacteria; phylum Verrucomicrobiota; class Verrucomicrobiia; order Palsa-1439; family Palsa-1439; genus Palsa-1439. Next base: position 112,873 of record CAVQGJ010000006.1, on the reverse strand, counting down.
CAACCAGTGTCACGCGGCGGAATTGCTCGGGATCGAGAGAGACGCGTTGCGCCGGCGGTTGATCAAGTACGGATATCTTGCCCCGACACCGGCTGTCGGGGGCGAGGTCAACGCGGTGAAGTGCTGAAATAGATCACGACTGCTGACAGGGCGATGACAAGCAGCCCGATCAGCGCGAGCGCAATTCCCAGCATTTTACCGGAGAGCATACGGTTATCGTGCCTAGCACTGCTTGTGCCGCGCGACGGTTCTGCCCCTAAAACCCTTGAAAGCAGCGGCATTGAGTTGGCGCATCCATGTCCTCTTGCGCGGAAGCACGCATTTCTTTGAGCGAATCCGCGCAGCTTCCGGCGATTTATCGTCTTGCGTTGGCGTGTTGTTTCAGGTAAGTGACTGTCCAGTCATGGCTTACAGAAGTGGATGACGACGTTGGCACGTCCGTTGCCATAGCAGAGGAGCGGAGGACAACGAATTATGACGGGAACACATCTTCTGAAACGAGTCGGTGCGGTGGTCGTCGCACTGGCTGTATTTACCACCGTGACGGCGCACGCCAAACCTGCCGGCGCACAACTCGGGACTGTCACAGTCGAAGGCAGCTTGACGTCTGGAAGCACCCTCTCGTACGAGTTCAACCTGAACGTCTTGACCAACACGGGTTCGCTGGTCGTGAAGGCCACGATCGTTGGCAAGAAGCTCAACTTGAAGTTTCCGGTGCTCCCCATTAACAACCCGGCGGTTGGCACCAACAACGATGTGTCCGGCACCTCCGTTCAGATCCCCAGCACCTTTACCGGTGCCGCCGTGGTGCATGTGACGGCGACGTTCAACAAGAAGAAAATTGGCTCGCAAATTCTGCCCGTCACAATCACCGCCCCTGGCACGAACTCCAATCCGTCGTCCCTCACGGTCACGACGAACCTCTACGATGTGGGATTCGAAAACGCGGTGACCTTGGATGGCTCGATCGTCCCCACCAGCGGCCTGGCTGGGACGCTGACGTACGTCTGGAGCCAGACCAGCGGCAACGCCGTCACGCTGAGCACCAACGGCGTTGTCGCCACGAGTTTTATCACCGATGCGCTGACGAACTTCGTCACGATGACCGGCTCTCCGAACTCGATGTATTCTTCATACGTCGCCGGCGGGGTGCATGAATCAGCTGTATGTCCGAACCCGAGCACCGCTTTGGCACTCTCGCCGGTATCTCGCTGGATAACCAGCAGGCGAGCGAGGCCACATACGGCTTCAAAGTTCTCGTCAGCAACGGCTCGGTCACGCGGACCGGACTGTTCACTGTGGCGTGTTCCATCCAGACGCCCGCGCACCCGAATATTCCGGTAGGTGTAACCGCCTTTTACAAAGGGGCGACCAACAGCATGAACTGGTCACTCGTGTCCCAGCCCGCTGGTTCCGTCGCCACCCTGACGCACACCAATGGTTTGATCGCGGCATTGCGGCCGGATGTCGAAGGCGTGTACGTGATTCAGGACAATGTCACGGGCAAAACTCTCACCAACACGGCGGCCAGCTGGACTGGTGCGCAGTTCTGCATGATCTGTCACGGCCCTGGCAACAACGTCGATCAGCCCGATATTGTTACCCCGTGGAGCCAGACGGAGCATGCGTCGATGGCCCAACGCGGGGTGGATGGAGTCCTCGGCTCGTTTTACAACGAATCTTGCTTCCAATGCCATACCGTCGGCTTCAACAAGTCGCCGGCGGCGACGAACAACAACTTCTATGCCGTCCAACAACAGCTCGGCTGGGCTTTCCCCGCGGTCTTGCAGTCGGGGAATTACGCGGCGATGCCCGTTCAGCTCCAGAATCTGGCCAACATCCAGTGTGAAAACTGCCACGGGCCCGGCAGCCGGCATCCGGGTTCACCGTCCGTCAGCTTGGATGCGAAAGTCTGCGCGAGTTGCCATCAGGACGGCACCCACCATGTGTATCCCGAGCAGTGGGAGATCGTCGCCGCACGCGGGTGGGTTTGAGAGCATCTCCAATTCCGAGGGCAACAGCCCAAGCTGCGCGCGATGCCATTCGCCCGCGGGGTTCATCAGCGTCGCGACGAACCAGGTCGCCGCAGCGATCACCAACGCGGCGGGCTTGACCGCGGTGGCCATTGGCACCGGGCCGTTGACCTGCCAGGTGTGCCACGAGCCGCACAACACATTTGGGGACACCACGGGAAACCGGCATCAGTTGCGGGTCTATGACACCGTCCAACTGGGCAACCCGTTGCGGACGAACAGCCCGACGGTCTACGTTGGCCTCGGCGACAGCCTGACCACGGCGAATCTCCAATTGACCAACAGCACCATTACCGTAACCAATGCCGGTCTATCCGCAGCCTGCATGGTCTGCCACAATGCGCGCGAATGGCCGACGCAAATCCAGGTCAGCGGCTCCAGCAGCAATAAGATGTACTTCATGACGACGACACCGGATATGAGCACCGCCGGCGAAATCTTCGCCGGCCTCGGCGCCTACGATTATGGCCAGACGATGGGGAATTCGTTCCACACATATCTGGCGAGCTGCCAAACCTGCCATATGTACGTACTCAAAGCGGGTGACACGATCCTCGTCAATGACGCGCCGGTTGCGATCACGGCAAATAACCTTGCCACCTATGCGAACGTGTTGGGCTCCCACACGTTTCAGGTATCCTACCAGTATGTGGACACGAATGGCGTAACCAACGTGGTGGATAACATTGCCGCGTGCAATCAGTGCCACGCGAGCTTCGAGCCGGTCAGTTCTTTCGACTTCATGCCCGGCAACGCGCAAGACTACGATGGCAACGGCGTGATCGAGGGCATTCAGACGGAAACGCAGGGCGTGTTGACGAATCTGGCGACCCTGATGTACGCGACGGGTCTCACCAATACCATCGCGCATGGAAGCACAATTGCTTTCGGCGGCGGCTATTCCACCAATGCAACTGTGGCGGCAGCGCAACGCGCAGCCGCTTGGAATTGGAATCTGGAGAGTTTCGAGGGCAGCATGGGCGTGCACAACTCGCAGTTCACCATCCGCCTGTTGCAAAGGACCTACACCGACCTGAGCACGAACTATTACGGTGACGTGACCAAGACGTACCAGGCCGCCTATCCGAACGCCTTTCTCCGGTAGGAGCGGGCGCGAGATGGCGCCGGTTTCGACACGGGCGGCAGCGCAGGGGAAGCAAGTTGTTATGTGCTGCCCGTTTGTTTCCAGGGAGACGGCGGAGATTGGCCACACAAGGTGATGCGTTGAACAAACCTCGATCCTCAACCGCAGTAACAGTCGCAGCCATCGGCGGCGCCGCGTTGGCCGCCCTGCTCATCTCCTGCGCCACGGTGGATCGAGTGATCCTCGCCCCGCCGATGATTCCGGGCGCCAAGTACGTCGGCATGGACCAATGCGCGTTGTGCCACGAGAAGGAAGTGAAGAACTTCAAGCTCACGGAGCACGCGCGCATTCAGATTCCCGGCGAAGGACCGCGGGTCGAGGGTGAAGGTTGCGAGAGTTGCCACGGTCCCGGCAGTTTGCACGTGGATTCGGGCGGGGATCGCAAGCTGATCGTCAATCCCGGGAAAAATCCCGACGCGTGTTTCCAGTGCCATCTGGACAAGAACGCCGAGTTCAGCCTCCAATACCATCATCCGGTCAAGGAAGGGCGGATGAGTTGCATCTCCTGTCACGACCCGCATGGCGAAGACATTCTCAAGCCGAAGGGCATGCTGGTCGGTCGTGTGAACGAGGAGTGCGCGCAATGCCATCGCGAACAGGCCCGGCCGCACGTGTACGAGCATGAGGCGATGCGCGAAGGGTGCACCTCGTGCCACAACGTGCACGGCTCGATGAACCCGAAGATGTTGACCGAGCGCGACAATAATCTGTGCCTGAAGTGCCACGCGCAGGTGGCCTCACCGACCCTGCCCGGTGTCGTGTCGATCGGGAACATGCCGCACGCCGGGTTTGGGCCCACCAGCTTCCTGGAACAGGGCACCTGTTTCAGCGCGGGTTGTCACACCGCCGTTCACGGTTCGGACATCAACTCGCACCTGCGGTATTGACGAAGCCATGGTGATGAACCACACCTTTTTCAAAGCTCTGCTCATCGCCCTCCCGATCGGACTGATGACGCTCACCGTCGCCCGCGCCGATGATTCGCAAACCAATTCGCCGATCCAGTTGTCCGGGACGCCGGAAGTGACGTATGCGAAGGTGTCCGGCAATGTGCAGAAATTCCGCGAAGACCTGGGGATCCAGCCGGGCTGGAACGGCGGCGTCGAAGACGGAACGCTGCATTACAATCTCAGCAAAGACACCACGCTCGATGGCGAAGGCCGGTTCATCATTGATGAGCACGACTACAAGTTCCAGTTGCAATTGACGAAGCAGGACTTCGGTTTTGTCCGGGCCGGCTACACCGAGTATCGCGAGTACTACGACGGCCAGGGGGGCTTCTACGGGCCGTTCACGCCGTCGTCATTTCGGCTGAATCAGGATTTGCGGGTCGATAATAGCGATATCTTCTTCGAGGCCGGACTGACCCTGCCCAACCTCCCCAAGGTCACCGTCGGCTATGAGCGACAAGCGCAGGATGGCGACGAATCATTGGTCGAGTGGGGGGGCGTCACCCAGGGCGCGACCACGCGCAAGATTTATCCGTCGTTTAACGACATCAAAGAGCACACCGATATCGTCAAATTGAGCGTGGAGCATGATATCAGCAAAGTCCACCTGCTGGACGACTTCCGCTATGAACATTTCAGCAGCGATGATACGCGGGATGACACGTCGGTAAACCTGAATACCAGTTCCAGCCAAACCGTGACGGTCCACGAGGATTACCACCACGACGCGTTCTACAACACGTTCCACATGGACTGCCATGTGAATGACAAGGTGTATTGGTCGCTCGGCTATCTGCACAGCTCGCTGTGCGGCCACGGCGACATGCAGGTGGCTGCCCCGCCGCCGCTCGGGCCGTTCGACATCAGCGGAACGGCCAGTGCGATCGCGGATAATTTCGATTCAGACGTACTCAACCTGAACGGCATGTTGGGGCCGTTCAAGGGCCTCGTTCTCTACGGCGGATTGCAGGCGGAAAAGACGGACACGCACGGCTTCAGCGACGCGCTACTCACGCAAAGCGGCCCGGCGGCCACGACCAACGTGACTCGTTCGTTCGAGGACACCAAGAGCCTCTCGGAGACCCTCGGCCTGCGCTATATGAAGATCCCGTATACCACCCTTTACGCCGAGGGCCAATGGAACGAAGAGCAAATCGATTTGGACCAGACGGAAACGGAAGACGGCGCGTCCAGCCTCGCCCTCAACTCGGACGAGACGACCTTGCGGCAGGATTACCGCGTGGGCTTCAACACCGCGCCGCTCTCGCGCGTGACGCTGGCCGCCCGGTATCGCCATTACATCGATCACGATGACTACGACTACCCCATCGACACGGTGGTCGGCTATCCCGGATTCATTACCGGACAGGATTTCACCACCGACGAAGTCATGACCAAACTGACCTTGCGCCCGTGCTCGCGCTTCAGCGTGGCGTTCACCTACCAGCTCGTCTCCACCGACATCCGCACCAGCACGGAAGCGATTCCGGTGATCACGCCCGGCGGCACGCTCCAGTCGGGCGATTACAATTTGAACATCTACAGCGTCAGCGCCACGGTCACGCCGCTCTCCCGGTGGTATTTGACCGGCTACTTCTCGTTGCAGGACACGCGGACGAGCACGCCCGCGGATCAAAACCCCGCCGTCCAGACGTACCGGGGCAACGTGTACACGGTCATGGCCACGACCGGCTACGCGCTCGACAACAAGACCGATCTCACGCTCGAATACAGCTACTCGCGTTCCGATAATTTTGTCAACAACTCCGCCGCCGGCCTGCCGCTGGGATTGGATTTCCAACGCCACGCGGTTCAGGCAGGCGTCAGTCGCAAGATCAGCACGAATGTGGTCGCCCACCTTCGTTACGGGTTCTACTCGTACGACGAGTCCAGCACGGGCGGCTTCAACAACTACGTGGCGAATCTTGCCAGCGCCAGTTGCAGCGTCCGTTTCTAGCATCGGCTGAGGGTATCCGTCGGGCAACGACAGCCCAAGCATTCGCGATTCTTCCCCATCTGTTTACCAGGAGTTTTTCCTCTTGATTTCTTTGGGATGACCAGCTACCTTTTAATAGCAAGGTAGCTTTCTAGATATTTGACGATGAGCGTGAATGAAAAATTTTCCGCGATCCGCAAGGGCCTCCTCGAGTTCCTCTTGCTGCAGATCATCGCGACGGAAAAGGTCTACGTGGCGGACATATTGAAACAGTTGAGCGCGACCGAATTCGCAACCCAGGAAGGCACGCTGTATCCGTTGTTGAGCAAGATGCGCCGCGAGGGGCTCCTGGATTACGAATGGAAGGAATCCGACGCTGGGCCGCCCCGCAAATATTACGAGCTTACCGCGAAAGGCCGGGAGCAACTGCGCGAAACGCTCGAGTATTGGGGCAAGATCAACGGGACGGTGAAAAAACTGGGACAAAAATAAACCGGAGGTAATCCCTGCCATGAACAAGGTGATCACGATCAATCTGGGCGGCACCGCGTATCAACTCGAAGAAGGCGGCTATGATGCCCTGCGCGCCTATCTGGAGACCGCGACCGCGCGGCTGCAGGGCAACCCGGACCGGGATGAAATCCTCTCGGACATCGAGCGGGCAATCGCCGAGAAGTTCCGCGCACTTTTGGGCAGTCACAAGACGGTGGTCGTGACGAAGGAGGTTGCCGCTGTCCTTGCGGAGATGGGGCCAATCGAGGCGGACTCGGGCGAAGCCGCGGATCCGGGCGCGAGCGGTGGGGCCCCGAGCAGTGCGAGCGGACCCGGCACGGCGGGAGAAGAACGAGCGGCGGGGCACGGCGGGACGCCAAGGCGGCTCTATCGGATCCACGACGGCGCGATGATCGCCGGCGTCTGCAACGGGATCGCCGCCTATGTGAATGTCGATCCGACCCTCGTACGGCTTGCCTTCGTTCTGTTGACGGTGTTTTGGGGCACCGGGGTGCTCGTCTATCTGGTGATGGCGATCGTGGTGCCCGAGGCGCGTTCACCGGAAGAAAAAGCGGCGGCGTCCGGCGCCCCATCGACAGCGCAGGAATTCATCCGGCGCGCGAAAGAAGGGTATTACGAGGCGATGAAGGGTTTCCCGGACCGCAAGGCGCGGCGCGAATGGAAGCGCCGGTTCAAGCGGGAAATGCGCGGGTGGCGCCTGTCGTTTGACCGGGAAATGCGCGCGAACGCGGATCAGTGGCGGCATAATTGGCATGGCTATTGGGCGGAGCATGCCCCCGTTCATCCCGGGATGGGCTGTCGCACTGCCCGTGCTCTCGTTGCTGCACGGCGCGGCGACGATCCTGTGGATCTGCGCCTTGATCTCGCTGCTGGCGACCGGCACCGTGTTTGGGCTGGCGCTGCCGGCGAACGTGCCGGTCTGGGCAGCGGCGCTGTTGTTGTTCATCGCCTACGGCATTCTCGTGTCGCCGCTGAAAGCGGCGCGACGCGCGTGCTATTGGGGTTTTGGCCGGCCGAGATGGGCCTGGTCCTTCGTGTTTCTTCTGGATGCGGTGGTCTGGCTGGCGGTTGTCGCCGCCCTCCTGTGGCTGGCCGTCCATTATTTCCCGGAATTGCGCGAGGCGGTTCGGAGCATCCCATCGCTCGCGCATCAAGCTGCGGACGACATCCGGGCGTGGTCCAAAGGGAAGTGAGCGGATCAAGCCGACAACTTGTCGACATGGCCCGTGCCATCTTGCCAAAATGTCAGGTTCCTGGGTCAGAGATCAACCGGGCGTTCCTCCGTATCATATTGCAGCACAGATGGTTGGAATTTACCTCTTCACGCTGGCACCGCCAGTGCTAAACCATTCTGCGGCTATGGTCGCAGAAACCAAAAACCACAACGAGCTCAGGCTCCTTTTCTGGGAGACGACTGCGGGTTGCAACCTGGAATGCATTCATTGCCGTCGTCTCGACGTGAGCCGGCAGCTCATGAAAAACGATCTCACGACCGAGGAGGCGTTGCTGTTTGTCCGCGCACTGGCGGCGTTTGCCAAACCCATCCTCGTCCTGTCCGGCGGCGAACCGCTTTTCCGCCCCGACATTTTCCAGATCGCGATGCACGCGCGCGACCAGGGATTGATGGTTGCGCTGGCGACCAACGGCACGTTGATCGACGAGCGCGTCGCCCATGCGATTGTCGAGAGCGGCATCCAGCGCGTCGCGATCAGCATTGACGGCGCCGACGAGGCCACGCACGACAGCTTTCGCCGTCAACCCGGCTCGCTGGCGGCGGCGTTGAAGGGGTTTCGTCACCTGCGCCGCCTCGGGATGAGCATGCAGATCAACTGCACCGTCACCCGGCACAATGTGCACCAGATCGAGATGCTCTACGCCACGGCCCAGGAACTCGGCGCGGATGCGTTGCACCTGTTCATGCTGGTTCCCGTCGGTTGCGGGGTGCAGATTGCCGAGTCGAACATGCTGCCCGCCGAGGAATACGAGCGGGTGCTCAACTGGATGTACGACAAGAGCAAGGAGCGCGCACTTCATCTCAAGGCCACGTGCGCGCCCCATTACTTCCGCGTGATGCGCCAGCGCGCCGCGACGGAGCACGTGCATATCGAAGCCTCGCACAGCCATGGCAAACCCGAACGCGCACAGGCGCGTGGCAATGGTCGCGGTCATCCGGGAAGCGCGGGCCATGGCGGCGGGCCGAACATGGCGGCGATGACGAAAGGCTGCCTGGCCGGCAGCGCCATCTGTTTCGTGTCGCACACGGGCGAGGTTTTCCCGTGCGGCTATCTGCCCGTCAGCGCGGGCAACGTGAAGCGCCAGCCGATGCAGCAGATTTGGGAGGACTCGGAAGTGTTCGGTCGCCTGCGCGACGTCGAACAACTCGAAGGCAAGTGCGGGCTGTGTGAATTCAAGAAAGTGTGCCTCGGTTGCCGTGCCCGCGCGTTTTACGAGACACACGGCAATTACATGGCGGAAGAGCCCCACTGCATTTACGAGCCGCGACGGCTGAGGAAACAAGGGATTTTGGAGGAAGCGTTGTAGCCCGGGAACGGCTGGAGGATGCGTCATGGTCAACATTACCAAGCTTTACTGTGGTGAAGAGCAGCCCGCCGATGGGCTGCGCTATGGTCATGGCCACGGCGCCCCGAAATCCGCCGCGGAACGCCGGCCGATCGTCGTGTGGAACGTCACCCGCACGTGCAACCTGCGTTGCGTGCACTGTTACTCGGACAGTTACGCCCAGAAGTACCCCGGTGAACTGACTCACGACGAAGCGTTGCGGGTGATCGACGACCTCGCGGCGTTCCAGGTGCCGGCCGTCTTGTTTTCCGGCGGCGAACCGCTCACCCGACCCGATCTATTCGATTTGATGGGCTACGCCGTGGGGAAGGGACTCCGCCTTACGCTGTCGACGAACGGCACGTTGCTGGATGAAGCCGCCGCGAAGAAGCTCAAGGAACTCGGCACCACCTACGTCGGCATTTCGCTGGATGGCATTGGCGAGACCAACGATATTTTCCGCGGCAAGAAGGGCGCGTTCGACGGGGCCGTGCGCGGGATGCGCAACTGCCGCGCGGTCGGCCAGAAAGTCGGCTTGCGCCTGACGCTCACCCGCCGCAATTGCATGGATTTGCATGACATCTTCAATTTCATCGAAGCCGAGGGCATCCAGCGCGCCTGTTTTTATCATCTCGTGTATTCGGGCCGCGGCAACGCCGCCGACGAGTTGACAACGGCGGAGATTCGCCGCGCGATGGACATCATCCTCGAACGCACCCAGTCGTTTCACCAGCGTGGACTGAAAAAGGAGATCCTGACGGTCGACAACCACGCGGACAACGCCTACGTGTACCTGAAGCTGGGCGAGCGCGAACCCGAACGCGCCGAGCAGGTCTACAAACTGATGAAGTGGAACGGCGGCGGCGCCAATTCCTCGGGCATCGGGATCGGCAATATCGATACGCAGGGCAACGTGCATCCCGGACCAGTTCTGGCAGGCGGCCACGCTGGGCAATGTGAAGCAGCGGCCATTCAGCCAGATTTGGTCCGACAACTCGATCCCGCTCCTGGCGAAATTGCGCAACCGTCTGCCGCTGCTCAAGGGGCGGTGCGGGCAATGCCGGTTTCAAGACATTTGCGGCGGGAGTTTCCGCGTCCGGGCGGCGCAGGTTTACGGCGATCCGTGGGCGTCCGATCCGGGGTGCTATCTGACGAACGAGGAGATCGGTTTTGCCGAGGCGACAGCGGTGACCGCCTGACGGAGCGACCAGGAGATTGACCCATGAAGGTCGGGGCAGAAAAAAAGACAAACCTGTTGCAGTACCAGCAAGCGCTGGCATTCGGGGAAGTGCCGCGCTACACCGCGGGTTTGCAGGCGCGCCTGTCGGGTGGGGAACGGGTCTACATCGCCCTCTCGGCGTTTGAGCTGGCGTTGTACTTCGAGAATGACCTGGCGTTGCACTACGACCTCGAAGGGCGACTGACGAAGGTGGCGAAACCCGATCAGTACCGCCGCCGCGGCTTGTCACACCAACTGCTGGTGACGCACCGGCGTTCCGTCGAACAGGGAGGCGGCATCGAACGCCACGTCCTCCCCGCCGAAGACGCCGATGCGCTGGTGACGGATGCCCACGAGAAGGTGGTCCACGTGCTGAACGAACTGCACGGGAACTCGATCGCGTTGGAATACGCGAAACCGGGCCCCGGGCAGGCGCTCGCGGAGATCCTGCCGTCGTTGGAACACGCCGCGACGTTTGACCAGCGGGCCGCGCGCCGCGACGCGGAACGGTTTCACTCGATTTACGGGCGCGTCGCCGTGCTTCCGCCCGACCAGTACAACGCGCTCGTGCTCCAGGCGACGGAAGGGTGCGCGTATTCGTGCTGCCTGTTCTGCGAGCTGTATCGCGGCGTGTTCTATGGACGCAAGACCCCCGCCCAGTTTGCCGAACACGTCAACGACGCGATTGCGTATCATGGGAAAGCGTTACGGGGACGCCGATCCATTTTTCTTGGCGAAGCCAATGCGCTGGCCCTGCCGCACGCGGATTTGGTAAAGATATTTCAGGTGCTCCACGATTGTTTCGAGCTTCCACCGCACGCCGAAGAACATGTTCCCGCCAGTTGGTGGCTGGGTCACGCAACGCGCTTCGACGGCGTGAGCACGTTCCTCGACGCGTTCACGGGGCCCCGGCGCACGACGGCTGATTTTGAGGAGTTGCGCGAGCTCGGCCTGCGCCGCGTTTACGTCGGCCTGGAAACAGGCGACGACAAGCTGTTGAAGTGGTTGTGCAAACCGTCCACGAGCGCGGGCATCGCGCAATGCGTGACGGACCTGAAACAGGCCGGGCTGACCGTGGGGGTGATCGCGCTGTTGGGCGCCGGCGGTCACGAGTTTGCCGACGCCCACGTGCGGGAGACGGCGCGGTTGATCAACAACCTGCCGCTGGGCCGCGACGATTTCATCTACTTCTCGCCCCTGGTGACGTACCCGAACAGCCGGTACGCCGAACAAACCAGCGCGCTGCAAATCGCGCCGTTGTCCGCGGCGCAGATGCGCGAGCAGGAACAGGCCATCCGCGACGCCCTCCGATTCGACGACCGACGCGGTCGGCCGCACGTGAGCCGTTATGAACTGGAAACCTTCGCCTATTGACGACGATGCAAGGCCACGAAAATAACAATGATATGGAAGTCTCCCCATACAAGTTTCAAATCCCGTTCACTCCCGCGCGTGGCATTCTAATCGCGGAGAGTCAACGAACGGTCCTCGCGCCAACCTATTTGCTTGCCCCGGGCGCAACGCCTAGGGGGTGGACCCAAATGAGTAGGTTGGTGCACGATTTCTCGGTAGGCCGGTACGGCGTGACCGGCACGGCGGTGTGGCGATGACGCTCGGGCTCTGTTACGACACGATGGCGACCATGACGACGAAATCAATCACACCGGCCAAACCAGCCGCCGACACCGCCCGGGGCCGGTGCGGTTTGAACGAACTGCCGTCCGGCTCGCGGGCCGTCGTCCAGCACATCGAACCCGCGGGAGAGGCGATGCAACGGCTGATGGCGATGGGGCTGTGTGTTGGACGCGAAGTTGAAGTTGTCCGCCAGGGCAACCCGCTCATCCTCCGGCTGCTGGGGGCGCGCATCGGCGTGTCGAGTCGGCTGGCGCGTCGCGTGGTCGTGGAGCGGTGCGCATGAGTGCCACCGCAACATGTTGTTCGCCGGCGAAAGTCGTGTCGCGGGACACGTACCGGCTCGTCCTGGCGGGCAACCCGAACGGCGGAAAGACCACGCTGTTCAATGCCTTGACAGGATTGCGCGCACAGACGGCGAATTATCCCGGTACCACCGTCGAGCGGCGCGTCGGCCACTTCTCGCTGCGCGATGAAACCATCGAGATCATTGATTTGCCCGGGTGCTACGATCTGCAGGCGATATCGGAGGAAGAGCGCGTCGCCGCGGACGTGATCACCGGCCGATCTCCGAAGACGGGGAAGCCGGACGCGGCGATTGTGGTGGCCGACGCGATGAACCTGAGTCGGAGCCTGTTCCTCGTCAGCCAGATTATCGAGATGAAACTCCCGGTCGTGGTCGCCCTCAACATGATGGATCTCGCCGAGGCGGCGGGTATCCGCGTGGACGCCGCGAAACTGGCGCGGGCACTCGGGTGCCCGGTCATTCCGCTGGTCGCGCGCAGCGGCCGCGGGCTTGGCGAACTGCGCCGCGCCATCGAACACATGAAGACCTCGCCCGCGCCCGCGCCGGTGTCGGCGATGTGCGCCGCATGCGGTGGTTGCCGGTTCAAGACCCGCTACGCGTGGACGGATGCGATCGCCGCCCACTGCGTCGAGCGTTCCCCGCGGGTAACACATCCGTGGACGGAGCGGCTGGACGCGGTGTTGACGCATCCCGTGATCGGGGTGCTGGTGTTTTTCGGCGTGATGCTGGGGGTGTTCTTCCTGATTTTCCGCATCGCGCAAATCCCGATGGATTTGATCGATGCGATGTTCAGCGGTCTCGGTTCGTGGGTTGCACAACACATGCCGCCGGGCGATTTACGCAGCCTGCTCGTGAAGGGAGGCATTGGCGGCCTGGGTGGGATGCTGGTGTTTCTGCCGCAGATTTGCATCCTGTTCTTCTGCCTCTCGCTGCTGGAGGACACCGGCTATCTGGCGCGCGCGGCCTTTGTGATGGACCGGCTCATGCGCCGCGTCGGCCTGCCCGGCAAGGCGTTTGTCCCGTTGCTCTCGGCGCATGCCTGCGCCATTCCGGCCATCATGGCCAGCCGTGTCATTGAAGACAAACGGGACCGGTTGGTGACGATTCTCGTCCTGCCGCTCGTGTCCTGCTCCGCGCGGATCCCGGTGTACAGCATGCTGGCGGCATTGCTGTTTGCGCACGACGCATGGATGGCGGCGCTGGTGTTTAGCGGTGCGTACGTCCTGGGCCTGGTTGCGGCGATTGTCGCGGCGCTGGCATTGAAACACACGATCTTGAAGGGCGAAACGCATCCCCTGGTGCTGGAGTTGCCAAGCTACAAGTTGCCAAGCCTGCGGACGGCGATCCTGATGATGTTGGATCGCGCGTGGGTCTTCATCCGGAAAGCCGGGACGGTGATTCTGTTCATTTCCATCGCGTTGTGGGCGCTGGCGACATATCCCAAGAGCGCGCCGCCTCCCGAAGCCATCGCTTTGCGGGAGCAGGCCGCGAAACTGACCGGCGCGTCCGCCGACAAATTGCAGGAACAAGCGGGACGGCTCATCAGTCATTCCGCGCTGGCGAACTCGGCGGCGGGCCGTCTCGGTCGTTGGATCGAGCCTGCCATCCGTCCGCTAGGGTTCGACTGGCAAATCGGGATTGGCATCGTCGAGTTCCTTCGCCGCGCGCGAAGTCGTGGTCTCGACGCTGGCCGTCGTGTACGGGGTGGGGGAAGACGCCGCCCAGAAGAACCCGGAATCACTCTACGATTCCCTGCGCCGCGCCCGGCGGTCCGATGGCACCAAGGTGTTCACGACCGCCACCTGCGCGAGCCTGTTGATTTTCTACGTCCTCGCGATGCAATGTCTCGCGACGCAAGCCATCACGCGCCGTGAAACCAACAGCCTCAAATGGCCCGTGTTTCAGCTCGGGTACATGACGGTACTGGCCTACGTCGCTTCGCTGATTGTCTTTCAGGGGTTGCGGGCGTTCGGGGTGGCGTAGACTGGCAATTCGCCGTGTCTGGGAATCAAAGCTCCTGCATTCTTTGAAGAGCACCCGGGCAGTTGGGGCAAGAACCTTGGTTGAAGCGCGCTAGGATGCGCGGTGCTTCGCGCCGAAGATCAGGCGGAGCATGTAGCCGACGACGGCCAGCATCACGACAAAGCAAATCAGGAACAGGACAAACACGGACCATTGCGGGGCGATGCGCCAGGAAACGGGGTCGAATCGGCCCGCGAGTTTCAACAGCCGGACGGTGTGCCGGGCATACACCATCGTCAACATCGAGACGAACAACATCAGGCCCGACTCCCAGAATCTCCGTTTGAAGAAGAAATGGAGGGACCCGAACGAGAGCAGCACGCCCACCGTCAATCCCCAGATTGCCGGCGTGTGCATGAACGCTTCGAGGTACGGCAGCAACGATAACAGGTAGGCCATTCCCGCCAACGTCGCCAACACCATGCCGCCCACAAAAAATTGTTTGCCCAGGGCAAACGCTTCCGGCTGGTCGCGTCCAATCAGTCCGACGAAAAACCCGCCGACGGTGATCGCCCCGAGCATCATGTGCAGCCAGCGCAGGACGTAGTCGCTCGTTGCGGGGTTCCACATCCAGCCCGATTGATCCTGGGCGTAGAGGCTGTGAATCTGGCCCGGCCGTTCCGCCATGGAGAACACGGAACTGTACGTAAGAGAGATGTACAGCAGTCCGAGCAACGCCAGTGCCAGGGCCGTCTTGCTGATTCGCCCCGTCCGCTCGGCCGTCAACGCCGAGCGGTACAACGCGTAATAGGCGACGATGGCCACGGCGATGATCAAGAGCCAGAACCAGCCGCTCACGATCGCCGCCGCGTACATCTGCTTGGGATAAACCATTTGCAGGAACAGCAACGGCGCCACACCGAGTGTGACCGTCGCCGCCATCGCGCTGGGCAACAGCCGCGCGAACTTCGCCAGCGTCGGATCATCCCAGCGCTCGACGGATGGCCGCGTAGAGCGTGATGATAACGCCGCCGAACAGAAAGTTCATCGCGACGAAGTGCAGCGTCAGCGTCAACACATGCAGGACCGTGATCAGCCAGAGCGGCGCGGAAAGAAATTGGTAATCGGGAAGGTTCATCGTTTGACCTGTTTGCCCAGTTCCTGAAGGTAGGAGACCAGCGCGGCGCGCTCCGCGCCGCTGCCCGTGTAAGCCGGCATTCCCTTGCCGAGATCGGCGCTCATATCGAGCATGGTGTTGAGTTCGTCGGGGCCCTGCCCGGCGAACGACTTCGATTTGTCGCTGACCCCGCCCAGAATATGGCATTTGCCGCAGCGGACGTCATACGCCTTCCGACCGAGCGCCTCGCCCTGCAACCCATACACCTGGTCGAGACGCCGCTGGTCGATCCGCTGGTAAAGATAATCCGCGATCTTGTCCGCTTCGGCTGCCGTGCCGAGGAACGGCGGCATGTTGCCCTTGAGCAGGTTTGTCGAACGAACGATCGCCACGATGAACTCGCGGTCCATGCCGTCAAACGCTGGTTTCAGCGCCTTGTACCCGGTGAGCGTGTGACAGCTTCGGCACGAATGACGGAATAAATCGGCCCCGTCGTCGCCGGTCGTATACTGGATTTGGGCGAGGAATCCGCCGTTCGTGTAGGCCCCGGCCCGGGCCACCTCCGCGCCGTTGCCATAGATGTAGCCGGTGATGATGTAGGGTTTGCGGACAGACTCGCGGAAGGATTCAAACGCGCCAAACCAGGCCAGTCCGAGCGCCATCAATACCGCCGCAACCGCTGTCGGCAGCCGCCGCGCGGCCAACCACCCGAACACCACGAGCAGCACGCCGATGACCGCGGCCAGCCAGATCGAGTACTGCATCGCGTGCATCGGGGTCGCCATGATCTGCGCCGCCTTGGTGGTGATCGCCGCGGGGATGGCCTTCCAATACCACCATTGCGACAGCGCGGTTACGACGAGGCCGACGATGCCCCACGTTGCCGTGTAGCGAACCGTGCGCGCCTTGAAATCGCCGGCGGGATAACGCGCCGCCACGACCAGCGCATACAGGCCGGCCAGCATCAGCGACACGCCCGTGCGCATGACCAGGGACGGCCAGTAGGTCGGATTGAAGAAACCGTCCCAGAAATTCCCGGTCTGCAGCCATCGGCCGGGCGTCAACATGAACGTGATAATGCCGTTGATGATGACCAGCGACAGCCACGCAAAAATGAAATAGATCCACCCGACGATTTGGTGTTCGCGCGCCGCCAGTTTGTTCCACCCGTAGTAGTAGATGATCGCGGCGGTGATCTCGACGACGAAGAACGTCCACTCGATGGCCCAGCCCCAGACGAAGTTGTGGATCAACGCCTCGGTGGCGGCCGGGTTCAGCAGACCGATGACGAACCAAATCCCCACGCCGCTCAGTGCGCCGAAAACCAGCGTGATCAGGACGAAGAACCGGCTCAGTCGTTGCAGGAATTCCAGCGTCGCCTGGTCACCGGCGTTTGTGGCCCGGCGCTCGGTGACGACCAGGTACAGCCCGCCCCCGATGGCGAAATGCGACACGAAGACGTGCAGGACCGCGATGATCGCCATCAGGATTCCGTAGCCGACCGGCTCGTCCCAAAACGGATAGATCATGCTTCCACCCGCCGCTCCTTACCCGGCAGATTCATTTTCAACAAATCCGAGGGTCTGTTGGCATCCATCGTGTTCTTCTGGCCTGGCATAGACCGGACGCTTGCGCGGGCCAGAGGAGCCGGCCCCAAACAGGGTGATGGTCACAGTTTGTATGCGTGATGCGGCGACAGTTCAAGTCGAATCAAGCCGCCTGTTATTTCCGCACCAGGCTCTTCTGGATGGAACATTCTGCTCGACAGTCGCCGCACGACGTTTATGCTCATCCCGAGAGTGACAACTGGCCGTTCAGTCCGGCCAGCCATTCTCAGAACGCGGGGAGAGGTACCGAAGTGGCCAAACGGGGCAGACTGTAAATCTGCTGGCTTATGCCTTCGGTGGTTCGAATCCACCCCTCTCCACCATCTCTTACGGCCCGACTAACTTCATCCCCGCCCGTGGTCGGCCACGCCCTCCTTCGTCGGGGATGGACAAACTCAAAATCGAAGCGCACAATAAATTCCCTCTGACTAACACAAACTCTGGCTCGAAAACGGCGGCCCGGTCACATTCGCGACACGAAACAAATGAAACGTGCGTTCCCATTCGACGCTCGGAGAACGTCAGCCAGGAATTGGTCCGCGCTTTGCGCCTCCGTACTCAGCGTCCTGCTTTCCACCGTGTCCATGGCGGACATCCAGCCGACAGCGGCGCAGCTTCAGCATGACTTCGCCGACCCACCGATGGAATATCGGCCGCGCACGCGCTACTGGTGGTTCGGCGGAGCTGTCACACGGGAGGAATTGGCCCGCGAATTGAAAGGGATGAAGGAGCAGGGACTGGCAGGTGTGGAAATCCAGTCCCTGTATGATGCGTTGCCCATCGTGCGCGGTCACCAGCGAGTCGTGTACGCGTCGTCGGAATGGGCAGATCGTGTCGCGGCGTGCGTCGAGGAAGCTGCCAAGCTGGGCCTGAAAGTGGACCTGACTCCCGGAAGCGGCTGGCCGTACGCCGGCCCGTGGGTCGACAACGACCATGCCGGTCAGAGTCTGGCCTCACAAACCGTTTCTCTCGATGGCGCGGGCATGCGTCACGTGACGTTTCAGCCGCGTGGTCCGGTGGTGGCTGTGACGCTGCGACGCGCGGGCGTCGTCGGGCCCGCCGAGGTGGTGACAAACCAACTGCCAGCCGATGGCCAAATGTCCGTGTCCGTATCGGACGGTACATGGCTGCTGACGTGTTTTTGGGCGAAGCTCGGTGGCGTCGGCCCGCACAAACGGGCCAATCCCCGGGACAAAGGTCCGGTTCTCGATCACCTGAGCGCGTCCGCGATGGATTTTCATCTGAAACACTGCGCGCAGCCGGTGCTGAACCGGGTCGGCAATCTCACCGGTCGCACGTTCGAGGGCCTCTTCATCGACAGTTGGGAACTCGGCAAGCCCACCTGGACAACCGATTTTCTCCAACAGTTTCGCGCGCGGCGCGGGTACGACCTGACCCCGTACCTTGACCTTGTCAGTGGTTCCGACGAGGGCGTCGCCTCGCAGATTCGGTGGGACTACGAACAAACATTGCGCGAACTGATCACGGAAAATTGCTACGGTGAACTCACCCGCTGGTGCCACCAGCACAGCCTGCGGTCGCGCGAGCAGGCCCACGGTAGCCCGACCGACTGGGAAGATTCCTACGGCATGGCGGACATTCCCGAGTTCGAGATGGACTTCAAATCGCCGGGAGAGATGCCGATCGGAGCCGATCTGGCGCTGGCGGCGGGGCATACATACGGGCATCCCGTGGTTTCTTGTGAGAGCTTCACGTGGTTGACGGAGCATTGGCGGACGACCCTGCATGATCTCCGTGAGGAAGCCGATGCGATCTTTGCCCTTGGCGCCAGCCAACTGGTATTCCACGGATATAGTTATTCGCCGCCGGAAGCCGGCTTTCCCGGATGGGACTTTTATGCTTCCTGCGAGATCGACCACAATAATACTTTCTGGCCGTACTTTCGCGTCCTGGCAGACTACATGGGCCGTAACAGCCTGCTGCTGCGGTCCGGCCAACCCATCGCGGACGTCGGCGTGTATGGCACGCGCGACTTTCCGCAAGGAGCGTCCTGGCTGTCTGACCGCTTGACGGATCGAGTCGTCTGCCAGTCCGCAAGAATGGACGGCGATCGTCTCACGGCGGGCTTCGGTCGCTATCGCGTGCTGATTATCGACGCCGCCATCATGCCGCTGGAGACGCTGGAAAAGATTCGGACGTTTGTCGACGGCGGCCTCGCCGTTGTGGCACTGCAATTGCCGTCGGATGTCCCGGGTTTCAAGGATCACGACACGCAAACGGCCAAGCTGCGTCAGGTCGTTACCGATGTTTTTCCGGACAAGAAAGGAACGTCGCCGCGTACCATCGGACATGGAACCACGTATTGGACTGGCCGTGAAGGTCTGCCATCCGTCCTGCAGAGCATCGGCATCGAGCCGCAGTTGAAGGCCGACGATCTGCTTCCGCTCCGCTGGTTGCACCGCCAGGGACCCGATTACGATCTGTTCCTGCTCCATAATCCACAGCCTGATAATTCCATTCGTCAGGCGTTCTCCTTCCGCGCCAGGGGCTGCGTGGAAATATGGAACGCTCACAGCGGGAAGATTGAACACGCTCCGTACCGTGTCGAGGGTGATCGTGTGATTGCCGAGATCGCGATTGGCCCGAGGGAATCGCGGTTGGTGATGATCCGACGCGACGAGCCCGCCACCGGTCTCGCATCCGTTCGGACGGACAACGCCAATCCCGTCGCCGGAATAAACGGCCCTTGGCGCGTCGAGTTTCAGCACATCGATGGCCGCAAGCCATTTGCGAGAGAGTTTCCCGAGTTGATTGGCTGGTCAGGAATGGATGATCTGAAACACTTTGCCGGGACGGCGATCTATCGAACAAAATTCCACCTTTCGAATGGACCTCAAGCCGATGTGTTTCTGGATCTGGGCGCGGTGTGCGATGTCGCGTCCGTAAGCGTAAACGGGAAGACGGCGGGTACCGTTTTCGAGACCCCGTTTCGCGTCGAGGTCACCGGCTTGGTCCATGCCGGGGAAAACGAGATTGTCATTCGGGTGGCGAACCGAACAGAAAATGCCATTGGGGCCGCCGCGGCCAACTGGAAAGGTCCGGGCAAATGGCCGGGGTATTTTTTTGTCAACCGTGCCTACAAGGATTACGATCCGGCCCAAGCACAAGTGCATCCCAGTGGTTTGCTCGGCCCCGTGCGGTTGCTGACATATGGTGATCCACATGGGTGAACCAGGGCCGCTCGTTCAAACGATGCGCACCACGATCGTTCGTCCGATGGCCGTGAAAGCCAGCGGCGTGATACTGACCGTCCTGCTGGCCGCTTTCGGGACGTGTATGGCTCAGGCACAGACCGAGACGCCGCAGGGACACGACGCCCGCATGCAGTGGTGGCGCGAGGCGCGGTTCGGGATGTTTATTCATTGGGGAATCTACTCCGTGCCCGCCGGCACTTGGAACGGCGAACCGATCAAAGGCCCCGGCGAGTGGATCATGAACAGGGGGAAAATTCCCGTGGCTGACTATGCGAAGTTCGCCGGGCAGTTCAACCCGGTGAAGTTTAACGCCGACGAGTGGGTTCGCATTGCCAGGGACGCCGGCCAGAAATACATCATCATCACCGCCAAGCATCACGACGGCTTTGCGATGTTCGGCTCGAAAGTCAGCCCGTACAATATTTGCGACGCCACGCCCTTCCGTCGCGACCCGTTAAAGGAACTCGCCATCGCCTGCCGGAAGCAGGGAATCAAGCTGGGGTTCTACTACTCGCAGGCGCAAGACTGGCATCATCCGGGCGGCGCGGTAAAAGGCGGGACACATTGGGACAAGGCCCAAGACGGTGATTTTGATGAGTACCTCGACAAGATCGCGGTGCCGCAAGTGCGTGAGATTCTGTCGAACTACGGTGACGTCGCCGTTCTGTGGTTTGACACGCCGTCCGATGTCATGACAAAGCAACGCGCCGAAAAATTCCTCCCCCTGTTGAAACTTCAACCGCACATCATCACCAACAACCGTCTGGGCGGCGGCTTCACGGGCGACACGGAAACGCCGGAACAAAAGATCCCGCCCTCGGGTTTTCCCGGTCGCGACTGGGAAACGTGCATGACCATCAACGACACGTGGGGTTACAAGTCCTACGACACTAATTTCAAGTCGACCGAGAAACTTCTCCGCAACTTGATCGATATCGCCAGCAAAGGCGGAAACTATCTGCTGAATGTCGGGCCGACAGCCGACGGCGTGATTCCGGAACCGGAAGCCGCGCGGCTCAAGGAGATGGGCGCGTGGCTCAAGATAAATGGCGAAGCCATTTACGGCACGTCGGCCAGTCCGTTTGCCAGGCAGTTGGCGTGGGGTCGCTGCACGCAGAAAAACGGCAGGCTTTACCTGCATGTTTTCAACTGGCCAGCCAACGGCGAGTTGCCGGTTCCCATTCTCAACCAGAATGTGACGGCGTGGCTGCTGACGAATCCGGGAGAGAAACTGAAGTGTCTTGTCGGACAGGACAATGTGATGGTGCAACTGCCTGCCGTAGCGCCCGATACCATCGCCAGTGTCGTGGTGCTGGATCCGGGTGGTGCGGTGAAACTCGCACCCATTCCCGTCCCACGCCAGGCGGAGGATGGAACCATCCGACTGGCGGCCTCGGATGCAGAGATCGTCGGGTCGAACGCGCAGCTGGAGGGCGATAACGAACTGAACATCGGGCATTGGACAAACGCCAGGGATTTCGTGGTCTGGCAGGCGGACGTGCTCAAGCCCGGCGACTTTGATGCCGCGATGACCTACGCCGCCGAGCCCGGCAGCGCCGGCAGCGAGTTCACGGTCGCTGTCGGTGATCAAGGTGTCAGCGCCAGGGTTCAAGCCACGCGGGGCGGGGGAGATTACCAAACGTTCCCAGTCGGCAAGCTCCGTATCCCGCTCCCCGGCCGGGCGACGGTGACCGTGAAAGTCACCAGCAAACCCGGTCGGTCAGTCATGAACCTGCGTGGTCTGTTGCTAACGCCTGTGAAGATGAAGGGCCTGCAGGAACCTGTTCGGTGAACCGGAAGCCGGTCGCGCGAATCGGCAATGGCGCCTCGCTCCTTGGAAATGCGGTTTGCCGTAGAGCGACGGATTTGCTAGAATGAGATGTTGTGCGAGTTCGAGGTTATCTCCTGGTTGCAGCATGGCTGGTGACGAACCGGTCTTGTCTCGGTGCCGTCATGCGACGCGATATTATTCGAATCCACCGGTGATCCCGGCTTCAACACGACGGCGCCGGGCGGCACGCTTTCGGGCAGCGGGTGGCAGTACGAGGGCCAGTGGAACACCGGGGCCGGGAATTTCCTCGGCACGCCGGTGGCCCCGATGTTTTTTCTCGCGGCCAAACACGTCGGCGGTGCGGTGGGGGATGAGTTCGTGTTGAATGGATTCACCTACCACACCGTGGCGTTTTCGGATTGCCCGAATTGCGATCTGACTCTCTGGCAAACAGCGGAGACATTTCCAACAAATGCTACGATGTACGCGGCGAGCGCGGAGGTCGGGAAGCTGTGTGTCGTTTTCGGGCGCGGCACGGATAGGGGCGCGCCTGTCATCGTGAGTGGACTGACAAACGGCTGGACATGGGGTGCGACCAATTGGGTGGAACGATGGGGTCAGAACGTTGTCTCGGAGATCTACACGGACCAAACCAACGGCCAGATGTTGCGGGCGTTCTTCGAGGTAAACGAATGCGATTTGTCCGACGGCGACTCCAGCGGCGGTATGTTCATTCAGAGTGGTTCGACGTGGGAACTCGCAGGCATCCACCACGCCGTGGACGCCCCGTTCAGCTACAACAACACGGGGAACCCCCAATTTGATGCGGCCCTTCTGAACATGGGCGGCTTATACGTTGAGGTCGCTACCAATGGAGGTACCACTTGGATCGAGGCTCCCCAGCAACCCAGCTCGTTTTACAGCACGCGCGTGTCGGCGAACCTTGGCTGGATCAATGGAGTCATCAACGCCGCTTCGCCGGTCTCGCCCGTCGCCGGTTTCTCGGCGACGCCGACGAATGGGGCGTGGCCGTTGGCCGTGACATTTACCGACGCCTCGACGGGCACGATCGCAAATCGGTCCTGGAGTTTTGGCGATGGCTCGACCACCAACACCACGGCCAACATCCTGACGCACACGTACGGGGCGGCGGGCACCAATACCGTGAGCCTGACCGTGGGTGGCCCCGCGGGAGCCGGTTCGATCACGCTCACCAACTACATCGTGGTCAGCGATGAAGGGACCCCGGCCACGCCGACGGGGCTGGCAGTCACGCTCGTTTCGGCCGACGAGATCGACCTGAGTTGGATGGCGTCCACGAACGCCAGCGAATCGGGCTTTACCGGGTACGAAATTTTCCGGAACGGTGTGCAGGTCAACGCAACCACGACCACGAATTTTTCGGACACTGGTTTGGCGCCAAACTCCAACTATTGCTATACGGTCGCGGCCTACGACGAACAGCGAAATATGTCCCCACCAAGCGCTCCCGTGTGCACGAACACGTTTGCGACGCCGGGTTCCTTGCTGGGCGCGTACAATGGCCTGGTCTTGCAGACGAATGCGCTGTTGGACGCAAGTTGGGGGAACATCCAGTTGGTGATTTCCAAGACTGGAACATTCACCGCGAAATTGACCATGGGCGGCGTCCGTTCCAGTTTTCGCGGGCAGTTCGACGCGAGCGGCAACTTCACAAACACAGTCACACCGCATGGATTCAATACACTGCAAGTGATCCTGCATCTCGACATCGAGAATCAGACTGATCAAATCACGGGAACGGTGTCGGACAACAGCACATTCACGTCCGTGCTACTTGCCGATCGCGCGGTGTTCAGCCGCACGGATCCTTGCCCGTGGGCCGGTCAGTACGCTGTGGTCTTCGAACCGCCTGCGGGCGGCGGTACGAATCTTCCGTCGGGCACCGGAAACGCGACCCTGACGGTGACGGCCTCGGGGGAAGCCCGCCTGAGCGGCGTTCTGGCCGACGGGACGAAGATCAGCGTGAGCGCTCCCGTTTCGGAGAACGGCACGTGGCCGCTGTACGAGGCGCTTTACAAGAAACAGGGTGCGTGCATCGGCTGGGTAACGTTCGACTCGAACAGTACGCTGGCCGCGACCGTAGATTGGTACCGCCCACAGATGCTTAAAAGCAAAACATTTCCGCGCGGCTTCTCAACCACGGTCACGTTGACGGGCCAGTAGGGGCAATTGGTTGAACTACAACATCCGCCGGGCGTCTCAAACCAATCATGACTGACAGCAGGCCAGATCGCACGGAGACGGCGGCCCCCCGGAAGAAGTTGTTGTGGAGGCAGCGCGCCATCCTCGGCGCCGTGTGCGCACTGGTCATCGGGGTCTACGCCGGCACGGTCCACTCGGGCTTCTGGGAATCCCTGAGCCTGAATCCGGCGGAGAGTTACTACAATTTGCTGGTCCAGGGTTTTCGGGCCGGCCAACTTAGTTTGAAACTGGATGTGCCCCCCGGGCTCTCGCAACTCACGGATCCCTACGATCCGTCGGCCAATGCTCATTATCGGGGCGCGTTCTATCGATTGCATGACCTGACCTATTACAAAGGCAGATTGTACATGTACTTCGGGATTACGCCTGCCTTGCTGCTGTTCTGGCCATACGTCATGCTGACCGGACATTACCTTTTCCACCGGCAAGCGGTGGCGATCTTTTGCGCCGCGGGCTATCTGGCCAGCGTGGGAGTGCTGTGGGCGCTGTGGCGACGCTACTTTACGGAGTTGAGCGTGTGGGTGATGGCGGCCGGAGCTCTGGCGCTCGGCTTGGCAACCGGCGTGCC
Source organism: uncultured Verrucomicrobiae bacterium (assembly GCA_963712025.1). Taxonomy (GTDB): domain Bacteria; phylum Verrucomicrobiota; class Verrucomicrobiia; order Palsa-1439; family Palsa-1439; genus Palsa-1439. The sequence continues at coordinate 88,096 of CAVQGJ010000006.1, read as the reverse complement.
CGTCTTGCTGTCACGGTGCTCGGTTTACGAGGTGCCGATCAGTTGCGGGTATATGCTGACGATGCTGACGTTGGGGGCAATCTGGTGTGCGTTGCACGAACCTACGCAGAGGGGACGGTGGTTGACGATGGCCAGTCTGGCCTATGGGATGGCCTTGGGGGCACGGCCCTCATTGTTGCTTGGCGCCGTCATCCTGTTGGTCCCGGTAATTCAGGCGTGGCGGGAGCGGCGGAGGATTTGGCCGCTGGTCATCGCGGCGGTCGGGCCCATCACGCTAGCCGGATTCGGATTGATGCTTTACAACACCCAGCGATTCGGCAGTCCGCTCGATTTCGGATGGCATTACCAGTTGGCTGCCAGTCGGGAGATAACGCAGCAGTTGTTCTCGGTGCGCTACATTTGGTTCAGTGTTCAGTCTTATTTTCTTCAACCGGTACACTGGAGCCGTCACTTTCCCTTTGTAAATGACGCCATTGCTCCACCCGTGCCGACGGGCCACGGATTGCCGGAGGCCCCTTTCGGCATTCTTCCGAATGTTCCACTTGTGTGGCTGGCGCTGGGGGTGCCATTGGCCTGGCGTGACCGGTCGGGGCCCGCGCGTTCCCCGTTGTGCTGGTTCCTGCTGGCAGTGGTCCTGTTGTCTGGCATTTGCGCCTCGCTCATGGGACTCTTCTTTGCCGCCTGCGTCCGTTTTGAGATCGAATTTTTGCCAACACTGGTGCTGCTCGCCATGGTTGGTGTGTTCGGATTGGAGCGCACGTTCGCTCGTCAGCCGGTCTGGCGAACCGTCATCCGCTGCGGTTGGTGCCTGCTGCTGGGTTTCTCCGTCGTGTTTAATGTGTTGTCGAGTATCGAGCATCACGCCGAATCCGAGCATGATCTCGGGATGACGTTGATGGAACTGGGCAACGTGACCGGGGCCATTGACCGCTTCACAAGAGCTGTCCGACTCGATCCCGACTATGCTGCGGCGCACGACGAGCTGGGGTCGGCCCTGGAACAAACCGGCAGAATCGATGCGGCGATCCAACAGTACGAACAGGCGTCGCGTCTCCGGCCCGATATGGCCGAGGCGCACTACAATTTGGGGAATGCTTTGGTCCGAACCGGCAAGCTGGAGGAGGGAATCCGTCAGTACCAGGAGGTTTTGCGCCTTCAACCAAATGACAGCGAAGCGCACTACAACGTCGGTGAAATCCTGCTCGCGCTGGGCAGGGTTCCGGAGGCGATTGAGCAATATGAACAAGCGCTACGGATAGATCCCACCTATGCCGCGGCGCATGACAAGTTGGGGAACGCGTTGGCCCAATCCGGCAGGCTGGACGGTGCGGTCACGCACTTTGAACAGGCGTTACGGATCGAGCCGGACTATGCCGCCGCGCACAACGGCCTGGCAAATGCCCGGATGCTGCAAGGGAAGGTCGAAGAGGCGATCCGTCATTACGAGCAGGCCCTGCAAATCAATCCCGACTCCGGTGCAACGCATTACAATCTGGGGGTCGCTTTGGAGCGGATTGGCCGGGTTCAGGAGGCGAAAGAGCACTACGAACAGGCCCTAAAGCTCAAACCTGATTTGGGCGCCGCCAAAGACGCACTCACCCGACTACAGGCGGGTCAGTAAGCCGCGCTGGCTTCCGGGCGACTCCACATCGCATCACCGCCAGCGCCCCGATCATCCCGGCCACCACCAACGCGATTGCCGGCGGCTCCGGAACGTTCGCGATGGCGTCACCGATAAGATCCGGTGCTTTGAGGCTCGTTCCGTATTGAAAGGTGACATCCGAAATGTCCGAAAGCGAAAAATTGGTAGGCAGCCCGGAAAATGTGAACACGACGGAGTTCTGGAGCAATGCCTGATTCTTGAGGTTGCCACGGTTATGGCCGCCGAAATCGTCGAGAGTGGTGATTCCGAACGAAATGCCACCGAGCGAACCGAATCCCTTGAGTTTTTTGCTGGAGAAGAGGTTTTTCGTGCCAAACCATTTCAGGGTGGTGCTGGAAATCCCCTCGTCCGTTCCGTTCGGAGCGCCAACCAGGTCGTTCCAATACGCCCACTGTGAGCCAACGTCGCCAGAGAACCCGAGCGACAACGGATGGTCGATGACCGAACTGCCGGGCCCAACGTCCGCCGACTCGGGTGTCAGTTTCGGGTCTCCATTAATCGCAAAGAATATTGCTGTAAGAACATCGTTGGCATTGACGGGGTCGAACGTGCCGGTATTGGAGAGTGTGACAATCAGATTCAAATTTGAAACCGTAAACGTGGCCGAGGCGTCCAGTGTTTCGCCCGGTTCAGTCCCGTGGGCTGAGGCCGTGACGGTCTGACCGCGCACACTGGCGCCGAATGCAACAATCGCGAATGCGACGACTACTCCCGCAACGATTCTCATGCCCTGATGTCCCAGCACGACGACATCCCCAACGTCTCGTTGTCTTGGAGAGCACCAAACAGACCAACATCGCGACAAACCGCGATCACGTAACCCGTTGCAGGCCAATGAAAATAAGGTGTGTAAGACGACGCGCACATGGCTATCAACCCGGTTGGCATCAAATTTTGCGATGGTGAAGGAGGTTTGACAGAGCGCCGCGCCGGCAGCCGTCGCGCGGGAAAGCGGCACGCAGGAACGCGACCCTTCGCGCGCTTCGTAACGGCGTGGTGGGCAGGGGACGGACGCCACGTTGGCGAGTATCGTCATCCCACCTTTCGGCTTGCAGCACCATCAACCCGGGAGTAACTTCGGGCTGGCGTGAGTTGTCGCGAGTCGCAATATCCATGAAGAAATCTGGTCAGCGAACGGAGATCACCAGGGACGTGCGCTCGATTTCGTTTATTGTCCCCGCGTGGAACGAAGAGTCGGTCCTCGGGCAGACAATCGACGCGATCAAAAACTCCGTACGACAATTCCCGGCGACATCCGAGATCATTGTGGTCGACGACAGTTCCACGGACCAGACCGCGGACATCGCGGTCGAACACGGAGCCCGCGTGTTGCGCGTCCAACATCGGCAGATTGCCGCAACCCGCAATGCAGGGGCGCGCCAGGCACACGGGGACGTGTTGTTCTTCGTGGACGCGGACACGCTCGTCAGCGAGGTGGTCGTCAAAGCCGCCATCGAATCCGTGCAGCACGGCGCGGTGGGCGGCGGCTGCCGGTTTCGATTCGACGGTCGAATCCCGCTGTATGCCCGGGTGCTCGAAGCGGTGACCGTGAGGCTCTACCGGTTCGTCGGCATTGCCGCAGGGTGTTTCCTGTTTTGCACACGCGAGGCATTCGAGCGCGTGAACGGATTCAACCCGCAACTCTACGCCGCGGAAGAAGGCGCGATAAGTCTGGCGTTGAGGCGGCAGGGGAGGTTTGTGATTTTGCGCGAGAGCGTGACCACATCGGGCCGGAAGCTTCGGACCTGTTCGGTGCGCGAAATCTTCGCGCCGATCATGCGCATCGTGTTCCACGGGCATCGCTACCTTCAGAATCGCCACGGCATGGATATCTGGTACGGAGACCGCCGGCCCGACCACAATTGATGGGGAATGAAAATGGAAGCCCCGATACGAACTCCGTGCGACGCAAAACGCCTGACTTTCAAACTGCTCCTCGTCGTGTTGACGGTGGTCTTCAACACCAGCTGCGAATCGATGCGTTGTTATACCTGCCCCGATGCCCGGAACCGAGTGGCGCACGAGTCGCAAGTCTAGCAGGTTGCTAAAGAAGTCGGTGTTACATCGAGTTTTGGTAGGCACCGGGTTTGTGGGACGGCCTACCCAGTGGCGGCGTGAGACTGGGGCGGTTGTGGAGATCGGTTGACGGGACGTCACGGCTCATGAACGGACTTCCAGTCGCGCCAAGCGCACCAAGTTGTACGCGCTGAGCGTCACCAGTACCTCTTGGGCAATCTTCCATCGACCGACAAAGCGGGTTCGTGCCAGCCGACCCACCGTCTTGCACCAGCCGAAGATTTCTTCGACCCGTTTGCGAATACGTTGGCTAACCCGGTAGCGCGCCGTGTGCATCCGCTGCCGCGCCCGGTGGCGGGCCCGTCCCGCCGCATCCCGCACCACGATGCGTCCGCAGCGAATCGGCACGTGCGGTTCGATCCCGCTGCGCTCCAAGCGGGCCAGAAACTGGCCATCTTGGTACCCGCCATCCAGACCCAACGTGCGCGGATGCAGTTGCTGGCGGCGTTTGGCTCGTTGCACCAACGCCCGCGCTTGCCGCCGCTCGGCGTGGCCGTCGGCGGCATCCACGGCGGCGCCGACGCACAGACCGTGACGGTTTTCCATCAACACGTGCGCGCTGTGGCATAACTGCGCCTCCTTGCCCAAGCCTTTGCGCGCCAAGCGGGCTTGGGGATCGGTCGTACTTTGGTGCGTGTCATTGCGGCGACGCTGTCCATGAAAGTTCACTGTCGGATTGCCCGGATCGTCGGGCGGTGGGCTCGGCGCCGCAGCCTCCTTGGGCTGAACGCTCTTCAGGCTCGCCCACGAGCGCAGCAGCGTGCCGTCCACCGTAAAGTGTTCGTCGCTGACGTACCCCTCCAGAATCGCTTGTCGCACCAGCGCATCGAAGAACGCCTGCACCAACCCGTGCTCGGCAAACCGCTCGCGGTTGACGCTGAATACTTCCGGCGTCCACGCCCGTTGCTCCAGCGGCAAGTCCACAAACCACCGATACAGCTGGTTGAATTCGATATGCTCCATCAGGGCAATCTCGCTACGGATCGAGTACAGGGCTTGCAGCAGCAGGGCCTTGAGTAATTGCTCCGGTGGGATGGAGGGCCGCCCCAGCGAACTGTAGGCGCGCTCCAACTGCCGATTCATCTGCGCCAACAGTTCGTCGCAGCGCCGCTTGATGGGCCGCAACGGGTGGTTCGGAGGCACCCGCTGCTCCAATGAAACAACCACAAATAACGTCTCTTGCCGATCAATCTGTCCACGCATGCCAATCCCTCCCGGTTCGTCACGCAGTATAACCGGCCCGTCAATCCGACTTCTTTAGCAACCTGCTAGTTCTCCACAAGGTCCATCGCCGGGGCATCTGATCGCGCATTCTCCTCTCTCCCCTGCTTGACCGTTGGCCGTTTCCTTCGCTAGGATGCGCGGCGAAAACAGCCGCTGTCCTCGGGAGAATCGCTCATGGCGCAGACCGACATCACTTCGCTGCAGAAAGAAGGCCGCAAATTCAAACCGTCGGCTACGTTCGCCAAACAGGCCCACGTCAAATCCCTCGCGCAATATCGCAAGCTCTACGCCGAATCGATCAAGTCGCCGGCGAAATTCTGGTCGCGCGTGGCGAAGGAACTTCACTGGTTCAAACCGTGGAAGAAACTCTTGGAGTGGGACGAGCCGTTCGCAAAATGGTTCGTCGGCGGACAGATCAACCTTTCGTACAACTGCCTCGACCGCCATCTCGATGGCCCGCGTCGCAACAAGGCCGCAATCATCTGGGAGGGCGAACCCGCCGGCTTTGGCAATCCCGGCGAAACGCGCGTGCTCACCTACACCGACCTCCACCGCGAGACGTGCCGGTTCGCCAATGTGCTCAAGCGCAACGGCATCGTCAAAGGCGACCGCATCATCATCTACATGCCGATGGTTCCCGAGGCGGCCATCGCGATGCTCGCCTGCGCCCGCATCGGGGCGACGCACTCGGTCGTCTTCGGTGGATTCAGCGCGCAGGCGCTCATCGACCGCATCCACGACTGTGGCGCGAAGATGGTCATCACCGCCGACGGCGGCTATCGTCGCGGACAGATTGTCCCCTTGAAAAAGAACGTGGACGACGCGTTGCAGCAATGTCCGGAAGTTCAACGGGTGATCGTGTTGCGCCGCGCCAACAATGAAATTCACATCCAAGAGGGGCGGGACGTCTGGTGGCACCGCGAACTGGAATACGTCGACACAAATTGCCCCGCCGAAAAGCTCGATAGCGAGCATCCGCTGTTCATCCTCTACACCAGCGGCAGCACGGGCAAAGCCGAAAGGCGTGTTGCACAGCACCGCGGGCTACCTCCTCGGCGTTTATCTCACGACAAAATACGTCTTCGACCTGAAGGAGGCGGACACGTTTTGGTGCACGGCGGACATCGGCTGGGTCACCGGCCACAGTTATTCGGTCTACGGCGCGCTGGCCAACGGCGCGACCACCCTCATGTACGAGGGCGCGCCGAACTGGCCCGAGCCCGACCGGTTCTGGCGCATCATCGACAAGTACAAGGTCACCATTCTTTACACCGCGCCGACCGCCATCCGCGCGTTCATGCGCTGGGGTGATCAATGGCCGAACAAACACGACCTCAGTTCGCTCCGCCTGCTCGGCACTGTCGGCGAGCCGATCAATCCCGAGGCGTGGATGTGGTATTACAATGTCATCGGCCACAAACGCTGCCCGATTGTGGACACGTGGTGGCAGACCGAGACAGGCTCGATCATGATTACGCCGCTGCCCGGCGCGATCCCGACGAAACCCGGCAGCGGCACACTGCCGTTCTTCGGCGTCGATGTCGCGGTCGTCAACAAGCAGGGCAAAGAACTCCCGCCGAACGTCGGCGGTTTTCTGGTCATTCGCCGGCCCTGGCCGTCCATGCTGCGCACCATTTACGGCGACCCCGACCGCTACCAGAAACAGTATTGGAGCGAAATCCCGCACGTGTATTTCACCGGCGACGGTTGCCGCCGCGACAAGGACGGCTATTTCTGGATCGTTGGGCGCATCGACGACGTGCTCAACGTCGCCGGCCACCGCATTGGCACCGCCGAGGTCGAAAGCGCGCTCGTGTCCCACCCGAAAGTCGCCGAGGCCGCGGTGGTGGGCCGGCCCGACGCGTTGAAAGGTCAGGCGCTCGTCGCCTTCGTCACCCCGCGCAGTGGGGTGAAAGCCACGCCGGAATTGAAGGAAGAACTCCGCGCCCACGCCGCCACGCAAATCGGTTCGCTGGCCAAGCCCGACGACATCCGTTTCACCGACGCGCTGCCCAAAACCCGCAGCGGAAAAATCATGCGCCGATTGCTGAAGGAAATCGCCGCCGGCGGCGATGTAAAGGGCGATACGACAACGCTGGAGGATTTCTCCGTGCTGGCCAGACTTCGCCTCGATGAGGAATGAGGCCCCCCGGTCACGTCCAGTGTGCCGTCATGGTTTATCGGTCGGACTGGTATTGGACGCGACCCAATTAACCAGCAAGAACGTGCACACAAAATACGAAAACACGCCATACAGCGTGTCGCTTGCCGAATGGGAACGTCGGTCGATGGCGAAGAAGACATTCACGCAAAAGGCGATGGCGACCAATACCGCGATGAACCCCTGCCAGGAAACCGGTCGGTACACCCAACCGAGGCGCTTGAACCAATAGCGTTTCATGGCCATACTTTGCATTGCAAAGTATCCGCCGTCAAGGTGACAACCGGTCCGCGCTCTGGCTGGTTCCCGTAGTGCGTCTACACCGTCTGCGAGTGCGGCGCCATCCGATTGCGGTCGGGGTCGATCTACGCCTTCTCGCAGCACTTACATTTTCCGCTGGCCGTCAGTTTCGCCCCGATGACAACCAGGAGAATGGGCCAGGTGAGTCTCGACGGCTCGAGGGCTGATCACGTTGAGTGCGCCCAGCAGGAACGTGAGACCGATTAATGCAATGAACAGCCCAACCACTTTGTGACACGGACAGGAACAGGAAGATTTCTTCTCGGACGCTTGCGGTGTTTCCATGGCTGATTCCTTTCAACACGACGATTGTTGAGACAGTTTGTTCCCCTTGAAATCACCCGCTGGCATCAGGCTACCGCTTCTTGACTCTTCCCTCAAGCCGAAATTCGGTTTATGTCGCGAGGGTCGTCAGAGTTCTACCCGGCCGGCTTCCGATCAATCCACTTTTCCACCATCGTCGGCGTAAATGACTGCAATCGGTCCAACGCCTCCGACGGCTCGCGGACGACGATCAACTGCGACAATTGTTCGGGGCGCAGAAACCTCGACTCGGTCATGTGCGCCAGGAATTTCACGAGCGGATCGTAATAGCCGTTCACGTTGAGAAGCGCGCAGGGTTTTGCGTGCAGCCCCAGTTGCATCCACACGAACGCCTCGATGATTTCCTCCAGTGTGCCCACGCCGCCCGGCAAGGCCAACAGGTCATCCGCCAGCCCGGCCATCATGGCTTTGCGTTCGTGCATCGTAGCGACGACATGTAGCTCCGTCAGGCCCTTATGCGCCAGTTCCCTTCGAACGAGATGGTCGGGAATCACGCCGACCACGCGTCCGCTGGCCGCGAGCGCCGCATCGGCCAGCACGCCCATCAGCCCGACATTCCCGCCGCCATACACGAGGGTGAGGCCGCGCTTGGCGATCAACGTTCCCACCTCCCGCGCCGCACGCGCAAACGCCGGGTCATTCCCCGGGCTCGAACCGCAATAGACGCAAATTGAAGTCATGGCGTTGGTGGCGGCGACGCTAGCGCCTGTCGTCGCTCGTCGCAAGTGGAAACGTCCTTACTCCAACCACCCTTGCTCCTTTAGCGCGTCCCGGAAGCTCTGGCTACCGCAGAGCCGTCCGCGGTTCAACCCCGAACGCATCGCGCGGATCAGAGCGAAGCAGGCACCGACTGCGGCACCGTGTGGAGGGAGTGTTGGTTGTGCGCGGCCTGCTCGAAGCAAGCCAGCGCTTCTTGGTAGCGTTCGAGACGGTTGAGGACGTTGCCCTTGCCGATATAGGCATCGGCCTGCGAATCGTCGAGCCCGAGGGCGTGCTCGTAACTGGCCAGCGCTTCGTCGAGCCGGCCGAGACGTTCGAGCGCCGCGCCCTTCTTGATGAACGCGTTGGCGGTGTGTCCATCCACGGCGATGGCCTGTTCAAAACAGACGAGAGCATCGATGGGATGCCGTTGCTCGAGCAAGGCCTGGCCGCGGGCGAGTAAGGCGGCCACGTGGGGCGTGGTGTCCGGCGCGCGCGCCGCCGCGGGAAGGGGCCATTTAAAAATCGCCGGCAATTGTCCCCGGTCACGAAGCTTGCGCAACAACGAGCACACATAGTACGCCGTGCCGAGAATGGCGACGGCGACGACCACACAGAGCGCGACGAGCAGGCGGCGCAACGATTCGACGCGCTGGCCATACCGTTGCGCTGCCGCTTCGGATTGCCGGCGCGCTTCCTCGACCGCCTGCAAGGTGGCGCGTTGTTCAGCCTGCAGTTGCTGAACGGCCTCAAGCGCGATGGTCAACGCGGCTGACCGGTCATCGCGGACGCGGGACGCCGCATTGGTGGATGGATTCGTCTCAATGGAGAATACGGGGACAGAGAATACACTGAACGTACAGACCAACAGGCCCGTGCGTAAGACTCCACGGTAACTACAGTACATCGTCACGACAGGGTTCCCCGAAACGCGATATTAGTAGGAAACCCGCGGGAAAACAACAAAAAAAGCGCTGCTTAGGCAGGAGTTTTCCCGGCGCCCGTGACGCGGACAACCTTGTTGCGGCTGGTCACGCCGCGAATGATCTCGACGTTGCGGCGCTTCACTCCGAGCCATTGGGCGATCGTCTCGATGACCGCTTCGTTCGCGCGCCCGTCTTCGGGCGGAGCAATGACATACACTTTCAGCGATCCATCGGCTTGCGGCTGCACCTTGTTCCGCTTGGCGCGTGGGGTAACGCGAACCGGAATGGTCGTGGGGTTGTCCATGACAGTAGTGGCTCAGAATGACAAAGTTTGTGTATGATGTCCAACGAATGCAAACGTTGTTCCTCGTCGGCCCGACTGCGGTGGGCAAGAGTGCCGTCGCGCTCGAACTGGCCCGCCTTATCGATTGCGAGATCGTGTCGGCGGACTCGATGCAGGTCTATCGGGGGCTGGACATCGGCACGGCCAAGCCAAGCGCGGCGGAACGCGCCCTGGTGCCGCATCACCTAATCGACGTATGCAAAGTCGGAGATGTGTTCGACGCGAAACAATTTGTTGAGCTGGCTTCCCAGGCGATCTCGGAGATTCACTCACGAGGGAAGTTGGCGCTCGTGGTCGGCGGAACCGGACTCTACGTGCGTGCCCTGCGACGCGGATTATTCGAGGGTCCATCGCGAAATGAAAAACTGCGGGCCCGGCTCGAAGCGATGAGCGCGCCAGCACTATTCGACGAGCTTAAGCGGCTGGACCCGCGGACGGCCAGCCACATCGACCAACACAATCCACGCCGGCTCGTGCGCGCGCTGGAAGTGTTTCACGAGATGGGCAGGCCGATCAGCGAATTGCAGTCGCAGTGGGACGAGAAGCACGCTCCCGTGAGCGCTCCGACCATCGGTCTCACACGAGAGCGCGCCGACTTGGTGGAGCGCATCGAGCGGCGGATCGACCAGCAGATCGCAGCCGGCTGGGTGAAGGAAGTGCGACGGCTGTTGCCCCTCGGCCTTGAGAAGAACCCGTCGGCGATGCAGGCGGCGGGTTATCGCGAGTTGGCGGCGCACGTTCACGGTGAAATTTCCCTCGACAACGCAGTGGCGTTGATCAAAACCCGCACCCGCCAACTGGCCAAGCGACAATTAACTTGGTTTCGGCGCGAGCCTCAATTACAATGGATCGAGATTGGGCGCGACGAACAGCCTGCGGAAACGGCAAGACGCGTCCGCGATATTTTTCATCAACAGGAGAAAACTTCGGCACGTTGAAGATGTACGACACGCAGGAGCCGCTTCGCGAGCGCGCGCTCCTCATTGGATTGGAGAGACCCGGCCACGACAAGTGGGCTGTGAAAGATTCCCTCGAAGAACTTCGCGAGCTGGCGGTGTCCGCCGGCGCGGAAGTCCTCGATCTCGTCAGTCAAAAGCGCGACACCGCGGCCGCCGCCACGTTCATCGGCAGCGGCAAAGTGGCGGAACTCGCCGTCCGATGCCGCGAGACGGGCGCCAACATTGTCATCTTTGACGACGATCTCTCGCCCGCGCAGGGCCGCAACCTGAGCGAAATCCTCGGCTTGGACGTCAAGGTGATCGACCGCACCGAACTTATCCTCGATATCTTCGCGCAACGCGCGCGGACGCGGGAAGGCAAGATTCAGGTCGAGTTGGCGCAACTGCAATACATGCTGCCGCGACTGGCGGGGTTGTGGACGCACTTGTCGCGTCAACGCGGCGGTGTTGGCTCGCGCGGTCCCGGCGAACAACAACTTGAAGTGGACCGCCGTCGTGTGCAGGAGAAGATTCACCGATTGGAACACGCACTCGGGGAAGTACAGAAGAACCGGCGCGTCGAACGCAGTGGGAGGCAGCGCCTGCATTGGCCCATGGTGGCGATCATCGGTTACACGAACTCGGGCAAGAGCACGTTGATGAACGCCCTCACCGGCGCGAACGTGCTCGCCGAGGACAAATTGTTCGCGACGCTCGACCCGACGACGCGCAAGCTGCGCATGCCGAACAACCAAAACATCTTGCTTTCGGATACGGTCGGGTTCCTGCGCAAGCTGCCGCATCATCTGGTCGAGTCGTTCAAAGCCACGCTGGAAGAAGTCGTGGAAGCCGACCTGTTGTTGCACGTGGTCGATGTCAGCCATCCCCAGGCGGCGGAGCAGATCGCGGCGGTCGAGATCGTGTTGAAGGAAATCGAGGCGTGGGGCAAGCCGACCGTGGTCGTGCTCAACAAGATCGACAAACTGGCCGATGGCGCGACGGTGTTGGAGAAGTTCCAGCGCGAGTTCGACCACGCGGTGCCGATTTCGGCGAGGGACCGGACGAATTTCGACGCGTTGCTCGACGAAATCGCCAACCGGTTGACCGACCGTCGCGTTGACGTAAAGCTGTCGATCCCGCAGGACCGCGCGAAGACGATCGCGTTGGTGTACCGCAGCGGGTACGTCACGGCGCGCGAAATGGAGAACGGCAACGTGGTGCTGCGGGCGCAAATCCCGAAGGTGTTGGCGGGTGAATTGACGCCGTACGTGGTGAAGGAGAAAAAGCGCAAATGAAGATCACCACGGGACGGCCGGTGCTGCTTGTCTTGGCGGTGCTGTGTATGATGCTGGAACCGCTGGCGGCGGAGAGCCCGGCGCCGTTCCGTGACTGGGAGTGGATCATCATTCACCACAGCGCCACGCGGGTCGGCTCGGCGGCGATTTTTGACGCGGCGCATCGAGCGCGCGGGATGATCAACGGGTTGGCCTACCATTTCGTCATCGACAACGGCACGGATGGCAAGCCGGACGGGTACATTGAGACGGGGCCGCGGTGGATGAACCAGATGCAGGGGGGACATTGCCGCCAGGCGTACATCAACGAGCACGGCATCGGCATTTGCCTGGTGGGCAATTTCTCGGTCGATCAACCCACGTCGAAGCAACTCGACTCGCTGGTATTGCTCATCCATGGGCTTCAGGAGCAGTTTCATATTCCCGACGATCACGTTCTCGGACACGGGGAAGTGATCGGTGAATTCAGCGAATGCCCCGGCTCGCAGTTCCCGTGGGACGAACTGCATAAGCGGTTGGGCACAACGAGTGCGTCAAGCGGTTCCGCCGTCGGCGTGAATGCTCCGGCTCGCAATACGCAAGCGCGCCGCTAATCGACCATGACCACCTACCTTATTCGGGAGATGCCCGAAGGCGACCGCCCGCGTGAGCGATTGAAGGAGCGGGGAGCGGCGGCGCTCCTGGACGCGGAATTGATCGCCATACTCCTGCGCACGGGGATGAAGGGCACGTCCGCTGTCCAGTTGGCGCAGGAATTACTGGTGAAGTTTCGCACGCTCCCCGAGCTTGCCAGCGCGCCCGTCGAAGAGATTGGGAAGACCAAAGGCGTCGGCGAAACCAAGGCGATTCAGCTCAAGGCAGCGTTCGAACTGGCGCGGCGATTGAGCTCTTCCTCGCGCGACAAACAAAGAATCGTCAGTTCACCGCAAGATGCCGCCGGCGTCGTGCGGGAAGAGATGCGGACGCTCGACCGCGAAGAGTTTCACGTCCTGCTGCTCAACACGAAGAACGGACTGATCAAGAAATGCCCCGTTTCCCGCGGCTCGCTCAACGCCAGCATCGTCGAGCCGCGCGAAGTGTTCAAGGACGCCATTGCCGCCTCCGCCGCGTCGATGATTCTCGTGCACAATCACCCGAGCGGCGATCCGACGCCGAGCGCCGAGGACATCACGGTGACGAAGCGCCTCGTCAAAGCCGGCGAGTTGCTGAACATCTTCGTCCTGGACCACATCATCCTCGGCCACCGCACCGCCGGCCGCGACCAGGATTTCGCGAGTTTGAAGGAGTTGGGGTTGATGTAGACAAATGAACAGGATTGCGAGGATTCCACGAACTCTTCAAGTTGTTTCCAACTGCTGGCTAAGAGCAGAGGAAGCCCTACGCAAAGAATTGCGTGAAAACAATCCTAGCAGCGGTGAAGAGTCGATTACGTATACGTTTTACGGAAAGCTCGTGGTCGAACTCCGAGCAGCAAGTCAACAACGACTCATCGCGCAAGCCTTTCTTGCTGACCTGACGGTCGAATTCCACGAACTAGCTGGCAAGCAAGAACTGGCTCAAATAGCCAATGGACTGCTCGCTGACGTCACCCGACATGAACGTAAGACTGAGAAGAACACGGGTGGGGACCTTGGGCTTTTGATCATACGCCCACAAGCACAATTCAGCGGTAGCCTGATTTCAGTGAACGATTACCGACGGGGATTGTTATGCCAGGCGAAACTGAGAAATACCTTCGGCAAATGGGGTACATTCACTCCACGTCAGAAGGCCATTCTGCCCCAACGGCTTTCATATTTGGGACTCTTATTATACCAATATATGGACAGGGCTCAGCACGCCCTCGACGCATTTCAGTGGCAATTGTGCAATTCGGTGGCGTTTACTGAGGTCGAGGGCTGGCTGAAGAATGATACATTTCCATCCCGTGTCGGCTCCGCCGAAATCATTCAATGTCTTGGCAATGGCAAGATCGGCACTGGTGATAACAAGACAATCGGGGAAGTGATCTGCCCTGCCGGAAACCCGAGTTTTGTCATAAGAATATACTGGCCTCGCGGCAATCCTCCTGGCGTAAAGATCGAGGTGTTGTCGAAACACGAAGTCAAACAGACGGCCACACGTTCGTACGTTCAAATGACGGAAGAGCCGCTTGCAAGCGGCGATGAGAAAGTGTTCGCCTAGAACAACGTGCTCAGCTCTCTTTACTTCGCTCGCAGATGCGCTTGTATTCCTCGAGGGCAAAGCGGTCGGTCATGCCGGCGATGTAATCGCAGATAGCGCGGTGGAGGCCGACTTCGCCGAGGCGGCGCTGGGTGCTTTCGCCCATGAGACGCGGGTTGGCAGCGTAGACACGGAACAATTCGCTCATCGCTTCGACGGCGCGCTGGTGGGGCGTGTACTTGATGGGATTGAAGTACAGGTTCTTGTAAAGGAAATCGCGCAATTGCTGATTGGCCTTCTTCAGTTCCTTGCTGTAACTGATGAGCGGCTTACTCAATCGGCGCACGTCGTCGGCGCTGTTCACGCCGGCCGCCGTGATGTTGGCGTCACTGGTGGCGATGACATCGCCGACCTCGCGCTCGATGAGTTCGCGAATCGTGAATTCGCGGATCCGCTCGCGGTCCATGCCCGCGTGTTCGCGATTGACCCGCTCGAAAGTGGTTTGCCAGATCGCGACCTCGCGGAGCTGGTCGAGCGTGATCAGGCCCGAATCCACTCCGTCGTCGATGTCGTGCGAGTAATAGGTCACTTCATCGGCGAGATTGGCGATCTGGGCTTCGAGCGAAGACGATTGGAAATTGAATTCCTCGAGGTGGGCCGGCTTGTCGAATTGCGTGGAATGTTTCGCCAGGCCTTCGCGCGTCTCCCACGTGAGATTCAGGCCGTTGAACCCGGGATATTTTTCTTCGAGTTCCGTGACGACGCGCAACGACTGCAGGTTGTGCTCGAACCCGCCGTGGTCTTTCATCAGTTTGTCGAGCATCTCTTCGCCCGTGTGGCCGAACGGGGGATGCCCGAGATCGTGGGCGAGCGCGATGCTCTCGGCGAGGTCCTCGTTGAGCCGCAACGCGCGGGCGATGCCGCGGCTGACGCCCGCGACCTCGATGGTGTGCGTAAGTCGGGTGCGAAGGTGATCACCGGTGCCGTTGAGGAAGACCTGGGTCTTGTATTCGAGGCGACGGAACGCGCGGCTATGGATGATGCGGTCGCGATCGCGCTGGAAGTCCGTTCGTAAGGAGTGCTTCGGCTCCGGAAACGCGCGCCCGCGCGAGTCGGCGGACTTTTGCGCGTAGGACGCGAGGGCCTTGTATTCGAGTTGCTCGAGTTCGATGCGGTCGCGCGGCATGGCGAAGACCAGTGTCGCAAATCGGCCTGGCCGACGCAAGTGTTTGACCTGTCGGCGCGTAGCGGTGATAATGGCGGGAATGAGCTATCGAATTATCGACTTCACGGCGGAAAACAACGGCGGCTGAGTCCATCATGTTCAAAATTACAGAACTCCCCAGCGGACTGCGCATAGCCACGGCGGAAATGGCGCACATGGAAAGCGTCTCCCTCGGCGTGTGGGTCGGCGTCGGTGGACGGTACGAGCCCGCGCGGCTGAGCGGCGCGTCACACTTCATCGAGCATTTGCTGTTCAAGGGCACGCCCCGCCGTAGCGCGAAACAGATCAGCCAGACCGTGGAAGGCATTGGCGGCTATCTCAACGCGTTCACCAGCGAGGAGACGACGTGTTACTACGCCAAGGCGAGTCACGAGCACATCGACAAACTTCTCGACGTGCTCACGGACATGTACCTGCATCCGCTGTTTGCCGCCGCTGACATCGACAAGGAGCGGGGCGTCATCAAGGAAGAGTTGCTCATGTACCGCGACCAGCCCGACCATTACGTGCATGAACTGCTGACCGAAACGCTCTGGCCCGAACATCCGCTGGGCCGTTCCCTCACGGGCACCGCAAAGACCCTGGACGGGATGGATCGTCGCGCGCTGCTCGGCTTCAAGCATAAGAAATACATCGCGGCCAACACCGTCGTGGCCGTCGCCGGACATTGTCGGCACGACGACATCGTTCCACGCGTGGAAAAGATGCTGGCCATGCCGCGCAACGGCCGCTCACCGGCATTTGCGCCGGCCCACGAACAACAGCGGGCGGCGCGGCTCCGGTTCTTCAACAAGAATTGCGAGCAATCCCATCTGGCGATCGGCGTGCGCGGGTATTCGCGTCACGATTCGCGCCGCTACGCGCTGAAATCGCTGAGCGTGATCCTCGGCGAGAACATGAGCTCCCGTCTGTTTCAGGTGATCCGCGAGCGGCACGGGCTGGCGTATTCGATCCAGTCTTCGACGAGTTATTTTGCCGACACGGGCGCGCTGCTGATTTCCGCGGGGCTGGACACCAAACGGTTGCACCGCGCGCTGGCGTTGATTCTCGTGGAGTTACGGAAACTGTCAAAGCAGCCGCCGTCGACGGTGGAACTGCAGCGCGCGAAGGATTACGCCATCGGCCAGATGCGGCTCGGTTTGGAAAGCACGGCGAACCGCATGATGTGGCTCGGGGAACATTTGCTAGCGTACGGGATGATCCAGTCTCCCGCCGAAGTCGAGCGGCAGATCGCCGCCGTCACGCCGGCGGGCGTGCAAGCGACCGCTGCGGATCTTTTCCGGAACAACCGCCTCAACGTCGCCGTCATCACACCGAGCAAGGACGAGCGCGGCATCAATGCGCTTTTGTCATTTTGAAGATCTCCCAGGCCAGCGCCGGCAGCGTCCAGACCCATGGCGCAGGGAATTGTCGAAGCTCGTCCATCGTTTTGGTGACCGCGTACAGATGGCGGATGCGCTCGGGACGATCATGGTAGTACGTGACGAAGTCGTATAGCCAGACGCCCCAGAGCGGCCAGACAATCGAGTAGGGCTGTTGCGCAAAGGCGATGCTGGCGAGCACGGCGTAGGCCATCAACGCGATCTTCCGGCGCGCTGGCAGTTCGCGCAACACGGCCCGACGTTCCGCCGCAGCCATTTTGAACCGAAGCTCGAATACCTTTACCGTCAATCCGAGCGGTACTCCCGCGGAGACGAGAAACAGGGCGCCGAGCCAGGTGCATCCGCGTGGGTCGCCCCAATGAAGTTGCGCGAGGGTCGCGAGCAGAATCACCACGAATGCCACGTTCATCAGGCGCCGGCGCGTCCGGTCGTGAGCCGCTTCGCTCGGATCGTGCATACGCGTCGCGCCGCGCATGCCGCCGGGCGCTGCGTCGTTGGGTCGGTTTGCGAATGTCATGCGATTCGCGCGCTATGGTAAGATGCCCGGGCAAGCGTGAGCAACCATCCTTTGATCGAACTTCGGCCGTGGCGCGATCCATGCGAAGTGTTCGCGGAGTACGCAACGCGTCCGTATTGCGTGTGGCTGGACACGGTGGTCGGCGAGGGGATTTCCATCCTGGCGGCTGAGCCCGCGAAGATCATCTCCACGAGTGGCAATCCATTTTCGGCGTTCGATGACGAACTTGCCGCGCGGCATGTCGTATCCGAACAACCTTTTCCTGTGGGTGCGGCCATCGGTTACTTCGGCTACGACCTGAAGAATGTCGTGGAGCGCCTGCCGTCGAACGCGGTGGACGATCTGGGACTGCCACGGTGTTGGTTTGGTCTCTACGACAATCTATTGGTGTTTGATCATGGCGCGCGTCGGCTATTCGAAGTCGGGCTCGACTCCGCGAAACGGGGCAAGCCGCGCGCGGCTGGCCGCATCTCGTCCGAGTGCCTGCCGGCCACGCCGCACCACGGTGAACTTCACTCCAATTTCACGCGGGATTCATACCGGGCTGCGGTTCTTCGCGCGAAGCAGTACATCGCGGCGGGCGACATCTATCAGGTCAATCTTTCGCAGCGTTTTCAATGCGGCGTGCATGTGTCAGCGCCCGAAGTATACCTGGCGCTACGCAAATCGAACCCTGCGCCGTATGGCGCTTATCTCGACATCGGCGCGGCGCAGATTCTTTCCACGTCGCCGGAGTGCTTCCTGAATATCCGTGATCGGCACGTGACCACGCGTCCCATCAAGGGCACGCGGCCGCGCGGTGCGACGCCCGCGGACGACGCGCGGATTGCGGCCGAGTTGCTCGCCTCGCCCAAGGATAATGCCGAGTTGGTGATGATCACCGATCTGGAGCGTAACGATCTCGGGCGGGTGTGCGAATTCGGCACCGTGCGCGTGAACGAACTGGTTCGTGTCGAAACGTACGCAACGGTGCATCACCTCGTGTCGACCGTCGAAGGCGTGTTACGAGGCGATGTGGCTCACGTCGATTGCGTGCGCGCGTGTTTTCCCGGTGGCTCGATCACCGGCGCACCCAAGATCCGGGCGATGGAGATTATTGATGAGCTGGAACCGCACGCCCGCGGCGTGTACACGGGCGCGATCGGTTTTCTCGGGTTCAACGGGCTTACGCACCTCAATATCGCCATCCGCACCGTGGTGCATCAGAGCGGTCGGTTGACTTTCCATTCCGGCGGAGGCATCGTGTCCGACAGCGAGCCGGATGCCGAATACGACGAGACGCTGGTGAAAGCACGAGGCATTCTCAGTGCGATCGAACAACTACGCCTACGTTAACGGGCGCTTCGTCCCCGAGTCTGAAGCCACCGTATCCATCTTTGATCGCGGCTTCCTCTACGGCCACGGCGTTTTCGAGACGATGCGCGTATACAGCGGACGGATTTTTCGCGCGCCCGAACACATGGAACGGTTGCTGGCGGGACTTCGGGCGCTGAGTATCGAGTCCGTGTTCTCTCGGGAAGAACTTCGCGCCGTGTGTCGTGTGCTCACGCAAAGGAACGATGTCCGGCAGGGCGTGGCGCGTGTCTACCGCACGTGTGATTCCACCATCGTTACCGTGCGCGCCAGTTCGCTGGAGCCGCGAGACTTGACGGCGATTGTCTCGACCGTGCGCATCGATGCCGCCCTTTCCCCGTACAAGACCGCAAACCGTCTCCCCTACATCCTGGCCCAGGAGCAAGCGGCCATCGAAGGGGCGAAGGAAGCTGTTCTGCTGAACGCCGCGGGCCGAGTCGTCGAATTTGCGGCCGGCAATCTGTTCGTCGTGAAAGACGGGCACCTGTTCACGCCACCGCTGGATGACGGTCCACTGCCCGGCGTGACGCGGCACGCCGTCCTGACCGTGGCGCGTGAATTGCAGATACCGACAAGCGAAACAGGGTTTGGCCCCGAGTTCCTGGAGACAGCCGATGAAGTTTTCGCCACGAACAGTCTGATCGAGATTGCGCCCGTGACGAATTGGGGGCGGACGCAACAATTGACGCGCCGACTTCAACAGGCCTACCGCGACTTGGTTCGCGAAGAATTGCAGTTGCCCTAGTACGCGCGGGCCATCAAAACGCGCTGGGTTGAGGGCGCGCCGGTGAGGATACACTTGCCCTCGTCCCTCGCTTCATCGGGAATCTGATCGGGGAAGGGGATGCAGCGGATCGAGGTCTCGAATCGCTTGGCCATTTCGTCTTCCTTGTCGTGGTCGCCGGCCCAGTGGACCCACGCGAACCCGCCGTCCTGTTTCGTGAAGAAGTCTTCAAACTCCTCCAACGTATTGATGATCCGTGTGCGCTTGCTGCGGAACACGCGGGCGCGTTCGATCAACTCGCGCTGCATGGCGTCGAGCGTGGGTTTGATGGACGCGATGGCTTCCGCGCGAGGCAGAAACGTCTTGCGCCGCTTGCGAATGTCCTGCTCGGTCTCGCCTTCCTTCTCCAACACGAACCGGCGGACGAGACAGAGGCTCCCCTTCTCCAGGTCTTTCGGCCCAATCTCGACGCGGATCGGCACACCTTTGGCCTCCCATTCGTAGTATTTTGCGCCGGGCATGATGCCGTCGCGGTCATCGAGCTTCACTGCCAGCCCTTGCGATTTGAGTTCGGCGACGACTTTATTGGCTTCGTCGAGGACACGCGCCTTCTCGTCATCATTTTTGAAAATGGGAATCACCACGACATGAATAGGCGCGAGCTTCGGCGGCAACACGAGACCGGTGTCGTCGGAATGGGTCATGATGAGCGCGCCGATGAGGCGGGTGGAGACGCCCCAGCTGGTGGCAAACACGTATTCGCGTTTCCCGTCCTTGCTGAGGAACGTCACGTCGGAACTCTTCGCGAAATTCTGTCCGAGGTAGTGGCTGGTGCCCATCTGGAGCGCTTTGCCGTCCTGCATCATGCTTTCGATGCAGAGTGTGTCCAGCGCGCCCGCGAACCGCTCGCCGGGCGTCTTGCGGCCCTTGATGACCGGAACCGCGGCGACATTCTCAGCGAAATCGGCGTAGACATCGAGCATGCGGTTGGTCTCCTCGATCGCCTCGGCTTCCGTGGCATGGGCGGTGTGGCCTTCCTGCCAAAGGAACTCGGCGGTGCGGAGAAATAACCGGGTGCGCATCTCCCAGCGGACAACATTGGCCCACTGATTGATGAGGAGCGGCAGATCGCGATAACTTTGGATCCAACTCTTGTACTGCGCCCAGATGATCGTCTCGCTGGTGGGACGAATGATCAACGGTTCTTCCAGTTTGGAGTCGGGGTCGACCACCACCTCGCCGTCGACGGATTTGAGGCGATGGTGGGTGACGACGGCGCATTCCTTGGCGAAGCCGGCGGCGTGCTGTTCCTCCTTGGCCAGAAAGGACAACGGGATAAACAATGGGAAATAAGCGTTGACGTGGCCCGTGGCCTTGAAACGGTCGTCCAGTTCGCGCTGCATCTTTTCCCAGATGGCGTAGCCGTGGGGTTTGATGACCATGCACCCGCGCACGGGCGAGTGCTCGGCGAGGTCGGCGCGCTTGATCACATCGAGGTACCACTGCGCGTAATCGGTCGCGCGCGGCGTCACGCTAGCGGTGTCGTTGGGCACGGTCTTGTTGCCTTTCTGTTGGCTCATTCGAGATTGTCCTTGTGCGAACCTGATGTCTCTAGCGCAGAGTCAGCGGGAATTCGAGCCGAAAAAAACGGTATCAGGCGAGCGCGATCGTCACACCCGGGGTCTGACGCCGTGATACTCGCCTTGTTCTACTTTTGGCCAGAAGAAGAATCTGTAGCGTCGATCTTGTCCGCCGTCTTGCCGCCCTGGATCACGGAAAGGATGACGTGTATACCACGGTGGAGGTCGTTCAGTTTGGCGGGCTGGCCATTGAGGGTGACCTTCGTCAATGGGGTCAGCACATAGGTGACGACATTATTGCCGGCAGCGTCGCAGACGGTGATCTTGTTCTTGGGGAGGCTGATGGAAAGCACTTTCGTGTAACCGCCGGTCTTTCCCTCCTTGGCGAAAGCCGACAGGCAGACAAACGCGAACACAACCCCTATGGCGATGGCCAGATACGAGATGCGTCGGTTCATCCAGTTCCCTTCGGCTGGTTCAATGTATCGGATGCGGTGATGCGACGCAACCAAATACGGATTCGCGTGTTTAATAAACAAGAAAAGTTTTGACGGACGGAGACAAAGCTGTATAAGAGGGGGGTGCCCTGAAGGCCTTTCGGGGCAAACAAGGAGGTTTGGGGATGAATGCCGTACTTGCAGCCGGAGGTATTCTGTCGATTTACGCGCAAGCGGACCTGCCCGGCAAAGTGATCGTGGTGTTGTTGTGTCTTGGCTCGGCCTTTACGTGGTCAGTCATGCTGACCAAGTCGCAGCAACTCAACCGCGCCCGTCGCACGGGGGAAGCCTTCCTGGCGCAATTTCGTCGCGAACGCGATCCCCTCCACCTGTTCATCAATAATTACGAAGTGGTGGATTGCCCACTGTACAACATTTATCGCCTCGGCGCGGAAGAGGTGTCGGCGCAATTCGGCAACGGGGGTTCCGTGCGGAAGGTGGCCGGCGGGTACAAGGCCTTTGGCGACAGCGGCCCGGCCACGCTCATCGCGGTCGATTCGGACGTGAACGTCGCCGAACGGACGGTGGTCAATCTGGACACCCTTCGCGGCGCGCTCGGCCGGGCGATCGACACCGAGGTCATGAGATTGGAATCGCAGGTCAGCGTGCTGTCCACAGCGGTGACGGGCGGCCCGTTCCTCGGGTTGCTGGGCAGCTCGTGGGGTGTGATGAGCGTGTTCGCGGCGATGGGCGAATACGGCACGGTGCGCCTGGGGGCGGTCGCGCCGGGCATTTCGGCGGCGCTGCTGGCGACGGTCGTGGGTCTGCTGGTGGCGGTGCCGTCGTTGTTTGCGTACAACTGGCTGGCGCAGCGAATCCGTCACGCGACGATGGAGATGGAAAGCTTCGCCGAAGAGTTCGTGAGCGCCATCGAGCACAACTACGTGACGAACTGATCCATGAACCGCGGATCGCGAAGAGGCAAACGGTACGGACACCTGCCCGAGTTGGGCGAGATCAACGTCATGCCCCTGGTAGACCTGTTCATGCAACTGTTCATCGCGGTGATCATCTTTTTCCCGGTCGTTGAGTACGGGATGAACATCAATTTGCCGAAGGGCACCACCGACCAGATCAAGCGCGAGCAAACGCGGACGCTGTCGGTGGACCGCCGCGGGAGAATCTACCTTAACGACGTGACGGTGTCGCTGGAGCAATTGCGCGCGGACCTGGCGAGGTTGTCCAAATCAGACCCGCCGATCACCATCCTCGTCAAGGCGGATGAAGCGAACAACTACGGCGCGGTCATGGAAGTCCTGAAAGAGCTTCATGCGGCGAAAATCACCCGGATTGCGCTGATGACGCAGGAAGAATCGCCGCCCAAACTGCCCCGATAGGATCGGGGCTGGCCCTGAGATGAGCACGATTGAGAAACGGTTTCGGAGAAATTTTATTGTCGCGTGTCTGGCACATGCGGCGCTCATCGGGGGGATCGTTTTTTTTGAGGGCGCGCTTCACCGGGCACAGTCGAACGTGCCGACGGCCGTTGAACTGATCACGCCCGCGGATATTTTGGGGGATTTGCCTACCGGGACAGGGAACGGACGGGGTGCCTACACGGCACCGCCACCCGAGCCGGCTCACCAACCTGAAGCGGCCCCGTCTAGCCCGGCGGAAACGGCGGTTACCCCGGAGCAGCCGGTAGTACCAAAGGTGAGAGCAGCGACTCCGGAACCAAGTGATCCCAATGAAATTGCGATTCCGAAGAAGCCAGTGGCCAAGGAATTGAAGAAGCCGGTGGATACGACAACGAAGAAAGCGATAGCTTCCGATCAGGCGGTGCAAAAGTCGGCTTCGGCGACCAAGAAGGCCGTTGCGACGGCGAAATCGTCAACGCAGACTGGTTCCGGCAGCGGGACAGAAAGCGCCGCGTCGATTCGGCGGCGCTTTACCAGCGCGCTGGCGTCCGCGGACGGTGGTTCTGAAGGGGGCGATAATCGGCCGGCGGGCGGCGGCACCGGGGAATCGAAGTACGGTCGCCTGGGGTCACCGGACGGAACGGCCGATGGCATCGCCGGTGGCGTCGGCAAGGGCTCACCGTTCTGGTCCTATTACTTGCACGTTCACGATGTGATGTACGGGGCATGGGATCAGCCGGGAAAGTCCGCGGACATCGACAAGAAACTGGTGACGACGGTTTTGTTGCGGGTGGCCCGTGACGGGCGGATTGACGGTGTGCGACTGGCGCATTCGTCGGGCAACCAGTTAATGGACGATTCTGCGCTGGCGGCGGCGCATAGCGTGCCGAAGCTGGATCCTTTGCCCGAGGGACTGGGAGGCGATTTCGCCGAGATATCGGTCAATTTTCGATTGGAGGGTTAGGGCATGCAGCGGCTTTGGAGGCGATTTACTGACAGGACGACTGGCGCGGTGCAGATGATCACGGTGAGCTTGTTGTTGTGTAGCGGGGCCGTTCGCACGAGTGCGCAAGTGGAAGTGGTGAAGGGGAAACACTCGTTTGGCGTGTCCGGGTTCACGGGGGATGCGGCCATCGCCGGGCAGGTGACCGATGTATTGAAGAATGATTTGCGGTTGTCAGGCTATTTCTCGTTGGCGCCCGTCAGCAGCGCGGAGTATGTGCAATCGGGTTCGGTGCGCGGCGATCACAATGGCATCGTCGTGGAATGCGTCGTGATGCAGCAGGCAACGAAGAACGTCGCATTGTCGAAAGCGTATCAGGGAAGCGCGCAGGACCTGCGGCGCGTGGTGCACAAGCTGTCCGACGACATTGTCCAGACCCTGAGCGGGCAGCGAGGCATCGCCCAGACGAAGATCGCCTTTGTGTGGCAGCACAACGGCGCGAAGGAACTGGCGGTGACGGATTACGATGGGTACAACGTCCACCAGCTTACCTACGACCGTTCGATCAGCGTGCGCCCGCGCTGGTCGCCGGACGGACGCAAGATTGTGTACACGAGTTACAAGAACGTGTTTCCCGACGTGTTGGAGGTTGATTTGTATACGGGCCAGCGGCGCCGGCTGGCGGCGTATCCGGGCTTGAACACCGGCGCGGCGTTTTCGCCGGATGGGTTGAGCATCGCCTTGACACTGAGCAAGGATGGGAATCCCGAACTGTATACGATGGACGCTTCCGGGGGTGATTTGCGGCGACTGACGCACACGCGCGCGGGAGAATCGTCGCCGACGTGGTCGCCGGATGGCCAGGCCATCGCGTATGTCAGTGACGAGAGTGGCGTACCACAGATTTGGCAGATCGGCAAGGACGGGGGAACCGGGGTCGAGATTAACGGTGTCACCGAGCTACAACACGGAGCCGGATTGGTCGCGCCCGCCGGCCAACTCGGACATGAAACCTATGTTGGCGGTGACGTCGCGGGTGGGCGGGAAGTTCCAGATTGGCGTGTATGAAAAAGGTTCCGGCGTTGTCACACCCGTGGTGGCGGACGGCGCGGACAACGAGGATCCGTCGTGGTCGCCCGACGGAAGACATTTGGTGTTTACGAAAACGCAGCGCTGGCGCTCGCAGTTGTATCTGCTTGACGTTGTCACCGGCGAGGAAGTACAGTTACCGTCTATTGAAGGGGGCGCGTCCGAACCCGCGTGGGGACCGTAAGTTGCGGACGCGAAAAAACGAATTGTGACAAGGAGAAAGCCGCACATGAGTCAGAAGCTTCTAGCCCGTACCATCTTGATTGGTTTCATCACCGCAATTTTATCAACCGGCTGCCATCGCGGAAACGGGGCCGGTTGCAAATCCATCGGCGTCTGGCAATGAGTCGTCAGTTCCGGGGATCGGGCCCGGCGGAGGGTCTGGGGATATTGGTGGTCGGCCGATGGTCGGTGCCGGGGGGTTGCCCGAGCAAGGTCAGTTCCCCGCGGTGTTGTTCGATTTCGACAGCGCCCGGATTCGCCCGAGTGAAGAAACGAAGTTGGAGGCCGTAGCGGCGTACCTCAAGGCCAATCCCGGCAAGCTGGTGGTCGAAGGACATTGCGATGAGCGTGGCACGGCCGAGTACAACCGCGCCCTCGGTGAACGGCGGGCGATCGCGGCCCGTGACGAACTGGTGAAGCTCGGCGCGGACTCGAGCCGGATGTCGACGATCAGCTATGGCAAGGACCGTCCCGCGGACCCAGGGCATGACGAGGCTGCCTGGGGCAAGAACCGCCGTTGCGAATTTGTCGTGGTGAACCAGTAGACGGCGGGACGCAGCCGCGTTGACAAAGGTTGGCGGCACGTGTAGTGTCGAGTGGTCAGGAGACAAGCAAAAATGTCACTACCATTGGCGATGTTGAGTGATTGGCACGTAATCGTGCTGCTGTTCATTGTTGTGCTGCTGTTTGGCGGCAAGAAACTGCCCGAAGTGGCGCGCGGACTGGGTGAAGCCATGCGTGAGTTCAAGAAAGCCTCCCGTGACATCCAGGATGAGCCGCCGTCAACGGGCAACAAACAGCCGCCACCCGCCACGCAATCGACGACTCCGCCTCCGCAACCCTCCGAGCCAAAACACGGCTAGGACCTTCTCCAGTGCGTCCGTGGTTTTCGAAGAAGAATCCGTCGGACGAAGTTCAGGTGGTGAACGGCGTCTCCCACGATGACGGGGCCGTTAAGACGTTTTGGGAGCATCTGGATGACCTGCGCGGAACCGTGTTCAAGAGCCTGATTGCGCTCGCGATCACGTTCCACGTCGCCCTTGCGTTTGCCAACCGCATCCTGGCGGTGATCACCTGGCCATTGCGGCGGGTCACGGATCATCCCGAGAACTACCTGCTAAGCCTGAATGTCACCGATTCATTTGTGCTCTCGGTGAAGCTGGCGTTCTACGTGGGTCTGGTTGCGGCCGCGCCCGCCATTTTGTATTTCATCGGTCAATTCGTACTGCCCGCGCTTCGTCCCAATGAAAAACGACTATTGTGGCCGGGCTTTGTCGCCGGCACGGCGCTGTTTGTTTGCGGTGCGGTCGGCTGCTTTCTTTTTATCGTCCCGCGGACCTTGTGGGCGTTCATTGTGGCGAGTCATTGGCTGGGGATCGAGCCACGGTGGACGATCGACAGCTACATCAGCTTCGTGACGCAGTTCACATTGATGACCGGTCTCACCTTCGAGATTCCGCTCGTAATACTTATACTGGTGCGACTCGGAGTGCTCGGCTACGCCACGGTTCGCAAGGGGAGGAAGATATTTATCCTGCTGGCATTTGTCGTCGCCGCGTTCCTCGCGCCGCCGGACCCGCTCTCGATGGTGCTGATGGCGCTGCCGCTATTGGTCCTGTTTGAGATAACCATCTGGCTATCGTGGTTTACGGAGCGGCGACGGAACGCTCGACGTTACGACTCATAAGTCTTGCGAAACTTGACCTTCGAATCGTCCGCCGCGCCGCCCTCCGTCTTGGCGGACTCCTGGGGTGGTGATGGCGTTGTCGGCGGCGATTTGGATTCCTCGACGAACATCAGGCGCAAATCGGTGAGCGTTGACTGGAGAACCTTTGTCTCGTCGGAGTTGAGGTTGCCACGGGTCTTGTGCTCCAGCATTTCGAGGGTGTCGATGAACAACCGGGCGGCGGGCATGTTCCTGTCCGCTTTCCCCGTGGCGGGATTGGCGAGTTTGCCGAGGGCGATCATCGCCTGGGTGCCGAACAGGCCAACCATATCGAGGAAACGCAACGTGTCCTCCGTCGAGCCGAGCGTGTCTTGTTGAACTTCCGCCATGATGACTCCTTCTCTTCGGACGGCCTCGGCGGGCGCCGCAGGCCATGAAATCGCCTGTTGTTTCGGGCACCTAATTCGCGCCGCCGCTCAATTTCCTTGCGTCGGAAGAGCGGGTGGGGACGGAATGATAACGGTCGGTCCCGGCGGCATCGCCCTTGGCCGGGCGGCGGCGGCGAGCACCGGGCGCCGGCTGGTAGGGTTTGACGAAGGCTTCGTCGAAATCGTAACCGCCTTTGAAATCGTCGGGCGTGTCCTGTTCCGTCTTGCCGAGGATGCCTTTATCCACCATGCGGAAGACAATCTCGCCGAAATCCTCGCACCGCTTGATCCCCCAGTAACCGAATACGGTCTTGGACATCGGGCCGAACTGATCGAGAGCGTACCGCCGCAGGCCGTCCAGCAGTTCCTGGCCGCTGACGTGCCGCCCCGCGCCCCGCGAATCCTTCTTGAGCATCTTGATGGTGAAATCCAGTCCCTCGCGGACGAAGTAGTAGGCGTCGCGGTCGTATCGTCCATCCCCATGGACGATTTCGTCGACGGCCTCGGCGAAATTCAACTTTTGCATTAGTGGCCCTTTATCTCCAGTGCGGCAGCGGCAGCAACTCGCGGGCGCCGCGCGCGCCATTCCCTGACAGTCATGCCGACGAGGAGAGCACACAGCAGGAATGCGACAATCAATTGCTCCTCTCGAGTCAGCTTAAACATATACCTGTCAATCAGCCTCTCCAACCACAATATAGCGGAGTTTGTCCGCGGCTCAACTAGAATTTGGCGGCTGTGCCGGCCGCGCCCTTCCGCACGCGGTCCTGGTAGACCGAAAGAATGTGGCGGCGACCGAGGATGCCGGCGACTTTTTGCGACCCATCCTGCTCGACCACGATCAGTTCCACCTGCATCGAGTCGTGAAGCTTTCGCATGACCGAATCGAGGTCCTCGTTGAGATGGGTCGTCACCAGATTCTTCGCCAGGAGATCCTGCGCGACGACGACGTTTGAGGGCATATCGCGTTCGGTGAAGAACAGGCGGATGTCGTCGAACAGAATCGCACCGCGCAAATCTCCCTGGGCATCCAGCACCGGGAACACATGTTGTTTGCTTCCGGCAACTGTGTCGAGGATTTCCGACAATGGCGCGTCCAGACGCAGTGTTGTCAGCTTGGCGTCCCTGGGCAGCACGTCGGCCACGCGCATTCCATCGAGCGCGTCCACGACGTACTCACCGCGGTGGGCGGGCGAATCGATGCGCGAGTCCACCTGGTTCTCGTATATGGAGTCGCGACGCGGCGTCAACAGGTACCCGACCGCCGTTGCCGCCATGAGCGGCACGAGCAGGCCGGAGCCAGCGGCCATCCGCGATACCATGAGGAGCGACGCGACCGGCGTTTTCGACACGGCCGAGAAAAAGCCGGCCATGCCGACCAGCGCGAACCCGGCCGGTTGCTGCGCCAGTTGCGGAAACAAGCTATGGAGGATCATTCCCACGCCGGCGCCGAGCAGTCCGCCGATTACAATCGAGGGAGCGAACATTCCGCCGCTGCCGCCCGAGCCAACCGTGAACGAGGTCGCCAGAATTTTCAACGCGACGAGCGCCAGCACCAGTTTCAGCGCCAGTTGCTGGTTCATGGCCAGTTGCAACCAGCCGTAGCCCATTCCTAGGACCTCCGGCACGAAGAAACCGATGAGGCCGACGAGCAACCCGCCGATGGCGGGCACGAGGTAGCGCGGGACGGGCAGCCGCTCGAAAACGCGGTGCCGCAGCCAGTGGAATATCTTTACGTATATGGTACCCACCACGGCGCAACAGACCGCGAGGACGAGGTACAACGGGAGTTCCCACGGATGATGGAACTCAAGGGCGGGAACGGTGAACATCGGTCCCCACCGGCCGACCGCGCTGCAATAAATCGAGTACGCGATGATTGACGCCGTAAACGTCGGCACCAAGGCGGCGGTCTCGAACTCGATGTCCCGATACAGCACTTCCGTCGCGTAAAACGCGCCGCCGAACGGCGTGCGGAACACCGCGGCGATTCCCGCACCCGTGCCCACGATCATCAGCAGCCGTCGCTCCCGGGCGGTGGTTTTGAGCCAGGTCGCCAACGTGGAACCGAATCCCGCGCCGATTTGGGCGATGGGGCCTTCGCGTCCAGCCGAGCCGCCGCTCCCGATGGTCAATGCCGAGGTGATGGTTTTCACCAACGGGATTCGCGCGCGAATCTTGCCTTCGCCGCGATGAAACGATCCGATGACGGAATCCGTGCCTTCGCCTTTGGCCTCGGGCGCGAGCCAGTGCGAGAGCAGGGACCCCATCAACGCGCCGACTGCGGGGAGCACCAGCAACAGCCAGCGTCGCTCGGGCGGGGCGGGGATCTTGGTCACGCCGTCGCCGCCGGGGACGGGAATATTGTAGCCGACCGCCCAACCCATGAACACGTTGTCGGAACGGTCGAGAATGAAATTGAACACCAGCGCGCCGAACCCGGCCACCACGCCGACGAGGGCGCTGAGGACCAGCAACCGCCCCATCGCGTAGGATTTCGGGTTTCGCCAGGGTGGTGCGTACACGCTCATTGTTTACGAGGCGGCGATATTCACCAGCTTGCCTGGCACAACAATGACCTTCTTGACCTGTTTGCCCGCGAGGTGTTCTTGGATGCGCGGATTGGCCAAGGCGAGCTTTTCCAGGTCGGCCGCCGAGATTTGCGCCGGCACTTCGACGCGGTCGCGGATCCTGCCGTTGATTTGGAGGATGACGATGACCTTGTCCTCTTTGAGCAAGGCGTCGTCGTACTTCGGCCAGGGCGCACAGGCCAGCGATTGGTTGTAGCCCAATTTTTCCCACAATTCCTCGGCCAGATGCGGCGCGTACGGCGCCAACAACAGCACGAATGGTTCGAGGAGCTTGCGCGGACGTTTCTCCTGCGCGGTGACCTCGTTGACGAAGATCATCATCTGGGAAATGGCGGTGTTGAACGCCAACGATTCCGTGTCCTCACCGACCTTCTTGATGGTTTGATGCAGGACCTTGAGGAGGGCTGCCGCCGGCTCAGTGTCGTCGAGAAGGAGTTTGCCGTCTTCATCGCAGAACAACCGCCAGGCGCGACCGAGAAAGCGATAGACGCCTTCCAACCCTTGCGTGCTCCATGGTTTGGTCGCATCGAGCGGGCCCATGAACATCTCATATATGCGCAGGGCGTCCGCGCCGTAATCGCGAACCACGTCATCGGGATTGATGACGTTGCCCCACGACTTGCTCATTTTTCGCCCGTCTTCGCCGAGGATCATGCCTTGGTTGACGAGGCGCATGAACGGTTCGGGCGTCGAGACGTGGCCGAGGTCGAACAGCACCTTGTGCCAGAACCGCGAGTAGAGGAGGTGAAGCACGGCGTGCTCCGCGCCGCCGATATACAGATCGACGGGCATCCAGTACTTCTCCTTGTCCTTCGCGACGAAGGCGGTGTCGTTCTTCGGATCGATGTAGCGCAAGTAGTACCAGCACGAGCCGGCCCATTGCGGCATCGTGTTCGTCTCGCGCGTGGCCGGGCCGCCGCACTGCGGGCATTTCGTATTGACCCAATCGGTCGCCTTCGCCAAGGGCGGTTCGGCGTTGCCCGTCGGCGTGTAATCCTTCATCTCCGGCAATTTGAGGGGCAACTCGCTCTCCGGCAACGGAACCGCGCCGTGCTTCGCGCAATGCACGATGGGGATCGGTTCACCCCAATACCGCTGCCGCGAGAACAACCAATCGCGGAGCTTGTACTTCACCGTCGGATTGCCGACGCCATGCATTCCAAGCCAGGCAATGATTTTCTTCTTGGCTTCGGCGGTGGGTAGCCCGGTGATCGAGCCGTCAGGCATGCCAATGCACGGATTGGGACGGGGCTCGTCGGGCCCGGCGACCGGGCCGCTATTGATGGCAATGCCGTCGCCGGTAAAACCAAGGGGATCAGCACCCTTTGGTGGTTGAACAACGACGCGAATCTCCAGCCCAAACTTCTTGGCGAACTCGAAATCGCGTGTGTCGTGGGCGGGCACGGCCATGATCGCGCCGGTGCCGTAGCCCATCATCACGTAATCGGCGATCCAGATGGGGATTCTCTCCTCATTGACGGGATTGACCGCGTACCCGCCGGTGAACACGCCGGTCTTTTCCTTGTCCAACTGCGTGCGTTCAAGTTCGCTCTTGCGCGCGGCTTCGGTGCGATAGGCATTGACGGCGGCCCGTTGCACGGGCGCGGTGACCTTGTCCACGAACGGATGCTCGGGCGCGAGCACCATATACGTCGCGCCGTAGAGCGTGTCAGGACGTGTGGTGAAGATGCGGAGTTTTTCACTGCAAGGAGGGGCGCCTGCGCCACCAGCAATCTGGAAGTCAACTTCTACGCCTTCGCTGCGACCGATCCAGTTGCGCTGTTGCTCCTTGATCGATTCGGGCCAGTTCACCAAGTCCAGGTCTTTCAGCAATCGGTCGGCGTACGTGGTGATCCGGAGAATCCACTGGCGGAGCGGGCGGCGGTAGACGTTCTTGTGACCTTTGCGGTCGCAGGTGCCGTCGGCGTTGACCTCTTCATTAGCGAGGACGGCCTTACAACCCTCGCACCACCAGACCGGCACCTCGGCTTCGTAGGCGAGCCGGAGCGATCGGATCACTTCCCTTCTCTTCTCCTCGCGAAGGCGCGGGTCATTGCGGAGCTCAGGAGGTTCGAAAACAGTCCTGCGGACCCAATAGAGATAACCCTTCTTTGCCATCTCCCAATCGCTTTCGCATTGGGGATGCTCGGAAAGTGCGTCTTCAAGCAACGCGATCGGCATAGCCTTTTGGGGCGTAAAGTCGTAGTAGCTATTGAACAGTTGCAGGAAGATCCACTGGGTCCATTTGTAGTATTCGGGATCGGTGGTATCGACTTCGCGGTCCCAATCGTAGGAGAAACCGAGCATCTGGATCTGGCGACGGAAATTGTCGATGTTGCTTCGAGTGGTGACGGCGGGATGCGTGCCCGTGTCGATGGCGTATTGCTCGGCGGGAAGGCCGAATGCGTCCCAGCCCATCGGATGGAGGACGTTGACCCCGCGCATCCGTTGGAAGCGGCAATAGATATCCGTGGCGGTGTAACCTTCGGGATGGCCGACGTGCAGGCCCGCGCCGCTGGGGTAGGGGAACATGTCGAGCACGTAGAGCTTCTTCTTCGCGGCGTCGCCTGCCCCGAGCGAAGTCGACGGGTCGCGGGCGGCGAACGTCTTGTGCTCGGCCCAGTAGCGCTGCCATTTCGGCTCGATCTTGTCGAACGGATATTTTTTGCGTAATTCAGGCATGGGAAACGTCGGGACTATATCGGGTGCGCGCCAGTGCCGCAAGCCCTACCCGCGAAGGCAGCCGAGAGGCTGGAGGACGGACGAGAGCAGCTGCCATTCGCAGTGGACACTCCGCGCCCTCTGCTTGTCCTGACAACCGATATCGGGGTGAATCTCTGTGGTAAAACATTCGCCGCTGCCCTTCAGTGGGTCATCCTGGTCAATCCTTCAGAAACCGGATCAACCAGTTCGTCGGCGCACGGGAAGGCGTTTCGGAGACAATTGGCGTGCTGCCCGTTACCGGAATGGCCTTGTCAGTCACGTGACACGCAAAAACGTGCGAGGCGCTTCGGGTTGGTGAAGCGCCTCGCGGTGACTACTCGACAGGCGGGTACCGATAAACCGCGGGCCGACCCGCAATCGATCATATATCCAGATGCATCTACCTGGGTCCGTGTTCCCCCGATCCTTCCGGCCTCCGTTCCGGCGCCGCCCGATGCGACGGGTATCGCGTCCGGATGCTTTCATGCTGCTCGTAGGGCCGCCGCGTATTCAGATTCACGTTCACGCGGTCGTGCAGCACAATCGTCGGCGGCAGCCGTCGCCCCGAATGCCACCCGCCGCCGCCAAACCAAAAGTACACCCCCGTGGCGGGATAAAAATACACCTCTTCGTCCGGATAATAATCATAGTCATAACCAACCGCGGCCACAGGTGGCCCGGGCGGTGGTGGTGGTGGCGGGCCCTCGACGACGCAGCCCACCAGCATTGACACCGCAGCCGCGCACAGCAGGGACAACAGCACTCCTCGAGTCAGCTTCAGATGCTTCATAAACGTCCCCCTTTCTCGTTTTCCGCGTTCGGAACCGCAGAAAACCTAGCTGCCATTCCGCCACGCGTCAAGCGGAGGCGGCCCTCACCGGAAAACGCCTTCCTCGACCGGAACAAATCGCGCCCGCGAACGTCTTATTTCCGGTTGCGGACACCACGACAATGCTTCCGCGGGAAACCTGTCGTGCTGTACCGCTCCATTCATGACAATCGGGAGGGGCGAATGAAACGCAATACGGTGAAGTCGGTTCTTGCCACGGCGTGTTTGGTCGTTCTCTGCGCAGCAGGCGCCGTGGCGGCCACGAATACTCTGGAGATCTTCAGCTTCGGGTTTGGGACGAACTCAACGTCCTACAATCCAACCATAAACCTTGGAGACACGGTTACGTGGGTGTGGGTCAGTGGTACGACGCGTCACAGCACGACGGCGGCACCGGGACAACTGGAGAGTTGGGACTCCGGTGCACAAACCAATGGATTCACCTTCAGCCATACGTTCACCAACCTGGGCGCATACAACTATTACTGCACGGTCCACAGCACGAGTACCGGTTGCCGCATGGTGGCGCCAAGAATCGGGCAAATGACGGGGACCGTCACCGTCGTGCTCGGGGACCTGACGACGCCATACAAGATCAACGAGATCACCCAGCAGGGAAGTGATATCCTCGTCAGTTGGATCACGGGCGGCATCTGCCTGACCAACATCCTCCAACGGTCGACCGGAGACGCCACCGGCGGGTTCACCACCAACAATTTCACCGACATCTTCACCATCACCAACACGCAGGGAAACGCCACCAACTATCTCGACGCAGGCGCCGTCACCAATTTTCCCTCCAGCTACTACCGCGTCCGCGTCCCGCAATAGTCAGGGACGGTAAGCACGCTGCTGAAACAAACAAATATCCGGGTCAATGCCCGCCTGGCGTCCCGAGCCGATTACGCCGCGCCGGGCGGATCTTCTTTTCGATAACTGGAGACAACCCAGTCGCTGAGGAATTTGTCCGGGTCCGCGAGGGCCGACTTGGGGATGACAAATTCGCGTCTGGCCGGCGTTGGTCTTGATCAGGTTCAATCCGAACTGGTAGTCCTTGAACAACTCGCGGCAGAATTCGCTGACGGATTTGTTGTCGCGCTGGGCGCGGTCGACGATCTCCTCCACCGCGTCCGGCTCCAGGCGCATCTGCAGGTGGTGCTTCTCGGCGAACTTGCGCTCGAAATCGTGCACGAGTTGGCGCATCAACTCGCGGTGCTCGTAGGCCGGCTCGTTCAGGATGCGCTGCAATTCGGCCTCGGGGTGTTCGATCAGCGACCGCGTGACCACGAATTGCCGCACGGTCGACGACGGCAGCTCGAACTTGAATTCGCGCAGGGCGCGCTCGCAGACGGTGAGCAGTCCGCGCGCGCCCGTGTTTTCCAGCGCCGCCAGTTCCGCCACCGCCCGCAGGCCTTCATCGGAAAAAATCACGTCGATGCCGAACGCGCTGAAGCTGGACTCGTATTGCTTGACGACCGAACCTTCGCTCTGTTTCAGGATGTTGTAGAGGTCCTCGACGCTGAGTTTGTCGAGAACGACGCGGACGGGCAACCGGCCCACAAACTCGGGCTCGAACCCGAACTTCACGAAGTCCTCGGTTTGCCCGCGCCGATGCAATTCCGCCTCGCTCACGGATTCCGTCAGATGACCGCCAAACCCGATGTCCGCCTGCCGGACCCGGCGGCGGATGATGTCCAGCATCTGGTCGAACGCGCCGCTGACGATGAACAGGATGTGCTTCGTGTTGATCGTCTCGCGTTTGACCTTCCCGCGACGCTGGTACTCGAACGCCGCCTGCAACTGCGCCTGGATGTCGGTGGGCGAACGGAGCGGCACCTCGGTTTCCTCCATCAACTTCAGCAAATTCGTCTGCACCCCGCGACCGCTCACGTCGCGGCCGATGACGTTGGCGGGCGTGGCGATCTTGTCGATTTCGTCCAGGTACACGATGCCGTACCTCGCGAGATTCACGTCGCCCTCGGCGCGTTGGACGAGCTCGCGCACGAGGTCTTCCACGTCGCCGCCGACGTAGCCGGTTTCGCTGAACTTCGTCGCGTCCGCCTTCACGAACGGCACGCCGATCAGGTCGGCGATGGTCTTGATGAGATACGTCTTGCCCACGCCCGTCGGGCCGATGAGCAGGACGTTCTGCTTCACGTAATCGCGGAGTTCCTCGCCCCGCTCGGCGGCCTTGACGTGGTTGTAGTGGTCGCAGACGGCGATGGCCAGCGCCTTCTTGGCGTCTTCCTGGCGGATGATGAAGCGGTCGAGGTGCGCCTTGACGTCCTTGGGCTTCAGGTGGAAATCAAACTCGATGCCCTTGCGCTTCCCGTCCTCGCTGGGAGGCGTCGTCTCCGCGCGTTCGGGTTGCGCCGCAAACACGACCCGGTCCCCGAACTCTTGCTTCATGAATTCGGAGAGCTTCTTCTGGATCTCATCCGGCGACGGCAATGGTTGGTCCGCACTCATGTCACTTCGTAACGTAACTCACTTCGGCTCATTTTCAATGCCGGTGGCGAGCGCGGCCATGAATTGGGCAAGGCTGTCGGACGTGCCGACCACGACCAGGTCGTCGCCGCCAATCAGACGGGTCGCGGGACCGGGCAGTTCCGTGACGATGCGGCCCGTGACCGGGTCGCGACGTTTAATGGCGAGGACGTGCACGCCGTACTGGGAACGCGGCGCGATGCTCGGCGAGCGTGCGGCCATCGAGGTGAGCGGGGAATTCGAGCGTGCGCAGTTCGAAGCCCTCCGGCAATTCGACGAACACGTCGCGGGTCTCGTCGCCTTCGTGGACGACGAACCGGGCCATCAACTGCCGTTTGCGCAGGATTTCCTGGCTGTACACGCCGAGAAGATCGCGCTTCGAGATCCAGCCGAGCAGTTTGCGCTCGGTCGAGTTGTTGATGACCGGCAGGCGTTCGGCGTTTTCGCGCCAGAAGATGTCCATCACCTCCGCCAGATTCTGGCGCGGGGTGACGAATTGGAACGAGTCGTCCACGAGATCGTCGGCGATGACCGAGGACAAGGATTCGCCCTGGTGCAACATGTCTTTCACCGAGTGCAGGCGGATCGCGCCGAGGAATTTACCGGCGCTGTCGATGACGTAGATGTTGTTGTAGGACTCCTTGAAGAATTGCTCGACGATCGTGCGGAACGGCGCCGTCTGGCTGATGGCGTGGATGTCCTCGTGCAGGATGTCCTCGACCCGCAGCGATTGCATGATGCTGGCCTCCGGCCCGGTGGGCATCACGATGCCCCGGCGGCGCAGCGATTCCTCATCGAGGGAACGCGCTTTGAACGCCCGCGTCGTGAAATTGCTGACAATGCACACGAACATCAACGGCAGCACGATCTGGTAATTGTTGGTCTGCTCGAAGATCATCATGATCGCCGTGAGCGGCGCGTGAGTCGTGCCCGCGAGGACGCCGCCCATGCCCACCAGCGCGTACGCGCCCGACCCGGCGGTGACGTGCGGAAACAGCCAGTGGACGCCGTAACCGAACGAGCCGCCCAGCAGCGCGCCGACCATCAGCGACGGGGTGAACAATCCGCCGGCGCCGCCGGCGCCAAACGTCAGCGACGACGCGATTATCTTCATCAGCACCAGTGTCAGTAGCAGCGCGATCGGGACCTGTTCGCGCAAGGTCAGGTTCACGGTTTCGAAGCCGTTTCCGTAAACGTGCGGGTACCAAATGCCGATGGCCCCGACCATCAACATGCCGACCGCCGGCTTCAGCCAGTTCGGGATTGGGATTTTCTCGAACAGGTCCTGTGAACCAAACAGCGCGCGCACGAACAAAATCGACAGCCCGCCGGCCAACAGACCGAGCACCAGATACGGGAACAGTTCCCACGCGGACACGAGATCGTAGTGGGGAACATCGAAACGGGGCAGGTTCCCCATGCAACTGCGAAACACCAGCGTGGAAATCACGGAGACGACCACCACGGGGCCGAGAACTTCCAGGGCGAAATTGCCCATCAGGATTTCCATGGCGAACAGCGAACCGCCGATGGGCGCGTTGTAGACGGCGGCGAGCGCGGCGGCCGTCGCCGCACAGACCAGGACGCGAAGTTGTTGTGTGGAAAGATGGAACCGACGGCCCGAGTACGAGCCGATGGCGCTGGCGAGCAATGCCATCGAACCTTCGCGCCCGAGTGAGCCTCCCGTGGCCACGGTCACGATGGCGGCCCAGTCGCGCGGCGCGGTCTGACGAAGAGAAATGTATCCGCCTTTGAGGGAGACCGCCTGCATGATGGTCGTGATCCCGCCGCCACGGGTGGGCACGCGGAAGAACTTGCCAATCAACCCGACCAGGAGGCCGCCGACCAGCAGGATGACGAGCCGCGAATACCACGGATTGTAGTGCGAGGCCGTGAGCAGGTTCTGGCCGCTGCCCCAGAACTGGTTTTGCAGGAACGAAATGATGTGGGCGGTGGCGACGGTCGTGAAACCAACCATCAGGCCGACGATGGGCAGCAACACCAGAAACGCGTTTTCGCCGGCGGTGCGTTTGCCCAGGTGCGCGAAGATCTCGCGCCTGGAATTTGCTGCTGATTGACCGAAGCCGTTGCAGCAACGCGTTCATCGGGACATCTACTAACAAATCGGCGGGGTCTGGTCAAACTGTGCCACCGTAAATGAAAGACTTGCAATCCGGCAGAATTGAGCGAATATCCGTTACGGCGTGTCTGACTTGAACAAGGAGGTCTGGCGTGCCGAAGTGGTGGCCGAGAACCGGCCCGTAGTAACGCGCAGGAACAAAAAGAGAGGGGGGAGTCAGGCTACATGACGCAACAAGGTCCGAAGACCGAACAGATCGCTGCTCGCGCCTACCAACTCTATCTCGAACGGGGACGCACCGATGGGTACGATGTCGATGATTGGCTGCAGGCCGAGTACGAATTGATGCAGCTACCGGTTCGCAAAATCGCCGAGATGGCGCCGCCGAGCGCCGAGCGGGGCAGACACAGGGCAAAATCCATTATCGACCTCGTCCGCACCGCTATGTATTAGCGGGCGCAATCCCGACGCCACGAACTCGATACACCCGGTGCGCCCGCGACGGCGGCACTGAGCTTCTACTCCGACGGAGACCGCCATGGCGGAAGACAATCAACAGCCGCGTCGCCGCTTGACCGCCGAAGAAGTGCGCCAGAAATACGGAATCGGCTCCATTCTCCTGCTGGCATGGGAAATCTGGTGCATCTACGACGGCTGGTTC
This sequence comes from uncultured Verrucomicrobiae bacterium, assembly GCA_963712025.1. Lineage (GTDB taxonomy): Bacteria > Verrucomicrobiota > Verrucomicrobiia > Palsa-1439 > Palsa-1439 > Palsa-1439. Next base: position 49,649 of record CAVQGJ010000006.1, on the reverse strand, counting down.
CGCCCGCAATACGAGTACGTCGGCTTTTCGCGATTCATGGCCTATGTATCGGCTCCCGTTCTGGCGTTTTGCGTCATCATGGCGGTGAGCGCGGCGCGCGCGATGCGACGGCGGCGCGGGCAGCCCCGCCAGAATGAGTCCACCGGTTCACCTAGCTGATTGCCTTCGGCGGCAAGCCATAAACAGGACGCCCAGACCGACCGCAACCAGCGACACCGTGGCGGGTTCGGGAACGAGCACCCAGAGCATCGCGTCCCAGTTGCCTGTGGAACTATTGTACGCGTCTCCAACGATGTCGCCACTGGTATCAATGCCGTCCGCGTAGGACTCATCGTAGTTCGTCGGAAGGACGTTCTGGAGGTCCACGGCACTGGCCGCCGTGCCGGACCACAGCAGCGCGCGCGTGTTGCCATTCGTGAGTGTTCCCTCGCCGACCTCTTGGCCGCCGGAAACGCCGAAGCCGAGCGAATCAGTGAACCCGCTGGGATTTAGATCCACCACGCTGGCCGCCGTGCCGGACCACAGCAGCGCGTGGGTGTTGCCGCTCGTGAGTGTTCCGTCGCCGACCTCTTGGCCGTCGGAAACGCCGTTGGCGTACGACGACGTGAACCCGCTGGGGTTAAGGTCCACGGCGCTGGCCGCCGTGCCGGACCACAACAGCGCGTGCTCGTAACCGCCCGAGGTCAGCGTTCCAAAACCGACCTCTTGGCCGTCGGCAACGCCGAAGGCGCGAGAACCAGTGAACCCGCTGGGGTTAAGATCCACGGCACTGGCCGCTGTGCCGGACCACAACAGCGCGTGCAGGGTGTAGCCCGTGGTCGGGCCGTAGCCGTACCCGACCTGCTGGCCGCCGGAAATACCTCCGGCGAACGAACCAGTGAACCCGCTGGGGTTAAGGTCCACGGCGCTGGCCGCCGTCCCGGACCACAGCAGCGCGCGCGTGTTGCCTGCGGTATAGCCGTAACCAACCTCTTGGCCGCCGGAAATACTTCCGGCGAACGAATAAGTGAACCCGCTGGGGTTAAGGTCCACGACGCTGGCCGCCGTGCCGGACCACAACAGTGCGCGGTCGTTGCCCGCGGTATAGCCGTAGCCGACCTGCTGGCCGCCGGAAATACCTTCGGCGAGCGAATAAGTGAACCCGCTGGGGTTGAGATCAACGTACGTGTACGTTTGTGCTTCGCTTGCGACGGGCACGGCCACAAGCGCCAGCGCGAGTATCCAAATGGTTTGTCTTGTCGATTTCATATTCGGCTCCTGATTTCTCCGACGCCTATCGTCGCCTCGCGCAGACAAGGCGCTTGTGTCGGGCCGTAAACAGAAGACCCCAAACGGGGTAGCCGCACTCTAAGCTTGTGAACGTCAGGACCGCAAGACGTTTCGGCAACAATCCCGTAGCGGAGGTGCCATCGAGGTCTCGAACGCTTGGACAACCATAATCGCCCGTGAGTTCTCTCTTGTGAGCGCCGCCGCAACATGGTTTGCTTTTCGCAATGCCAGCGACGGCGACCATGCAAGCCAATACCGAGACCGACTGGACGATCATCCGTCGTCTGTTGGGGCTCAGTTGGCGCTACCGCTCGGGGTGCATCAAGGTTTTCGTTTACCAATTCCTCCTCCTGGCGATGGGGCTTACCGGCCTCGGGTTGACGGGCCTGGGCATTGATTACATCCGCTATCAGATGCAGCCGACGGTGACCCCGCCCCACTGGCCGTTCGGGATTGCGCCGCCGGCATCGTGGACGCCCATGAACGTGCTGACGGCGATTGCCGGGGTGATGCTCGTGCTGGCCTTGCTGCGGTCGCTGCTGTCGTATGCCTACAGCGTGGCGGTGGCCGTGTTGGTGGAACGCTACATCGTCGTCGAATTGCGGGCGCGCGTGTACGAAAAACTCCAGCGCCTCAGCTTTCGGTTCTACGACGCCAACGAGACGGGCTCGATTATCAACCGCGTGACGGGCGATTCGCGTGCCGTGGCGAATTTCGTCAACAACGTGCTGATGCAAAGCGTTATCATGGTCCTGTCACTGGCCCTGTACCTGTCGTACATGCTGACGATCCATGCCCGGCTCACGCTCGCCTGTCTGGCAGTGGTGCCGCTGCTGTGGGTGGTGGCGGCGACGTTCTCGCGCGTCGTGCAGCCCGAGTACGTCCGCAACCGCGAGCTGGTGGACCGCATGGTCCTGCACATCGCCGAGACGGCGCAGGGCATCCAGACGATCAAGGGCTTCGCGCGCGAGCGGGAACAATACGAGATCTTCGAAGCGAGCAATGACGAGGTCCGCACCCAGCAGCAGAACATTTTCTGGCGTGTGAGCGTGTTCGTCCCCACCATCGGCATGCTCACGCAAATCAGCATCTTCGTGCTGCTGTTCTATGGCGGTCATCTGGTCATCACCGGCGAACTGCCGCTCGGCACCGGCATGGTGGTGTTCGCCGGGCTGCTGCAACAGTTCTCGGCGCAAATCTCGAACGTCGCCCAGATCGCCAACACCATTCAACAGAGCCTGGTGGGAGCGCGGCGCGTGTTCGAGGTGCTCGATGCGCCTGTCGAAATCGTCAGTCCACCGAAACCAACGCCGCTCCCGCGCGCCCGGGGGATGATCCGCTTTGAGAACGTCAGCTTCGGCTACAACGGCTCGGACGATCCCGAACTGCAGGACGTCACGTTCGCGGCGGAGCCCGGCGAGTGCCTGGCCATCCTCGGTGCGACGGGCTCGGGAAAGACCACGTTGTTGAGTTTGATCCCCCGCTTTTACGACCCGCAGCACGGGCGGGTGCTCGTGGACGAAACCGACGTCCGCCATCTCAACCTCGACGACCTGCGACGCAACGTAGGCCTGGTGTTCCAGGAGAGTTTTCTCTTCAGCAACACCGTGGCCGCCAACATCGCCTTCGGGCACCCACTCGCGAGCCGGGAGGAAATCGAGCGGGCCGCCCGGATCGCCGCCGCGCACGAGTTCATCGTCAAGCTGCCCCGGGGGTACGACACCTTGCTGGGGGAGGGCGGCAAGGATTTGTCCGGCGGTCAGCGCCAGCGTCTGGCCATCGCCCGCGCGCTCCTGCTCGACCCGGCGATCCTCTTGCTCGATGACCCGACGGCGGCGGTCGATCCCGACACGGAGAAGGAGATTCTGGCGGCGATCGAAAACGCGATGCGCGGGCGCACGACGTTCATCGTCGCCAACCGCATCAGCACGCTGCGCCGCGCCCACCGCATCATCGTGCTCGAAAGCGGGCGGATCGTCCAGACCGGCACCCACGACGAATTGATGCGGGCGAACGGTCCGTATCGGCGAACGGCGGAGGTCCAATTCGCGGAGTAGGGGCGGGCCCCCGTGCCCGCCCCCATCGATTATGATCTACGACCCAAAAGAACGCCATCGGCGCTCCATTAGAGCACAGCGATACGATTACGCGGCAAGCGGCGCTTACTTCGTTACCATTTGCACTCACGGACGACGGTCGCTGCTGGGTGAAATTCGAGGTGGAATTGTTGGATTGAGCGAGGTCGGTTGCATGGTGCAATTGGTCTGGAACGATTTGCCGTTGCGCTACGCAGGAGTGACAACGGACGCGTTTGTTGTGATGCCGAATCACGTACACGGGATCGTCGTGCTTGTCGGATCGGGGCAGGCGCAGGGGCCTGCCCCTACGACGACATCGGACCTGTCTGTAGGGGCGGATCTCCGTGTCCGCCCTCAATCGGACGCGGAGCACGGGCAGGCGCAGGGGCCTGCCCCTACGACGACATCGGACCTGTCTGTAGGGGCGGATCTCCGTGTCCGCCCTCAATCGGACGCGGAGCACGGGCAGGCGCAGGGGCCTGCCCCTACGACGACATCGGACCTGTCTGTAGGGGCGGATCTCCGTGTCCGCCCTCAATCGGACGCGGAGCACGGGCAGGCGCAGGGGCCTGCCCCTACGTTGCCGATGGTGGTGCAGAGGTTCAAATCGTTTACGACGCATCAGCATGGGGGGATGCTCTGGCAGCGCAATTATTTCGAGCACATTGTGCGCGATGACCACGACCTCGGCAGAATCCGCGAATACATTGACAGTAATCCGACGCGTTGGACCATGGATCGCGAGAACCCGCATTGCATTGGTGAAGACGAATTTGATCGCTGGCTCCGGTCGTTCAAATTACCTGTAGGGGCGGGTTCCCATGCCCGCCCAGCCAAAGGACATGAAGACGAAACCGAGTAGGGGCAGGCCCCCGCGCCTGCCCTCAATAACATCGCCATGACGACCAAACCGACAGTCACGATCACGCACATTCGGCGCGAGCCGGATGATGAAGACGAGATCAACCAGCGGCCGCTCGAATTGGCGCTGATCTGGCGCATGTTTCGCTACACGAAGCCGCACGCGCGCAAGCGCAACTGGTTGTTCGCGCTGGTCATCCTCCGGTCGATCCAGTTGCCGATGCTGGCGTGGGCGATGGGCGCGGTCATCAACGGGCCGATCTCGCGCCATGACCCGCGCGGCGTGATGTGGGGGGCGATCGGGTTTCTCGCCCTCGCCGCCGTGACGCAGTTCTGTTTCCACTTCCGCCAGCGGCTGGCGCTGGAATTGGGCGAGTCGGTCATCCAGGATTTGCGGCGCGACGTTTTCCAGCATCTGGTGCGGATGCCGATGAGTTTCTACAATCGGACGAAAATCGGGCGCATCATCAGCCGCTATACCTCCGACGCGGAAGCGATGCGCGTCGGCTGGCAGGACGTGTTTTTCATTACCGCCGTGCAAGCCGGCCAGATGATCATCTCGGCGCTGCTGATGATCTGGTACGACTGGGTGTTATTCCTCGTCGTGCTGGCGATGGCGCCGTTTCTCGCGGTGCTGAATTACCATTTCCGCCGCACGCTCAGTTACGCCAACCGCCAGGTCCAGGAGAGCTGGAGCCGGGTGACGGCGACGCTGGCCGAATCGGTCACGGGCATCCGCGTGACGCAGGGATTTGTCCGGCAGGACGTGAATGCGGGGTTGTTTACCGACCTGATCAAGGACCATTCGGATTACAACCTCGGCGTGGCGCGGGCGTCGGGCGTGTTTTTGCCGATGCTGGAATTGAACAGCCAGGTGTTCGCCGCGGCATTGATCGTGATTGGCGGTTACCGCGTGTTAAGCCCCGCGATTCACATGAACGTCGGCACGCTCATCCAGTTCTTTTTCCTGGCGAACATGTTTTTCAGTTCGGTCCAGCCCATCGGCCAGCAATTCAGCCAGGCAATGACCGCGATGGCGGGCGCCGAGCGCGTGTTTCGATTGCTCGATACGAAACCCGATTGGGAGGAACCGCCCAATCTGATTGAAATTCAGGACCCGCGCGTAGGGGCGGACCTCCGTGTCCGCCCTGTTCTCGTCGCGCGCGTAGGGGCGGACCTCCGTGTCCGCCCTGAACCGACCGCGAAAGACGGGCAGGCACGGAGGCCTGCCCCTACGGGTGCACCTGACCTGTCTGTAGGGGCGGACCTCAGCGTCCGCCCTGAACCGACCGCGAAAGACGGGCAGGCGCGGGGACCTGCCCCTACGACGGCTTGGGGCGCAAGCGTCGAGTTCCGCAACGTGATTTTCAGTTACGTCGCGGACCGGCCCGCGATCAATGGTATGAGCTTTGTCGCCGAACCCGGGCAGACCGTCGCGCTCGTCGGGCATACGGGCAGCGGCAAGAGTTCGATTGTCAATCTGATCACGAAATTCTATCTGCCCCAGAGCGGCCAGGTGCTCATCGACGGGTTCGACACGCGCGACATCCGCGGGGACTCGTTGCATCGGCAGATGGGGATTGTCAGCCAGCAGAACTTCCTGTTCACAGGCACGGTGATGGCCAACATCCGCTTCGCGCGGCCGGCGGCAACGGATGACGAGGTCGTCGATGCCGTCCGCAAACTGGATTTTCTCGATGTGATCGGGTCGTTGTCGGCGGGGTTCTCGACGGAGGTCGGGGAGCGCGGCGCGAATCTGTCGCTGGGCGAACGGCAACTGGTCTGTTTCGCGCGCGCGATGTTGGCCAATCCGCGGATTCTGATTTTGGACGAGGCGACAAGTTCCGTGGACGCGATGACCGAAGCGCGCATCCAGCGGGCGCTGACGCGGTTGTTGCAGGGCCGCACGAGTTTCGTCGTCGCGCATCGGCTCAGTACGATCCGGCACGCCGACCTGGTGCTGGTGCTCGACCACGGCAAGATCGTGGAGCGGGGGACCCACCGCCAACTTCTCGCTGCCGACGGCGCCTACGCCGAGTTGTATCGCCAGTTCGTGAGAAGTTAGCGCGATGAGCGATGGACGATGGATTTGGGATTGCTTGATGGGGACGGGATATAGGAGAATCGTTGCCCAATGAACTGGAGCACGGTATTCCATCCGGTTCGTATCGGCATCGCGATCCTTTTGGGGATGATGGCAGCGACCCTCATCACCATGAATTTCTGGAACGACAGGCCCGGCGATGATCCCGCCGTCATCCAACGAGCCACCGCGATGCTGGACCAGTTTCGTGAGCACGCGGCCACCAATTCCATCAGCCGCATTTCCGCGGGAATGAAAATCGAGTCGCTCACCGGTCGACCCGCATCGGCTGTGACGAATTCATCGGGCAAGGTTGTTGCCGACGATCCGGGAGGCAACTGGTTGATCACCCTCCTGGATGGCCGCAAGTACGTGGTGAAAGCGAATCAAGCACCCACGGCGGAATGGTTCGCGCCGTACATCCAACGAGCGGCCATGGACAGACCGTGGAAGGACATGCACGAAACCATCGACCAACTTACCAAGCGAAATGGCGTGATCCTGAGAGCCAGGGCCATGACCTGTCTGGACCGGAAACCGGCCACGGAATCGTCGTTGGTGTGGGACGACCGGTTTGTGCTGGCGACCAGCGATTACGACGTGTGCGCGACACGAGCCCATATCTGGGACACTGCGGCCTTTGGCTCATGCGCGCTGGTGCTTTCCACGGCGATATTGTGGGCCGTCGTGCTGTTTCTCCCGGTGCTATGGCAGGTTGCCTTGGGTCTGCGTAGTGCGGTCCAAAGGCTCAAATAGCGCAGGCGAGATTCGAACGCCTGCCCCCGACTACGGCAAGATCGTGGAGCGGGGGACCCACCCCCAACTTCTTGCCGCCAACGGCGCCTACGCCGAGCTGTACCGGCAGTTGGCCAGGAGTTGAGCGGGGATTGCCCGTCTCAGTTCGCTCCCAGCAGCCGGATCATAACAGATCATCGCTCTTCAATTGACCTGGCGACGCCGACCGTGTGGCAGATGTTCGACCAAGGTCCGGATGCCGGTCTTGACCCCGGGGGGCAGCCGTCGTCGCAGGAGTATCTCGAGACGGCTCCGCCGTCGAAACCGGATTTCCTCGTCCAGCCGACGGATGTGTTCGGAATCCAATCTCCAATCCGATGCGCCACAGTTCTCGGCAACGTGCTCCGCCGAATTGCCTTTGGGAATCACCACCACGGCGCGGTGGCGGAGACACCAGTTCAACGCGATCTGGGCCGGAGTTTTGCCGAGGGCCCGGGCGATTTCCACCAGGACGCCGCGCGGGTCGCAATCCAGGATGTGTGACAGCCCGCGAGCCAACGGAGTATGGGCGATGACCGCGATGCCGTTTGCCTCGCAGTAACGCAGCAACTCCTTCTCGATCGTGCGGTCGACCAGGTTGTAGCGGACCTGATTGGCAACGATCGTGTGCTTCCGCATCGCTCGTTGCGCGCGCTGCAATTCCGTCACAGTGAAATTGGAGACGCCGATGAACCGCACCTTGCCTGCGTCCACGAGTTCCTCCATCGCTCCGAGAGTTTCTTCCACAGGGATCCGGGGGTTCGGCTCGTGCAGTTGGTAGAGGTCGATATGATCCGTCTGCAATCGGCACAGGCTGTTGTCGGCCGCCGTCACGACGTTGTCGTGGCGAAAATGATGTGGCGACACCTTGGTGGCGAGGAACACCCGGTCCCTCATGCCTCGCATGGCCTCGGCCACGACCGTCTCCGTGCCATAGGATTCAGCCGTGTCGATGAACAGCGCGCCCATCTCCAGTCCCGTTCGTAGCGGCCCCACGCCGCCGTGGTACTGCCAGGTCCCCAACCCGATTTCCGGCAGAAGCACTCCGGTTTTGCCAAGTTCCTTGCGTTGCATGATTGCCACCAGATCGTCCGCAATGGTCGTCAGCCACCCTAACGGAAGGGACGCGCTTCGGCAACACCGGGGCGGGACGCGCCATGGGGTTGGGTTGGGGGAACCCCGTCAGTCGAGCCTGAGATAGCTTGCCCGTGCGAATCGCGGGTGACATAGTGGGCGCGTTATGGCATCCGTCATGCGCGTTGACGCCATCCGCAACGGTGGCAACAAGCGGGGAATGACTCGCCTTCTGATGTTGATGCTGGTATGCGGCGGAATCGTGAATGGAACTTGCGCCATGGCCGGTGACGACTCCACACCGGCTGGTTTCCGGCTCATCACGCTCGACCCGGGACATTTTCACGCCGCGTTGGTGCAGAAGTTCATGTACCCGGATGTGGATCCGCTGGTGCACGTCTATGCGCCGGGCGGCGATGACCTGGCGGAACATCTGAAGAGGATCGAGCGGTTCAACGCGCGCGCCGACGAGCCGACGCATTGGCGTGAACAGGTGTACACGGGCCCGGACTTTCTGGACAAAATGCTCGCTGAGAAACCCGGCAACGTCGTTGTGATTGCCGGCAACAACGCGCGGAAGACGGAATATATTTTGCGGTCGGTTCAGGCAGGCCTGAACGTCCTCGCCGACAAGCCGATGGTGATCACTCCCGGCGAGTTTCCGCGGCTGCAACGGGCGTTCGCCGTCGCGGCCACCAACCACGTCCTGTTGTACGACATCATGACCGAGCGCTACGAAATCACCACGGTGCTCCAGCGGGAGTTGTCGCAACAACCCGCGTTGTTCGGCGAGTTGGTGAAGGGTTCGCCCGACAACCCCGCCGTCACCATGGAGAGCGTTCATCACTTTTCCAAGATCGTCGCGGGCGCGCCGCTCCAGCGCCCGCAATGGGCCTTCGACGTGCGCCAGAATGGCGAAGGCATCGTCGATATCTCGACCCATCTGGTGGATTTGGTTCAATGGGAAACGTTCCCGGAACAGGCGTTGAGTCCGGCGGATGTCAGCGTGTTGAGCGCCCGCCGCTGGGCCACGTCCATCTCGCGCGAGCAGTTCAAGCAGGTGACGGGTGCGGACACGTTCGCCGACTTTCTCAAACCCGATGTGACGAACGGCGTGCTCCAGGTGTACGCCAACGGGGAATTCACGTATCGGCTGCGCGGCGTTCATGCCCGGGTGTCGGTCATCTGGAATTTTCAAGCGCCACCGGGCGGAGGCGACACGCACCAGTCCCGAATGCGCGGCACGAAGGCCAACCTCGTCATCCGTCAGGGCGCGGAACAAAAGTTCACACCGGTTCTGTACGTCGAGAATGCCGGCCAGGCTGACGACGCGGCCGTTGAACGCGCGCTCGCGGTTGCCATCGAAGCCTTGCAGGGGAAATATCCCGGTGTCGGCTTCCGACGCGATGGCCGCGTCTGGCGGGTGACCGTGCCCGAGAAATACGATGTCGGCCACGAAGCGCACTTTGGGCAGGTCACGGAGAACTTTTTGCGCTATCTCCGCGCCGGGCGGCTGCCGGATTGGGAAGTGCCGAACATGATCACCCGGTACGCCACGATCATGAAGGCCTACGAGTTGAGCCGATAAGGCCGCCAGCAAGGACTGGCGGAGGGGGCGAGATTCCCTAACGAACCATCCAGGGGATGACGTAGGCATAGAGCGTCGTCACCACGCCGATCATGCTAACGAGCAGGACGCTGTGCCAGAACGTGAATCGAAAGAGCTGGGATTCTTCCGACGGTTTCATGCCGGTGGCGGCGGCGGCGACGGCAATGCTTTGGACGCTGATCATCTTGCCCATCACGCCACCGGTGGAATTGGCCGCGGCGGTAAGGATCGGGTTCAGGCCAATCTGCCTGGCCGCCGTTGTTTGCAGGTTCCCGAACAGCGCATTGCTGGACGCGTCCGAGCCGCACAGGAACACGCCCATCCATCCGAGTAACGGGCTAAAGAACGAAAACAGGCGGCCGGTTCCCGCAAATGCGAGTCCGAGCGAAGAGGTCGCGCCGGAGTAATTCATCAGGAACGCCAATCCCAGCACCGACGCGATGGCCACCAGCGGCAGAGACATCTGCTTCAGCGTGCTGAGAAACACCCGAACGAATCGGGACGGCGACAGGCCGGAAACAGCGCGGCCAGTACGCTGGCAATCAGGCAGGCCGTGCCCGGACTGGCGAGCCAATCGAGATTGTATTTCGCTTCGTACGGCGACGCCGTTGCAACCACCGGGGGCATCCGCATCACCAGTTCATGCAGAGCCGGCCATTCGATGGAGATGCTGGTTCTGACCAGCACGGCCTTGAAGGCCGGCAGGCCCCAGCACAAGACACAGCCCGCCAATAGGGCGTAAGGCAACCAGGCCCGAAAGATTTCCGAGGCGCTGTAGCGAGTGGTCGGCGCTGTTGTCGTGGCCGTCGGGTCGGCGGGAATGCATTCTTTCGGCTGCCAGATCTTGAACAACAGGACCAGACTCGCGATGGCCGTGATGGCCGCCAGGATATCGGTCAACTCCGGTCCGATCAGGTTGGAAACAGTCACCTGCACGACCGCGAACGACACGCCGCAGGTCAGGGCGGCGGGGAGCACGCCGCGCAGCCCTTTCCGGCCCGCAACGAGCACAACCATGTAGGCCGGGACGCAGAGAGAGAGCGGCGCGCTGATTCGGCCGGCGGTGGCGCTGAGGCTGGCGAGCGGCAGGTCCGTGGCTCTGGCGAGCGTGAGGATGGGCAAACCGATGGCCCCGAACGCGACGGGAGCGGTGTTGGCCAGTAGGCAGATTCCCGCGGCCTTGAGCCGGTTGAACCCCATGCCCGTGAGCATGGCGGCGCAGACGGCAACGGGAACGCCCGAGCCGGCGGCCCCTTCGATGAACGCGCCGAAGGCGAACGCAATCAACAAGGCCTGCAACCGGCAGTCGCTGGTCAGCATCGCTAGCGAATTCTTGATCACCTCAAACTGTCCGGTCTCGAGCGTGACCCGATACAGGAGAACCGCATTGAACGTGATCCAACCGATCGGGAGCAAGCCGAACGCCATCCCCAACAGCGCCGCGGAAAAGATCCTGGCAGGCGGCATCCGGTACACCAGCCAGACCATGAGAATCGCCGTGATCAAGCTGACGATGGCCGACAGCCACGCCGGCTTCCGCCGAATCGCCAGCAAAAACAAGAGCACCAGCATCGGCAGCGAGGCGAACAGAGCCGACCACCCGATGCTGTGGGCCACCGGCGTGTAATCCTGTTGCCACATGCGGTTGCTATCGCTCCGGGGTGTGCAGACGCAGCGCTTCGGACTCGATGCGTTCGACCGAGATTCCGTACTTGCGCAGCAGGGCGTCGTAGGCGCCCGATTCCGTAAACGTGTCTTCGATCCCGATCATGCTCATCCTCGCGGGCGCGCGTCGCGACAAGACTTCGGCAACCGCACTTCCCAAACCGCCGTGGATGTTGTGTTCTTCAACCGTCAGAACCTTGCCGGTCTTGCGCGCCGAGGCGACCAGAGCCTCGGCGTCGATCGGCTTGATCGTTGACACTTCCAACAGGTCAACCGAAACGCCGCGTTGAGCGAGACGGTCGGCGGCTTCGATGGCCATGCTCGTCGGGACACCACACACGGCGATGGTGAGATCGCCGCCGTCTTTGAGCTTGCGGACTTTGCCAATTTCGAGTGGAGGCGCGTCGGCGAACAGCACCGGCGTGGGATTCCGGCAGATGCGGATGTATGTGGGGCCATCGCGGCGCAGGGCGGCGGTGAGGGCTTGACGCAACTCGATCCCATCGCCCGGAACAACAACGGTCATCTTCGGCATCGCCCGCATGACCGCGATGTCGAGGATCGACTGATGGCTGGCGCCGTCATAGGAATCCGAAAGCCCGGCGTAATTGCCTGCCAGGACGACCGGCAGTTTGTTGTAGCAAACGATGTTTCGTATCTGATCAGCGGCCTTCAGGGTGAGGAACAGGGCAAAGGTGCTGACGACCGGCCGCAACCCGCAGGTCGCCATGCCCGCGGCGATGTCCACCATGTTCGCTTCGGCCACTCCGACGTTGAAGAACCGGTTGGGGTGCTGTTTTCCAAACGCCGCGGTGCGCGTGCTCGTGGACACATCGGCATCGAAGACAACCAACTCGGGAAAATCCGGCGCCAGCGCAACGAGCGCCTCACCAAACGCGTCCCGCATGGCCACGGCTGGGGCGTTCATGGCAGCGCCTCCAGCGTCTGGAGCAGTTCCTGTCTCGCTTTGGCATAGGTCGCGTCGTCGATCGGCGCGCCATGCCAGTGGGCGTTGTCTTCCATGAACGACACGCCCCGTCCCTTGTGCGTCTTATAGATCACGGCCACCGGCCATTGGCGCTGGTCCCTGACCCAATCGAACGACTCGAGCACGGCGGCAACGTTGTGGCCGTCGTAAACGGCGGGCGCGACGTTCCAATTGAAGGCGCGGAGCTTCTCCGGCAACGGATCCATGGGCATGATCTGATCGCTGGGGCCATCGAGCTGAACCTTGTTGTAGTCAATCAGCGCCACCAGCCGTTCTGGTTTGAATTTTGCCGCGGCCATGATCGCTTCCCACGTCTGGCCTTCGTTCAGGTCCCCGTCGCCCAACAGCACGTAGGTCCAGTAACGTTTCCCGAGCAACCGCGCCGCGAGCGCCATGCCCAGGGCCACCGAAGCGCCGTGTCCCAAAGCGCCGGTGGACATCTCGACTCCTGGAGTCTTCAACATGCACGGATGCCCTTGCAGCCGGCTGTCGATCTGGCGGAAGGTTTTCAGTTCGTCGATGGGGAAGTACCCGCGGTGAGCCAACACGGTGTAGAGCATGCAGGAGGCGTGACCTTTGCTGACCACGAGCCGGTCGCGGTCCGGCCAGTGCGGTTCCTCGGGGCGAACGTTCATCGCGTCGAAATAAAGCGCCACCAACAACTCGGCTGCCGACGCCGCCCCGCCCCAGTGGCCGGTGCCAGTCTCGTGCAGAATATCCAGCACGGTGAGCCGAAATTCCTGCGCCAGAACCTGGAGCATCGCGGTCTTCTTTTTCCGGTCCGTCTCCTGGAGTACCGCCCGGGGCTCGCGATGTATCCTGGCCTGCATCCCGCACCGGCCTCAATTGACGACGTTGATCGGTTTGCCGGCCAAAAAGGCGGCCACGTTTTCGGCAGTGACGCGCATCAACCGGCGGCGCGCGGCGAGCGCCGCCCAGGCGATGTGCGGCGTGATGGTGATGTTCGGCGCTTTCAACAGCGGGTTATCCGGGGAAATCGGCTCGGTTGTGATGACGTCCAGGGCCGCGCCGGCGAGTTTGCCCTGCCGCAACGCCTCGGCGAGGTCGGCGTCGTTCACGAGCGGGCCGCGCGACGTATTGATGAGGTAGGCCGTGGGTTTCATGCGCTCCAGCAGGGCCTTGTTCACCATGCCGGAGTTCTCTGGAGTAAGATTGCAGTGCAACGTCACCACATCGGATTCGGCAAACAACTCCGGCACCTCGCGCCAGGCAACAGGATACGCCGGCGGGTTGCCGCGGAAGACATCGTTGGCCACGACTTTCATTTTGAAACCCGCCGCGATTTCGCCGACGCGCCGGCCGATGCGCCCGAATCCGACAATGCCGAGGGTTTGGCCGGCCACCTCGGTCAGCGGTGTCCGCCAAAAAGACCATTCCGCCTTCGACCATTCCCCTTGTTTGATCAGGTCACTGTGCAACTGCGGCTGACGATAGAAATTCAGCAGCAGGGCGAACACATATTCGGCCACGGCGTCGGTGGCGTAGGTTGGCACGTTGGCGACGGCGATGCCGCGCGCCTTGGCAGCCTTCACGTCCACGACGTTGTAGCCGGTGGCGAGGACGCTGATGAATTTCAGCCTGGGCAGCCTGGCGAGCGTGTCGGCGGACAGCGGCACCTTGTTGGTGAGAATGATCTCGGCGTCGCGCGCGCGTTCGACGATGAGGTCGCCCGACGTGCGATCGTGACAGACGAACGCGCCGAGCTTCGCGACGTCATCCCACGGATTATCGCCGGGATTGAGTGTGTAACCGTCCAGTACAATGATTTTCATGGTTATGGGGGGGTGAGCTTTGCCCACGCCTCGAGCAGTTTACGTTTGGATGCGGCGATCATGACGGTCGAGTCCTCGTCGCCCACAGGTTTGATCTCGAACGACACGGCCCCGCGGTGCGAGCCGTCAGGCTCGCAGGTACCCAATGGCGAAAAGCTCGCGCAGGAAGGCGACGATCTCGGGCACGTCGTTGGCGCTGCCCGGGTAACCGAAGCGGGGATGCTGATCGCCCCAAGCCGGGTCCTGGCGATCCTTGAAGTAGGCGTTGCCGATGTGGATATGGGCGATGTGGTCGCGCACGGGTTGCAGGGCCTGGGCGGGGGATTCACTGAGGAGCGGGATGTGACTCAGATCGACCAGCAGCCCGAAATTCTTGCAGGAACGCTTGACGCGCTCGGCGATTTCGCGGGCGGTGCTGGCGGGGCCGATCAGGCATTTCTTGTCGATGTCGCGGTCGAAGACTTCGAGCACGATGTTGCCGCCGAATTTCGCGGCGTGGCGGCAAAGTTCCACCAGGGAATTCTCCAACCGGTCCATGGCGGCGGGTCGTTCCGCGGGAGCGACGTCGCTGCCGCTGAGGAGCCCGACATCCCGGATGCCCATCTCGGCGGCGTCATCGACGGCGCGTTTGATTTCGTCGATGGCGCGGCGGCGGGCAGCTTCGTCGGCGCTGTTCAGATCGAGCTTTTGCGTGAGCAACCGGGGCTGGCCGCCGTACTTGATCTCGACGCCGGCGGTGGCTAGCAGCGATTTCACTTTTGCGCGCGTCGCCGGATCTTTGATCCAGGATATCTCGATCACTTCGAAGAAATCGTCGGCCAGAATCTGGCGGCAGGTGTCGAGAATCGGGCCTTCACCTTTCATAGTGGCTGGAAAGGCCATGAAATGGATGAGGCCGGGGCGGATGACATGATGGAGCGGAATATTCATGCGGTTTCCTTTGCGGCATGGACTGTAGCAACAGAGAGACCCTTCAACAAGCCTTGTAGTTGTGGCTACTTGGGCTCGATGGCGATCACCCACAGGTCGGTCTTGCCCAGGTTATGGCCGATGTGGGTCGTAGCGTGCCGCCAGGCGATCTCGCCGGTTTTCAAGGTGGAAGTTTCTCTTCGGCCATCGGGCATCTCGTGCTGCAGTTCCGCTCCCGAGAGACAGACCACCACGCGGTCATGGTGCGAATGCAGCGGCTCGCTCTTTCCCGCGCCCATCCGTATGTCGTACACGCGCCCATACTGGTTCTCGAAAAGCAGCTTGTAGTCCGGTGCCAACCCCGCAGTGCCCCATGTCTCGGAACCACCGTTTCCGAGATACTGAGTCTGCACGATCCGCAAAACCGAAGAACCAGTGTTCTTTACGGTCCGGGCTTGTGCCGGCCGAAACACGGCCTCACCGCGCGCGACGGTCTCTGTCCGGGGCGCTCCCGCCGCCGGCGTTGCTTCGATTGATCCGTCGTCGAGATAAACCGCCACGCTAGCGCGGTCGCCGGGCAACGACACCGTCTCCCCCGGTGCCAGGGCCTGCTCCACGACCAGCACCTTCTCATTTCGCACCTTCTCGGTCTGGGTGGCGGCCAATACACCCGCCACGGGCAACAGAACCAAGCCAACTCCGCAAAACCAATTCCGCATATTCATGTGAACCCCTCCTGATGAGTTCGGTTGTTGCCAGAATCGCCGCGGCTACTCGGGCAACGTGTAGTCTTTCAGATATTCCGGTGTCGTCTGGCGCTCCCAATTCGGCCAGTCCCTGCCGTAGAAGTGCAGCATGCGTTCCCGCATGGCAGAATCTCCGCCGAAACCTCATGATCCAGATTAACTGCTGGTTGAGCCTCACCCATAGGTTGTGGAGTCTGCCAGACTTCGCACGATGCGGCCAGTGCTTTTGCGCCGCGGCCTCCGAGCATGTTAAGGCGGGGCGAATCTGACGGGGCTGACAGGAGCGTAGACTCGGCCGCGCGCAGGTCATTTTCTGGGATCGATTTGCAGGCACTTGCGTCAATTTCATGGCAAGACTGTTGGTTGAGAGTGGATACGTGTGGACGTGGCTGAGAGCTTTTGCGCGAGTCTGGCCAGTGGACTACTTCGCTGGGGATTGGCAGGGGCGACGGAATCCAACTGAGGCTCTGTCAACCCCGCGGCTGGGCCTTGTACTGACGTGGGCACGGGTTGCGCGGGATGCGCAGTCGCTCGCGCGGCTCTGGATACTTTAATCCCTGGCACGGTCTGATCTCGCTCACGCCTCACAATCTCGCGTGGCTCAACACTCGTGGCAAGTGCCCATCCCCCGGCAGACATCACCTCCGTACGGTAGCGTGAACCGACAAAATTCGCCGATAACCGAACGACCAACTTTTACCTACCGCCGAAGCCACGATTTTCGCCTCTTTCCGACGGCTCGGTTACTCCGTTGCAAGCACTTGCATCTTTCACGTCGCATCTGACCGCGCGTACTGGCAAAAAAAGCCCCTCATTGCACTACATTGGCGGCCATAGCTTGTCGTCTTGCCCATTGCGGGGGAAACATCCCCGAACAGGGTTTACGAAGCCCTTTCATATGGGGACTATGCACTTGACAAGTGTAACGAGCGTTTCCATAACGCGGGGGGACGCGGTTAATGCGTGCCTTCCGTCAGACCGATTATGAGAGTGACTTGGAAAAGTCAGTCTTATACGCTTGGAATCCGAATAGGAAAGACCCTATGCTGATTCCAGATTCCATCAGAAAGTGCGTGGCCTTTGTAGGCTGTCGCACGAACAGGGGTACGGTATGGGGTGGCACGGTATTCTTTACAGCGATGACGCTGCCCAACGAGCCAGACAATATAGTGATTTACGCCGTTACAGCCAAACACGTTATCGTCGGGATTGGACAAAGCGCCGTAGATGACAAGGTGCATATTAGGGTGAATTTGAAGAACGGCGGAGTCCATGTATCAGAGAACAAAATTGACGACTGGCTGTTTCATCCCGATGACCCATACTCCGATGTTGCAGTGCTTCCGGTCAATGTAAACACCGGCGCAGATGTACTTGCTTATCCCATTGAAAAGTTTGCTTTGCAAGAAACCATTGACCGCGAGCGAATCGGCATAGGTGACGAAACATTCTTGGCTGGCCTGTTTTCACTGCATCGCGGAAAAAAACGGAATGTGCCGGTTGTGAGGGTCGGAAATATCTCGGCCATGCCAGAAGAACCCATTGAGGCAAAGTGGGGGGATACCACCGTTTTAATGGACGCTTATCTCGTTGAGTGCCGGTCAATAGGCGGCCTGAGTGGGTCTCCGGTCTTTGTTCATCTTGGAGTGATGCGATTCCCGAAGGTTGAATCCCCTACCGCCGACAAGCCGTATAGTAAATTCTACTTGCTTGGTTTAATGCGCGGCCATTGGGAATTGCCAAGCGCAACAGACGATGACCCGATTTTGGATGACACAGTGAGGAAGTCAATAAACGCTGGGATGGCGATAGTCGTACCAGCACAAAAAATACTGGAAGTGCTAAACCAGCCCAAGCTCGTCACAATGCGAAAAGACATTGAAAACGAGATAAAGATGAGGCGCGCATCGACCCCAGACTCTAGCGCCTGACGAATATCACGCTAGACCAGCAACACCTGTTTCGGTTGTAGCTTACGACCGACGTTTCTTGGCTGGTTTGGCCTGCGAGTATTTCCATTTCTGCGGCGGCTTGACCCGCATGACCCGGCTCATCGTGTCGTCAAACTCCTCCACTGGGCCGGGAACGGCGAGCGTCTTGTTCTTTTTTCCGGTGCTGCGTTTCATGACTCTATCGCATACTACAAGTTTGCGTTGACCTGCGCAATACTTTAGCGCGATTTGCGGGCTATGATGGTCAAGCCGCCGAAAGAGTGGAAGCGCACCAAGTCGAAGAAGGTTTTGAGCCGGTGAGGCTACCGGCTCTTCCGAATATCTGCCAGCGCATCCTCGGCCAGCTTGATTGCTTCGGCGGCTCTCGCTGAGTCCTGTGGTATTTGGGCAATTTGGTCAGCCGACTGTTTCTCATCGCGCTGCTTTTTCGCAACCCATTCTACTCCTCCGCTTGAGAGATTTTGCTCCACCTCAGCCTGCGACTTCCACCACTCTGCTTGTGTTATATCATTGTGAATCGCATCATAGGAGGTAAGGATACCTTTAGCATTCAACACGAAATTGCTTACGCTCGCATACTTTGCGTTTAAGCCAATTTCGGTCGCGCTGCGTATGGCGGCGGATACATCGGTTTTTAGATTTGCCAGTCCAGTGGCGAAATCCCTATCCGTCATCGTGAAAATATTGTCCTCTTGGATACGATGCGCCGTATTCATCGAGGTATCTGCGGCCTGTAGGAAACGGTCTAGGTCTGCGGCATCCTTTCGTTGCTGTTCGGCCTTTGCAGCAGCGGCATCGGCCTGTGTTTGTGCTCGCTGTTTTTCTTCCGCTGCCCGCTGTGCATCCAAGGCAGCTTGCGCGTCGGCTTTCTTCTTTTCCTCAGCGGCGCTGGCTTCGGCAGCAGCCCTATCCTCAGCGGCTTTCGCATCAGCAGACGCTTTCACCTGAGCGATTTGAAGTTGGATACGCGCTTCCTCCAATCGGCATTGCTGCCAGTACGCGCCGCCAAGAACTAGCACGGCCAGTCCAATCAGAACGGGTATCGCAATTTTTTTCATAGAGGATTCATCCAAGGTGTTTGGCGCAAGCTCGTCAAGGCTCCAAAATTCTAGGAGACATTTTTAGCCGATGCAAGCCAGCGTTTGTAGCGTCGGTCAGCGCCGTCCCCGACGAATTCTCCGTTTCTTCATAATGGGCACGTTCTGAAGTGCGTATATCTTAGGCGGTGTCTCGCCGCCCGAAACAAGCCGCCGGTATTTGAGTCGTTTGCCTGCCGCCTTGCGCAACCCGGCCACGGTGCGTTCGCCATCTGTGACCGTGCGATGATTCCAGCGGTGGTCGAATTCTCCGACATATAGCGGCAAATGCTTGCGGCTGACGCTGTGAAACGTTCCGACCACGCCACGCTTGAGCAATGAGAAACTGGATTCGACCGTGTTGGTGAACACCGTGCCGCGCACGTACTCGCCAGCGGAATGGTTCACCGATTCATGCGAGCGGAAACCCTTCGAGGCTTTCCGATACCCGCTAAAATCATCGGTCATAATCGCCGCCGATGGCGCGATGTGTTCGGTCAACACTGCTTTGAGATTCTTGCCAGTGACACGGTTGACGACTTGCGAGCGCACCCGACCGCCGCGTTCGACCAGCGAGACGACCGGCGTTTTGTTGCCCATAAAATGACGACCCTTGCCCCGGACTTTTCCACCAACAAAAGTTTCATCGCATTCAACCGTGCCGTCCAGCTTGTCCGTAAACACCGGGTCATGCAGCGCGTGACGGATTCGGTGAGCCATGAACAAGGCGGTGCGATAGCTGCCGAGATTCAACTGTCGTTGCAACTGAAGTGACGAGATGCCCTTCTTCGACGAGTTAATCAGATACCATGCAACTAACCACTTACGCAGCGGGATATGCGAGTCCTCAAAGATGGTGTCCACGGTAACGGTGAACTCCTTGTCGCATTCGGCGCAACGGTGGAGACCGGCGCGGATGTTCTTCTCGATGTTCGCCTGAATCTTCCAGATGCGCTTGGCGTCCGCGTTCTTGCAATGCGCGCAAACCGGGCCGTCCGGCCAAAGGATGTGCTCCAAGTATTCCCGCGCCGCGTCATCGGTCGCAAACCGCTGCATGATTTCATCCAGCGTCAGGTCGCGCGGCGTCGGCATCAAGTGCTGTTTCGTTTTCATGCTCCAAATCTACACGAAAACAAAACACTTGTCAAGTGCATAGTCCCCTTTCATATTGAGCCAACCGTGAAGTGCCCGAATTTGCTTGCCGGGACAGTTGATTTAGTGATATTTTTCACTCTTGGCGAGGGAGACGCAGCCACGACGCACGCCTGCCTAGTTTCGGGTTCGAGTCGGCGCGAGAATGGGCTCGAACTATAGTTCCGTCATCACGGGCGTGTCCTGTACCGAACGCCTCCTGAAGTCCTGTCGCCTCTTACCTGCGCAAACAGCGGTTCAGAAACACGCAGCGCTACCCCTGCTCCCGTTCACCAACGCTGTTCCGTTGCGCCAGCTTACTGTCAGGCAACACGCAGGAGAGAATCCATGGAAGAGAATTTTCCCGGAATAGCCCGTGATGGTTGCGGCGGTATGTCATATGAGAAATGTCGGCATTATGAAAAGAATATGGCTCGTCCTTTTAGCGTTACCGCTCATGGCCGCGTCGGTAGCCCAAGCCCAATTTCAATACGTTCAGTACGGGACCATCAGCATAGCCTATTATGATCCTGCAGCTGCAAATAACAACGAGGAAGAGGTCAGTTTCGTCCCACCTGTCAATGGAACTGCGAACATTACGTATAGTTTGAGCGCCTCTTGTTGGCCAGATGCGTGGGTTACTGGCGTGACAGTTTGTTCTAACCCATGCAGCTCTCTCCTTTTTTGGGTTGAGGAAATCGCTACCCCTGAAAACGGTGACGTTCCCATTTTTGAAGGTGATGGAACCTTATCATCTGGAAGCTCATCATTTGGAGTGAGCGCAGGCACCACATGTTATCTGTATGGCGGCGGATCGATCTGCAGCCTGTTCGGCGACCCCCCTATGGGTCTGGGTGAATGGCGGGCTTCGGTTATGTATCCTGCTGGTGCTCTCATATACTCAATTACCAACGGCGCAATCACCATCACCGGTTACACCGGTGCCGGCGGTGCGGTGAGCATCCCCAGCACGATCAATGGCCTGCCCGTCACCAGTATCGGAACCAATGCGTTCGAAGGCACCAGCCTGACCAGCGTCACGATTCCCGCCAGCGTCACCAATATCGGGGAGTATGCGTTCTGGGACTGCTACAGCCTGACCGCGATCACGGCGGATCCAAACAATCCCGCCTATAGCAGTGTGGCTGGGGTTTTGTTCGACAAGGGCCAGACCACGCTCATCCAATGCCCGGGGGGCATAACCGGCAGCTACACGATCCCCGCCAGCGTCACCAGCATCGGAGACTACGCGTTCTGGGGCTGCTCCAGCCTGACCGCGATTACGGTGGATGCTAACAACTCTGTCTACAGCAGTGTGGCTGGAGTCTTGTTCGACAAGAGCCAGACCACGCTTATCCAATATCCAGCGGGCAAAGCCGGAAGCTACACGATCCCCAGCAGCGTGACCAGCATCGGGGACAATGCGTTCGCTACCTGCTTCGGCCTGACCAACGTCACGATCCCCGCCAGCGTCACCAGCATCGGGGACGGTGCGTTCGAATACTGTTACAGCCTGACCAGCGTCACGATTGGAAGCAGCGTCACCACCATCGGAGATTTTGCGTTCTATGTCTGCCCCGGTCTGACCAGCGTAACGATCCCCGCCAGCGTTACGACCATCGGGGTGGATCCGTTCGGTTCCTGCCCCCTGAGCGCGATAACGGTGGATCCAGGCAATCCCGCCTATAGCAGTGTGGCCGGGGTTTTGTTCGACAAGAGCCAGACCACGCTCATTGAATACCCGGCGGGCAAAGCCGGAAGCTACACGATCCCCAGCAGCGTCACCAGCATCGGGCTGGATGCGTTCTGGGCCTGCACCAGCCTGACCAGCGTCACGATCCCCAACAGCGTCACGAACATCGGGGACGACGCGTTCGGCGAGTGCATCAGCCTGACCAACGTCACGATCCCCAACAGCGTCACCAGCATCGGAGACTATGCGTTCTCTTACTGCACCAGCCTGACCAGCGTCACGATTGGAAGCAGCGTCAGCAGCATCGGAGACTATGTGTTCAGTGGCTGCACCAGCCTGACCAGCATCGCGATCCCCAACAACGTCACCAGCATCGGGGACTATGCGTTCAATAACTGCACCAGCCTGACAGCGGTGTATTTCCTGGGTAACGCGCCCAGCAGTGGTTCTGATCAGTCTGCGTTCTCTGGTGATCCCAATGCGACCGCCTGTTACGTGTCGGGGTCCACCGGCTGGGGCACAACTTTTGGCGGCATTCCGATCTCCCTGTGTTCGTGGCAGTCCTTCGTAACTGAGACCGTCACGGTCAACCTATCTCAAGGTGGCTCGGTGACGGGTGGCGGCGCCTACCCGGTCGGCTCCAACGTGACGGTCTGCGCTTCGCCCAACGCCTGTTACAGTTTCGTGAACTGGATCGACCAGAACAGCAATGTGGTCAGCACCTCGGCCTGTTACCTGTTCACGGCGGTCACCAATGAGACGTTGGTGGCCAATTTCACGCCGATCACCTACGCAGTCCCTACCAGTTCCTCGCCTGCCGGTGGTGGTTCCACCAGCGGCGGTGGGATGGTGGCTTGCGGCTCCAGCGTGACCGTGTGCGCGACGGCCAACCCCTGCTACAGCTTCGTGAACTGGATCGACCAGAACAGCAATGTGGTCAGCACCTCGGCCTGCTACACGTTCACGGCGGTCACCAATGAGACGTTGGTGGCCAATTTCACGCCGATCACCTACGCAGTCCCTACCAGTTCCTCGCCTGCCGGCGGTGGAACGACCAGCGGCGGCGGGACGGTGGCCTGCGGCTCCAACGTGACGGTCTGCGCTTCGGCCAATGCCTGCTACAGCTTCGTGGAGCTGGACGGTGAACGGAACCGTGGTCAGTGCCTCGCCCTGTTACAGCTTCACGCCGTCGAGCAATGAGACGTTGGTGGCCAACTTTACGCCGATCACCTACGCGGTCCCTACCAGTTCCTCGCCTGCCGGCGGTGGAACGACCAGCGGCGGCGGGATGGTGGCTTGCGGCTCCAGCGTGACCGTGTGCGCTTCGGCCAATGCCTGCTACAGCTTCGTGAACTGGACGGTGAACGGCAGCGTGGTCAGTGCCTCGCCCTGTTACACCTTCACGCCGTCGAGCAGTGAGACGTTGGTGGCCAACTTCACGCCGATCTCTTCTTACACGATTACCACGAGCAGTTCACCTGCCGGCGGTGGAACCACCAGCGGCGGCGGGACGGTGGCCTGCGGCTCCAACGTGACCGTGTGCGCTTCGGCCAATACCTGCTACAGCTTTGTGAACTGGACGGTGAACGGCAGCGTGGTCAGTGCCTCGCCCTGTTACACCTTCATACCGTCGAGCAGTGAGACGTTGGTGGCCAACTTCACGCCGACAACGTATAACATCACCACCAGCAGTTCACCTGCGGGCGGTGGAACCATCAGTGGTGGTGGGACGCTGCCGTGCGGCTACAGCGTGCAGGTGTGCGCGAATGCCAACTCCTGCTACAACTTCGTGAACTGGACGGTGAACGGAACCGTGGTCAGTGCCTCGGCCTGCTACAGGTTCACGCTATCAAGCAATGAAACCTTGGTGGCGAACTTCACGCCGGTCCCTTCCCACACGATCACCACGAGCAGTTCACCTGCCGTTGGTGGAACGACCAGCGGCGGCGGGACGGTGGCCTGCGGCTCCAACGTGACCGTCTGCGCTTCGGCCAATGCGTCTTGCTACAGGTTTGCGAACTGGACACTCGACGGCACCGTGGTTGGCGCCTCGGCCTGTTACACGGTTGCGGCGGATGGGGATTACACTCTGGTAGCAAACTTCACACCACTCGCTTATTACACGATCAGCACGAGCAGTTCACCTGCCGACGGCGGAACCACCAGCGGCGGCGGGACGGTGGTCTGCGGCTCCAACGTGACCGTGTGCGCCTCGCCGGGTTCCGGTTTTGTCTTCGCCGGCTGGACTGATGCCGAGGGCAACCTGGTCAGCAATTCGTCGTGCTTCGCGTTGGTGGCAACGAATAATCAAGCCTTGGTGGCGAACTTTGTCCCGGCTCCCGCCCTGACCAGTCTGTATTCATTTACGGGGGGCGCCGATGGAGGGCTCCCAATCGCCGGGCTGGTGCAAGGTGGCGATGGCAATTTCTACGGCACAACCTGGGGGCCCGGGTCGGGCCCGAGTGCTTACGGCACAGTGTTCCGGATCAGTCCGACGGGCAGCCTGACGAATCTTTGGTCCTTCACCGGCGGCAGCGATGGTGCCAATCCGTATGCTGGTCTGGTGCAGGGTAGCGATGGCAATTTCTACGGCACGACTTTGGGGGCTGGGGCTGGGCCGAGCGCTTACGGCACGGTGTTCCGGATCAGCCCCAGCGGTAGTTTCTCGAATCTCTGGTCATTCACCGGCGGCATTGACGGGGCCATTCCGTTTGCCGGGCTCGTACAGGGCAGCGACGGCAATTTCTACGGCACGACTTTGGGGGCTGGGGCTGGGCCGAGCGCTTATGGCACGGTGTTTCGGATCAGCCCCAGCGGTAGTTTCTCGAATCTCTGGTCATTCACCAACGGAGTGGACGGGGCCAATCCAAACGCCGGGCTCGTACAGGGCAGCGATGGCAATTTCTATGGCACGACCTTCGGAGGCGGTGCGAGCGGTTACGGCGCCATATTCCAAATCAGCCCCAGTGGCAACCTGACGAATCTGTGGTCGTTCACCGGCGGCAGCGATGGGGCTGATCCAGAGGCGGCGCTGGTGCAAGGTAGCGATGGCAATTTCTACAGCACAACCGAAGATGGAGGAGCGAGCGGTAACGGCACCGTATTCCAGATCAGTCCAACCGGCTCTCTGACGACCCTCTGGTCATTTGCCAACGGCGCGGACGGGGCCAATCCATACGCCGGGCTCGTGCAGGGCAGCGACGGCAATTTCTACGGCACGACGTCCGCCGGCGGGACGAATGACGCCGGCACGGTGTTCCAGATCAATACAGCCGGGGTGTTGAGGACACTGTACAGCTTTAGCGGCGGTGCTGACGGCGACTCGCCATTGGCGGGACTGATCCAGGGCAGCGATGGAAGTTTCTACAGCACGACGTACGGGGGGGGTAGCTATGGCTACGGTACCGTATTCAAGCTCAACCCATGGCTCTGCACCTTTGGCATCACCACCGTTGCCTCGCCTTCGCTTGGCGGAAGCGCTAGCGGCGGCGGGGCGGTGGCCTGCGGCTCCAACGTAACCGTCTGCGCTTCGGCCAATGCCGCTTGCTACAGCTTCACTGACTGGACGCTCAACGGCAACATGGTCAGCACTTCGGCCTGCTACACTTTCACAGCGGATGGGAATTACAGTCTGGTGGCAAACTTCACACCACTCGCCTACTACACGATCACCACCACCAGTTCTCCTGCTGGCGGCGGTTCCACCAGCGGCGGCGGGACGGTGGCCTGCGGCTCCAACGTGACCGTGTGCGCTTCGGCCAATGCCGCTTGCTACAGCTTCGCGAACTGGACCGACCAGAACAGCAACGTCGTCAGCACCTCGCCCTGTTACACGTTCACAGCCACCAACACGGAAGCACTGGTCGCCAACTTCACGCCGCTCGCCTACTACATGATCACCACGAGCAGTTCGCCCGCCGGCGGTGGTTCCACCGGCGGCGGTGGGACGGTGGCGTGCGGTTCCAACGTGACCGTCTGCGCGAGTGTGAATCCCTGCTACACCTTCGCGAACTGGACCGACCAGAACAGCAACGTCGTTGGCACCTCGCCCTGTTTCACGTTTGTGGCGTCGAGCAACCGGACCTTGGTGGCCAACTTCACGTTGATAACCTATGGCATCGCCACCAGCAGTTCGCCATCGGCGGGTGGCTCCGCCAGCGGCGGCGGGACGGTGCTGTGTGGCTCCAACGTGACCGTCTGCGCGAGTGCCAACTCCTGCTACAACTTCGTGAACTGGACACTAAACGGCACCGTGGTCAGCACCTCGCCCTGTTACACCGTCACGCCATCGAGCACTGAGACGTTGGTGGCCAACTTCACGCCGATAGCCTTTGGCATCACCACCAGCAGTTCGCCATCGGCGGGTGGCTCCGCCAGCGGCGGCGGGACGGTGCTGTGTGGCTCCAACGTGACTGTGTGCGCTTCGGCCAATGCCTGCTACAGCTTCGTGAGCTGGACGGTGAACGGAACCGTGGTCAGTGCCTCGCCCTGTTACACGTTCACAGCCACCCAGACGGAAGCTTTGGTCGCCAACTTCACGCCGATAACGTATGGCATCACCACCAGCAGTTCACCTGCCGGTGGTGGTTCCACCAGCGGCGGCGGGACGGTGCCCTGCGGCTCCAACGTGACCGTTTGCGCGAGTGCCAGCTCCTGCTACAACTTCGTGAACTGGACGCTGAACGCCAAGGTGGCCAGCACCTCAGCGTGCTACACGTTCACAGCCACCAATACGGAAGCATTGGTCGCCAACTTCACGCTGATAACGTATGTCATCACCACGAGCAGTTCACCTGCCGGCGGTGGAACCACCATCGGCGGCGGGACGGTGGCTTGCGGTTCCAACGTGACGGTGTGCGCGTCGCCCGGTTCCGGTTTTGTCTTCGCCGATTGGACTGATACTGAGGGTAACCTGGTCAGCTATTCGCCGTGCTTCGCGTTGGTGGCAACGAATAATCAAGCCTTGGTGGCGAACTTCGTCCCGGCTCCCACCCTGACCAGTCTGTACTCATTTACGGGAGGTGCCGATGGGGGGCTCCCCATCGCCGGGCTGGTGCAAGGCAACGATGGTAATCTCTACGGCACGACCTCCGGATCGGGGTCGGGGCCGAGCGCTTACGGCACGGTGTTTCGGATCAGCCCCAGCGGTAGTTTCTCGAATCTCTGGTCGTTTACCAACGGCGCAGATGGGTCCATTCCTTTTGCCGGGCTCGTACAGGGCAGCGACGGCAATTTCTACGGCACGACTTTGGGGTCTGGGTCGGGGCCGAGCGCTTACGGCACGGTGTTTCGGATCAGCCCCAGCGGTAGTTTCTCGAATCTCTGGTCGTTTACCAACGGCGCAGATGGGTCCATTCCTTTTGCCGGGCTCGTACAGGGCAGCGACGGCAATTTCTACGGCACGACTTTGGGGTCTGGGTCGGGGCCGAGCGCTTACGGCACGGTGTTTCGGATCAGCCCCAGCGGTAGTTTCTCGAATCTCTGGTCGTTTACCAACGGCGCGGATGGGGCCAATCCAAACGCCGGGCTCGTACAGGGCAGCGACGGCAATTTCTACGGCACGGCGTTTCTAGGCGGCGCGAACGGTAACGGCACCGTGTTCCGGATCAGCCCCAGCGGCAGCCTGACGAATCTCTGGGAGTTCACCGGCGGCAGCGATGGGGCTTATCCAGAGGCGGCGCTGGTGCAAGGTAGCGATGGCAATTTCTACGGCACAACCGAAGATGGAGGAGCGAGCGGTAACGGCACGGTGTTCCAGATCAGTCCAACCGGCTCTCTGACGACTCTCTGGTCGTTTGCGAACGGAGCGGACGGGGCCAATCCATACGCCGGACTGCTACAGGGCAGCGACGGCAATTTCTACGGCACGACGTCCGCCGGCGGGACGAATGACGCCGGCACGGTGTTCCAGATCAATACAGCCGGGGTGTTGAGGACGCTGTACAGCTTTAGCGGCGGTGCTGACGGCGACTCGCCATTGGCGGGGCTGATCCAGGGCAGCGATGGAAGTTTCTACAGCACGACATACGAGGGGGGAAGCTATGGCTACGGTACCGTATTCAAGCTCAGCCCATGGCTCTGCACCTTTGACATCACCACCATTGCCTCGCCCTCGCTTGGCGGAAGCGCCAGCGGCGGCGGGGCGGTGGCCTGCGGCTCGAACGCGACGGTCTGCGCTTCGGCCAACCCGTGCTACAGCTTCGCAAACTGGACGCTCAACGGCAACATGGTCAGCACCTCGGCCTGCTACGCCTT
This sequence comes from uncultured Verrucomicrobiae bacterium, assembly GCA_963712025.1. GTDB lineage: Bacteria > Verrucomicrobiota > Verrucomicrobiia > Palsa-1439 > Palsa-1439 > Palsa-1439. Next base: position 21,693 of record CAVQGJ010000006.1, on the reverse strand, counting down.
CACGGCGGATGGGAATTACAGTCTGGTCGCCAACTTCACACTGCTCGCCTACACGATCACCACCAGTAGTTCACCGGCCGGTGGGGGTTCCACCAGCGGCGGCGGGACGCGGCCGTGCGGTTCCAACGTGACCGTCTGCGCGAGTGTGAACTCCTGCTACAACTTCGTGAACTGGATCGACCAGAACAGCAACGTCGTTAGCACCTCGCCCTGTTACGCGTTCACAGCCACCAACACGGAAGCATTGGTCGCCAACTTCACGCCGATCCTTCCCTACACGATCACCACCCGCAGTTCACCGGCCGGCGGCGGAACCACCAGTGGTGGCGGGACAGTGGCCTGCGACTCCAACGTGACCGTCTGCGCGACGCCGAGCGCCTGCTACAACTTCGTGAACTGGACCGATCAGGACAGCAACGCCCTTAGCACCTCGGCTTGCTACACCTTCACACCGTCGAGTAATGAAACCTTGGTCGCCAACTTCACGCCGATCCTTCCCCACACGATCACCACCAGCAGTTCACCTGCCGTTGGTGGAACGACCAGCGGCGGCGGGACGGTGCCCTGCGGCTCCAACGTGACCGTGTGTGCTTCGGCCAATGCCCCTTGCTCCAGCTTCGTGAACTGGACGGACCAGAACGGCAACGTCGTCAGCACCTCGGCCTGCTACGCGTTCACTCCCGATGCCAATGCCAATTTGACGGCCCACTTCGCTGTGGTTTCTTCGTACACGATCACCACCAGCAGTTCGCCATCGGCGGGTGGCTCCACCAGCGGCGGGGGGACGGTGTCGTGCGGCTCCAACGTGACCGTCTGCGCTTCGGCCAATGCCTCTTGCTACAGGTTTGCGAACTGGACGCTCAACGGCAACGTGGTCAGCACCTCGGCCTGCTACAACTTCACGCCATCGGGCAACGAGACCTTGGTGGCCAATTTCACGGTGAACAGCGGCCCGATCGGCGGCAGCCTGAGCAGTCTGTGGTCGTTCACCGGCGCCAGCGACGGAGCCGATCCAGCAGCGACACTGGTGCTGGGCAGTGACGGCAACTTCTACGGCACGACCTCTGAAGGCGGGACGAACGGCAACGGCACCGTGTTCCGGATCAGTTCGACGGGCAACCTGACGAATCTGTGGTCATTCACCGGTGGCAGCGACGGGGCTAATCCGTACGCCATCCTCGTGCAGGGCAGTGACGGCAATTTCTATGGCACGACCTCCAGTGGCGGCGCGAGCGGCAACGGCACCGTGTTCCGCATCAGCCCGAGCGGCAGCCTGACGAACCTCTGGGAGTTCACCGGCGGCAGCGATGGGGCCAGTCCATACGCCGGGCTGGTCCAGGGCAGCGACAGCAATCTCTACGGCACGACCTCCGGTGGCGGCGCCAGCGGCAACGGCACCGTGTTCCGGATCAGTTCGACGGGCAACCTGACGAATCTGTGGTCATTCACCGGTGGCAGCGATGGGGCCAGTCCATACGCCGGGCTGGTGCAGGGCAGCGACGGCAATTTCTACGGCACGACGTACGGAGGCGGTGCCAACGGCAACGGCGTCGTGTTTCGGATGAGTCCCAGCGGCAGCTTGACGACACTTTGGTTCTTCACCGGCGGCGTCGACGGAGCCAACCCATTCTTCGCCGCGCTCGTGCAGGGCAGTGACAGCAATTTCTACGGCACGACCTTCGGATCGGGGTCGGGACCCAGCGCCAATGGTACCGTGTTCCGTATCAGTCCGAGCGGCAACCTGACGAATCTGTGGTCATTCACCGGTGGCAGCGATGGGGCCAGTCCATACGCCGGGCTGGTGCAGGGCAGCGACGGCAATTTCTACGGCACGACCTCCGGTGGCGGCGCCAGCGGCAACGGCACCGTGTTCGGCATCAGCCCGGGCGGCAACCTGACGAATCTCTGGGAGTTCACCGGCTGCGGTGACGGGGGCAATTCCTACGCCGGGCTGGTGCAGGGCAACGACGGCAATTTCTATGGGACGACCTACGGATCCGGATCGGGGCCGAGCGCCGATGGCGCGATCTTTCGGGTTAGCGCGGGCCTGTGCGCCCACGGGGTGGATACCAGTTCCGCGCCTCTTGCCGGTGGATGGACCAGCGGCGGGGGTATCTACAGTTGCGGCTCCAACGTGACGGTGTGTGCGACGGCCAACCCGTGCTACAGCTTTGTGAACTGGACGGATCAGAACAGCAACGTCGTCAGCACCTCGGCCTGTTACGCGTTCACAGTGACCACCAATGCGACCTTGGTGGCCAACTTCACGCCGTTCACCTACACGATCAACCCGACCTACGCCGTGTTCGACGCGGCGGGCGGCTTTAGTAGTGTTGCTGTCACAGGCAACAGCACGAACTGCGAGTGGACCGCGATCAGCAACGTCGGCTGGATCACGATCACCTCCGGCAGCAACGGTTTCGGCGATGGGACGGTCTACTACTCGGTGGCGGCCAACAGCAGTTCCAGCACGCTCATCGGCACGGTCGTCATCGCGGGCCAGACCTTCACCGTGATCGAGGAAGGCTCGCCGGCGGCCTGCGTCCCGCCGCCATCGGGCATGGTCGGTTGGTGGCCGGGCGACGGCAACGCAATGGATGTCGTGGGCGGCAACAATGGAACATTGCAAGGTGGGGCAACCTACGGCACGGGAGAAGTGGGACAGGCTTTTAGTTTCAATGGAACTGGGTATGCATCCGTTCCGCATAGTCCGTTGTGGGATTTCAATGCGAATGATTTTACGATTGAACTGTGGGCGAATTTTAATTCTGTCGGTGGCTGGGAGACCTTCGTCGCCGATGATAATGGCAGCGGCAATAACCCCAAATGGTTCTTCTCCATCGGTTATGATGGTGCCGGGCTTGCATTTTGTAAGAACAATTACGGCTCCGTAACAGGGCTACATCCATTTTCGCCAGCCACGCAACAGTGGTATCACATTGCAATCACGCGCGCCGGTTCGACCTGGACGTTTTATGTAAACGGGGCGTCTATTGGGACGGATACAGATTCTGACGCCTTGCAGACGACGACCGCACCATTGACAATCGGACAGGCAGAAGGTCAGGGTTATTTCAACGGACTTCTGGATGAGGTTTCCATCTACAACCGCGCCCTTGCTCCCAATGAAATTGCGAGCATCTATAACGCTGGCAGTACCGGTAAATGCAAGCCGTCTTGGGTAACCGTCACGGCCACCAGTCCGGCGAGTGGTGCCTCCAATGTTCCCACTAACGCAGCCGTGAGCGTGACCTTTAGCGCCCCCATGAATGCCGCTACCCTCACCACCAACGCATTCCTGCTTACAGACTACGCCAACAACTCGATTCCCGGTACCGTTACGTACGATCTCCCTAGCCTCACGGCATTCTTCACTCCCGCCTCACCGTTGGCCACCAGCAGTCTGTATGTGGCAACTGTCACGACGAACGTTCAAGATGTCTTTGGAAATTCAATGTTGGCTAAGTATTCCTGGTTGTTCGCGACAGGGCAGAGTCGGGTGATCATTACGACTAATCTCACCATCGACGCAACGACCACCAATTATGATGGACAAAACGTCGTTATTGCTAGTTCTACGGTGACGATTAGTGGTGCGCATTCATTTAACAGTGTGTTTCTTGTGAATGCCGCGACGCTTGTTCTCAACAATGGCACTTTGTCAGGCGGCACCATTACCACGACCAACAGTTCGTCGGTGATCGTCAATGGGAGCGGCACGTTGGATGGGGTGACGGTCAACGGGGAGTTGGACGTGGGCAACACGTACAACGGGGCGAGCCTGATGGTGTTGGACGGTTTGGTGCTCAACGGCACGGCGTTGGTGGGCAACCCGAACAACAGTTGGTGGGGGCGGATTGAGTTTGCGGGGACGCAAAGCGTGAGCGGCAACGGAACGGTCGTATTCGGCGATAGCGGTTGTAACGCGCTGTGGGTGGTCGACGGAGACACGACGCTGACGATTGGCAGCGGGATCACGGTGCAGGGGCAGAACGGCCAGATTGGCGAGGCAAACTGTTGGGGCGGGCCGGCCAACGTGAGCGTGGTCAACCAGGGCACGATCTCGGCGGATGTCAGCGGTGGCACGATTACCGTCAACGCCCAGCCGTTCACCAACCAGGGTGTGGTGGAGAGTCCGGCCGGGACATTGCAGTTGGCGGGCACGCTGAACACGGCGGGACTGGGCAGTTTGCAGAGCAGCAACGGGTTGATCGAGGTGACTGGGTATCTGGAGAACAGCGGCCAGACCTTGACACTGGACGGCACGACCAACGTGCTGACCTTGTTCCAAGGCGGCACGATTCACAGCGGGACGGTGGTAGCGACCAACGGAGCGGCACTGATCGTCAGCGGCAACCCGACCTTCGACGGGGTGACGGTCAACGGGGTGCTGGACGTGGGCAGCAGTTACTACAGGGCGAACCTGACGGTGACCAACGGGCTGGTGCTCAACGGCACCGCCTATGTGGGCAACCCGACCAACGGCAATTACGGGGCGATCGGCTTTGCCGGGACACAAACCTTGAGCGGCGACGGAACGGTCGTGTTCGGGGATAGCGGTTGTAACGCGCTGAGCCTGATCGACGGAGACACGACGCTGACGATTGGCAGCGGGATCACAGTGCAGGGGCAGAACGGCCAGATGGGCTACACGCCAAACTGTTTTGGCGGGCCGGCCGAACGTGAGCGTGGTCAACCAGGGCACGATCTCGGCGGATGTCAGCGGCGGCACGATTACCGTCAACGCCCAGCCGTTCACCAATCAGGGTGTGGTGGAGAGTCCGGCCGGGACATTGCAGTTGGCGGGCACGCTGAACACGGCGGGACTGGGGAGTTTGCAGAGCAGCAACGGGTTGATCGAGGTGACTGGGTATCTGGAGAACAGCGGCCAGACCTTGACACTGGACGGCACGACCAACGTGCTGACCCTGCAAGGTGGGACCATTGACGGCGGAACAGTGGTGACGACCAACGGGGCTTCGGTGATCGTCAACGGCAACCCGACGTTCGACGGGGTGACGGTGGACGGGACGCTGGACGTGGGCAGCAGTTACTACAGGGCGAACCTGACGGTGACCAACGGGCTGGTGCTCAACGGCACGGCGCTGGTGGGCAACCCGACCAACGGCAATTACGGGGCGATCGGCTTTGCCGGGACACAAACCTTGAGCGGCAACGGAACGGTCGTGTTTGGGGATAGCGGTTGCAACGCGCTGAGCCTGATCGACGGAGACACGACGCTGACGATTGGCAGCGGGATCACAGTGCAGGGGCAGAACGGCCAGATGGGCTACACGCCAAACTGTTGGGGCGGGCCGGCCAACGTGAGCGTGGTCAACCAGGGCACGATCTCGGCGGATGTCAGCGGTGGCACGATTACCGTCAACGCCCAGCCGTTCACCAACCAGGGTGTGGTGGAGAGTCCGGCCGGGACATTGCAGTTGGCGGGCACGCTGAACACGGCGGGACTGGGCAGTTTGCAGAGCAGCAACGGGTTGATCGAGGTGACTGGGTATCTGGAGAACAGCGGCCAGACCTTGACACTGGACGGCACGACCAACGTGCTGACCTTGTTCCAAGGCGGCACGATTCACAGCGGGACGGTGGTAGCGACCAACGGAGCGGCACTGATCGTCAGCGGCAACCCGACCTTCGACGGGGTGACGGTCAACGGGGTGCTGGACGTGGGCAGCAGTTACTACAGGGCGAACCTGACGGTGACCAACGGGCTGGTGCTCAACGGCACCGCCTATGTGGGCAACCCGACCAACGGCAATGTACGGGGCGATCGGCTTTGCCGGGACCAGACCTTGAGCGGCAGACGGAACGGTCGTGTTTGGGGATAGCGGTTGTAACGCGCTGTAGCCTGATCGACGGAGACACGACGCTGACGATTGGCAGCGGGATCACAGTGCAGGGGCAGAACGGCCAGATGGGCTACGACGCCAAACTGTTTTGGCGGGCCGGCCGAACGTGAGCGTGGTCAACCAGGGCACGATCTCGGCGGATGTCAGCGGCGGCACGATTACCGTCAACGCCCAGCCGTTCACCAATCAGGGGTGGTGGAGAGTCCGGCCGGGACATTGCAGTTGGCGGGCACGCTGAACACGGCGGGACTGGGGAGTTTGCAGAGCAGCAACGGGTTGATCGAGGTGACTGGGTATCTGGAGAACAGCGGCCAGACCTTGACACTGGACGGCACGACCAACGTGCTGACCCTGCAAGGTGGGACCATTGACGGCGGAACAGTGGTGACGACCAACGGGGCTTCGGTGATCGTCAACGGCAACCCGACGTTCGACGGGGTGACGGTGGACGGGACGCTGGACGTGGGCAACAGTTACTACAGGGCGAACCTGACGGTGACCAACGGGCTGGTGCTCAACGGCACGGCGCTGGTGGGCAACCCGACCAACGGCAATTACGGGGCGATCGGCTTTGCCGGGACACAAACCTTGAGCGGCGACGGAACGGTCGTGTTTGGGGATAGCGGTTGTAACGCGCTGGAGCCTGATCGACGGAGACACGACGCTGACGATTGGCAGCGGGATCACAGTGCAGGGGCAGAACGGCCAGATGGGCTACACGCCAAACTGTTGGGCGGGCCGGCCGAACGTGAGCGTGGTCAACCAGGGCACGATCTCGGCGGATGTCAGCGGCGGCACGATTACCGTCAACGCCCAGCCGTTCACCAACCAAGGTGTGTGGAGTGCTTCCAACGGAGGCGTGCTCTACAGCCCGGCATTTCTGACCAACGCTGGCACAGTCTTCGTTGACAATGGCAGCTCGCTGCAATTCAACGGGGACTATGTCCAAACGGCAGGTAGCACCGTGATGAATGGAGGAAACTTGACGCCGGTGTCTGGCGGCTCGGTGATGATTCAAGGCGGCAGCCTGGCCGGTGTCGGCGATGTTGGCGGCGAGGCCACGAGCGACGCCGGCATCACGCCCGGCTTTGGACCGGGAACGCTGACGTTCACGCGCGATCTGACGTTGACGGCCAACTCGGGATTAAACTTCCAGCTTGGAGGTTATGGACAGGGTACTCAGTACACATCAATGGTCGTCAGCAACGCCCTGGAATTGGGCGGCACGCTGGCGGTGAGTTTGACCAACGGGTTCGTTGGCGCCGTAACGAATGGCGCTAGCTTCACAGTGCTGACCGCAGGCGTACCCGTCACGGGGACATTCGCCAACGTTGCCAACGGCGGAACGTTGTTGACCACGGATGGATTCGCGCAGTTCACGGTCCAGTACGATGGATCGAGTGTGGTGCTGAATGACCTGCACCTTGTTGACTCGGTCGGCGATGGCATCCCTGACGGGTGGCGCGAGCAATACTTCGGTGGAAATGGAACGACAACCAACAGCCAGTCTTGCGCCACGTGTGACGCTGACGGCACCGGCCAGAACAATTTGTTCAAGTACGTGGCAGGCCTTGACCCGACCAATCCGACTTCCGTGTTCGTGCTCAGCCTTGCCAGCGTACCCAACCAGCCGCAGGCAATGAACTTGACCTTCTACCCACTCGCCTTGGGTCGCACCTATAACCCGCAATTCAGCACGGATTTGGTGCGTGGAGTCTGGACGCCGCTCACAACGCATACAGGGCCTGTGACCAACAGTGGCAATCGGGTCACGATCACCGACACGAACCCGATTCCGCCGCAAGAGTTCTATCGCATCGACATTTCGCTGCCATAACAGATTAAGCGCAGCCGCGAGTACTGAACGGCAACCCTCAAGCCGCGTTCACGACTCGGTGAACCATCCCCGGCTGCGCTCCTATTTTGGCGGGCTCTCAGACGATGGCCGGTTGACGTAGCCGTCCGTGACTGCTCTATCCGAGCGCGCAAACAGAATACCGCAACCGCCCTTACACACCTGCGGACAAGCCCGAACGCAGACAGGCTTGTTATGCCTTAGTGTTATGCTTTAAGCATTCCAGCGTCGCACATAGCCTAAAATGCGCCATTTCATTAGGGAAAGTGAAATTGGCGGAGGGGGCGAGATTCGAACTCGCGAGGGCCTTTGCAGACCCCACACGCTTTCCAGGCGTGCGCATTAGACCACTCTGCCACCCCTCCGAGCGCTGAGGGCGGATCGACACTACTCCGGCGGTGGTTTGGGCGCAAGCTTGCTGTCGGTCAGCGCCTGCAGGAGCCATTCTTCCTCGAGCGGGCTGAGGTTGAACCGCACCGCAGTCTTCTCGATGGCCTCGAGTTTGCTCATCGCGGGATGTTCCCGGCGCAATGTGTTCAACCAATCCAGCGCTTTCGCGCGTTTCTCCGCTTGCTCTTTGCTCATGGTTTGCCCCTGGCGCCGTTGTTGCGGGCGGTCGAGCCGGAGGCGCGCTGCAATCGGTCGCGCACGGCGAGGCCAAGCCCGTGTGTCGGCGGGAGGATGGCCAGGATTACGTCGGCCCGTTGCGCGTCGGCGTCGCGCATTTGATCGAACAGCGTTTGCGCATAGAGCCGGTTGTCGCCGTAGTTGGCCAGAATATAAAAGGTCTTTCCCTCGCGTTTCAGTTCCTCGACGCGGCGTTTGAGGGCGATCACGATTTCGTTCCCCTCGCCGTCGAGCAGTTCGACGCGCGCCCGCGGGGCGTAGTGCTTGAGGGACATGCCCGGAGCGGCCAGACCCGCCCGCGCGGTTTCATCCTCGACAGCGGACGCCAGGAGTACTTCGCCAATGGCCTTCTCCAATTCTTCGCGGGGCACGCCGCCGGGACGAAGGATCACGGGCGGGGATTGCGTGAGATCGAGGACGGTGGATTCCACGCCCATCGGGGTCGGTCCCGCGTCAAGGATCAGGTCCACGCGGTTGGCGAGGTCGTCGATGACGTGCTCGGCCCGGGTGGGGCTGGGGCGGCCAAAGCGGTTGGCGCTGGGCGCGGCAATCGGGGCTCCGGTGGCCTCCAACAATGCGGCCGCCACGGGATGCCACGGCATGCGCAGGGCGACAGTCGGACGATACGCGGTGACTTCGCCGGGGACCGTGTCGTCCTTTTCGACGACGAGCGTCAGCGGTCCGGGCCAAAAGCGGCTGGCGAGCAATTCGAAGGACGGCAGCAACCGCTTCATCAACGGCCGGGCCATCGTCATGTCGCGCACGTGGACGATGAGCGGGTCCCAGTCGGGACGCTCCTTGGCGGCAAAAATCTTGTGGATGGCTTTCAGGTTGAGGGCCAGCGCGCCGAGTCCGTACACCGTTTCGGTGGGGAAGGCGACGAGTCCGCCCCCGCGCAGAATGGTCGCGGCGCGCTCGATGAGTTCGGGCTGCGGCGCCTTGGGATTGACCGTGACGATGTTGTTCATTCGGCACCGCCGACCGGAAGCCCGATTGGTTGGATTTGATTCACGGGCGACAGTGTGGCACAGCCCGGGAATGGTGAGAAGCAGGTTTTTCTTGCGGGCACTGGCGCGGCATGGAACACTGGGTGCCGGCTACCCGATGAAGAATACGGCCATCTTGCTGATCGATTGTCCCGACCAAAAGGGGATTGTGGCGTCCATTTCGGAATTTCTGTTTCGTCATCAGGCGAACATTCTGCACGCCGACCAGCATCAGGACAGCGACCGGGGGCTGTTCCTGACGCGCGTGGAATGGGACCTGTCGGGGTTTGGCCTGGCCATCGCGGACTTTGGAAAGGCATTTGCGCCCATCGCGGAGAAGTTCCGGATGCGCTGGCGGCTGGAGTTGTCGTCGAAACGGCAGCGCGCGGCGATTTTCGTGTCGAAGTACGATCATTGTCTGGCGGATTTACTGTACCGCCACGAGAGCGGGGAACTGGGTTGCGAGATCCCGCTCATCGTCAGCAACCATCGCGAGGCGGAACGCTTGGCCGGGTTTCATCGAATCCCGTTTCATGCGATCGCGGTGGAGGAGCTTGGCAAGGCGGAGGCGGAGCGGCGGCAATTGGCATTGCTGAAGGAGAATGCGATTGACCTCGTGGTGCTGGCGAGGTACATGCAGATTTTGTCGGCCGAATTTGTGGCGCAATACCCGCAGCGGATCATCAACGTACATCATTCCTTCCTGCCGGCGTTCAGCGGGGCGCGCCCATACCAGCGCGCGTTCGAGCGCGGCGTGAAATTGATCGGCGCGTCGAGTCATTATGTGACGGAGACACTGGACGAAGGGCCGATCATCGAGCAGGACGTTGTGCGCATTTCCCACCGCGACCAGTTGGAGGATCTGGTGCAAAAGGGGCGCGATCTGGAGAAGGTCGTGTTGTCGCACGCCGTGCGCTGGCACATCGAGCACCGGATTCTGGTTTACGCGAAGAAGACGGTCGTATTCGACTAGGCGCAGACGGGAACTGTCTGCGGGAAGAACCTGACGCGGGTCAGGCACGTTTTTGTCGCCTACGTTGCCGGGCGTTCAACTTTGACAGGCGACGAATGGCAACTCGGGGGGCTAACTCTCAAGGAGAACGAGCGTCACGACTGGTCCCGGATGCAGGTTTCCCGCGAAAACACAGGCATTTTTGCCATGGGAGCGATAATGGCGCAAAAGCCGTAGGCGGAGCGGGATCGAGGGAAAACTGTGGCTTCTTGTCTGGCATTGCGGGTGCTCTATGCAGAGCATCTATATGATATCCAAGGCTACACGTGCGCGAAGCAAACACCTCCTGATCGTCGAGGACGACGAAGCGGCCGGCGAACTGGTGTGCGAAGCGCTCCGGGATGCGGGCTTCAAGACGCACTGGGAGAAAGACGGCATCGATGCGCTGAATTACATACTCGAATCGAGGCCCGACGCGATTGTGTTGGACCTGCTGCTTCCGCGGCTGAACGGGTTTGAGATTTGCAGTATGGTGCGCAAGAGCCGGGCGATCCAGTGGACGCCGATCATCATGATGTCGGGCCGCGTCGAGCATCACGACAAAATGCAGGCGTTCGAACTGGGCGCTGACGACTACGTGAGCAAGCCGTTCCGGCTGGAAGAACTGGTCGCGCGCGTCGAAGCCGTCCTCCATCGCAACTCCGGTCGAAACGAACCCACGCCGTTCGCCGGTTCGTATAACAACTGACGATCCCGGCGCTCTGCCGGTATTCCCCGATCCGATTCCGTTTGACCGCCTTTGTGCGGCCCCGGCGGCGCCAGCCGGCTGCATAACAGCATCACCGGCCACATCGATTGGCGCGAGCGCATTGACGAATGGCTGGAAGACTCGCGGAGCGACATCCGCGCGACACGGCAGACAAATCGTTATGGCTGCTCGCTCGACAAAGCGCGTGTGTTGGACTGGAGAAGCGTGTAAAACATCGTAGGCAGACGATGTGTTTGCAACAACGTTACACGGAGTTGGTCGGTGTGGCGCAATGAAAAACGCATGGAAATTACTGGGCGCAGTGTGTGTGCTGGTCATCGGCCTGTACGCGTGCCTCGCGCGGTCGGGCCCGTGGGAATCATTGAGCCCGAATGCCGCTGACTCTTCCTACAACTTGTTGGTGCAGGGTTTTCGCGTCGGCCAACTCAGTCTGAAAAAAGAGGTGCCGCCCGGACTCACACGCCTCGCCGACCCGTATGATCCAACCGCCAACGAGCCGTATCAGTCTGGCCCCGCCGGGTTGCACGACCTGAGCTACTACAAAGGCCGACTCTACCTCTACTTCGGGGTGACACCGGCGTTGATATTGTTTTGGCCGTTCGTCGCGCTGACCGGCCATTATCTTTCTCACCGAGTGGCCGTGTTGGTATTCTGCACCATCGGCTTTCTGGCCAGCGTGGGTGTGCTGTATGCGGCGTGGAGGCGATATTTTTCCGACGTGAGCGTGTGGGTGGTGGCGGCTGGCGCACTGGCGCTGGGTTTGGCGACGGTCGTGCCAGTGATCCTGCCGCGGTCCGATGTTTACGAAGTGGCGATCAGTTGCGGGTATATGCTGACGATGCTCGCGTTGTGGGCGATTTGGGGCGCGCTGCACAGGCCGGAGCGACGGTGTTGGTGGTTGGCAGCAGCGAGTCTCGCGTACGGGTTGGCGGTGGGGGCACGGCCGACCTTGCTGTTCGGCGCCATCATCCTGTTGGCGCCGGTCTTTCAAGCGTGGCGGGAGGGGCAGCGCGTTTGGACACTGTTGATCGCAGCCATCGCCCCGATCGCGCTCATCGGATCAGGGGTGTTGCTCTACAATGCCCTGCGGTTCGACAATCCATTCGAATTTGGGCAGCACCACCAGCTGGCGACAGTCCCATCGGCTACGTTCCAGTATTTTCGCCCACGCTTCTTCTGGTTCAATTTCCGGGTCTATTTTCTTGAACCGGCGCGCTGGAGTACTCGTTTTCCCTTCGTGCATGGCATCACCGTGCCCCCGTTGCCCGTGGGCTATAAGCAGGTTGAGTTTCCCTTCGGTATCCTCACGAATATTCCACTCGTGTGGTTGGCGGCGACGGTACCGCTGGCGTGGCGCGGCCGGTCAGGGCAGGGGACATCGGTGTTGCACTGGTTTGTGGCGGCGGGAGCCTGTTTGTTTGTGGCTTGTGCCCTGCCGCTGGGGTTCTTCTCGAGCGCGATCATGCGCTACGAGGTGGACTTCACGCCGGCGCTCGTGCTGCTGGCGGTGGTTGGACTGCTCGGATTGGATCGGGCACTGATTGGCCAGCCGGTCCAGCGGCGTGCCGCTCGCTGGGGCTGGGGCGCGCTCTTGAGTTTCTCGGTGGCGTTCAATCTGCTGGCAAGTGTTCAGGTCTACGCAGCCAGGCAGTGTGCGCTGGGAGCCGCACTGGCCCAAGTGGAACGCGTGCCGGAAGCCATCCCCTTCTTCCGCGAAGCGCTACGACTCGATCCCGATTTCCCCGCGGCACACTACAATCTGGGAGCCGCCCTGGAACGGTCTGGCCATGGGGCGGAGGCGGTCGAGCACTACAAACAGGCGGCGCTTCTCAGGCCTGACTATGTCGACGCGCATATCAAGCTGGCAAATGCACTGCTCCGCGCGAACGATCTCCAAGGTGCGATCACGCATTACGAGCAGGCGCTCCGGATCAAACCCGACGATGCTGAGGTGCACTACAACCTGGGGATCGCTCTTGCTCGATTGGGACGGCCCGAGCAAGCGATGGGACACTGGGAGCAAACGCTCCGGATCAAGCCCGATTACGCCGAGGCGCACTACAACCTGGGGGTCGCCCTGGAACAAGCCGGCAGACTCCCGGACGCCATCCGACACTACGAGCAGGCCTTGCGAATCAAGCCCGATTACGGCATGGCTCAGAACGCGCTCGCGCGACTGCAAGCTCGCTAGTAAGCCGGGTCTGATGAGACGCGCCGAGCGTGTGCCGACGGCGCAACGGCTGGCCTCGGAAACTCAGACCGCTGGATTCGCAAATCTTGATCGAGAACGGCAAGAGGACAAGCCCAAGCTCCCTCGGGTACGCCCGGAGGGATTTGAACCCCCAACCCTCGGTTCCGAAGACCGATGCTCTATCCAGTTGAGCTACGGGCGCACAACGAGTTACACAAACGTGCTTGACTCACTTGGCAATATATGGCAATTTGACGCGCTGAAAGGAATTGATTGCCATGACAACCGCCAAGACGAAAACTAGGCTGTGGCCACCGATTCACAAGTTGACCTATACCAGCGGCAAGGTCGGCTGGCAAGTCGCGTGTATGGTTCAAGGCAAACGCATCCGTGAGACGTTTGCCACCAAAGACGAGGCCGAGAAGCGAGCCGCACAGATTCGCGCCCAGATGGAACGTGAGGGTGCTGCCGCGTTTAATATCCCTCTGCCCTTGCGCGTCGAGGCCGCCGAGTGTTCCGAGCTTCTCCAGCCATACAACTCAAGCATTCGGGAAGCCTGCCGCCACTACGTTGATCACGTCTTGAAGTATCGCAATGCCCCGACCATCTCCGAGATCGTGCACAAGCTGATTGCCGACGCTGTTGCCGCTGGGCGCAGGGAGAAGACCACAACCGATTTGCGCTATAGGCTGGGCGCGTTCGCCAAGACCTACGGGAAGCGGAAACTGTCGGAGATCGGCCTTGAAGAATTGCAGGCGTGGAGCAACGACCCGACCTTGTCGGCCCGGTCCCGTCGCCACATGCTGACAAAACTTTCGCAGCTTTACAGGTACGCCGAGAAGCGGGGCTGGTGCGAAAAGAACATCGCCGCCTACGTTGCGCGGCCAGACGTTCCGGACGGTGAACCTGGTTTCTTGACCGTGGAGCAATGCGCCCGCCTCTTGGAACGCGCTCCCGATCATGACCTGCTCCCCTACGTTGCGCTTTCCCTGTACGCGGGCATCCGCGTTGCAGAGTTGCGCCGGCTAACTTGGGAAAAGGTCAAGCTGGAGCAGGGTGTCATCATCATTGACGGCACGGTCGCCAAGACGAAGTCACGTCGAATCATAGACTTGAACGATACGGCCCGGGCATGGCTCGCAATCTGTGGGAAGCGGACCGGGCTTGTCGTTGACCCGATCAATTTCCGCAAGCGGAATGATGCCATGATACGCGCCGCCGAATTCGGCAGGCCGGGCACGGAAACCAAGAAGGAAAGGGCAGCAGGCACGAAGCTGGAACCGTGGCCGGACAACGCCATGAGGCACACCGCCGCGACCTACGCCTATGCTCTCACGCAAGACGCCATCCGCGTCGCGGCCATGCTCGGTCATTCGCCTGACGTTCTGCACCGGCACTATCGCGGGTTGGCGACGAAGGCAGACGCGGAACGTTTCTTTGCGCTACGTCCTGCCGCTGCCGTGGCCGAGAAGATCGTGCCGATGAAGGCAGTAAACGCATAGGTGACACCATGCAACGGAGATGGGTCGGGACATCAACACCGAATCCGTCCATGTCTGCCTGCGCTGTCGGCACCACATCATCGAAGGGAAATCGCCCACGATGCGGGCACACCTCGTAGAGAGCGTCATGGCGGGAGAACTGCAAGGGGATGATGAATGCTATCGGACGATGCGCCCCCGACATTCTGTATGTGGACTTCTCTGCGAAGGGAACACCGGAGTCGCTGGAACAACTCCTGAAGTACCTGAAGCAGACCTACTGAATATCCAAGTCCATACGCTCTTGGCGTCGGTATTCATTGCTCCAACCCAAAGCCGTGCGAATTCGAGCGTGACCTCTTAAGCGCCAGTCCTCATGGCTGAGCGAGCGCGGTCACTATGTGGAGACGCAGGGGACAGGGCGTTCGACATTGACGGCGGGAGCGAGGCCATACAATCGGGCGCAAGTGGCACGCCGCCAAGCATAGTGACAGCGAGTAGCACAATCGCAGCGGGGTCGGCATTCCCAAGCTGATGATTTCAGACGGCGCGGTATGGAAAGGTGGACGGAGCGACGGGAAGCGGCGCGGACCGCAGATGTAGTTGCAGGCACAGTCTGTCTTTGCCCGGACCCTTCCCACGGTGATTGAATCGCTGAGGCGCGGAGAACCCGAAGAGAAGATTGGTTGTAAGGAAAGCCTGTACTTTGTCACTATTCATACGGGATGAATGTGCACGAAGCATCAGGCGATGACTGGCAGGCATTGTTCAGCGCGTGGCTGACGAACCACGCGGGCCTGGTCTTCAAGGTGGCGCGCGCCTACGCGCCCACGGAGGCAGACCGGCAGGACCTCATCCAGGACATCCTGCTGCAACTGTGGTGTTCCATGCCGCGGTATGAAGGCCGGGCCAAGGTGTCCACGTGGATTTACCGGGTAGCCCTGAACACCGCGCTCGCTTGGCGGCGAAAGGAAACGAAACATCGCGCGCTTCAAACTCCGCTGATCCAGGTCGAAGAATTGCCGGGAATGGAAGAGGACAGCTCCCGCCGGCTCGACAGAGAAGAAGTCGTCGCGCGACTTTACGACGCCATTCATCAATTGCCAAAACTGGACGCCGCGCTGGTGCTCCTTTACCTGGACGACCTCAGTTACCGGGAGATGGCCGATGTGCTGGGCATTTCCGAAAGCAACGTGGGCGTGAAGTTGAACCGCGCCAAGAAAGTCCTCGCCGAACTGATGAACGAGGTGACGTATGAACCCTGAGGGATTGAAGAAAATATGGCAGGCGCAAACGTCGCAGCGACGATTGACGATTGATACAGCTCAGTTGCTCAACGAGGTGCAGCGCAACCAGCGGCGCTTCGCCTCCCTGATATTCTGGCGCGATGTGCGGGAAGTGAGCGTGGCCCTGCTGCTGGTGCCGTTGTGGATTTACCTGGGCCGTGAAATGCACCGGCCTTGGACTTGGTATCTCGCCATCCCGGTATTGCTGTGGATCGCCGGATTCCACTTGGCGGATCGGATGCGTCAGAAACGACGCCAGCCCATGCCGGGCGACACGCTCCGGGAATGCATCGAGAGTTCGTTGGCCCAGATCGAACACCAGATTTGGCTGCTTCGAAATGTGTTCTGGTGGAACGTGCTACCAATGGGTGCCGCCGTGACGATCTATTTCGCGCACCGTGCCTGGCTGGCCAGGAATCACGGGCTGGTGGCTCTGTTCCACTGGGGAAGAGAGGCCGGTGTGCTGGCGCTGATTTTCTGGGGCGTTTACTGGTTGAACCAGTTCGCAGTGCGGAAATATTTGGAACCGCGCCGGCAGGAAATGGAAGCACTGCTCGAGAGTCTGAAATCGAACTCGGAGTAGATTTTCGCGCCACGACGATTGCCAACCGACGAACGCGATGATGCGGCGGCTGGTTGAAGAGTAGGCGATGAGATTGTTGCTCGTTGGACAGCAAGGTATGAGAACAGTTTGAGTCCATAAAGGAGAACCATGAAAAAGAGCGTTTGGATCATTCTGCTGGTTGGCGCACAGGCGATTGTGTTCGGACTCACGACCGAAACGGCCTTCGGTCAAACCGAAACGCCGACGCCGGAACAAATCAAAGAGCGAGTCACCATCCGCCGACCGTACAAAATCGAAGAGGAGGCTGAAGTGTCCCTGCCCATCGGACAGGCTGTCCAGTTCGACTGCGCCGACAACCCGTATTGGGTGAAGCGGTATATTCTCTATGCCACCACTAATAATCAAATCTGGGTGTGTCCTCTTGACGCCGAAGGCGACCAGATAGACATAGGTGAAATCTCGCTTCAGAAGATGCACGGATGGCTCTGGCAGGTGGCAGACACACCGTGTCTGGCGATCATGAAATGGGATCTCCAAGACCAAACGCTCCGACTCCACTTCTGCCTGTCCACGGACAAGGAGCGAAACCAGCGTGAGTGGGGCAAGCCGACCACGGGAAAATCCAACATGGCTTATCGGAGGAAGAATTCCAGGCCATTCCCGCCTCGGAAATTGCCCGAGGCAGACCGGCTGGCGGGCTTCGCCCGGTTGTGGAGCGAGGTCAAATACAATTTTGCTTTGTTCGACCGGGTTCCCGAGGTGGACTGGGACAAAGTGTTGGTGGAATACATCCCCAAGATCCAACAGGCAGAGACGGAGGATGAGTATTTCTGCGTGCTCGCACGCTGCCTGGCCTTGTTGCACGACGGGCATACCTTCATGCAGACTGACAGGGCACACCCGGACTACGGAGGTTATGAGTTGCCGCTGGAAGTTCGTCCGTTGGCGGGCAAGCCGGCGGTGATTGTCCGCACCGCACCGGTCGCGGACATCCGCAGTCCGAAGCGTAAAGAGGAATTCGTCAAAGCGAACCTGAAGCCCGGCGAAGAGGTCACGCACCTCAACGGGCGATCCGTCGACGAGGTTCTGGAACGGGACATCTATCCCTTCATCAGCGCTTCCACGCCACAAAGCCGGGACGTGAGAGCTTACCCGTTGCTTCTGTTGGGTGAATACGGTTCCAAGGCCGTTCTGCGCATCAAGGGCTTGGACGGAAGCGAGCGCGAAGTGACCCTGACAAGAGGCCTCTACCCGCAAAACACTGGGGGCAGGGCGCTCGAGTGTCGCGAGTTGGGAAACGGCATCCTCTACGTCAATCTGCCCAGCTTCCAGACGAATCAGGTGGTCAAGGACTTCGAGAACATTTTCCCACAGGTGCAGAAAGCCAAAGGTCTGATCCTCGATATCCGCCACAACGGTGGCGGAAAGTCGGGCAACAGTAATCCGATCATCAGCATGCTAATTGACAAGCCGGTCCCATGGGCGCATGTGAGAACACCCGAATACGTGCCTGCCTATCGGGCGTGGGGAAAGCCGGAGAAGTGGCACGAGGAGGATGGGGATCCAATCCAGCCGAGCCGGAAAGATCCCTTCCTTGGACCGGTCATGGTGCTGACCGGACCGGAGACATTCAGCATGGCGGAAACTTTTGCTGTGGCGCTGCACGCCAGTAGGCGGGCGACTGTCGTCGGCGAACGCACCGGCGGGTCCACCGGCGACTCTGTGATGATTGATCTGCCCGGCGGGGTGAAGGCCCAAGTCTGCGCAGTGCACCTTTCGTACCCGGACGGTCGCGAGTACGTCGGGACCGGCGTAATCCCCGACGTGGAAGTTCATCCCACAGCAGTGGACATCACCACGGATCGAGACGTCATTCTGGAGAAAGGTCTCGCGCTCTTGAAGGCCGCCTGCGCGCCAAAATCGTCTGGCAAGTTGTAACATCGCATCGAAAGGGAAACGAAGTTCCATGAACAAGAACATCTGGATCGTCGGATCGCTGACCTGTGCGCGGTCCGAAACAACTAACAACTGGAGAATTCATCCCATGAACTGGCTGATACGCAGCTCGATGATTGTCATTCTGTTCTTGTGCGCAGCCCGCTTTCTGCGCGCGGCGGAAGCACTGCCCTCTGACTCGGAGATCGAGGCCATTTTGCGCGAGCGCATTGACATCGGTAAACAGAGCGTGGGGATCGTCGTCGGCCTTGTGGATGAAAAAGGGCCAAGGATCATCCGTTACGGGAAACTGAGCCGCGACAGTGACCACACGGTTGACGGGGACACGGTTTTTGAAATCGGTTCTGCCACGAAAACCTTCACCGGGCTCCTCCTGGCGGACGCGGTCGAGCGGGGCGAGATGAAATTGGACGACCCGATTTCAAAATATCTTCCGCCCACCGTAAAAGTCCCCACCCGCAATGGCCGGCAAATCACCTTGCTCGATCTGGCCACGCACACCTCCGGCCTCCCGCGGATGCCGGACAACTTTGCGCCGAAGGACGCTGCCAATCCTTACGCCGACTACACGGCCGAGCAGATGTATGCGTTCCTTTCCGGTTACACTCTGCCCCGTGATATCGGAGCGACTTACGAGTACTCAAATCTGGGAGCCGGATTACTGGGGCATATTCTGGCTCTGAAGGCCGGCACCAATTACGAAGCCCTGGTGGTCGATCGCATTTGCCGTCCGCTGGGCATGACCAATACACAAATCACTCTTTCTTCCGAATTGAAGACGCATCTGGCAACCGGGCACAACGCGGCGGGAGAACCGGTGGCGAATTGGGATTTTTCCGCGCTGGCCGGAGCGGGAGCTCTGCGATCCACCGCAAATGACCTGCTGAAATTCGTCGCGGCCAATCTCGGGCTGACCAGGTCAGACCTCTGGCCGGCCATGCAACTGGCACAGGCGCCGCGGCGTGACGTCAGTTCGCCTGCCATGCCCGATACACAGATCGGCCTGTGTTGGCACGTCAGCAACAAATTTGGAACGGAGGTGATTTGGCATAACGGCGGAACGGCAGGATACCATTCCTTCATCGGCTTCGATCAGAAGAAGCGGCGGGGCGTGGTCGTCTTGTCTAACGAGGCCAACTTCATTGACGACATCGGCTTTCACCTTCTGGAGCCCAAGTATCCACTGGCGCACTTCGAGCCCGCGAAGAAACGCGTCGCGATTCCTCTGGCGCCGGATGTTCTTGATCGTTACGTCGGGCAATATGAACTGACACCGACGGTCTTCTTCAATCTGCGGCGTGATGGCGGCAAGTTAATGGCCCAACTCACCGGCCAGGGGTACAACGAAATCTTCCCGGAGTCCGAGACCAATTTTTTCTACAAACGGGTCAATGCCCAAATCACGTTTGTCAAAGACACCGGTGGCAAAGTGCAAAGCTTGGTGTTGCACCAAAACGGCCTCGACCAGACCGCAAAGAAGATCTCCGATGAGCCTCCTGAGCCTCCCAAAGAACGGCAGGCCGTCAAGTTGGATCCCAAGTTGTACGACGCCTATGTAGGCGAGTACCAACTCGCGTCGGACAAGGTTTTCACGATTCGTCGTGACGGCGACCGGCTGATGGTACGTCTCACCGGCCAGAGCTTTCTGGAAATCTTTCCCGAATCCGAGACCAACTTCTTCTACAAGGTTGTCGATGCGCAAATCACCTTTGTCAAGGACAACCAGGGCCGAGTAACCGATCTGATCCTTCATCAAAACGGACAGAATCTCAAGGCGACGAAAACCAAATAGCCGTCATTCGCACACGCAACACCATCACTAAAAGGTCACGAATATGGAGAACAAGCCAGCGGACAATCACCAGCCACCCGCAGAGAAGCCAGAGCCGCTCTACGCAGCACTCGTCCAGATTCGTAATGCGGAGCTTGCCGCGCATTGGGCGCGCTACAACGTTCAGCTTGCCGTCAATTTCGGCCTGCTTGTGGCGGTAGTGTCACGACGCGAGGATTCATTGGTCGCACACCGCATCCATTGCATTTCAGTTATAGGTGTCGTGCTGGCGCTCATCTGGTTTTGGTTCGCAAGGCAAAGCACGAAAAGACTTAGCGGACGATGGGAGAAGCATCTGCGAATCTACGAGGATACGATTGCACGGCCAGAGCATCGTCTTTTCCAGAAGATTGCAGATGAGGAAAGCAAGCAATTATGGTTGGTGAGAAACTGGCACAACCTAAACCTGTTTACTTGGGCACTGCCTTTCCTTTGTTTAGGCGCTTGGTGTTTGCTTTTTCTGACGAAAAAGGTTGGTGGACCATGACGGCTAACACCGCGCTGGAGCCAACGGCCACTGCCCCTTCAGCTTCGACCAAACCATGAAATTTGATAATCATCATTGCATTGCTGTGCTGGCCACCGGTGGCCGTGGCTCAGCTTTGGATCGTTAGGCGGAAAACCCCGACGACCACACTATGTCAACCGAGCAACTCGCCGACTTACCCGAATCCGAAACCGAGTTTTTCTACAAGACTGTCGATGCACAAATGACGTTCGTGAAGGACAACGAAGGCCATGTAACCGATCTGATCCTTCATCACAACGGACAAAACCTGAGGGCGACAAAGACCAAAGAGACTGGGCCAGCGCCTGCGGGGCTGCGCACTTCACTCGGAAAGCGGCTCGTTGTCTTTGTCACCTTTCGAACATTTGGACCACATATACGGTGACCATGAAAACTACTTTGGGAACCGAATCAGCAAGTGATGAACAACTGGTGGAATGGAGCCTGACGGGCGACCGCGAGGCGTTTGGAGTTATTGTCGAGCGGTATCAATCGTTGGTCTGCTCGATCACCTACAGCGCGACTGGCAGCCTGGGCCTGAGCGAGGACATCGCGCAGGAAACTTTTCTCACCGCGTGGCGGAAGCTGGA
Organism: uncultured Verrucomicrobiae bacterium; assembly: GCA_963712025.1. Classification (GTDB taxonomy): domain Bacteria; phylum Verrucomicrobiota; class Verrucomicrobiia; order Palsa-1439; family Palsa-1439; genus Palsa-1439. The sequence goes on along the minus strand of CAVQGJ010000006.1, from coordinate 229 downwards.
CGCATTCAGCGACGCGGCGAAGCTGCGCGCGTGGCTGTGCGGTATCGCGCGCAATTTGATGAATAACTCGCTCCGTCGCGGGCAACGCGAACCGGTTCAGGCCGCTGAACCATTGGATGCCGTCCGCGAATCATCTTCACGGCCGTCTCCGTCGGCCCAAGCCGTCAGCCGCGAGGAAGAAGCGATTCTCTGGCGTGCGCTGGAACGGATTCCCGACACCTACCGCGAG
>CAVQGJ010000005.1:0-20204 GCA_963712025.1 uncultured Verrucomicrobiae bacterium | reverse complement strand
CATTTGCGAATGCTGTAAGAACTTTTCAGGTTGACGCTCCCACCAATGAGAGCAACTATCAGTGCCATGCACTGTTTTTCTAGCCGACTCTGCCATTCCTCAATTCCCAGCCGCGCCGCCGTCACTGCTGGTCGCTCCTGGTGGCTTGGAGCAGCCTCGCCTTCTGCGGCGAGATTCATGACGCGGCCGGGCGTGGCGACTTGGCAAAGGTCCAGGCGCTGCTCAAAGTCAATCCTGATTTGGTTTTCAGCAAAGACGAGCAACGGCTGAGACGCCCTTGCACTTTGCGGCGGCTTTTGAGGCCACAAGGATGTGGCGGAATTGCTGCTGGCCAACAAGGCCGACGTCAATGCCAGGGACAGCAAAGGCGATACGCCTTTGCACTACGCGGCGTACGGTGGCTACGGGGACGTGGCGGAATTGCTCGGCCAGGCAAGGCCGACGTCAATGCCAAGGAACGACAACGGCGGACGCCTTTGCACTTTGCGGCGGAAGGCGGCCACAAGGACGTGGCGGAATTGCTGCTGGCCAACAAGGCCGAGGTCAATGCCAAGGACAACAACGGCCAGACGCCTTTGCACGTGGCGGCGTTTTAGGGCCACAAGGACGTGGCGGAATTGCTGCTGGCCAACAAGCCGAGGTCAATGCCAGGGATAACAAGGCCAGACGCCTTTGCACTATGCAGCGCCTGATGGCCACAAGGACGTGGCGGAATTGCTGCTGGCCCACAAGGCCGAGGTCAATGCCAAGGACAACAACGGCGGACGCCTTTGCACTGTGCGGCGCGCAATGGCCAGCAAGGACGTGGTGGAATTGCTGCTGGCCAACAAAGCCGAGGTCAATGCCAGGGACAACGACGGCGAAGCCCCTTTGCACTGGGCGGCGGATAATGGCCACAAGGACGTGGCGGAATTGCTGCTGGCAAACAAGGCCGAGGTTGATGCCAAGACAGACCACGACAGGACGCCGTTGCACATGGCGGCGGTTGGCGGCCACAAGGACGTGGCGGAATTGCTGCTGGCCAACAAAGCCGAGGTCAATGCCAAGGACAACGATCGGCCAGACGCCTTTGCACTATGCGGCGTCAGCGCTGGCTCACAAGGACGTGGCGGAATTGCTGCTGGCCAACAAGGCCGAGGTCAATGCCAAGGACAACGACGGCCAGACGCCTTTGCACTGGGCGGCGGCCAAGGGCCACAAGGACGTGGCGGAATTGCTGCTGGCCAACAAGGCCGATGTCAATGCCAAGGACAACAACGGCCGGACGCCTTTGCACGTGGCGGCGATTAATGGCTACAAGGACGTGGCGGAATTGCTGCTGGCCAACAAGGCCGAGGTCAATGCCAAGAACAACAACGGCCAGACGCCTTTGCACTATGCGGCGGCTGTGGGGCCACAAGGACGTGGCGGAATTGCTGCTGGCCAACAAGGCCGAGGTCAATGCCAGGGACAACGACGGCCATACGCCTTTGCACGCGGCGGCGGCTAAGGGCCACAAGGACGTGGCGGAATTGCTGCTGGCCAACAAGGCCGAGGTCAATGCCAAGACCAACGACGGCTATACGCCTTTGCATGATGCGGCGGCGAATGGCCACAAGGACGTGGTGGAATTGCTGCTGGCCAACAAGGCCGATGTCAATGCCAAGGCCAACAATGGCTATACGCCGTTGCACTGAGCGGCGGCTAATGGCCACAAGGACGTGGCGGACTTGCTGCGCCAGCACGGCGGCCAGGAATAGATTGTACGGAAGCCCGACAATCGCGCTTGGCAACCAGTCGATGAGGTAGATGGCAACGTACGCGAACACGCTCAGCACAGGCGAGTTTCTTGGCACACACGGTCTGAGTTGGCAATTGCACTTTGAGAACCCGGCAGCTATATTGCGTTATAAGGGCTGTTAATCGCCCGTTGGAAGGAACTGCGGCCAGTCAATGACATATCGAGGGCTTTTCTGCTCCTATCCCCTGCTCTGTGGCTTGTTGACAACCTGTACAAGCTATCTGGGGGTGACCCCATCGGCAGAGGCCGGTGTCAAGGCGCAGGAAATAGTCACCGCGGAACAGGCTCAGGATCATATCGGAGAGACGAATACCATCTGCGGTGTGGTCGCCAACGCGCGTTACGTCGATTCGGATCCGACGAAGCCGACCTACTTGAATTTCGACCACCCGTATCCCAACCAGACGTTTGCGGTCCGGATTCCCGGCTCCAGCAGGCCCAGATTTAGCGAACCTCCAGAAGCGCTCTTTAACGGTAAGACCATCTGCGTCACCGGCTTGATCGTGGACCAGCGAGGAAAACCGCAGATGGTGGTTGAGGACCCGTCCCAAATCGTCGTTCAGGACGCGGAACCAGGCACCGCCAGCGAAACGCCCGGCACGGTGAGCCATCAGGCTCCGACGCCGCCCGCTCCCGCCCCAGCGATAAAGGCCATCCCAGCGGCAGAAAGCCAACAACACGTCGGGGAAACAGCTACAATCTGTGGTTTGGTTGCCAACGCTCGGTATTTCGAATCGCCTAACGGGTCGCGCAGCTACCTGAATTTTGACCGCCCCTACCCAAACCAGAGTTTTACTGCGGTGATTGAGGCGCCAAATCGGGCCAAGTTCAGACGGACCGCCAGAAGTACTGTTTAATGGAAAGACCGTCTGCGTTACCGGGCTGGTGACGACTTACTCAGGAAGACCGCAAATCGTGGTCGAAAGCCCCTCCCAAATCGTTATCCAACAGTAGACGCCCACCGCCACGGACCAGAAGGCTCGGAACGTCAACGCAACCGCTTTTGAGCGGTTGGGTCTCCACCTGCTGGCAGACACGGGTACAATCGAACCGGGGAAAACAGCTGGGCGGTGGGATCGTCAGTTGTTGTACGAACCGGCGAACATTTCGGGCTCGTTTCGACCGGCGTTACGATGGAGACACGGCTTCGACGCGCGCGACCAGTTCTTCCAAGCGAAATGGTTTGCTCACATAATCATCGGCGCCTAGTTCGAACGCTTGCATCTTGTCGTGGTGTTCGATGCGGCCCGATATCATGATGATCGGCGTCCATTGCACCGAGCGGCTCTTGCGCACCATGCCGCAAATCTCAAAACCGTTCAATCGCGGGAGCAGCAGATCCAGCACAATCGCGTCGGGCCTCGATTCGAGGATGTAGTTCAACGCGTCAATGCCGTCCCTGACCCAGTGAGTTTTGAAACCTGCGTCCTTGAGCGCCTCGCAAACAAGTTCGCCATTGGCCTCATCGTCCTCGACAATCAGGAGGTGCTTACTTCGCGCACGTGTAGCCTTGGATAACATATGGATGCTGCCCATAGAGCACTCTCAATGCCAGATAGAAACTGCGGCTTCCGCCGGATCCCCTTCCCTGAGCGGGTTTTCCGTAATCGATGCTCAACCGCCGAAAACGTTGGCTTCCAGAAGAAACGCTGGCGTGAGATCGGGCATGGCGCTCTCGGTCCGCCAGAGTACCACATGCAAGAGGTGACAGGTTTGGCCTGTCAAAGTTGAACCTGCCGCATCTTCACCTACAAAAACGTGCATCATCTCCGGCCCGGGCCTTCCAGCCGGCAGATTTCACCTAGTCGAAAACGACCGTTTTCTTGGCGTACACCAGAATCCGATGCTCGATATGCCAACGCACTGCCCGTGATAATACGACTTTCTCCAAGTCGCGTCCCTTCTGTACCAAATCATCCAACTGGTCGCGGTGCGAAATGCGCACAACGTCCTGCTCGATGATCGGCCCCTCGTCCAGGGTCTCGGTCACGTAATGACTCGTCGCCCCGATCAACTTCACCCCTCGCTCGAAGGCGCGGTGGTACGGTCGCGCCCCGCTGAACGCCGGCAGAAACGAATGATGCACGTTGATGATCCGCTGCGGGTATTGCGTCGACAAAACCCGGCGACAAAATCTGCATGTACCGCGCCAGGACCACAAGGTCGATCGCATTGTCTTTCAGCAATGCCAGTTGTCGCCGCTCCGCTTCTTCCTTTCCCCTCCCCTCCACAGCCAACACGTGAAATGGAATGCGATGAAACCCCGCCAGGCGTTCCGCCTCGCGATGATTGCTGATGATCAGCGGGATTTCGCAGTCCAGTTCCCCGCTTTCATGCCGATAGAGCAAGTCCGCCAGGCAATGGTCGTACTTGGAGACGAAAATCGCCACACGCTGTTGCTTCGACGACAACTCCAGCCGCCATCGCATCTGGAATTTCTCCGCGACGGGCGCAAACGCTTTTCCAAAATCCGCGATCGCCAGGCCAAAGCCCGTCAGGTCCCACTCCACCCGTGTCAGAAACAGTCCCCGCTCGCTGTCCTGGTGTTGGTCGGCGTGGAGGATGTTGGCCTGATGACGAAACAGCAACTCCGACACCGACGCCACAATTCCCTTTTGGTCCGGACAATCGATCAGCAAGATAGCTGTATTCTTCATGGAGTAGCCAACCCCCAGTTTTTCACGCCGCGCCGGTACCCGCAAGAAAAACCTTCTTCTCACGCTTCGCGGGCTGTGCCACACTCCCGTTCATGAAGCGAATTCACCGAATCGGGCTGTTGACAGGCGGGGGCGATGCTCCCGGGCTCAATGCCGTCGTTCGCGGCGTTGCCAAAGCTGCCATGAACAACCACGGCGTGCGCGTGTTCGGCTTTTACGACGCGTTTCGCGGGCTTGTGCGTGGCGAAGGCAAGTGGCTGCACTGGGACGATGTTTCCGGCATCCTTACGCAGGGCGGCACGATCCTCGGCACCACCAATCGCGACAATCCCTTTTGCTATGTCGATGACCATCGTCACCCCGAACGGACTCGCGATGCCTCCGGGCGACGTTGTCCGCAACTACCGCAAACTCAAACTCGACGCGCTCATTGCCGTTGGCGGCGACGGCACGCTCCAGTGTTCCCACAAAATGTCAAAGCTGGGAATGCGCATTGTGGGCGTACCCAAGACCATCGACAACGATGTGCGCGGCACGGATCTCACATTCGGATTCAACACCGCCGTCACCGACCGCCACCGAAGCGGTCGACAAACTTCACACCACCGCCGCCTCGCATCATCGCGTCATGCTCCTCGAGGTCATGGGGCGCACCGCGGGTTGGCTCGCGCTCACCACGGGTGTCGCGGGCGGCGGCGACGTGATCCTGATTCCCGAAATCCCCTACCGGCTCGACTCCATCTGCAGCAAGATCCGGCAACGCAACCGCAGCGGCAAACGTTTCAGCATCATCGTTATTTCCGAAGGCGCTCGCGCGATTGACGGTGACGTTGTTGTCCGGAACCGTGTGGCGGGTTCGTTTGAGCAGGTCCGCCTCGGCGGCATCAGCGCCATCCTGGCGAGGCAAATCGAAGGCCGCACCGGCCTCGAAACCCGCTATACAATCCTCGGCCACCTGCAACGCGGCGGCACGCCCAGTCCGTTCGATCGGTTTCTGGCAACGCAGTTTGCCACCAGCGGCAGTGGAGATGGTTCTGGCGGGGAGATTTAACCGGATGGTCAGCCTTCGTGGCGGACAAATCAGCAGCGTGCCATTGTCCATCCCTGGCCATGCTCCCCGGCTTGTCTCACGACGCTCCCCGGACATTCAAATGGCTCGTTCCATCGGTACTTGCTTCGGCGACGAATGAGCAACCTCCTCTCGATCAATCCCGAGGCGCCGGAGGCAGGCGCGATTGAGCAAGCCGCAGCCATTCTTCGCGAGGGCGGACTGGTGGCCTTCCCCACCGAAACCGTGTACGGACTTGGCGCACTTGCTCTCAATCTGAAAGCCATCCACAAGATCTTTGCCGCCAAGGAACGCCCTGACTGGGACCCGCTCATCGTCCACGTGCGCGATGTGGTCATGGCTCGATCACTGATGAAAACAGTGCCGCCGTCGTTCGAATTGCTCGCCAACCGCTTCTGGCCGGGACCGTTGACGTTTGTCGTCGACAAGGACGACCGCGTTCCCGGCGAAGTGACCGCGCACCGCCCAACGGTCGCGTTGCGCATGCCTGGCCATCCCGTGGCGGCAGCCCTGTTGAAGGCCGCCGATGCACCCATCGCTGCACCGAGCGCCAACCGTTTCGGCCGGCCCAGCCCCACCCGCGCCGAGCATGTTGTCGAAGATCTCGCAGACCACGTGGACCTAATTCTGGACGCGGGCCCGACTCCAATGGGCGTCGAATCCACGGTCCTCGATCTGACGCAATCGCCGCCTGCGATCCTGCGTCCCGGTGGTGTGCCTCGAGAAGAATTGGAGAAGGTCATCGGCGAGGTGAATCTGGCCTCCGCCGTCGAGAATGAAGCCGTCCGGGCGGGTCTGGCCGGACCCGGCATGTCCCTGAAACATTACTCTCCGCGGGCACGAGTGGAATTGCTGGACGCCGCGCCTGACGAAATTCTGATCGCCCTCAAACGCCGCGTCGAGGAATTGAAACACGCCGGAAAAACCTTCTACATCTTATCCAACTACGCTGACGAGCGGCTTTACGCGCAAACGCTGTTCGATCAAATGCGCAACGCCGACTCCCAGCATGCCGACGTGATTCTGGCCATCCTGCCGCCCGCAAGCGGGTTGGGCCTCGCCGTGCGCGACCGATTAATGCGTGCCGCGGGTACAAACTCCGACCGGAAGAACGACGCATGAGTAAAGAGCAAGCGGAGAAGCGCGCGAAAGCGCTGGATTGGTTGAACATCCTGCGCCGGGAACATCCCGGGATGAGCAAGCTCGAAGCGATCGAGAAGACCGCGGTCCGGTTCAACCTCAGCCCGCTCGAAGAGGAATGGCTGTTGCAGCAGTTGGCCGACAGCAAGCTTGCGAAGGAACCGCCGCCAGAGTAATGTCGCTCCGCTCTCAGCGCTCGGAGGGGTGGCAGAGTGGTCTAATGCGCACGCCTGGAGAGCGTGTGGGGTCGAAAGGCCCTCGCGAGTTCGAATCTCGCCCCCTCCGCCAGTCTTCGCTGGCAGCTAATTCTCAGCAAACCACGGGTTTGGCACCCGACCGGAACATGGTACCGTGTCTTGCTGGACAAGGTTGGAATAGGTAATCCATGAGACATGTTGGTCGGCAAACAGGCAATTCACACCTCCGCCATGCCGATCGATCGCGCGAGTCGTATCGCCTGCTGGAATGCCGTTCGCATCCGCCGCCAGTCCGTTGGCACCCGAGGAGTTGCCGCTTGCGCCTTTGGCGTGGACGTATTGGCTACCGCCGTCCATCAGCAACAGGAATTGAGATGGATACGGCACGGTTTTGAGTGTGATCCATTCAAAGTTTGCGATTCCAGAGTTGGCTTCGGATATAGATTGGTAAGTGGTCAACCCCGCAAGGCCGGTCGCCAACGGGTCGACCAGCGAGTAGGTGTGTAGCTGGGTGGCTGCCGGGTTGTAATTCGAAACCGTAGCCGATACGTACGGGCAAACCCTCAGCGTTCGTACCGTTGTAACGTAATACCCACTATTACCAAGATAGCGGAAATACACATTCGTGGCTAATGGGCTGTTTCCGTAAGTACCATTTACGTCGTCCCAAGCAAACGTCCCCAATTGCATGAACAGCGTCCCGTTGTAATCCTGGGCGTAGAGGCCGAAGGCCACGCCCCACTCTTTCAAGTTGGCAGCGCAGGATTGCTGGAGAAGTTTTAGCCGGACCTGGCTGAAATCCGCTGCCAGCACGCTCGATAGAATCGCGCCGACTCCCACGAGGACGAGCAGCTCGGTCAACGTGAACGCTGCGACGTGTGAGCGTTTTCCTGCTACGGAATTGTGCATGTCCTAATTCTCACAAAACCAGGGATTTAGCTGTGCCTTGGTTGCCGTAGGAAGTGAATCCACTGCCTGCATCTGGTTCGAGGTGACAAATGCCACGTGGAAATCTCCGAACAGCACGTTCACGCCTCCGCCATGACGATCAATCGCGCGGGACACAGTTCCGTACGCGATACCATTTCCATCAGCCACCAATCCGCCCGCGCCGGAGCCGCTATAACCTTTGGCGTGAACGAACTGACTGCCCCCATCCATGAGCAAGAGGAATTGAGATGGATATGGCACCGTCTTGAGCGTGATCCATTCGAAGTTGTTGATTCCACTGTTGAATTCGGATACCGATTGGTAAGCGTTAAGCCCCGCGAGACTAATCGCCAAGGGTTGGACCATCGAGTAGGTGTGGAGGCAGGTCAGAGAGCGGTTGGATACTGTGGTTGCGACGTACGGACAAACCCTCAGTGAGCAAATCGTTGCCGTGACTTGTCCGCCGCCGAGATACCGGAGATAGACGCTGGTTGTTGCGTTTCCATTAACAGTGCCCGTCGTTTCGTCCCATCCGAATGTCTCTTGCTGCATGAACAGGCATCCGTTGTAATCCTGCGCGTAGAGGCCGAAGGCCATTCCCCACTGTTTCAAGTTGGCGGCGCACGCCTGCTGGAGCAGTTTCAGCCGGACCTGGCTGAAATCGGCGATCAGCACGCTCGATAGAATTGCGCCGACTCCGACCAGCACGAGCAGTTCGGTCAGAGTGAATGCTGCCTTGCGTGATCGTTTTCCTGCTACGGAATTGCGCATGTCCTAATTCTCACAAAACCACGGATTTGGCTGCGCCGGGGTTGCCTGAGGAAGCGAATCCGCCGCCGCCATCTGGTTCGAGGTAACAAATGCCACGTGAAAATCCCCAAACAGCATGTTCACGCCGCCACCGTGACGATCAATCGCGCGGGACACAGTTCCGTACGCGGTACCATTTCCATCAGCCACCAATCCGCTCGCTCCTGAGCCGTTAAAACCTTTGGCGTGGACGAATGTTGTACCCCCGTCCATCAGTAACAGGAATTGAGACGGATAGGGCACGGTCTTGAGTGTGATCCATTCAAAATTGTCAATTCCGGAGTTGAATTCCGAAATTGACTGGTAAGTGGAAAGACCGGCGAGGCCTTTCGCCAGCGGCTCGGTCATCGAGTAGGTGTGCAACGGGAGGAAAACTGAATTGTAGTTCGATATTGTGGCCGCGACATAGGGGCAGACCCGCAACGTCCGTAAAGTCTGGACGACATTGCCGCCGCCGAGGTAGCGAAGATACACATTGGTTACCTGGGAGCCACCAACATTGCCAGTGGTGTCGTCCCAGGGGAATGTCTCTTGTTGCATGAACAGGCATCCGTTGTAATCCTGCGCGTAGAGACCGAAAGCCATGCCCCACTGTTTCAGGTTGGCGGCGCACGCCTGCTGGAGCAGTTTCAGCCGGACCTGGCTGAAATCGGCGATCAGCACGCTCGATAGAATTGCGCCGACTCCGACCAGCACGAGCAGCTCCGTCAACGTGAAGCCCCGGCTGTGGCCTTCGGTTGTCAATTTCGCACGTTGGCTGGAACAACAGAGATTCCTCGACAAGCTCGGAATGACAGAGTGTGGCAAGTGATGTCGCATGCGCATGCCTCCCCGATTACGGCATGACCAACTTGATTCGGTAGAACCTTGCCGCGCCATTGGTGGCACCGCCGGATTCGACATAATTGGTTTGGGTGATGACTGGCGAGAGCGGGACAGTGATGGTGCCGAGGTTGGTAAAGGTGCCGCTTGGGGAACTCGTCGCCGCTTGCACGATATATGATCTATTGGTGACGACGGTCCAGACGATCTGCACGTCATTACCCGATGGCGCAATCGACGTGATGCGGAATGCGGAGGCGCTGTTGGTCGGGTCGGTGCCGGGCCAGATATTCCTGCAGGTTGCTCATCCCATCGCCATCCGGGTCGGCGCTGGCGACGGTGGGATCCAATAACGGAAAGCCGTACTGCGTCTTCCACGCGTCCGGGATGCCGTCGACGAGGGTGCCAAGGATCAACGTCCCACCGCTGCGGCTGAACTGCCCGCAGGCGTTGGTCATGATTAGACTATCCGCCTGCAAAACGCCGCCATTGAGATTCAATTCCCCGCTACGCAAGTCGATAGCCGCCGTGTGCGTCGCGTTGGTCACGTAGAGGTTTCCGCCCGCGACATTCACCACCCCGACGCCGCCGCTTGTGCAATTGCCGATGACCAGCTTGTTGTACAACGTCATTGTGCCGCCATTCACGTTAACGGTGCCAGACGACGCGTCGGCCGGTATTACGGTATATGTATAGCCATTCGTGTAGATCTTGAATGGGGCGGCGCTTATCCCGATCAACACGGAGTTTCCGAGCCAGTTGCCGTTGGAAACGGTCAGCGCGCCATTACCCCATATCCCGATGCAGGTCGCCAGATTCGTCGCCGCGACTTGGCCGCCGGTCATCCAGACCGTGCCGGTCGAGTCCAGGCTGGCGCCAACGGCCAGCCCGGCCTGCAAGGTATTTGTTCCTCCTGCGACCGTCAATGTGCCTTGAGAGCCGGGATCGCCGCCGACCTCCATCGGGCCGAAAGTAGTTGTCCCGCCCAACAAATTGAGCTGGCCGGTCCCATCGCCGCCGACAAGCGTGATGAACGCATTTGTCACCATCAGGTTGCCGCTGTTGATCGTCACCGCGCCGACGGCACCAGTTTCCATTCCGACGATCAATCGACTGCCATACGTGGGCACGAATGATCCCGCGGTAATGCTGAGCATGCCTGAGGACCCCTGCCCTGACCCGACAAATACATCGCCCCACGTTTGCACCTGAACATTGGAAAGAACCATCTGGGCGGAACTGCTGATGCCTACCGCGAGGTCGCCATTGGTCAGGAACACTTGTCCGCCTGCAATTGCGATATTGGCGGAAGCATTCAAGTCGACGCCCGCGTACAGGGCTGGCGAGATGCTCAGCACACTGTCGCCGTCCACGATAACGGACCCGTCCACGCTGAACCCGGCATTCGATGAGCCTACCACCGACAAGGCCGAGTCGCTGAGATGCAACACGCCGCCATTGGTAACAATCAGCATGTCGAGAACTTGCAGGGGTGTGTTCGTTCCGATTTCGGACAACTCGATAGTGTTGGTGGCAAGACCAGGAGCGGCGACCACGAGATCGCTGATGATCATCGAGGCCGGGTAATTGTCTGCGGTGAAGGAATCGATCGTCACCGTCTTGCTCACATCGTTGGTGATCAGAATGAGTGTCTGGCCGTTCGCCGATGGCGCAAGGTCGAGCGACCACTTGGTGTAATCGTCCCAGTATCCCCGGGTGGGGCTGATCCAGCTATTCGTCTGGGCGACCCCGTCAGGGACTGTGAAACCAAGAATGACCAGTCCCAGTGAAAGACCTACCGGCAACAGTGCAGTCCGCAGCTTCATAATCTCCTCCCGTGCGTTTCTCCTGCTAACGAGGCGAGTGTAACACCCTCCACCGATCCGTTAAGTAAAAGGTATGTAAAAACTTGTGGGGCTATCGCGGCTTCACGAGCGAACTTCTCATCTCGTCGGCTTCTTGGGCTTGCGGGCCCTAGACGGATGCTTACGGGGTGACTTTGTTGCCTAACCAACGTTATTAGAACAGGAAACGACTATCTTGTCGAGTTCAAACCAGGCCATCCGCAAGCAGAATTTATCAATTGATACCTTGCGAGTTCGAATCGCTGTCTGCTTGTTCGAAAACGACCTCCAGAATTGCGGGGCATCCGGTTGGTGTGCGTCTGTCAAGGTTTTCGAGGCTGTTGAAAAAGTCGCCCTGGTGACCCGAAAGTTTTTGCAGTTGGCGGGCGGTGCTGTATAACCGGCGGCGACCAAGGAGCGGAGCCGATGAAAGGACAGCAGCCACCTCAAGCATCCCTGTTTGCCTGCGTACGATTGGAGGAGATGATTCCATCCGATCACATTCTGCGGCGCATCCAGCAGGCGATCGATTTCATGTTCATCGATCGGTTGACGGAGCCATTGTACAGTGGGATGGGGCGACCGTCGGTACCGCCGCAGGTGTTAGTGCGGATGATGCTGATTGGGTATCTCTACGGCCTGACCTCGGAGCGGCGGTTGTGCCAGGAGGTGCAGCTGAATCTGGCGTACCGCTGGTTCTGTGGCTTGAGCTTGGAGGATCGGGTCCCGGACCACTCGACGTTCAGCAAGAATCGGCACGGGCGATTTGCCGGCACGAATCTGTTTCGAGAGATGTTCTACGAGGTGGTACGCCAGGCGCAGGCGCGGGGGCTGGTCAGCGGGAAACATCTGACGGTGGACGCCACGACGGTGCAAGCCGCCGCGTCGCTGAACAGCTTGGAGCCGATCGTCGTGCCGTTGAGCCCGCAACAATACCTGGCGCAACTGGACCAACAGAATCCGGCGGCCACGGCCACAACAGCCGCGGCTACCGACCGGGACGGTTCCCCGCCGGTGCCACCGCCGTTATCCAACGACACGCATCGCAGCGCCACCGACCCGGAGGCGCGGTTGTTCGCCAAGCGTTTCCAGAAGACGCAATTGGCCTATTCCGACAACGTGTTGATGGACAACCGTCATCGCGTCATCGTCGACGTGGAGATCACCGAACCGAATTTGCACCAAGAGGGACAGGCGGCCGGACAGATGGTGGCACGTAGCCGCTTCGCGCTGGGGCTAACGCCACAGACCGTCGGGGGAGACAAGGGCTACGGGTATGGCGCGGCGGTGGGCGCATTGGTGGCGGCCGATATTACGCCGCATGTGAGCGCACCGCAGATCAAGCCGTGGCGAGCGCAAGGCATCTTCCCCGCCGAGGCGTTCGCCTACGACGCGGTGGCCGATCAGATGCTCTGCCCGGCCGGACACCGACTAGCCAAGCGTACCGAGCACGGACACAAACGCATGACCGAATACGCGGCTCGGGTCAGCGTGTGTCGGGACTGTCCGTTGAAGCCGCGATGCACCCGCACCCGCTATCGCGTGGTGCATCGGCACTGGGATCGAGAGGCGCTGGCACGGGCGGCGGCGGCGCGGCAAACCGACGGCTATCGCGTGAGCCAACGCTGTCGCAAGCGCATCGAACATCTGTTTGCCGAAGCCAAAGAACAAATGGGATTACGGCGGGCGCGGCGGCGTGGGCGGGCGCAAGTGTCGGAGCAATGCCTGTTGACCGCGTTGGCGCAAAACATCAAACGCATCGTGGCCACGTGGTCCCAACGACCGCCGGCGCCGACTGCGTCACCGCACGGACTAGGGCTGCTGGTGGAGCGTCTGGCTAATTCGTGGCGGCGATCTCTCGCCGTTTCTTGGCTGCCAGTCCCCGGTTGGAACTAACCCATGCCGAACAAAAACTTCACCCGTTTTTCAACAGCCTCTTTCTATTTGACAGCGGCTCGGACAGGCCTAAGGATTCTTGTTCAAAACGCACTACGCCGGATTGGAGTAATTGGATGAGAACCAAGCAAGAAATCGTCGCGGACTGGCTGCCTCGTTACACCGGAACGGCTGTGGACCGGTTTGCCAAATACATCCTGCTCGTTAACTTCAGCAACTACGTTAAGGCCTTCGCAAAATGGCACAAGGTGGCGATCCATGGCAAAGACAAGCCGATGCCCAACGCCACGGCCAATGGAATCACCATCATCAATTTTGGCATGGGCAGCGCGGGGGCGGCGACCGTGATGGATTTGCTCGGTGCCATCCAGCCCAAGGCGTGTTTGTTCCTCGGCAAGTGCGGGGGGTTGAAGCGGAAGAATAAAATCGGCGATTTGATCCTGCCCATCGCCGCCGTGCGCGGCGAAGGCGCGTCGAACGATTACTTCCCGGCCGAAGTGCCGGCTCTGCCAGCGTTCAGCCTGCAAAAGGCGACCTCGACCACGATTCGAAACCACCATCGCGACTATTGGACCGGCACCGTCTACACGACCAATCGCCGTGTGTGGGAGCACGACGACCAGTTCAAACAATACCTCCGACGGATTCGCTGCATGGCCATCGACATGGAATGTGCGACGCTGTTCATCACCGGCTTCCATAACCACATCCCCACAGGCGCGCTGTTGCTGGTGTCGGATCAACCGATGGTGCCCGAGGGCGTGAAGACCGCGGCGAGCGATCAACGGGTGACGCGGGAATTTGCCGACCTGCACCTCCGCATCGGCATCGAGTCGCTGAGAGAATTGATCAACGACGGGCTGACGGTGAAACATCTGCGTTTCTGACGTGCGCCACATGATCCCACCAAATCTGCAAGCGCCTCCTTAAGAGTCTCAAAGCATATCGAACCTAATGCGGTCGACATTGCGTAAACAGCCGGCACCTCGTCACTCTGCAAACGGCTTGCTTTTCGACCTAATCGGAAGATATTAGAGACAGAAGTGGACATACGGTGTGCGGCGTACCTTGCCGTTGGGTCATGAGGTTGGGCGTCATGAACAACGCTGACAAAAGTCGCAGCCGTGCCCAGTCACGACGACAGGCATGCGGTTCAAGCATGCTCAGCGAGCAAGCGTGGGCAGAAATTGCCCGCTCGCTCAGGTTATCCCTGCGTGAATTGCAGGTTCTGCGCGGAGTTTTCGACGACCACACCGAATTCGCCATTGCGGCCGGCCTTCGTATTTCGCGGCACACGGTGCATACACACGTTGAGCGGCTTTACCACAAACTTGCGGTCACCGATCGCATGGAACTGGTGCTGCTTGTGGTGAGGGAATTCCTGCGATTAACGGTTGTATCAGGAAGTGTGCTGCCTCCGATCTGCGCCAGCCAAGTCGCCGGCCGCTGTCCCCTGCGTAGCTGACAGTTGGCCAGCTGACTTCACACATCCCCGCTCCCAGAGTACAAACCAGTGTGGCGGGTTTGGTGCCAGCGCACCGACAGCGCTTGAGGATTTGGCGAAGGCGTCATTCAAACTGCGAGTTCCCTGGGGAGAAGAGAGAGGATCACGTTTCTCCAAGGACCGAGGGCGGAGAATATAGGAAAGGCGAAGGGATCTGAACATGAAGAACTTCCTTGTGAAAACTTTGGTTATTGGCGTTGCGCTTGTGGGGTTGAGTTGGGCATCCCAGGCTCAGCAGATTGTTGACAATGTTAGCATCACTCCTCAAGTGATCGCGACCCTCAACACACCACAGGCCCTCCCCGGGTTCACTGTTCCCCAATTCAATACGGGTTTGGGCACATTGACCAGCGTGACGCTGACACTTACACCCAATCTGACGGGCTCTGGGATTACCATTTACAATTTCAATGAGTCTACCGGTGTCCCGTTCACGGGTGGATATATTGTTGGCGGCGGTATCAATGGTTACACAGGTAGTGTATCGGTTGCGTCCATTGCCGGGCTGTCGGGAAGTTGGTCGAGCGGACAGGATATCGAGAATTTCACCCTGACCAATGGCATCGGTACATTTGCCACGTACGTGCTTCAAGATCTCCCCGCGCCCAGCACGAATGTGGTCGTGCTTACGGATGGAGCCATGGCTCCGTTCGAGGGAATGGGTACCTTGTCGCTGCCGGCGACGGCCTATGGGGATTGGGACGTGCAGGTAACTGACGGTTCGGTGTTTGTGGGCGCGGTTCCGATGGCCGGCGCCAATCTGAATGTGGTTTACGATTACACGATTCCCGAGCCGACGACGATTGGCCTCGTTGCGATCGGGTTGCTCGGCGCGTTCACGATTCGCCGCCGCAAGAGCTGATCAGACGCCTTCGTTGGGCAGTAGAACCCATTCGACCGGGTGAAAAGCCCACCAAGCACAGGCACACCTCAGGATAATTCCTGCGGCCTACTGACGCGCCTGAGTCGAGAATCAAACCATGCTCAAAAGTCTAGACGTACGCTCTTTCGCCGTGCAAGGCCTCGTCCAGACCCAGCTCTTCTTGCTCTCGGGTAACCGTCACGGGAGTGATTTGGTGGATAATCCAGAGCATGCCGTAGGTGAACACGAATGCATATACGGCCGCGCCCACGACGGCAATCATTTCCTTGAAGAAGAAGCTCTGTCGCCCAACAGCAGGCCGTTGGCACCGGAATCGTTCATGGCCTTGTCGGCAAAAATGCCGAGGCAAATCACGCCGAGCACACCTCCCACTCCGTGTACGCCCCAGACATCCAACGCATCGTCCCATCCCAGCCGGTTCTTCAGATTGACGGCGATATAGCAAACCACGCTGGCCGCGATGCCGATCATGGCCGCGCTCGGCGTGCTGACGTAACCGGCCGCTGGCGTGACTGCCGCGAGGCCGGCAATTGATCCCGTGAGCAAGCCAACAAACTTCGGCTTCTTCTCAAAGACCCAGGCCAGGATCAGCCACACAATCGCCGCGAACGAAGCCGCAACGTCGGTATTCAGAAATGCCAGCGAAGTCACGGCGTCCACCCGCAGCTCGCTGCCGGCATTGAACCCGTACCAGCCGAACCACAGCAAGCCCCGTGCCCAGCGCCACCAGCGGAATACTGTGCGGCCCGGGAAGCTCCGGAATCCGGCGCCGGCCGACAAACATCACCGAGGCCAGCGCGGCAAACCCGGCAATGCAATGCACCACGATTCCGCCGGCAAAATCGAGCACGCCCCATTGGGCCAGCAGTCCGCCTCCCCAAACCATGTGCACCATCGGGAAATACACCAGGACCAGCCAGGCAACCAAAAAGATCAGGTAGGCGGGGAACCGCACGCGGTTCGTAAAGGCACCGGTAATCAGGGCCGGGGTAATCTGGGCGAACATCATCTGGTAGGCGATCAAGACGAACAAGGGAATCGTCTTGGAACCCGTGAAGGGGTCCATCGGGTTGAGGCCTCGAAAGAAGGCGTGGTCGAGATTGCCGATGATTCCGCCCTGGCCGCCGCTGAAGCATAGCGAGTAGCCGAACGCGAACCAGATGACAGTCGTGACGCCCATCGACACGAAGCTTTGGATCATGATCGCCAGCACGTTCTTGCGGCTGACCAGCCCGCCGTAGAAGAAAGCCAGCCCGGGAGTCATCAGCATGACCAAACTTGTCGCCACGAGCATGAAGCCAGTATTGCCAGTATCGAATGCGTTAGACATAACCGCGCTCCTCCTCCATAAATGCCTCAGTCGGGGTGAAATGAATCTGGTCTGAAGCTTGGTCGCGAATTACCCCGTACAGCCGGATAAAACGCAAGATTTTTCTTGCGGCGACCGCCGCTTGACATTTCGCGACCTAGCCGCCGACGATGCGCTAGCCCAATCTCTTGGGCGGCGCCACGCACACCCACCAGGAAAGATCCACACAACGGCAGAAACAGCACGAGCGCCCATGCGATAAAGGTGGCAAAGCAACAGCGCGCAACAACCGATGGCGGCGGTTTCCCAGAAATGAGTTCGATTGGTGCAGATATCGTAGTTGCTGGCCGCCAACACAAAGCGGTCATTCCACACCAGCGAAGATTCCGCCTCCGGCTTGCGCTCCAGATAGGTCATGGCCTTGGCTCGCACAATCACCCCGTTCCGCTTGGTGAACCGGTCGATGGTTTGGTTTAAATCGTTCCAAGGCCCGTCCATCGCCACTCGTTGAATATACGGCGCAAACCCATCCGCCATGGGCGCCTGATTGGCTTTCATGACATACTTGCGGCCGTCCGAAAGGGTGATCAACCAGTTGCCTGCAGGATCGTCGGAAACAACCTTGCGCGACGAATTCGTGCAGCGGGTTGTCCCGTGAGCGACTCGATTTTCATTCCGGCGGCAAGGCGACTGATGGAATTGCTGGCCGAGTGCACTTGAAACTGCCCCAACATCGCAGTGGCGAGCTGGATGGTGGCGGGATCATCGCCCGGTCGTCGCTCCAGTAATCGAGGGTGATGAGTGTCGCGGCCATCATCCCGAGAACAGATCGAGACGCCGATTCGGACTGGATTGAGCAGAGTGCTCCAGATCATTGCGCGTTATTCTCCTAGCGCGATTATTTTCCTATACCACGCCCCGCAGCGCAATACTCAAATCCATCCCTCCACGGCTCCGTCGGGCCCTAGCGCCTGACGAACTGCCGATACAGTTCGGCGTAGGCGCCGTCGGCGGCGAGAAGTTGACGGTGTGTCCCCCGCTCCACGATCTTGCCGTGATCGAGCACGAGCACGAGGTCGGCGTGGCGGATCGTGCTGAGCCGGTGGGCGACGACGAAACTCGTGCGGCCCTGCAGCAACCGCGTCAACGCCCGCTGGATGCGCGCCTCGGTCATCGCGTCGACGGAGCTCGTGGCCTCGTCCAGAATCAAAATCCGCGGGTCGGCCAGCATCGCGCGCGCGAAACAGACCAGTTGCCGCTCGCCGAGCGACAGATTCGTGCCCCGTTCGCCGACCTGTGTCGAGAACCCCGCCGACAGCGAGCCGATCACATCCAGAAAATCCAGTTTGCGGACCGCGTCGATGACCTCGTCATCCGTCGCCGTCGGCCGCGCGAAGCGGATATTGTCCATCACCGTGCCCGTGAACAGGAAATTCTGCTGGCTGACAATCCCCATTTGTCGATGCAACGAATCGCCGAGGATATCGCGCGTGTCGAACCCGTCGATGAGCACCTGACCGCTCTGCGGCAGATAGAATTTCGTGATGAGATTGACAATCGAACTCTTGCCGCTGCCCGTATGACCGACGAGCGCGACGGTTTGCCCGGGTTCGGCGACGAAACTCATGTCGTTGATCGCGGGCCGGTCGGCAACGTAACTGAAGATGACATTGCGGAACTCGACGCGCCCGTGAATGCGCGGCAATTCGCGGGCGTTTGGCGGCTCCTCCCAATCGGGCTTTGGTGTCGAGCAGACGAAATACGCGCTCGGCGCCCGCCATCGCGGTCATCGCCTGGCTGAACTGCTGGCCGATGGGCTGGACCGAACTGAAAAACATGTTCGCCAGGAAGAAGAACTGAATGAGCGTGCCAATGTTCATGTGAATCGCGGGCTCAACACGCGATAACCGCCAATCACGATCAACGCCGCGGCGAAAATCTGGCTGTTCAATTCCAGCATCGGCAAAAACACGCCCGACGCCCGCGCCACACCGAGGTTGTAGTCCGAATGGTCCTTCATCAGGTCGGTAAACAGGCCCGCGTTCACGTCCTGCCGGACAAATCCCTGCGTCACGCGGATGCCCGTGACCGATTCGGCCAGTGTCGCCGTCACGCGGCTCCAGCTCTCCTGGACCTGGCGGTTCGCGTAACTGAGCGTGCGGCGGAAATGGTAGTTCAGCACCCCCAGGACCGGCGCCATCGCCAGCACGACGAGGAACAATACCCAGTCGTACCAGATCATCAGCAGCGCCGAGATGATCATCTGCCCGGCTTGCACGGCGGTGATGAAAAACACGTCCTGCCAGCCGACGCGCATCGCTTCCGCGTCGGATGTATAGCGGCTGATGATGCGCCCGATTTTCGTCCGGTTGTAGAAACTCATCGGCATCCGCATCAGGTGCTGGAAAATGTCGCGCCGCAAATCCTGGATGACCGACTCGCCCAATTCCAGCGCCAGCCGCTGGCGGAAGTGGAAACAGAACTGCGTCACGGCGGCGAGCGCGAGAAACCCGATCGCTCCCCACATCACGCCGCGCGGGTCGTGGCGCGAAATCGGCCCGTTGATGACCGCGCCCATCGCCCACGCCAGCATCGGCAATTGGATCGACCGCAGGATCACCAGCACGAACAGCCAGTTGCGTTTGCGCGCGTGTGGTTTTGTGTAACGGAACATTCGCCAGATCAGCGCCAGTTCCAGCGGCCGCTGATGGATCTCGTCTTCATCATTCGGCTCGCGCCGAATGTGGGTGATCGTGACTGTCGGTTTCGTCGTCATGGCCTCCTTACTCCGCGAATTGGACCTCCGCGGTTCGCCGATAGGGACCGCTGGCGCGCATCAACTCGTCGTGGGTGCCGACCTGGACGATCCGCCCGTCTTCCAACACAATGATGCGGTGGGAGCGGCGCAGCGTGCTGATGCGGTTGGCGACGATGAACGTTGTGCGCCCGCGCATCGCGTTCTCAATCGCCGCCAAAATCTCTTTCTCCGTGTCGGGATCGACAGCCGCCGTCGGGTCATCGAGCAACAGGATGGCCGGGTCGAGCAACACGGCGCGCGCGATGGCCAGACGCTGGCGCTGACCGCCGGACAAATCCTTGCCCCCTTCGCCCAGCAACGTGTCGTATCCTTTCGGCAATTTGACGATGAATTCGTGCGCCGCGGCGATCCGCGCGGCCCGCTCGATTTCCTCCCGGCTGGCGTGGGGATGTCCGAAGGCGATATTGGCGGCGACGGTGTTGCTGAACAGGAAGCTTTCCTGAAACACCAGGCCGACGTTGCGGCGCAGGTCATCGAGATTGATCTGGCGGACGTCGGTTTCGTCCACGAGCACCCGTCCGCGTTGCAGCCTGCTGATAGACGTA
>CAVQGJ010000004.1:0-129116 GCA_963712025.1 uncultured Verrucomicrobiae bacterium | reverse complement strand
GCCGGTAGCTCAGTTGGTAGAGCAACGGCCTTTTAAGCCGTGGGTCGAGGGTTCGAATCCCTCCCGGCTCACCAACACGAAGAACTTCACGCCCGGTCTTTTGACAAACGTTGGCAAGTGTACCAGTATACGCAGTCGTTTCATTACAGCCGGTATGCTAACGGACTCCCCGATCCAAGCAGGGCAGAGTTCACCGATGGGCGAGGTGACGAGGCGGGGCCGCGCTGGATGAGCGCGGGGCGTCAACGCGAAAAGGGGAAAACTGCGAAACGAGCCGAAACTACAGGAGAAACCATGAGCGAACAGACCCGCGCAGGCAGCCCGGCTCACACACTTCGGCCCGCGGAAATCGAGGGGTTCAGTTCGCTCGCGGAGCTTGCCCGGGACCTTCGCTGGTCGTGGAACCATGGTGCCGACGAGGTATGGCGGCAGCTCGATCCCGCGCTCTGGGAGCTGACTCGAAACCCGTGGGTCGTCCTCCAGACGGTTTCGCGAGAAAAACTCCGGCTCCTGTTGGCCGATCCTGCGTTTCGCCGGAAGGTGGATGCTCTCGCGCAAGCGGAGAAGCACACCGCCGAGTCACCCGCGTGGTTTCAACAAACACATCCCCAATCATCCCTGACGTGTGTCGCGTATTTCAGCATGGAATTCATGTTGGGGGAGGCTCTCCCGATTTATTCGGGGGGGCTTGGCAATGTGGCCGGTGACCAACTCAAGGCCGCCAGCGATCTGGGTGTGCCGGTGGTCGGCGTCGGGCTGCTGTACCAGCAAGGTTATTTCCGCCAGGTGATCGACAAGGACGGGGTGCAACAGGCGCTCTATCCGTATAACGATCCCGGGCAATTGCCGATCACGCCCGTGCGCCAACCGAACGGCGAGTGGCTGCGGGTCGAGATGGCGGCGCCCGGTTACTCGGTTTGGCTGCGCGCGTGGCAGGTGCGGGTCGGGCGGGTGAAGCTGTACCTGCTGGACAGCAATGACCCGGCCAACCCCCCCGCCCACCGCGGGATCACCAGCGAGTTGTATGGCGGCGGACCGGAGTTGCGGCTCAACCAGGAATTGGTCCTCGGAATCGGCGGCTGGCGGTTGCTTGCCGCGCTCGGTATCCACCCGGAAATCTGTCACCTCAACGAAGGGCACGCCGCCTTCGCGGTGCTGGAACGCGCGCGGACGTTCATGCAGGAAAGCGGGCAGCCCTTCGATGTCGCGCTGGCCGTCACGCGGGCAGGCAACCTCTTCACCACTCACACGGCGGTGGCGGCCGGGTTTGATCGGTTCTCCCCGGGACTCATCGAGCAATATTTCGCCCGGTATGCGCCGGAGAAGTTGAGGATTTCCCTCCATGATTTGCTGGCTCTGGGACGCCAGAACCGCGATGACGCGGCTGAGCCGTTCAACATGGCGTATCTCGCCATGCGCGGCAGCGGGGCGGTCAATGGCGTGAGCCGCTTGCACGGCCAGGTGAGTCGACACCTCTTTGCGTCTCTCTTTTCCCGGTGGCCAGTCGAGGAAGTGCCCGTCAGACACGTGACCAACGGGGTCCACATGCCGACGTGGGACTCGGCAGCGGCGGACAATCTCTGGACGGAGGCATGCGGGAAAGACCGCTGGTTGGGGCCGACGGACCCGTTGGAGCAGGACATTCGCCGCATTCCCGATGCGCGGCTCTGGGAACTGCGCACGGCCGGTCGCCAGTCGCTGATTGATTACATGCACACCCGATTGCCACAGCAACTGGCCGCTTCCGGTCGGCCGGCCGCGGTGGTGGAAGGGGCGAAGCACCTGTTCGATCCGAACGTGTTGACGTTGGGCTTTGCGCGGCGGTTCGCCACCTACAAGCGCCCGAACCTGCTGCTGCATGACCCGGAACGACTGGTCCGCCTGTTGACCAACCCGCGGCGTCCCGTGCAACTCATCCTCGCCGGCAAAGCGCATCCGGCCGACCAGCCGGGGCAGGCGTTGATCCAGGAATGGATTCGCTTCGGCCGTCGCCCCGAGGTGCGCCAGCACATGATCTTCCTCAGCGATTACGACATGCTCCTCGCCGAGCGTTTGGTGCAGGGAGTGGACGTTCTGGATCAACACGCCGCGGCGGCCCTGGGAGGCAAGTGGGACGAGCGGCATGAAGGTGCTCGTCAATGGCGGCATCAATCTTTCGGAGTTGGACGGTTGGTGGGCCGAAGCTTACACGCCTGAGGTGGGTTGGGCCATTGGTGATGGCCGCGAGCACGGCGATGATCCCGCCTGGGATGCCGCCGAGGCCGGGTGGCTTTATGACCGGCTCGAAAACGAAGTCATCCCCGAGTTCTATTCCCGCGATCAGGACGGCCTGCCGACCGCGTGGATTGCGCGAATGCGGGAGAGCATGGCGCGGTTGACGCCCCAGTTTTCCGCGGGCCGCACCGTGCGCGAGTATACCGAGCAGCATTACTTGCCCGCGGCGGCGAACTATCTGGAGCGCGCTGCCGACAAGGGCGTAGCGGGCGCGGGGGTGGTGAAGTGGCGCCATACTCTGGATGAGAAATGGGCCGCGCTACGCTTCGGCGAAGTGAACGTGGAAACGACAGGCAACCAACACGTCCTTGACGTTCCGGTGTATCTCGATGACCTCGACCCAGGCGCTGTGCGGGTTGAACTTTATGCCGAAGGTGTCAATGGGGGAGAACCGATTCGCCTGGAAATGCGGCGCGCCCGGCAATTGGTGGGCGCGGCCAATGGGTATGTATACAGCGCCACAGTTCCGGCCAGCCGCCCCACAACGGACTACACCGCGCGTATTGTGCCCCAGGGGAGCAATGTGTCGGTACCCTTGGAGGCCAGTTTCATACTCTGGCAACACTGAGGTAACTAACCGTGAACAGGAGCAGTCTGATGAGCAATCCGCTTTCCACTGTAGAGTTGCGCAACATGAACGCCTACTGGCGGGCGGCGAATTATCTGTCCGTCGGCCAGATTTACCTCTACGACAATCCGCTGCTGCGGAAGCCGCTGAAACTGGAACACATCAAACCCATGCTCCTGGGACATTGGGGCACGACGCCAGGGCAGAACTTCATCTACGTGCACCTGAACCGGGTGATCAAGAAGTATGACCTCAACATGTTTTACATTTCCGGTCCCGGACACGGCGGCCCGGCGCTGGTGGCCAACACCTATCTGGAAGGCACGTACAGCGAGGTCTATCCGAACATAAGCCAGGACGAAGCCGGGCTGAAGAAGCTGTTCACGCAATTCTCTTTCCCCGGCGGGATTCCCAGCCACGTTTCGCCGGAGTGTCCGGGGTCGATGCACGAGGGCGGGGAATTGGGGTATTCGCTCAGCCACGCGTTTGGGGCCGCGTTTGACAATCCGGATCTGGTCGTGGCCTGCGTCGTCGGCGACGGCGAAGCGGAGACGGGTCCGCTGGCCACGGCGTGGCATTCCAACAAGTTCCTCAACCCCATCACCGACGGCGTGGTACTGCCGATCCTGCATCTGAATGGCTACAAGATCTCCAACCCAACCATCCTCGCCCGCATCGGCCACGACGAACTGGATCAGTTGCTTCGCGGTTACGGTTGGACGCCCCACTTTGTCGAGGGCCACGAGCCAACGAAGATGCATCAGGCCATGGCCGTGACGCTCGATAAGGCCGTAAAAGAGATCAAGCGGATTCAGAGTAACGCCCGCAAACGCGGGGATGCGACTCGTCCACGCTGGCCCATGATCGTGCTCAACTCGCCGAAAGGCTGGACGGGCCCAAAGGTGGTTGATGGCTTGCCGGTCGAAGGCACGTTCCGGGCGCATCAGGTACCGCTCTCGGATCCAGCCAAGAATCCCAGGCATCTCAAGCAATTGGAGAGCTGGCTCAAGAGCTACAAGCCGAAGGAACTCTTTGACGAGCGTGGCCATCTTCGGCCGGAACTGGCCGAGTTGGCACCCAAGGGCCCGCGACGAATGGGCGCGAATCCGCGTACCAACGGCGGGGAATTATTGCACGACCTGCGGATGCCGGATTTCTGCGATTACGCGGTTGATGTCCCCTCGCCGGGCGCGGTCGAGGCCGGTGACACAACGGTCTTGGGCCGGTTCCTGCGCGACGTGACCAAGCTGAACGAGGAGCAACGGAACTTTCGGATTTTTGGACCCGACGAGACGCTTTCCAACCGGCTGGATGCGGTCTTTGAAGTCACGAATCGCCAGTGGGAAGCTCAGAGGATTAACATTGACGAGTTTCTCGCGCCCAGCGGACGCGTGATGGAAGTACTCAGCGAACACCAATGCGAAGGTTGGCTGGAGGGCTACCTGCTGACCGGGCGTCATGGGGTGTTCAACTGCTACGAGGCGTTCATCCACATTGTCGATTCGATGTTCAACCAGCACGCCAAGTGGTTGAAGGTCACCCGCGGCATCCCGTGGCGGCGCCCATCAGTTCGCTGAACATCCTGCTCGCGTCCCACGTCTGGCGGCAGGACCACAACGGCTTTACTCACCAGGATCCCGGCTTCATCGACCATGTGGTGAACAAGAAGGCCGAGATTGTGCGCGTTTACCTACCGCCCGACGCGAACTGCCTGCTGTCAGTCATGGATCACTGCCTGCGCAGCCGGCACTATGTGAATGTCGTTGTGGCTGGCAAACACCCGGCACCGCAATGGTTGACCATGGATGCTGCCGTCGAGCATTGCACACGGGGGATCGGCATCTGGCCGTGGGCCAGCAACGATCGGGGCGTCGAGCCGGACGTGGTCATGGCTTGCTGCGGCGACGTGCCGACGCTGGAGACGCTGGCGGCCGTTTCCTTGCTTCGCGAGTTTCTGCCCGACCTGAGGATTCGCGTGGTGAACGTCGTGGATTTGATGAAACTGGAACCCGACACGGAGCATCCACACGGGTTGAGCGACAAGGATTTCGATTCGTTGTTCACCAAGGACAAGCCGATCATCTTTGCCTTTCACGGATATCCCTGGCTGATCCATCGGTTGACGTACCGCCGAACCAACCACCGCAACCTGCACGTCCGCGGGTACAAGGAAGAGGGCACGATCACCACCGCCTTCGACATGACGGTGCTCAATGATCTGGACCGGTTCCACCTCGTGCAGGATGTGGTCGATCGGCTGCCACAAATGAGCGACAAAGGGGCCTACCTGAAACAGATGGTTCAGGACAAGCTCATCGAGCACAAGCAGTACATCGACAAGCATGGCCAGGATCTGCCCGAGATTCGCAACTGGAAATGGGGCACGCCGTAACAGCGCGGACCCCGAGATCGTTCGGGATGGGATCGACAACGCCGGTTCGCAGTGCGGGAAAAACACAGTTGAAATTTCCGTGCGGCTCGCTAATCCTGCGGCTCTTCACGACGGTGCCAGGGTAGCTCAGTGGTAGAGCAGGGGACTCAGAAGACGAAAGGGGCATTTTCGCTGGTTTCCTCTCACATTATCCCCAGTCATCAAACGACGCACAATTAAAGGCCACACGCTGATTACTCTTTTTCTTACGTCATCCCGAATCGCCTCATTTTCGCATGAGGAGTGACAACTAAGAGTGACAACTTTTCTGCCAACCCGTCACGAAGCAACGCTCGGGCGGCAGCTGCCCCGGTTTGGTTCAGGTTACGGGCGAGCTTGTAGTTGCGCGAGCGCGCTTTGCGCTTGGGCGAAATCAGGCTCGATCCGCAGCGCCTGTTTTAAATGCTCGATCGCTTCGGGTATCTTTCCCGCCTCGCTCAAAGCGGTCGCCAGATTGTAGTGCGCGTCGGCATAATCGGGCCTGATCCGCAGGGCCTGCTCGTAGTGGGCGATGGCTTCCCCGAGCTTTCCCGTTTGCGCCAAAGCGACCCCCAGATTGTCGTGCGCCTCGGCGAAATCGGGCTTGATCCGCAGGGCCTGCTCGTAGTGGGCGATGGCTTCCCCGATCTTTCCCGTTTGCGCCAAAGTGACCCCCAGATTGTCGTGTGCCTCGGCGAAATCGGGCTTGATCCGCAGGGCCTGCTCGAAGTGGGCGATGGCTTCCCCGATCTTTCCCGTTTGCGCCAACGCAATCCCCAGATTGTCATGCGCCTCGGCATTATCGGGCTTGATCCGCAGGGCTTGCTCGTAGTAGTTGGTGGCTTCCCCAATGTTTTCCGTTTGCGCCAAAGCGGTCCTCAGATTGTACTGCGCGTCGGCGAAATCGGGATCAATCCGCAGGGCCTGCTCGTAGTGCGTGATGGCTTCCTTGATCTTTCCCGTTCGCGCCAAAGCGACCGCTAGATTGTTGTGCGCGTCGGCGAAATCGGGCTTGATCCGTAGCGCCTGTTCGTAGTGGGTGATGGCGTCCTCGAACTTTCCTGTTTGCGCCAAAACGGTCCCCAGATTGTCGTGGGCCTCGGCGTAATCGGGCTTGATCCGCAGGGCCTGCTCTAAGTGCCTGATCGCTTCCTCGAACTTTCTCATTTGCCCCAAAGCGGTCCCCAGACTGTCGTGGGCATCGGCGTAATCGGGCTTGATCCGCAGGGCTTGCTCGTAGCGGTCCGCCGCCTCTGGCCACTGGCCCATCTGGGACAGGGCCACTCCAAAGGCGAAATTCGCTCTGACGGAATGGGGATCGATTTGTAGCGCTTGCTCATCCTGCGCGATGGCTTCTGGAAGCCGGCCCAATTGACACAGCACAAGCCCCAATACCACGTGTGCCTCGCACACGTGCGGCGTGATTTCGACGCTTCGTTGCGCGTATACGAGAGCCTCGCTGGCCCTCCCTTGATCCAGTAATTCGGTAGCCAGTTCCCGACTCGCCTGCTCGGAGTCCGGGAATTCCGCCAATGTGGCCCGATGCATGGTTTCGTCATTGTGCCAGTCCGGTATCAGACGGCGGGTGCCGGCCCCGAAAATGCATAGGTCACACGCCAGCAGGCCGGCCAGCGCAAGACGCATCACCCGCGCCGAACGCCGCCATACCCACACCCCTGCCGCGCCGGCGACCAGCAGCAGCGGCAGCATCGCCACGTAGGCATACCGCAGTTCCACCGTTGGCCTGCCCGTTGGTATGAGCCCGGACGTGGGAAGAACCAACATCACGTACACCCCCCATGCCGTCGCCAGCATCGGCAGGCGTCTTCTTTCACAGGCAACCACCGCGGTGATAATGAGAACACTGAGCGCCGATGTGAAAACCGTCCACTGGCCAACCGATGTGTCTAAAAGGTAGGTGGGCGACAAATGCGCCGGCCAAGCCAGTTTCACCAAATAAAACGTCAGACTCTCGAACATATGCAACACGCGCATCGACAAGGGGAGCACCGCTAACGGATCCATCGAATCGGGCTTCCCTGCCCCTGAAGTAATCATCGTCGCCACCCCCACCAGCCCGGCGACGGCAATCATCGCCGCCTTCTCCCGCACCAACCGTCCCCAGCCGAGCCGCTCGTGGCGTCGCAGCGGATAGTAATCGATCGCCAGCATGACAAAGGGTAGCGACACCGCCATCGGTTTGCACAAAACTGCCAGCACGAACAATCCCCACACCACCCACCGACGCGCGCCGGCCGTATAGGCCCACAGGCTGCCGACGCCGAACATCGTGCAGAGCAGCTGCGTCCGCCCCGACATCCAGGCTACCGATTCGGTTTGCAGCGGATGGATCGCGAACACCACCGCCACCCACAAAGCCACCATCTGCCGCTCGCCCGTGGTCAGGGTTGTCGCTCCCAACAGCGTCCACAGGAAACCGAACACCAGCGCGGCGTTGAGCGCGTGCACCACCACACTCGTGGCATGGTGACCCGCCGCATTCTTTCCCCAGATTTGGTAGTCCAGAACGTGGGATAACCGGGACAATGGGTGATAGTACGAGTCGGTGGATGTAAACGCCCATTTCACCGCGTCCCACGTCAGCCCATTCCACCGCTTTGACTGCCGCAAATACTCCAGGTCGTCCACTCTCAGAAACTCACCGTGCGTGCTCGGCCAATACAGCCAGATGGTGGCCGCAACAATCACCAGCGCCACTCCCACCAACTTCTTCCGGCTGAAGCTCATGCAAATCAGAATTATCTGGCTTCCCCGCCAATCCAATCACACATCCCGCCCACACGCAATCCAGAAGGCGACAACCGGTGATCTCTTCCATGGTTCCGCAAGCCAATCTCCTAACCACTTTTCGCCCGCCTCATAAAGGTGCAACGCAGCTTTACGCTGCAACAAACGTCTCACCCCACCAGAAGTTGTGGGCGTCGACAACCGCACTCCTTCACCAGAGGTTCCCCATGTGCTTCTCCCTTTCCGCAGGCAATTGACGCACACGTTGACGTGTCCTGCCGCGAGAATCGCCTTGTTCACGCCCGGCCCGCCGTCGCTACGTCCGCACCGCTCTTGGCCGCACTCAGCAGATCGTGGGTGACTGAAAACAGAAGATTGAAATTCCGCCCGGCTTCGCTAATCTTACCCCGCTTTTGATGCCAGCCCCGAATGGGTTCAGGGCGGCGAAATGATTCGGCTTGGTGTGCCAGGGTAGCTCAGTGGTAGAGCAGGGGACTCATAATTCTAAAGGGCAATTTTAGCCAGTTTTTCACGCTTTTAGCTATCGGCTGCCAGCCCAATGTGTGTCAGGGGTGTATGCCAATCGCATGCAATCCCATGTCATCACGAAACATCACAAAATCGGGCGTCGGGTTACAACATTGGGTTACAACATTTCTGCCAGGGTGACTCTGTGGGATCGCTTCTGACAGATGAGCGACAAGCGAAAGTGTTGGTGAATCCTGAAACGACGTTCTCTTCACGATGTGATCGGGCCGGATGTTTCGCGGAGGAATCGTTCGATTTCGGGGACCGGAAATAGTGGGCGACGTAGTGCGCGACTCGGTCGGAGTAATCCGCGTTGCACCAGCCGATCCAAAGTCGGGACGCTGACTCCCAAGGCAATAGCAGCTTCTTTCCGGCTCAGTGCGAGCCGTGCGACTTCGGGTTGCTTCGTTACGTTCGGCAGGTTACCCGCCGGTGCGTCTTTACTTTGGGTTGGTTTCATACGTCTCCTCAAACGGAAGATGATCGTCCGATGCCGTGTGTTTGGTCGATGCCCAGGCTCACGTCCATCCCTTGCCGGAGCGCCCAAGCCATGTCCAAGGCCAATTCGCGGTCACCCGACCGGCAGATGTTTTCCCGTAGTTGCTCCTTGTCGCTGGTGAAAATCCGTATCCCCTTGCGTCCCCGCGAAATAGTGACATACCACTGCTGCTGGTTGGTCGCGGCCTTGACGGTCGAGTCGGAAAACAGGACGTAATCCACTGTCTTGCCTTGCGAGGCATACGACGTGATGGCGAAACCGCGAACAAAACGGCGGTAGTCATTTCCGAGAACCCTTCCGTCTTGAAGTTTGATTCGTCCGTCGGCCAGAACCTTGTTCACAGTGACCAGTTCGCCGTTCACCAAGCGCTGTCCACGCGCGGCCCTGCTATTGGCTTTCAACTGTAGGCGATCTCCAAAGGCAAGAGCCAACTCGCGTGGTTGGCAGAAGGCCAAGCGAGACAGATGCTGGAATCGGATGACACGAATCTTCTTCTCACTTTCGACCACAAGCCCCTTCGCCGTGATGCTCCTCAGACGACCTGTCTCGCCCTTGCGAAACCCGGCGGTATCTTGATTGAACACGAGGACTGTTTTGTCGGTATGGAAACGTGGGTCACGTTTTTGAGCGTCGGTCAAATCGACAGATTCGAGCGCTGTGACCGTATGTTCTTCGTCGCCCAACTGATGACGGGACTTAAGTGCCGCCCGCACACGATCATTGACCTTGTGAATTTCCGACCAGGTTTGCGAAACGACCACAACCGAGTGTCCCTTGCCAGTGAGGTTGATATAACTCTCCGCGAGTTTGTCCTGCTGGTCGAACGGCGAACACAGGATGATTGCCGATTGCTTGTCCAGGCGATCAAATGATTTACCGAGATTCCCCTCGGATGCCTCGCGAACGGCCTGCCGGTACTCTTCAATCTGCCGCCGCTCGGCCACGGTCTTGGCCCTTGCTGGGTCTTGACGGTGAATCTCGTTCAGCACAGCCGCCTTCAGGCCTGAGTACTTCTCGATGGCCCAAAGGGCGTCGGATGCTTGCACCGCTCCATGTTGCCGGGTGTCGCCGCAGAGAATGAGACGACCACGACCGTTGCGGACGTAGCGAAGAAGCCGCTGCATCTGCTCGCCTCCGATTTGGCCGGCTTCATCCACGAGGACAACGGCTCCCTCTGGCATTGGCTTTCTCACGAGGAATTCGCTCACAGTCTGAACTCCTCTGAATCCATCCTGTTCCAAACCTATGACCTGCTGTCGTTGCGGCGCAATGACGTGGATGTGATGCCCCGCTCTTTGCAACCCATCGCCGACCGCTCTCAGGGCATAGCTTTTCCCCGTGCCCGCGCCGCCGCGAAACAGCGTAAGGAAGTTGCGGGAACTCAAGATGTGCTCGACTGCCGCGCGCTGTTCTGAATTGAGGCTGGCGTTGCCGATCGACTGGGCATCGCCCAATGGACGAAACCGTCTGATCCCAGACTTGGCCAGACATACGATGTCCCATTCTCGCTCCATGGCTGCCTTGCTCGTAACAAGGTGTGGGCGGCGTTCATCGCGGATGTACCCTCTGCTTTGAGTGATGTTGCGCACCTGTTCGATAGTGATGTTCTCACCGCGTGCATGTTCCAACGCGTGCCGCCACAGCTCATATTCCGGCACCACAGGGTGGCGATCAAATAGGTGTTCTTCTGCCCAAGCGACAGCGGCCAAGGCATTGCCTGCGACGCGGTGCCCGGGATTGACCGACGCACCATGCTTCAACGATGCGACGGCCTCTTTCTCAGCGGGGGAGATCTGGCGTGTCCAGAGACTCCGCAGCTCCTCCAGCCGAACCGATTTGATCTTCCGAAGCCGTTCGCTTTGGGCGATGCTGTTTCGGATTTCTGGTACATTGCCCTTCGCGAGATGCGGTTTCTTGGCCAGCAGTTCGCGCGTCTTCTCGTCAATTTGCTGATGCCGCTTCGAGAATCGTTGACAGAGTTCCGGAGAAACTCCCTGGACTTCAAAGTCACCGCGAGCATTGTGTTTCAGGTTGTATCCGAATGCCCTGAGTTCGCGGGCCAATTCGTGGTAATAGACGTTCTCGACATACTTCCTTGCGCGCACCATCTCCAGGGTCTCCAGCGCTTTCCAGCGACGTTCCACTGGGTCAAACGTCGCGTTAAACACGACGCAGTGGCTGTGCAGGTGCGGGTCTAAGGCGCGGGACGTGTCGTGCCGGAAGGTCCCTGCGACGATGTTGCCGGTGGGCCGGTCCGACATGCTGCCCTTGGTACGCACGCGGGTCGCCGCCAACCGCTCCAGTTCTTGGAGTGCCACGCGCACGGCACGGTCATGGGCGTCCACGATACGGTTGTCATTGCCGATGAATGCCGCGATGGAGACCGCTTTGGGTGGCGAGAACGTGAAATCGTAGAATACCCGACGGTTGGCCACGGTACGCTCCTCTCCGTCATCTCCGACCTCGCTACGGGTGGTTTTGAGCCGTTGCGTGAGGAGTTTGCCAGTGCGCGGGTCCAGGTTGTCACACAGATGCAGGAACTCGTCACGTTTGACTATTTCCGAGAGATTGAGTGACGCCGCAGCTTTACCAAACCATTGTCCGGCAACGGCTACCCCTTCGCTGTAATAATCACCTGTGGACAGGTGTTCCTCGAAATATGCCTTCGCATTGGCCAGGCTGTATTGCACTTTTCTAGACAACATGCCCGACATGTACCTGATCTCAGGAGAAAAGTTGTTCCCAAATGGGAGCAACTTTCGTCGGGGCTTGTGCTTTACTGGCGCACATGAAAAGAGGACACGCAAGGCTCCTAGCGTACGCTAGGAACTTTTGTCCGAACTACATACGAGGGGTATCCGAATGAACACCGATTCCGCAACCGATTTGGCGGCAGCCCGATTGGCGCAAGCCATCCGAGACTATGTGCCACGGCATCCGACCAAGTTTCGGAAGCTTTTGCCGATGAAAGGCAGCATCGCGGAACTGAGGAGCAAAGGAGCGTCTTACGCGGCCATCGCCGGCATCCTACGCAACGTTAACGTGCCGGTCGCCAGTGACACTGTCTTCCGGTTCTGCCACGAAATCTTGGGTGAGCCAATGACCCGACGCCGCAAGAGGCGGAAGGTCGCAGTGGCAGACCCAAAAAAGCTAGGGCGTGAAAAACCACGCGAGGCACCAGGCACCGTTAGGAAAGCCGAAAGCCAACCATTCCACACTTGGCAACGTCCGGCCGGGCCGCATATCGCCGACCCCAACAATATCTAGCTAGCGGAAGAGCTTTCTCTACCAGCCTGACAGGAGAGGGGGCCAGTCGAGAGCTTACGCCGCGATTGGAGCGGTGACGGGCATTGTTGAGCGACGAAACACTTGCCCAGGTCTTTGCAGCGGACTACACTCGCCAAAATTGAAGGAGACTGAGAGACCAAGAACGACACGTAACCGATATTAACAATTATTTCGCGTAGCTTCGGCTGCTGTTCATCCCAAAACTGGTAATTTTGACTTCACGGACGGTCGCTTCGAGGCACGCCCCGCAAGGGCGTGCCCGAAAGCGTTCCGTGAAGGGCATACCAGTGCCTGGGATGGAGCGTGACTAGGACACGCCCCTTCCTTTTGCAGGCACGGTATCCCTTCAGGGAAAGCCATCCGCAGACAGAGCCTGATTCGCACGCGAGCGAGGGCCATGTCTGTGGAAAAACCAAAAGACGCTGCTACCGCACCGGCACGCACTGAACTCATCTGGGACGGAAAGTATCAGGACGGGAAACGCGTTGCACCGTTACGCGTGGCGCTGCCATTTCAGACCGTTGAGACGGTCAACGAATCGGTGCAGGAACGGCAGAAAAATCTGTTGTTGGAAGCGCCGGGAGCGTACGCGGCGAAGGAATGGCGCAACCGGCTGATTTGGGGCGACAAGAAATACGTCCTGCCGTCGCTGCTGCCGGAGTTCGCGGGCAAGGTCAACCTCATGTACTACGACCCGCCGTTCAACACAGACGCGGATTTCAGCTTTACCGCTTCCGTGCCCGATCATCCCGACACACCCGAAGACGATTCGTTCGAGTTCACCAAAGAGCCGAGCATCATCGAACAGAAAGCCTATCGCGACACGTGGGGACGGCGGTCTCGATTCGTATTTACAGTGGTTTTACGAAACCATCGTGCTGTCGCATGAACTGCTCCACGAAAACGGCAGTCTCTACGTTCATCTGGATTGGCACGTTGGACATTATGCGAAGTGCGTGCTCGATGAAGTGTTCGGGAAGGAAAACTTTATCAACGAGATCGTGCGAGTTAAATGCAATCCGAAGAACTACACTTCAAGCGGGTTCGGCAACATTCACGATGTCATTTACTCCTACGCCAAGTCCGATGAATACACTTGGAACAAAATCCTTGGACCGGTACTGCCACAAGACCTTGAGGAAGGTTTCCCTCTGATTGAGCCGAAAACGAACCGCCGTTACACCACTGTCCCTTTGCACGCTCCTGCCATCCGTTATGGCATCACGGGTAAACCATGGAAGGGTATACCTCCACCGAAGGGGCGCCACTGGGCATTCGTGCCGGAGAGTTTGGACAAGTTTGAGCGAGAGGGACGCATTGCATGGTCTGAGACAGGCAACCCACGTCTAAAGATGTACGCCGACGAGTGCCCGGGCTACCCGATCCAAGATATCTGGTCTGACTTTAAGGATACGCGTCAAGATATTTACGCGACTCAGAAGCCAGAAGCCTTGCTCGAACGCATTATCAAAGCCTCGTCGAATTCCGGCGACTTGGTGTTGGACATTTTGGTGGCAGCGGCACGACGGCGGCGGTTGCGGAGAAGTTGGGGCGACGTTGGATCACCGGCGACTTGGGCCGGTTTGCGATTCATACGACGCGGAAGCGGTTGCTGGCGATTCCCGGACGTGCGCCCGTTTGTGGTGCAGAATCTTGGCAAGTACGAGCGGCAGTTGTGGGCGGGAGCGGAGTTTGGCGAGGGCAACGGCAAGCAGGCGGCGGCGCGGCAGCGGGCTTATGTGGAGTTCATCCTGAAGCTGTACAACGCCAAGCCGATTCACGGTTACACGTGGCTGCACGGGCTGCACGGCGGGCGCATGGTGCATGTCGGCGCGGTGGACTCGCCTGTGAGTGACGGCGACGTGCGGCAAATGGCCGTGGAGTTCAAGAAGGCCATCGGCAAGGGCGCGGATGCGCCGAAGACAAACGGGATTGACGTGCTCGGCTGGGATTTCGCGTTTGAGTTGAACGAGGTGTCCAAGCAGCAGGCGGCAGCGGCCAACATTCAGTTGCGGTTCATCAAGATTCCCCGCGACGTGATGGACAAGCGGGCCGTCGAGCAAGGCGAGGTGAAGTTTTTCGAGTTGGCGGCGCTGGCGGTGGAAGCGAAGTAAAGAAGCAGGAAGTGAAGCTGCGGCTGACGGATTTCGTGATTCCGCCCGACGACGTGCCGGAGGACGTGCGCAAGGCGGTGAAGCACTGGTCGCAGTGGATTGATTACTGGGCGGTGGACTGGGATCACAAGGGCGACACGTTCCACAACGAGTGGCAGACGTATCGCACCCGCAAAGAGCCGAAGCTGGAACTGGAGACGACGCACACCTACGCCGAGAAGGGCGAATACAGCAGTCGTGGTGAAGGTGATTGATATTCTGGGCAACGACACGACGAAGACCGTGAAAGTGAAGGTCAAGTAGCCATGCCTCGGAAAGCGAAGCCCGGCAAGGCGCAACTGGCGCTGTTGGAAGCGAAGGTCAGCACCGCGCCGTGTGTGCCCGCCATCCGTGAAAAGATGAAGGCATGGGCGGCGGGCGCGAAATACGCGGGAATCACGGACACGACGCGGCTGCTGCTGAATTACTGGTTTCACACCGACCACCGGCTACCGAATGGGCGCAAGTTCAAGTACGAATACTTCCAACAGGAAGCCATGGAGACGCTGGTGTACCTGTACGAAGTCGCCAAGGCGCGCTCGCACAAGGCGCTGGTGGAAGGCTTCGCCACGCACTCCGACTTGCGCCTGTTGCAGAATGACCTGTTTGCCCGGTATTGCGTGAAGATGGCGACGGGCAGCGGCAAAACAAAAGTCATGTCGCTGGCGGTCGCATGGCAGTTCTTCAATGCCGTCAACGAAGGCCGCGAGGATTTCGCCAAGACGTTTCTGGTGATTGCGCCGAACGTGATTGTGTTTGAGCGGTTGCGGACGGATTTCGGGGAAGGCCGCATCTTCCGGCAAGACCCGGTGATTCCGCCGGAGTTGGAGATCTTCGGGCGTGACATCCAATGTTACATGCGCGGCGAGAGCGAGCGTGCAGGTTCAATCGGCGCGTTGTACCTCACGAACGTCCAGCAGTTCTACGAGCGCCGAGACAATCAGGATGATGAACCCGATGAAATGACGGCAGTGCTTGGCCCGAAACCGCCGGCGGACAAGCAGGTGATCGAAGACTTCGACAAACGAATCGCGCAGCGCGGCGGACCGGTCATGGTGCTCAACGACGAAGCCCACCATACGCACGACGAAGACAGCGAGTGGAACAAGACAATCCGCGCCCTTCATGCCGGCGTCTCGAACGGCTTGGCCGCGCAACTGGACTTCACCGCCACGCCCCGGCACACCAAAGGCCAGTTGTTTTCGTGGACGGTGTACGATTACCCGTTGAAGCAGGCCATCATCGACAACATGGTGAAGCGACCGTTGAAGGGCATTGCGACGGGCATCACGGAACAGCCGTCGAAGATTGCCAGCACGCGATACCAGGCGTATCTCACGGCAGGCGTCGAGCGGTGGAAGGAATACCGGCAACAGTTGAAGACTTACGGCAAGAAGCCGGTGCTGTTCGTGATGATGAATGAGACGGCGGACGCCGACGACGTGGCGGATTGGTTGCAGAAGAAATATCCGACGGAATTCGGCGGGGACAAGCTGGTGACAATTCACACCAAGAAATCTGGCGAGGTGTCCGACGCCGACTTGGACACGGCGCGGAAATTGTCCCGCGAGGTGGACGATGAAAAGAGCCCGGTTAACTGCATCGTCAGTGTGTTAATGCTGCGGGAGGGCTGGGACGTACAAGGGGTGACGGTGATCGTGGGACTTCGCCCGTACACCGCAAAGGCCAACATCCTGCCGGAGCAAACGGTGGGGCGCGGATTGCGTTTGATGTTTCGCGGCACGGGTTCCGGTTACGTCGAGCACGTTGACGTGATCGGCAACAAGAAGTTCATCGAGTTCGTCGAGGATTTGGAACACGAAGAGGGGATGGAGTTCGGCACGTTCGAGGTTGGCAAAGACAAGGTTGTCATCGTCAACATCACGCCCGATCCAAAGAAGTTGGACAAGGACATTTCGCTGCCAGTGCTGAGTCCGATTCTGACCCGTAAAAAATCGTTAGCGGAAGAAATCGCGGCGCTGGAAGTAATGAAGTTCAAGTGTCCGGTCCTTCCCCGCAAGCAAAGCGATAAGGCCGCGCAGCAATTCCACTACGAAGGCTACGACATCATCAGCCAGGAAAAGATGCTTGAGCGCGACTACACGATTCCCGAACCGCAGACGGCGGAAGAAGTCATCGGCTACTACGCTCGACGCATCGCGCAAGACGTGAAGCTGCCATCGCAGTTTGCGGCGCTTGTGCCGAAGGTGCGGGAGTTTTTGGAGAAGAAAGCTTTTGGCGAAACGGTGAATCTACAGGAGGCGGGCATGGTGAAGGCGATCAGCAGCAACGTCGCCGTGTACATGACCGTGAAGCTGTTTGACGATGCCTTGAAGAAGTTGGTAGTCGAAGAATTGCTGCCGCAGCTTCTGAACGCCGGCCGCCAGTCTGTCAGCTACACCGCCATTCCCATGGTCACGCCCGACATTCGCAGCACGGAAGTGCATCTTTAATCTTGTACCATGCGACAATGAATTTGAACGGGAGTTTGCCCGTTTTCTACAGAACGCTGGCGACGTGGAACGATTCGCGAAGCTCCCCCAGCAATTCGGCTTCGTCGTTCGAGTACACGGACAATATGAGCAACTTGCGGTACTATGAGCCCGATTTCGTAGCTGTCGCCGCAGACGGGGTGCATTATCTGATAGAGACGAAGGGCTTGGAGGACGTGAACGTGGTCAACAAGGACCGCGCCGCGCGGTTGTGGTGCGAGAACGCCAGCACCCTCACCGGTAAGCCATGGGCATACATGAAGGTGCGTCAGACGGAATACAATGACCTGCAACCAATGGCACTAGCCGATTTGTTTGTTCTGCGCCCGCAGAAGGGCTTATTGGATTAGCGGCCATCCACCGTTGACGTTCACCTTTTAGAGTGTTACAAATCCTCGGCACTTATTCATAAGTGCCGAGGATTTGAAACATGTCCAAACACTCCAAAACTGAGCAAATACTGGCCCTCGCGCGGAAAAAAGGGATGCTTCGCGCTAGGGACCTCAAAGCCCACGGTATCTCAGGGACATACCTGCGTCGTCTGGTTCAAATGGACGACTGGAACGCCCATCTCGTGGGCTGTATCGGCTGCCCGAGCACGAGATCACGGCACAGCATGGGCTGGCGGAAGTCTGCGCGAAGATTCCGCATGGGGTAGTGTGTCTGCTAAGCGCACTGCAATTTCACGAACTGACTACGCAGTGGCCGCCGGAGATATGGGTTGCGATTGATCGCAAGGCTGCCAAGCCGACCGTCAACGGTCTGCCGGTGCGGGTTGTGCGGTTTTCGGGTGCGGCACTTCGCACAGGTTTCGAGGAGCGTCAAATCGAGGGCGTGACGGTGCGGGTGACAACCCCGGCCAAAACAGTGGCAGACTGTTTCAAGTACCGGAACAAGGTGGGAGCGGACGTCGCGCTGGAGGCGCTCCGCGATTGCTGGCGCAAGAAGAAGGCGACAGCGGACGACCTTTGGCGATATGCCAAAGTATGCCGTGTGGCTAATGTAATGCGTCCCTACATGGAGTCGCTTGCATGACACGGCAGGGGCCTGCCGCGTAATCTGAGCGCGTCGGTCATGCAGCGGCTGTTAAATCGCGCGAAGCAGAACGGTGAAGACCCGCAGTATGTTCTGACTCGATATGGGTTGGAGCGATTATTGTATCGCCTTCAGCCGGTCGCCACACGCGAAAAACTTCACTGTAAAAGGTGCAATGATGTTCTTGGTTTGGCGAGGCGTGCTGTACCGGTTGACGAAGGATTTGGATTTGCTGGCTGCCCAGGGTGGCAACGAACAGGAGTTGAAGGAGATTTTCCAAGGCATTTGCCGGGTTGCAGTGGAAGACGACGGCTTGGTGTTCATTGAGCGGAGTGTGCGGGTCACACCGATCCGCGAAGAAGATGCCTATGGCGGGATGCGGGTCACGCTGGAATCACGATTGGGCAAAGCACGCATTCCATTGCAGGTGGACATCGGGTTTGGGGACGTGGTGACGCCGAAGGCGCTCAATGTTGACTTCCCTGTGTTGCTGGATTTCCCCGCACCGCATGTGGCTGTCTATCCCCGCGAGACCGCCATCGCGGAGAAGTTCGAGACAATGGTGCGTTTGGGGATCGTCAATAGCCGAATGCGGGACTATTACGACATCTGGGTAATGTCGCGGGAATTTGAGTTCGATGGCGAGGTGTTACAAGCGGCAATTCGTGCGACCTTCAAGCGTCGCAAGACCGCATTGCCGACCGAGACACCGTTTGGCCTAACCACAGAGTTCGCAGCCGATGTCACCAAGCAAGCCCAATGGCGTGCGTTTAGCACCAAGAACAAATTGAAAGTTGGGGAAGCGAACTTGGAGAGTTTGGTAGATGCCGTGCGCGTATTCGTAATGCCACCAGCGACTGCGGCGCTTCAGTTCAATGCGTTCGCTAAGACGTGGTTGAAAGGTGGTCCGTGGCAACGAAAACTAGGCAGATAGTCAAAGTCGAGCTGAGAGAGCGTTACAGTATTGGCAGTCTGAACAGACGGCGCGCGTAGCTACTTCTACTAATTTTTTGCGGAACGGCCCCGCCCCTTAACCCAAAGCCCTACCTCCGTTTCTCTCGAGTCAAACCCTAAGGCGCTCCCCCGCCTCAAGCTCGCTGGAGTCGCGGCGACTGCGGCGTCGAGCATGATGGCACCAGCCGAGCTGAGGATCCGCCTCAAGATCGCCGGAGTCGCGGCGACTGCGGCACGGCGCGGACGAGCAGATGACATCGCTCTGAATGAGCCGCCTCAAGCTTGCCGGAGTCGCGGCGACTGCGGCCAACTGCCATGCGCAGCGACTTGGCTTGCAGTGATCCCGCCTCAAGATTGCCGGAGTCGCGGCGACTGCGGCGCCTGTTCATACGCACGTCATGTGACACGTCAGCTCCGCCTCAAGATTGCCGGAGTCGCGGCGACTGCGGCCACGCAGCGAATCATCGGCTCACCATAGGCACGTGCCGCCTCAAGATTGCCGCAGTCGCGGCGACTGCGGCGTGCGATGTACGCCAGGGACTGCTGCTCGCGCAACTCCCGCCTCAAGATTGCCGCAGTCGCGGCGACTGCGGCCAGCCAAGACTGCAGTCTTATCGACCGTGCAGATGACCGCCTCAAGATTGCCGCAGTCGCGGCGACTGCGGCACTGCAATGCTCGATAGCCGACAGACGTCATGAACTCCGCCTCAAGATTGCCGCAGTCGCGGCGACTGCGGCCGCTGGTCGCATGCACGTCGACTGGCAGTCGAAGCCCGCCTCAAGATTGCCGCAGTCGCGGCGACTGCGGCTGCTCACAGCATGACGCGATCGAATCGCTGCAATCGCCCGCCTCAAGATTGCCGCAGTCGCGGCGACTGCGGCCTGACTGCACGACGTTGCATCACGACGATGCCATGTCAGCCGCCTCAAGATTGCCGCAGTCGCGGCGACTGCGGCAGATCGCGATGCCGATGACGACGTGCAAGCCGAGACCCGCCTCAAGATTGCCGCAGTCGCGGCGACTGCGGCTCAGTCGCAGCGCTCATGTCGCACGCATGATCCGCCTCAAGATTGCCGCAGTCGCGGCGACTGCGGCATGAGCACATGGCCTCGACGCTCGACCGCCTCAAGATTGCCGCAGTCGCGGCGACTGCGGCTAGCCATGACGCACTGCCGCGCCAATGACGATTGACCGCCTCAAGATTGCCGCAGTCGCGGCGACTGCGGCCATCAATGCGCGACGTCATTGTCGACGGTCAGTGCGCCGCCTCAAGATTGCCGCAGTCGCGGCGACTGCGGCTCGTCGACATGTCGACTGGCAATGCCGTGCATGCGCACCGCCTCAAGATTGCCGCAGTCGCGGCGACTGCGGCCTCGATGCTAGCAACCGATGCAACGCCGGCTGACGTCCCGCCTCAAGATTGCCGCAGTCGCGGCGACTGCGGCTGCATGGACGTCAGATTGCATTCGAGCGCTGAATACCGCCTCAAGATTGCCGCAGTCGCGGCGACTGCGGCATGCGCGACTCGCGGACGCAGA
Organism: uncultured Verrucomicrobiae bacterium; assembly: GCA_963712025.1. Classification (GTDB taxonomy): domain Bacteria; phylum Verrucomicrobiota; class Verrucomicrobiia; order Palsa-1439; family Palsa-1439; genus Palsa-1439. The sequence goes on along the minus strand of CAVQGJ010000004.1, from coordinate 108,628 downwards.
TCGACGCGGCGAATGCCGCCTCAAGATTGCCGCAGTCGCGGCGACTGCGGCTCGCAGCGAATCGCCGCTGGCACTGACGCTCATGGCCGCCTCAAGATTGCCGCAGTCGCGGCGACTGCGGCATCAGTACGGTCGCGCTGACACGTCGCTGCTAGCACCGCCTCAAGATTGCCGCAGTCGCGGCGACTGCGGCTCAGCGACGTCACGTCATGACGCAACGGCATGACTACCGCCTCAAGATTGCCGCAGTCGCGGCGACTGCGGCATCGTGCATATGTTCACGGCGATCGGCATCGTTGTGCCGCCTCAAGATTGCCGCAGTCGCGGCGACTGCGGCATGCAGCGTACTCGATCAGTCCGCATGCGCATTGCACCGCCTCAAGATTGCCGCAGTCGCGGCGACTGCGGCCACAGCGGCAAGCTGAACTACTTCGCCGCATACGTAACCGCCTCAAGATTGCCGCAGTCGCGGCGACTGCGGCTGAGCGTCGGATGTCCATGACTAACTGCGTCAGATCCGCCTCAAGATTGCCGCAGTCGCGGCGACTGCGGCATCGCTGTCGACTTGCATGCAGACGGTCGTCAGCTGCCGCCTCAAGATTGCCGCAGTCGCGGCGACTGCGGCGCTACAGTCACGACTGATATCGACATCGAACCGCCTCACGATTGCCGCAGTCGCGGCGACTGCGGCGCTGCGAGCTAACGCTGAGCTCGTTCATCGCCGCCTCAAGATTGCCGCAGTCGCGGCGACTGCGGCAGCTGATAGCAAGATTGATGCGCACTGTGAGAGCATCTACGCCGCCTCAAGATTGCCGCAGTCGCGGCGACTGCGGCGCGTGCAAGCTGCGTAGTCAGCCTGACCGCCTCAAGATTGCCGCAGTCGCGGCGACTGCGGCTCGCCCCGAACACCTTGAGAATCAACGCCAGCCGACCGCATTGCGAGCGTGAGGCAGGTTGGAGCATTAACACATAAATGAATCGGGAAACAATCATTGCCAATAGCCTATCAATCCAAGCGAATCTGTTGTGCGAGCGTCCGTGCAGGCCAGCGCCAGCATTTCCGCACTCGCACTGCAATCGCCGCATTCAGGCGCAGTCGTCGCGATTTCAATGAGCAATCATGGTTAGCCAATGGCGGAAGCTAACTGGTCGGTGGCCGTAGCCGGGATTTATTCAACGCCTTTCGGAAAAACTTGCAAGCTTGAAAATCAAATAATCGTCACGCGCGAGCGGACTTCGTAAGGCAATCCCATTGCGTCAATGATCAAGCTCGCGTCTTTGGAACTCTGCGCCCAGCGATACAAACAAAACCTGATCTTCGTCGTGATTGAGCAAATCCTGAAGCTCGGCCTTTAAGTTTCGCCAGACGCAAATCGTCCAGCGGACATTCAAAAACCGAGTATTGCAGCCGCACGCCAAAACCTTCCAGCGAGCGCGCCACTTTCCGCAACCGTTTCGGGTCGCTGATGTCGTAGCTCACAAGATAACGGATGCGGCTCATCGGGTGACAAATCCGTGATAGGTCAATGCCTCGCCGCGAACGAATCGCCACAACTGCCGCGCCTGCACTTCCAGCATCCGGCGATACGCCATTTTGTAACTGAATTCCGGGTGGCTGACTTCCGTGTCCAGCCGCCGAAACCATCCTTCCCAAAATGGTCGCCGGCCTTTGTCGGTTAAAAACATCCCGTTCGCGCTGCGATGAAATCCTCCGGGCCAAGTTCGCCGCGATTGATGAGGCTGATGGCCACGCTGTCGGCAATGAGCGGGCGAAATTCCTCCATCAAATCCAGCGCCAGCGCCGGACGGCCGTAACGCGGCTGGTGCATGAAGCCGAGAAACGGATCAAGTCCGACCGAATGACAAACGCCCGTCAATTCCTTCGCCAGCATCGAATAGCCGAGCGAAAGCAGCGCGTTCACCGGATCACGCGGCGGACGGCGATTGCGCCCGCGCCAGTCAAATTTCCAGTCCTCGCGCTGTTTCAGCATGGACTCGAACTGCTCGAAATAGAGCGCCGCCGCGCTGCCTTCAATGCCCAGCAACGCCGTCAAGTCGCGCGCCGATTCCGTGGCATCGCGGAAACTCGCCATCAAGCTCAGTCACGCGCTCCGGCACATCGCCGTTGCGCATGAGCATCACGCGCTGGTTGTGAATCTTGGCGCGGATGACTTCGCGCGCCAGTTGCAACCGCACGCCCGGCAATTCAAACAGCCGATATTGCCCGCGCCGCGCGTCCACGCCGCTGGCGGGCAATCCGCGCAACATGCCGAGAAACCGTCCCGCCGGGGAAAAATACGCGACATCAATGCCAAGCTCCAAGCACGTCGCGACCGCCTGCGCCGTCATTTGCACTGCGCCGTAACAATAAATCGCCCGCACCTGCTGGCCGGGCAGTTTGCGCGCATCTTCGCCCTTCACGCTGACGAGCAATTCATCCCCGCGCTGGCCGATTTGCGCGCCCGGCGTCTGCACCACCAACACCTCGCCATCATCGCCGCCCGGACGCGGCGGCTGCAACGTCGGTTCCTTGCCGGTGGATCTCGGCGGCGAAATCCAACGCCTCCAAAATCCGGTCGCGAACGCGTCTTCGATTGGCGCGGCAAAGCCAAACTGAATTGCGGCGTCCGGCTCTGGCTTCCGCGCGCTTTCGCCCACCAAAGCGATTCATTCGGCAGACAAATCGGATAGGCGGAGCAATACAGACAACGCGCGATCATTCTTCAGCGGCGGCGGACACTTGCCCGATGCGGCAACGGCGCGCGCTTCAGTGATCGCTTGCCGGACTTTGTTAAAAAGTTCCTCGGTCAATTCCACCGGCACGCGCCGCTTGTCTGCCGCGTAATAAATCGCGCCGCGAACCGCATTCACGCCATGTTCGCGCAACAACAGCGCGTGCGCCGCGACTTGCATGGCGTCCGGCTCCTTCGCCACGCGCTCGCCTTCGGAATCGCGCCGGGCCGAACCTTTTTTGTAGTCAATGATCTCCGCGCCGTCCGGCCCGCCTTCCACGATGTCCACCACGCCGATGAGGCCGAGCGATTCGCTTTCCAGCCGCAAGACCGCAGTTTCGCGCCTTCCGGCAAGCCAAGCTCCTTTGGGTCTTCCAACCGCGACGGCGCATCCACGTTGCGATGCACATGCGAGCCGGCCACCGTGTCCGCGTTCTCCTGAAAAATGTTCTCGACCCACTGGAAATAAAACAGGCGCGGGCAATAGATGAAGTTGTGCAACCGCCGCACCGGCATCGGCGGTTGTGCTTCAAGTCCAGCTTGGGTTTGTACTGGCGCGTCGCTCATAACGGTTCCCTAGATGTTCCACTCCTTCGGTGGCTCAATGCCTAAATTGCGGAGGCGCGTCGCGTTGATTCGCTTGATGCGTTCCCAGCAATCACGCTTAACCCGTGGCCAGAAGTCTTTGCTTTGTGCTGCTCCTACGCCGACTTTGTCACCGGCAACCAGTTTTCGGCCATCGGCAGCAAGTGGCAATTGATAGCGGTGTTGGTCGGCAATTGGCACTGACAGGTTGTTACCGACTCGCACCGCGGCATAGAGATATGGAAACTTTCCGCTCTCTAATTCCTCATCGCCACCGATGTCATCCTCTGCGCTTGCGGCCTTCTTTTCTGCCCGGCGGTTCAATCGTTTGAACTGTGCGGTCTTCAGCCTTACTTGCCGCCTCGCTCAGGCTGCCGCGCCGATTCTTGATTTCCAATTTACCATCCGCTTTTGCTTCCGTGCGTAGCACAGGGAAAACATCCAAACGGTCAGGGTGCGCGACTGGACGCAGCCCAATATTCACCGCAGCACCAATGTCCGCGTTTTCCTGCAATCCTTCTTTGGTTGGACTATGGGAAATGACCGGGAGGAAGGCTGGCCCGCCGTCCATCGGCAGGATGAGTGTAGCTTTTAGATTATCCGAAAGATTCAATGCCTTTGCAGCCAGCACGATCATGTTGGCGCGTTCTGTTAGCTGCCGCTTACCGTCCTTGTCTGCTTTTCCAAACGTCTCCTCTTTCCATTTCTTCCATGGATAGTCGTTATCAAATCCCTTCGCGACTTGTGCGCAGCGGATGCCCGGCACACCGGTGCGCGAACAGAAGCGCGAAGAAAAACGGGCGTCCACGGTGATGATTTGAATACCGAACACCTGTGCCATATCCTGCAACTTCCCGATAATGGCGCGATGACTCCATTCCATCAGTTGGCTGTTCTCATAGCGTGACCGGTCTTGGCTCGTTCGGTATCGGCTCAAATCTTCCAAGACGATTGCGGCTACACGTGCCTTCTTCTGTTTGTAACGCCCATGCAGGTCGCGTTCTGACTTCAATACCCACTTCGATTTCCCGTCAATCATCACTTCAGTGGGATTCATCAGCTCCAAGCCCAAAGCTTCGGCTAAAATCATGTGCGCCGTCTGATTCACGCGCTGGTCGCGCAGTTCGTTGATCTTGTCGAGAAACGCTGGCGCGGGTTCGTGAACCCTGTCGCCGGGGCGGACGGGTGACGGCTCTAATCCGTGGTTTTCTTCGGTGAATCGGCGCTCAAGTTTGGCGAGACTCTGGCAGCATTGCCGGAAGTCCTGCATCAAGCGAATGCGCTTCATGTTCAAGCCACGCATCCCATGGATGAATCGTTTCGGCTCGCTGCTTTCGTCATCTCGCTCAAGTAACGACTGCACAAGCTTTCCGTCTTTGGCGATGGTGCAGTTGTTCCATTTCCATTTCTTATTTTGCAGAGGCCAGACGAAGCGTGACACTTCCGCGATCAGGCTGTTCTCGCCTGCAAAAGCTCTCATGGTGTGGACCAATTCGGTGTCCGCAGCCTTGGCGAGCGCCTGCCAATTCCATTTACCAACTCCGTCCGACGCCAGTTCCTTCTTCAAAGCAGCCCCCGCCGCCTTCTGCACCGCTTTTTGCCCTTTGGACTTCTCCTTCTCTTCCTTCGTGCGTCCGCCCTTGATTTTTGAGAAGAGCGGGTACGTTTTCCCGTCATGCTCGTAGGTCAGAGCTGCCCAAACATCGTCAGGAGCGAGCGTCAGCCGCAATTCACGCATGAAATCGTCTTCGCCCTCATCACTATCCTCCGGCATGTCCTCTTTAGGAATATACGCGAGCGATGCGAGGACGTTGGATCGTTGCTCACAGCGGAACGTTTTTAGGTCGTCACCGTCCAAGGCTATGTAATCGTGCCCAACCTTCTTTATCTTTCCATTGATTTGCCAGTGAAGTTTGAACAGAAACCGAACTCGCCCGAGCCGCCGACGCAGCCGGTAGGCGAGATGGCCGACCCAAGTCTGGAAAAAACTTCAATTCATCAGGTTCGCTAGGAATGGGTAGCCGCGTGGTAGGTGCAAACAACTGGCCGGCGAGTTTTGCAAACTCCTGCCTTTCAGTCTCCGAAGTAATACGTCCCCGGCTGCCGCACTTCTCTAGTTCTGGTTCGCTGCCGAAGCCTTTGTGCTTGTCCTTTCGCCAGATTTTCGCGTCCTCACCCTGCAAACGAAAAGTGCCGAAGTCGTAAGCGTCAAAAACGATCTCGTGCGCATGGCCTGCGGGTGAAATTGTCCGCTGGCCTGGGCGATCAGCATCGCGTCCAACTTTTACGCGCCCTCGACACCATGCCCCCGCGTAACGAACGCCCAAGTCCACGGACAGAATGTCGAATGGCTTAAAGTCGACGGAACACCAGATTTTCTTAACGCTAAAATTGGCGTCGGGCTCTTTGGTTACATCACTGGCATCAGGCACGGCCTGCACGTGCTTTTTCTTCGGTGGCTTTTCAGTGGTCGCATCTATCGGCCAGCGGAAATATAGACCAACCCATTTTCTGTTTTTGCCGGACAGATTTCTCGCCTGGGATTTGTACAGTTTCGTCCACGAGCAGTTCTTCTGCATTCCCCGTTCGAGCTTGAACGAGAACATGAAATGCCAGCAGCCGCGTTTGTCGGCAGGCAAAAGAGAAGCTGATGAATCCAATGGCTTCCCTTTGTCCTTTTCCTTCCGAGGGAACTTTGGAAATTCACCAACAATCAATGGCGTTGCAAATTCCGCTTCAACAGAACTGCCGTCGGCATTAGCAATGCGATCTCGCTTGAAACGGCGGTAGCTAAGTGTGAGCGGGTAGAGCGCATTCCCATCTCCATCGGTGAATGCCGGCACGTCAGCGGGTTGGACTTCAGCAGATTGCCGCTTTTTTGGCGGTTTCGCGTTCGTCTGAATCAGATTATCGGTTTTCCTTCACTCCCTTGGTCAAACAAGTAGATCGGCGGCGTTGGCGTGATATCAATATCAAAATCCAGAGGACGAAAGCTGGTTTCGCTGTGCCGGTTCTTCCGTACCCGGCCATGTGAACGCAATGGGCTTGGGTTGGGTTGTGTCCTCATCCCAAACCTTTTTCAATTCTTCCTTTGCTTCGCTATAAAGCACCCACCACCGCACGAAATTCTTTGGGTGGTGTGGCTGTTTGTTCTCCCATTCTGGCAGCCAGAGTGGCTGATATTTCTCATCGCAAAGAGCCTTAAACAGTGCTCCGCTGCCGAACCCGCCACTGCTTTCTTCTCGCGCCTTCTCAATTGCTGCCAGTAATTCGTCCTCATCAATCGGCTCGCCTTTCTTCGCGATTCGCAAAAAATCCTTTCGGAGGTCTGCCCAGCCGCCGATGGTTGCTCGGCGCATTCCGTAGCCAATTGCCCCGCCAAGTCCGGCTAACAAATGTTCCATCAACGGGGCACGTGGATCGTCTTTAATTTCAGCTTGGAGTGTGTCGAGCTTATGTTTTCGCTCGGTATTCAATTCTGCTCGCTCATCTGTACGGAGCTTGTACTTGAACACTTCCTCGGCAGCGCGTTTGAAGGCGGATTTGTCGAACTCGAACCAGGCAGCGCGGTCAGTGTGCTTTATACCGAGGCAATTTGTGAAATACGGAAACAAAGGTTCTTTGCCGGTTTTCTGATACGGCATTTTACTAATGCCTTTTCCGTCATCATCTCGGAGTTCAGTCTCAGGCGTTTCTTTGGCCACATATTCCAGTAAGTCGTTGGTGACTGCTCCACCGCATTTGGCATCTTCTCTCAGCCATAGGTATCGGAACAAAGGCTGTTCCATGTTGTTGTCGCGTGCTCCAAAGCGTAAGCGCAAGAAACGCTTGTCATCGAAAGTTGCCGATTCTATCTCCGTGATAGCTGCCTGAATTTCTTCCGGTTCCAATGAGCAGTATTTCTTGATCTTCGATGCAGAAAACGCCTTCACGAATAAGGCTTTCAATGCCGCGCGATCACTCTGGAGCTTTTCATCCAAATTCTCGCGGGAAAGCCTGGCAAGCTCCTCTCCGGTCTTCGGTTTCTTTGCCTTTGCGTTCTTAGCGTTTGCTTTGGCCGTTTCTCGCAACTGCCACCCAGCATCCGCTTTGCTCTTATCGCACAGGGACTCCTGTGCAAGAGCTTCGATTGTTTTCCACATGCGCCCCGGTTCCTTACCTGCCACTCCGCTCAACTCGCGGTGCAACTTGTCGAAAACTCCTTGGCCCGGGAATCGTTGTGTCGCCGTTTTCGTTGCACAGAATTGCAATCCAGTTGCCAGCGAATGTTTTCAGGTTTTCAAGTGCTGCTGACGCATCTTCATCGCTATCAGCTTTGGCCGCCTGCTGAAAAAGAATCCGGTATGTCGTGAGTAATGAAGCTGGAGTTGTTTTTCTTGCAATTTGTCTGCCAGCCATCCGTAGGTTTGTGAAAGAAGCCCCTGAATGTTGCCCGCCTCGTGGAAGGAAGCATCCGGTACTTCGAGAAGCGAGCCGGGCTATAACCGCATTCGTCTTGGGATCAATCTGCAAATACTGCCACATCCGATTGATCGGCTCACCGTCCTTGTCACGTTCGTTCTTAACCAACCCGACAAGGCAAAGGATGTAGTAGCACACTGCATCTTGAAACAACTCGTGCGTCACCCTCAATGCCCGGAAGTATTCTCGTGATGCGCTTTGAAATCTTTTCTCGTCTTACCGGGCACCGCGCGTCTTGTGGTTGCCTGCGGTCTCTTCAACGAGAACTTCGTAGCTGCGGTAGATCGAAGTCATATGGGTTACTTCCCTTTCGAAATCTCAATATGCGGCGGAGGCAAGGGGGTGATAGTTGACGGCGTTCCGGAAAAATTTGTGGCGTTGCCAGGAGGCTTTCTGCCGCTCCCGTTTCGGCAGCGGCTCCGGTTGGCCGTCATTGAGCGGTTCGACCTTGATGACGCGGCCTTGGTAGATGCGATTCATAACCTCGCTCTGTGGTTGAGTCTGTAAGTATTAACTTGATTCACTCAGTGCTACCAGCACAGAATTCGCGAGGTAATTCAAAGCGGACTGACCACTTGCCACAGCGTGGCCAAGTACAAGCTTAACCCTCCGGAGCCGGCGCGTTACGCCGCCAGCGTAACGCAACGAGCGTAATACACAATTGCCCGCGTCTCAAAGGCTGTACACAGCCGGGGTCTACAAACAAAGCAAGCCACTGGTGATTGGTGCGGATTCATATCTCCTTTGCTGGCGCATTTCTGGCGCGTGTCCGTGTGGCGCTTGCGGCCATGTCCCGTTTGTCCCCTTAATGTCCCCTTGCGGGCGGGTTCGTGAGGCATTTGAGTCATTTCTGAGGCATTCTCCGCGCCGTGATGAAGTGCCAGCCTCGGCCACGAGCGCGACTGACGATTACCTTCTTCTTCACCAAATCGTAGAGATCGCGAGTTGCGGTTTCCACACCACACTGGTGCTTAAAATCGGTATGCCGCATGCACCGCAACCACCCGCACGGCCAGCCAACGACTTCGTGTTTTTCGCTCCGGCACAAACGGCGGTGCTCCGCTGCAAAGCCCGAAGATATTGGCCTTGCCGGTGACGATTCGACGCCGCCCTCGATGTCCCCCGACAGCGGATGTCGGGGCACATCGCTTTCCCCAATCCCAATCATGGAGCGCATTCGCGCTGGGCTCCAGTAGGCTTGCGTGAATCCCGCCTCCATTGTACGGCTCGCTGTGCGCTGTCAAGGTAGTGCAAACGACAGCCTCCACCTGGACAGTGCTCGCTCCGCCAACGGCCTGGCTTCTAGGGTTTCACGGTGGAGCAACATCACGCCGACCGTCACAAGGATAATTTTGTTCCCAAACGGGAACAACTTCGCAAGGGCGTTCGTGATCAAATCCCCCCTTAGCCAGTGTCTTCACAGCACTGGAACAATTGGCATGGCCACTTCATATTCAGCCGCTGTTATTTCGACTGATGCGTCCAGTCCCCGCAAATCCGGGATGAATTCGAGACGCAGCCGACTGGCCTCACCGAGTCGTGGTCTTGGGCAGTTCCACGATATTGTCGGGAAGCTCGGCGACCGCATCGAACACCATACGTTTTGCCATTGCTGCCGAATGTTCGGCGCGGAGATGGCCGTAGGTTCGGGCAACCAGCACGCCGCCGTCGGCGTGCCCAAGCCATTCAGCGATCACCTTAAAGTCGATGCCGTGCTCAATGGCGTTGCTGGCGAAGAAATGACGGAACGTGTGGTGGTGATAGTGCGGCAGGCCCAACCGACGACAGGCAGTCTCAATGGCCTTTTTCGCGGACTGGATGGTGAAGATGGGATCGGCGGGGCGGAGCGGGGTCGCCAGCTTCGCCTTGAGGTTCAACAACAGCCGCTCAAGCGGTGGGAACAACGGCACGGTTCGGGTCTTGCCTCCGTCCGAACCCTTTCCCGTCACGGTGAATGTGTGCAAGTCGAAGTCAATATCGCCCCACGTGATCGGGTCTTTGTCGAATTTACGGTCACCGACAGCCTCAGCCAAGCGGCAACCGCTGTAAGCGAGAAACTCGATCAGGTTGGCGGCCGCTTCATCTTCGGCGCAGGGCTTGGTCATGGTACGGCATTGTCGAATCGTGGTTAAGAGTTCTTTGAATTGCTGCCGCGTTGGGACCGTCAGGCGCGGTTTGCTCACTTTGCGGCGGCGGATGTGTGCGGCGGGGTTCTCCAGGAGAATCCCGTGCTCAATGGCGTACTTGAAACAGAGATTCAGGGTCTCAAGTTCCATGTTGAAAGTGCGTGGTTTACACTGTGTCACTCGTTGTGCCGCCCACCGTTCGACGTCCAGCTTGCTGGTGCTGCCGACCGTCTTGTTCTTGAAGAACGGCGTCAGGCTGTGGATTGTGCGCAAACGGCGGTCAAGAGAAGAGGGCTTCAAGCTAACGGCGGCGGTATTGAGCCAGCGCCCCGCGAGACCGCCCACGAGCCGCGTCTCGTCGCCTTCGTCGTTCTTTTCGTATTCGGCGAAAGGTAGCGACTTCGCCTCGGCAGTCGTCAATCGTTGGACTTGACCTCGCAAGTCGCCAAGGTACCGGCGGGCCATCGCCTTGTCAGCGGTCTTGAGGGATTTGCGAATCTGCTTGCCGTCACGTTTGAAAAGGGCATAGTAAATGCCCGATGATTTGTTGCGGTAGAGGTTTTCCCCAACGTATTGCAGATCGAACCGAGTTATGGGCTTGGACTTCATGTTTTGCAGTATACGGGGTTACAACATTGGGTTACAACAACAAAATGTTGCCGATTGAAAATAGTTGTAATATACTTTACTGTAATTAGATGTGCCAGGGTAGCTCAGTGGTAGAGCAGGGGACTCATAAGCCCTTGGTCGGGAGTTCAACTCTCCCCCCTGGCACCAATTCTTCTATGGGAGCGTACGTGTATGTCCTGCGGTCTCGGTCCGGACGGTACTACTACGGATCCACTACGGATTTGTCCCGGCGATTGGAGGAGCACGCACGGGGCCACACCTACACAACGAGCCGCGACGCACCATGGGCTCTGGTCGCGAGTCGCGAAGTGGTTTCACTCTCGGAGGCGCGGGCGTTGGAGCGACAGTTCAAAAAGTGGAAGAATCCTCAGCGCGTACTCGCGTGGTTTAGCCGGTAGAGCAGCCCCGACACGGAGTGTCGGGGTTGGTCGGGAGTTCAACTCTCCCCCCTGGCACCAAATTTTCTATGGGCGCACGGTCTGGCGCCTAGCCGCCGCGAGCGTAGTCCCGGAACTGTCGCAAGTAGGAGCGATGCTTCGCCCAGATGGACAGGCGATGTTGCAGGTTGTTCCAGCGGGTGAACGGCGCGCCGTATAGAAGCTGGTTTTTGCGCGCGACCGGCACGGCGAGTGTATCCAACCAGCTCTTCAACAGTTCGAAGAGTTTCTCGGCAACGTCGCGATTCTGGGCGATCACATCACGCGTTTGCTCGGGATCAGAGGGAAGATGATAGAGCTCGGAACCGGCGAGTTGCTTCTTGGGAGAGTAGAGAAGAAACCATTCGTCGGTCAGCACGCTGAGGCAGCTCACCCGGCCGCTGTGGGGATGGCAACCGGCCACGGCGAATGCCTGGCCGCTGCGCGCGTCTTTCAGCCGCGGCACAAGCGAATTGCCCTGCGTCCATGAAACTTGTGGAAGGCCCGCCAATTCCAGGATTGTGGCGTAGAGATCCGGCGGTTGACACAACCCGGGGATCGTTTGTCCAGCCATCCCGCCGTCCGGGAATCGAATCAGCAGCGGGCAGTGTCCCAGTTCCTCGTAGATGGGCGTCGGCTTATCGATGCGCATCGGTTTGCCGAGCAGGTTGTGCTCGCCAAAGTAATAACCGTGGTCGGAGCAAAACAGGACGACGGTCTGGTTCAGCAGCCCCTTCTCCCGCAGGTGCGACAGCAATTTTCCCACCCAAAAATCGGTTTGTGTGACTTCCGCCCTGTACAAGCTGCGCATGTTGGTCAGGTCGGCCTCCGGATACTTGTTGGCATACCCGGATTTCGGCCAGAACACGGCGTCCCCCTTGTCGTCCCACGGATAGGGCTTGAGAAACTCGGTGGGCGCGTCCCACGGCTCATGGGGGTCGAACGCGTCGATCCACACGAAAAACTTCTCCGGTGGTTTATCGAACCATTCAATGGCCGAGCGGAAGACTGTGGCCGTCGTGTTCGTGCCCTGCTGCTGATACCAATACGTGTTGCGGCGATAACGGTCCAGACGGCGCTGTGGTGGCTCGAGCTTTTCCGGGGCGCACGCCAGATCGATCATCGGCGTCGAGGATGGCTGGAAATCCTCATGGGTCTGACCGGGGACATGTCTTACAAAATCAAATCCCCGCTTGAAGCCAAAGTTCTTCTCGAACAAATGCAGGTTGTCGGCAATCAGCGCGGTGGTGAATCCGTGGTGCTGGAAGACCTCCGACAAGACGGGGAATTCGTAGGGCAGCGGCCCCCAGTCCAACAGGGGAAACGTATACCGACCCGAGAAGACTTCGATGCGATTGACCAGCGTCGGAAAGGAGCACAGCCAGAAATCGCTGAACGCCGCGCTCTCCGCCGCCAATCGATCCAGATTCGGCGTCTGCACCTCGTGTCTTTTCAGATACCCGAGGTGATCGTGCCGAAACGTGTCCGAGCAGATGACGACGACGTTCATGAGCGCCGGGTGAACTCGTGCGGCGTGTGCTGTTTCTCCAGCAGAAAAGCGTACTTGGCGAGAACATTGACCAATCTGGCGATGAGAATCAACCAACCGCGCCAGCCGTCTCGCCAGCCTTGTTTGACGACGAGGTGTTTGAAGCACACGGCCGCCGGCGACAGCACCAGGTCATACAGGTGGGCGCGATGGCCCGAGGCAGCATACGAATCCGCCGCGATCCGGGCGTACTTGATCGCCTTGGTGACGTGGTCGTGGAAATCACGAAACGGCGGGTAATGCAACAGGTCGCCCGAAATCCGCTTGGTTGCGCCCCGCACCTCCAGCCGTTCGTGCACGTCGCCTCCGAGCCATTCAGCGCCGTCTCGTCGGACCAGCCGCAGTTTCCACTCCGGAGACCACGCGTGGCGGATCCAATCGCCAAGATAAAACGTCCGGCGATTCATCCAAAACCCGCTCTCCTTCGGCTGGCCCGAAGCAAACAACTGGCGGATTGACCGCGCCAGCTCCGGTGACAGGGCTTCGTCGGCGTCCAGGCACAGCACCCACGGTTGGGTGCACTGTCGTAGCGCCGCGTTCTTTTGCGCGACGTACCCCTGCCACGGCTGGGTCTCAAAGATGGCGCCGAAGTCACCGGCAATCTTCGCGGTGCGATCGACCGACCCGGAATCCAGCACAGCGATCTCGACTGCCAGACCGCGCACGCTTTCCAGGCAGCGCGCCAGGTTCTGTTCCTCATTCAGGGTGATAACCGATACGGAAATCGGCAGGGGTTGCTGGCCGACGACCGTAGTGGCTGGTTGCGTTTGCACAGACGCCATGACACAGACCGTATAAACCAACTCGGCATCTTGTATCCAGCCGATTCTCCGTCGAGATTCCTGTTTGCCTCGAGGCGCGTGGTGGGATATTTTCGCCGGATGCAACCAGCCAGCCCCACGACGACCGAGCCGGCGCGTGTTTCATCCGATTGGGATGAAGTGCCCTGCCCGACGTGCGGACAGAACGCGCCGAGCCGCCTGCTGTTTCAACGCCAGGACGGCCACGGCATCCGATTCTGCGACGGATGCGGCCTGATCTTTACGTCGCCGCGGTTTTCGGCGCGCAAGCTGGCGGCGATCTACGAGCGCGAGGATTATTCCGACGTCTCGGTCTTTGAAAACTTCGACTACGAGAAGTGGAAACAGCAACAAGGGTATAATGTCCGGCCGATGACCAGTTACAAGGTCAAGGGGATGTTGCTGGATTTGATCGCCGAATACCTGCCGCTCGGCGCGCGGATCCTCGATGTTGGCTGCGGATTCGGCCTGACCGTCTACGAAGCGAACAAGCGGGGTTTTCGCGCCGACGGCATCGACATCTCGACGCGGTTTTTGAAACTCGCCCGCGAGAAACTTGGCCTGACCCTGCGCCAGGGGCGGTTGGAGGACATGCGTCTTCCCGACAACGAATACGACGGCGTCATCTTTTGGGACGTCCTCGAGCACGTTCACAATCCGTTGGAGATTCTGGCGGAGATCCACCGGATCGTGAGGCCGGGCGGATATCTCTTCGGGCAGGTGCCGAATTGGCGGGGATTGTCCAATCGCTACAAGACGTTCCTGAACCGGCACGGTTTCGCCCGCAAGCAATTCAAGCATTTCGGCATTCCGCACCACGTTTTTATCTTCGACGAGAACAGCCTGCGCCGGATGATCGACAAGAGCCGCCTGCAACTGGTCTACTGCCGCTCGTGGTCGAAGATGAAATACAACGTCAATCCCTCGGCGCTGCAACGATGGTTCCACGGCGTGCTGGAAGAACGGAACCTGACCGACTACATCTCGTTCGTCGCGCAGAAACCGGCCTAGTGGTTCGCGTTCGCCAAAGTGGCGGCGGTAATCCGAACAAAGCATCGCCGCGGTAGCGGCAGGTTGACGACTGCGGCCAACTTCCCTACGATGGCCCCGTGCTTCAGATACGACATCAGGGACTGACATGGGAGGTCGCGCCCGAGTTTGACGCCTTGCTGGCGGAAGTCCTTCACGAGCCGGGCGAACCGGTCAAAACCTCCTCCGCCACTACCGTGACCCGGCACCGTGCGGCCAATCGCGAATTCTACATCAAGCGTTACCTGCACGAACGGCGCGGATTGTCACCCGTGGCGTACTTCATCCGGTCAGACAAGAGCCGGCGAGAATGGAGGTTTGCCCCGGCGTTCCAATCACGAGGGATTGCCGTGGTGCCACACCTGGCGCACGGAGAACGTTGGGGATGGTACGGACTGCTGGAAAGCGCGCTGATCACCGAAGGGCTGCCCGGGTACGTGTCTCTGCTGGCGTATCCCAAATCGGAGACACCGGCGTTCCAGATGGCGCTGGGGAAGTTCCTGCGACAAATGCACGACGTGGGCATCGTGTACCTGGATATCTCGCCGAAGAACGTGTTGTATTCGGCTTCCGACAACAAATTCTGCCTCATCGACATCGATAAGGCTGAACTGCATGACACACTCGACGAGCGGCAGCGGATCGAGCACATCACCGTCTTCCATTCGCGTTTCCCGTTGACGACAGCCTTCTACGACGGCTACGGAAACGATGTGGCGCGCCATGCGGCTGACATCGACAAGCGAGCCGCCGAGATTGAGCGGGCGCGCGTCAAGCGAGTATCACGCATTTGCCTGACGCACCGTCACGAAGTGACCACCAAACGAATTGGCGGCTTGAAGTGGCATATTCGCATCGCCAATCTCGACGAAAAGCTCGAGCGCATCCTGCAACAGCCCGACAGTAAAGCGGCGACCGCCAATGGTTTTCTGGTCACTCGCCTCGCGTTTCGGTCCGGCAAACAAGCCTATCGCAACGCCTATGGCAAGGAACTCTCAGGCGAACCCGGGCCGCGTCCTGTCGCCGCCGCGGACAAACGCGTTCTCGGGGTTGTTGTCCGCGGGTACTTCGTCGCGAAAGCGCCGTAGCCGCGACTACTCGACTTCGCAGACGATGCGAAAGCCGCGGATGTCTTTGACATCGCCCGGGTCGTCTCCGTCGCGCAACGCACTGCTTGTGTAATGCAACGCGCCACGCCAACTGCCGCCCTTGTCCGCGCGGCAGTGCCCCATCGGCGGGCCTTGCGGGTCAACCACGTCGTTGGTCGCGAACACCGAATACCAGTCCGACACCCATTCCCACGAATTCCCGATCATGTCGTATAGACCCCACGGATTCGGCGGAAACGAGCCGACGGGCGCAGTGTATTCAAACCCGTCATCGCCGTAGGATTCGTGGGTCTTCTTGTCCGTCCCGCCCAGGTTGGCCTTGGTGCGGTCCTCGACGTTGCCGCCCCAGTACGTGCGGTTCGTCGTTCCCGCCCGACAGGCGTACTCCCACTCGGCTTCCGTCGGCAATCGATAGAGGCGTCCTTCCTTTGCCGACAACCACCGGCAAAATAGTTGTGCATCCTGCCACGTGATCGGTTCGACCGGATGATTGTCGCCATCGGGAACCAACTGATACTTCGGGCGCTGGTGCGCGTGTTGCGTGTCGTATTGATCGTACTGCTTGTTCGTGACCTCGAACGCCCCCATGTAATACGGCTTGGTCAACGTCACGCGATGCCGCACGTACATCGGGCCGCCCAGGGGATTGTCGGGCCCAACCTCCTTCGACAATTCCTCGTCCAGCCCCATCACAAACGTGCCCGGCTCGATCCGCACAAACTTCATCCCAACGGAATTGATTAGGTACGTGACATTCGTGAGGTTCAATCCGTCGGGCGTTGCAGCTTGCACCCCGACCGATTCATTCGACCACGCCACGGGCGGCTTGGGCCAGGTCGATCGATCCACCGGTGCCAGGTCCTGCATCGATGGCACAAAATGCCACTGCTTGCGATACCAGTGGTTCAGCCGATCACCAACGGCCCACAACACCACGATCAACGCCACAACAGCCATCAGCCGCGTAATGAGTTTCCCCGACGTTCCAGAAGGTTCCATTTGCGGCGCAGAATAGGCCTTCGTCACAGCACGGTCAAGCGCACTACCGCCTGCGACGCCGGCTCCGTTCTCTTTGTCTCTGCGGTGATGACAGCGAATGACGTCATCTGCATCCGGTCATTTCTTGTCTTCGCGGCGCGCAAACACGGCCAGATGCAGCGTGTGCAGGACCCGCATCTGGGCAAAATCCTCCACGAGACGGAACCCCGCATGGCGGAAATAGCCTTCCACCTCGGCCAGTGACGTGGCAAACCGGTCCGGGTCCTTGCCGCTCAACTTGCGACGAACCGACTGCACGGAGTAGGGACTGAAATACGAGAGCACCACGAATTGGCCGGCCACACGGCACAGTTCGGTGATCACCCGCTGCCGAATCTCCGCGTTGGGGAAATGATGGAACAACCGGAAACACACGATTGTATCGAAATGTCCATCGCCATAGGTCAGCTTTTCCAGGTCCTGGCGCTCCACATGGCACGACAAACCCGCCTCAAAAACGCTCTCCCGGGCAATCGCGATCATCGACTCGGATAAATCCGCGCCGCTGGCGAAATACCCCTTCCGGGCAAGATGGACCATGACCCGCCCGCCGCCGCACGGGACATCGAGAACGCGATGGTTCCTGGGTATGCGCTTGAGGGCCCGGTCGATCAACCGCATCTCGGCCTTGTGTTTGTGCGGTTTGCGGTGCTGGTACTTGCCCGACTGTTTGTCGTCGTACTTGACGCGTCCAGCATAAGCGGCTGTGGGCCCGGTCGTGGTCATATCACTGGACAGCAAGAATAGTTGTCCCTGTGTCGCCCCGTCAAGCGGGTAGGTGACATCCTCACACCCTCCACCGTTGCACTCGACAACGGGGTCGTTTGATTTACAATCCGCCGGCAGGATGACGCCACATTCTCCCGCCCCGAATCCCGTCACCGTTCAACCGGCTCCGCGTTCGCGGCCGGAGTGGCTCCGCCCGCTTCTTTTGGGAGCCGCCCTCGTTTTGATCGTCGCGCTCGGCATCAGCACGGTGTATCGCGCGGGGCCGTACACCATCGCTGGAAAACATTGGGGCTCCCGCGTCCATCGGTACGATTTTACGGTGGACACCGCGGCGGGGCAGGCGGTGTGGACCGGCGCGGACATTTATCAGGCGCACAACGTCCGCGGCTGGTATTACATTTATCCGCCGTTGTTCGCGATTCTGATGGTCCCGTTCGCGCTGGTACCAACTTTCTGGGCCGCCCTCGCGTGGTACGCGCTCTCGGTGTTTCTCGTGGCGTGGACAATCAAAATGTGCGCGGCCCTCGTGACCGACGCGCTACACTTCGACGGAAACCCGCTTGCACTCTACGCGCTTCCGCCCTTGTTGGCGCTGTTTCCATTGATGTCCGCGCTCGCCCGCGGCCAGACATCGCCGGTGTTGTTGTGGCTGGTCACCGCCGGACTGTTCTACGGGTGGAAGCGACAGGATTGGCGTGGCGGCATTTGTTTCGCCGGTGGAATCCTGCTGAAAGTTTTTCCCGTGGTCCTTCTGGCCTATTTCGTCTGGCGGAAACGCTGGCGGTTTGTGTTGGTCACGCTGACAGCCACGGCAATCGGCGCATTCGTCATTCCCGCCGCCGTGTTCGGCTGGCAACGGAACATCGACTATCTGCGGGAGTGGGTGGAGGTGATCGGCAAACCCGCCCTCGAAGCGGAGTCGGAACGCGCCGATAACCCGCTCTACGACCAGTTGCTCAGCTCGCAGTTGCCGCGCAATCAATCCCTGTCCGCCGTGCTGACGAGGGTGACCGGCCATCCGCAGGCTCGCTGGGCCGGCATCGGCATCGGCGTGGTGATGGCGGCCATCCTTCTCGTCGTCGGCTGGCGGGCGAACACGCGCGGAGAGATTCACGTCCTGTCAGCCGCCGTGGTTTGGATGCTGCTGATTCCGCCGGTCTCGTGGGCGCACTATTTCATGTTACTGCTGCTGCCATTGGCCGCGCTGGTCGCGGTGGCAACGGCCCGGGTGGCCGAACCAACCCGACAGGTCGCGCGCGCGGCGCTCGTTCTCTTCGCGATCCTGGCATTGGGGCCCGCCAGTAGCCGCGCCGCACAGGCCTACGGCCCGCTCTGCTGGGGGACGCTGGGGCTTTGGGTCGCATCGGTGGTTTGTGCCCGGGCCGGTCGGACTTCCTCAATCCAGCGCGAGTAATAGGGGAAATCCCCCGATTCCGCCGTGGGTCGAAACTTCCAACGCCGGTAGAACCATAACCAACACTCGGGTTCCCGCCGGATCAACTCCTCGCAAAACCGCAGACATTGCTGGCTCGTGACCTGCAAATCCGCTTCCTCATCGCCCGTGGTCGCGCACGGGATCTCGGATCCATAGACAGCGCGAATTCGTCCGTCCGGAAGCGGGTGCCCCACGGCGGTAATAATCGCCGCGCCCGTGTGCCGGGCCAGCGCCGCCGCTCCGGAGAACCCAAACACCGGTTTCCCGAAGAAATCCAGCCAGATCCCGCCGCGGCTGGGCACGGCGTTCAGGTCGATCAGCAACGCGACGCCCCCCCCGCGCTTCAGGGTCTTGAGCAGTTTGGTCATCGCGTGGCGTTGCAGGATGATGTGGTTGACTCCATGGCCGCGCAGACGCTCGAAAATCCGGGTCAGGTGCGGGTTGCGGAGTTGTTCCATCACAATCGTCATGGGAAAACCAAACAACGCCGTCGCCACCCCAAGCATTTCCCACTCGCCAAAATGGAACGTCACAAAAATGATGCCTTTGCCACGGGCTTGCGCCGCCTGGACCATCCGCAAGATTATCGGGATCGATTTCGACAATCTTGTCGAGTGTTTCCGGAGTGAGTCGTTTGGCCCAAAACAGCCCGAGGAAACTGCGGGCAAAATTCTGGAACGCCGAGCGGGCGATCCGCCGCTTTTCCTCCGGGGATTTGGTCGAGCCGAAGGCGATATCCAGATTGGTCAGCGCGATGCGCCGCTCGCTCGCCGCCACATGAAACGCGATCCAGCCGGCCGCGTTCGCGATGCGAACCAGCATTTTCCGCGAGAGCAGGGGAACGGTCACCGCCAGCAACTCCAGGATCAGAGCCTCCAGGCGGTAGCGGAACACGTTTCCAAAGCGAGGGAGTTTTTTGTTGATTGCTCACATTATTCCTTGCCCGGTTCAGTAACCGGTTGCGCCCGACGGACCCGGTCGAGTTGTCCCGGCCGCATCGGTTCGGCGAGCCTCAGCACCAACCGCAACAGATCCTTGTCGGCGGTTGTCAATCGCGAATGGCCGCGGTAGGCGAGAAAAAATCGCAACCGCTCGCTCCGCCGGAAAAACCACGGCGCGGGTGAATCCAGTGTCGCCAAATCTTTTGCCCGGCCCGGCAATTCCCCCCACGATTTCCAGGGGCGGCCCTTGTGGGAGTCGATCAGGAAGAAGTGCCCCAACGACTGTTCGCTCAGAAGAATATTTCGCCAAAAATAATCGTGATGCACAAATCGATGTTCATGCATTCGACGGGTGTAATCGGCCAGCGTCGCGCACGAGTTCTGCTCGCTGTCGCCGTCGCTCGGACAGCGGAATCGTGGGCAGGATCTCGCGAATAAACAGATCCAGCGACAACGGCGCGGGCACGCCTTCGCTGATGAGAAAGGATCGGTGCAGCCAACCGCCGCGTCGTTCCTCGCCGTACGCCACGGGCGACGGGGCATCGAGTCCCCACGCCCGCAAGTCGAGCCAGGTTCTCATATTCGCGGCGCACTTTGGAAATGTCCCGAAGTACGTCCCCCGATAAAACCCGCTCCATCGCAACCGGGACGTCGGATACCAGTACTTCTTGATGTAGAGCACGCGCGTCTGTTTCTCGTCGCGGAACTCGACGCGCCGCAGTTCGGTGGCCGCGCCTCCTTTGAGGATCGTGCCTTCGCGCAGTTGATAGACGGCATCCACACTGACCAGCCCGCGCTGGCGCAACAACTCCTGCCACTCGGGCGCAATCGTCACGTTCTCACGGGAAGACATGTCACGGGCCAGTTTCCGAACGCCGCACCGTTTTGTCCAACTAAAACTCGCCGGACGGTAAAGGCCGGTCATGAAAAGATTTGAGAAACCGCGCCGGCTCTGATTAGTGTCAACCCAATCATGGCGGGCAAACGCAAACGAATCGGCATACTCGGGGGAACGTTCAACCCGATCCATCTCGGCCATCTCCTGATCGCGCAGGATGCCATGGAACAGATGGCGCTGGATCGCGTGAAATTCATCCCGTCGGCGACTCCACCGCACAAGACGGCCGAGGTGCTTGCCGGCGGGCGCGACCGCCTGCAGATGATCCGGTTGGCGATTCGCGGGAATGACCGGTTCGAAGCGGACGACATCGAAATCCGACGCGGCGGCAAATCGTACTCGGTGGACACATTGCTGGAACTGCGACGGCGCGATCCGAAAGCCGACTTCTATTTCATCATCGGCGCGGATTCACTGGGCGAATTGCATCTGTGGCGGGAGGCCCAACGGGTGGTCAGGCTGTGCACGTTCGTCACCGTGCCCCGACCGGGCTTCGAGGCCAGGCCGGTGGTGGATCGACGGCTCGACGCAGCCTCACGAAAACGGCTCCGCCAGCATGTGTTGCGGGGACACTCCTGCGGCATCGCCTCGCGGGAAATTCGTTCGCGAGTTGCCAGCGGGCGCTCCATACGCTACCTTGTACCTGATGCGGTTACCGAATATATCCGGAGGCACGGCTTTATCAGTGAAGGCCACTAGCGGGCTCGCCTCCGAAAAACTTGCCAAACTCTGCCGCACCATCGCCCTCGACAAGAAGGCCGAGGACGCCATGATTCTGGACGTGCGCGGCATCTCGAATGTGGCCGACTTCTTCGTCATTTGCACCGGCACCTCCGAGCCGCATCTCAAGGCCATCGCCGACGAAATCACCCGCCGCCTGCGGGACGAGGGAATCCGCCCGCTGCACCGCGACGGCTATCCCCCGAGCCGCTGGATCGTCATGGATTATAATGACGTGCTGATTCACATTTTCCACCCCGAGCTCCGCCAACGCTACGGCCTCGAAGATCTCTGGGGCGACGCCAAACGCGTGAGGTGACGCGCGAAGCGCGTCATTCCGAGCTTGCTTGCCCTGCCTGCGGTGAGCGAAGTCGAAGGGTCGAGGAATCTTGCCTATTTGCGGACCGAGCGAATTACCAGAGCCCGAGCCGCTTCTTCCCGTCATCCGTGATCATGCTCTGGTTCCAGGGCGGGTCCCACACGATATCGACATTGGCTTCCTCGACGCCCGGCACATCGAGCAATCGGTCGCGCACTTGCGCGGCGATGGCCGGGCCCATGCCGCAACCCATCGCGGTGAGCGTCATCTTCACATCCACGCGGCTTCGCGACGAGGGAAGGGGCGTGGACTTGACGTCGTAAATCAAACCCAGATCGACAACATTGCAGGGAATCTCGGGGTCGTAACATTGTTTCATGGCTTCCCACATCGCCTTTTCGTCGGCCGGGCCTGCGGGCTTCTCATCAGCGGCGGACGAATCGGCCGCCGGCGCGACGACGGGCACGCCGTCCTTGAGCAGTGCATCCAGATTGCGTCCTGACACCTGCACGAGGCCGAGCGTGGACACCTGCAACGTGACGTTGCCGCCGAGCGTCTGGCCCACATACGCAGGCGTGCCCTTGGGCACCACGATCCGCGCCCCGCTCGGGATTTGCGTCGCTTCGCAGTCCCTCCCGAACTGGACCTCATCCGATACATGAAGGGTGTCAATGCCACTCATCGTAAATTACTCCTCTGAAACACCGTGCCATTTGCCATTGCCGCTACCAACCTAATCGCCCCCGACAAGCCTGTCGAGCGTCTTGGTGCTAAAAAGTGGTCACCTTCGTAGTAGGCCCCCTCACTCGTCCCCGCAAACGACAGCGAGGCCGGCCTCTCCCCCGATGGGGCGAGGCGTCCTCCTCTCCCCTTGGGGGAGAGGATTGAGGTGAGGGGAAGGGCCTCTTGCTGATCATCGCTTCTGATTGCACCACTCTCACATCTGTTCGATGACGTCGATGCCCAAAAGATTCAGCCCGCGTTTGATGACATCCGCTGTCAGCCGACACAGCACCAGCCGCGAGGAGCGCGTCGGTTCCTCGGACTGCAACACGGGACAGTTCTCGTAAAACGTGCTGAACTTGTTCGAGAGATCGTACAGATAGCTCGTCAACCAGTTCGGTTTGTCGTCCTCCGCGACCGCGTGCAGGGTTTCCGGAAACCGCAGGATGTGCTTGGCGAGGTCCAGTTCGGCAGGGTGCTCAAGCAAAACCTGGGATGATCGCGGCTCGGCGGGAGCCCTGGTCGCCTCTGGCGCCGCCTTCGGCGGGTAAACCTCGCCCTCCCCTCGTGCCTTGCGGAAAATGCTTTGCACGCGGACATAGGCGTATTGCATGTACGGGGCTGTGTTACCCGTCATCGCCAGCATCTTCGCCCAACTGAACACGTAGTCGGTCGTCCGGTTCTGCGACAGGTCGGCGTATTTGATGGCCCCGATGCCGACAGCCCGCGCGATTGCTTGGCGAGCGTCGATGGCCAACTCAGGATTCTTTTCCGTGACCACCGCCAACGCCCGCTCTTCGGCTTCATCGAGAAGTTGGGTGAGTTTCACGGGCGCGCCTTCGCGGGTTTTGAGCGGCTTGCCGTCTTCGCCGAGGATCGAGCCGAAATACACGTGCCGCAGGTCGGGGACTGGCTTGAGCCACTTCCGCGCCGCGGCAAAGACCTGCTTAAAGTGCAATTGCTGGCGCGCATCAGTTACATAGATGATCTCGTCGGGATGCCACTGGTCGATGCGGTACTTCAAGGTCGCCATGTCGGTCGTGCCATACAAGAACGCCCCATCAGCTTTTTGGACGAGAAGCGGCGCGGCGGTTCTTAGTTCTTGGTTGTCCTCGAAGAAAACGCAGATCGCGCCGTCGCTTTCGCGGGCGATGTTGTGGTGCTTCAATTCTTCCACCACGTCTTTCAACAGCGGGTTGTAGAAACTCTCGCCGTACGTGTGATCGAACGATACCCCGAGACGGCGGTATGTCTCCGCAAACTCCTGCATGGACAGGTCGATGAAGCTCTTCCAAATGGCGGTGTTCTCCGCATCGCCTCGCTGCAGTTTCACCAATTCAGCCTTCGCATCGTCACGCAAGTCTTCTCGCCCGTTAACGAGCTTGTAGAGCCGTTCCAACTCAGCAAGCGGGTCCTTCTTCAGCGCCTCGTCATCCCGAAACCGCTTCCAGCCGAGAATGAGCATGCCGAACTGCGTGCCCCAATCGCCAATGTGGTTGTCGGTCACAACGTGATGCCCGAGGAACCGCATCACGCGGGCGAGGCAATCGCCAATGATCGTCGAGCGGATATGGCCCACGTGCATCTGTTTCGCGACGTTCGGGGAACTGAAATCAATGACGACTGTTTTTGGCTGTGCCACGGCCGGCACGCCGAGGCGTTCATCTTTCGCGGCGGCAGCGATGTGCTCCGCGACAAATCCGGGTTTTAACCGGAAATTGATGAAACCGGCGCCGGCAACCGTTGGCGGCTCACTGACCCCGGTGACCTTGAGTTGCGCGATGACCTTTTCAGCGATGGCTCGCGGGTTTTGCTTGAGGCGTTTGGCGACGGCCATAATGCCGTTGGCCTGGTAATCCCCGAACTTCGGGTCGGCGCAGGGCCGGATCATAGCCGGTCCCGCGTGGTCCGGGCCGACAACCGAGCGCAAAGCTCGTTCGACGGCATCGGCGATGATGTCAGGCGCGGATGGCATGGGAGGGGAGCTTAGGACGCGGAACGAAAGATGGCGAGGATTTCTTCGGCGGACTGCGCGGGCTTCCAACCGAGCGAGAGCGAAGGCGAGGGGGGTGGGGAACCTGCTGCGCGATGAAAGTGGGGTGCTAGCGGTCGGTCTTGGACGCCCTCACATATTCGACGGTCAGAGTATGATGCGTGAGTGCGTTCGTAAGGCTGTAGGGGTTGACAGAAAGGTTGTTGGTAAAATCAATGGTGCGACCTTCAAGGCGGGAGCCTCTCCAATACGGTAGCGGAAGAAGCGGGCTCGAGATTGAAAGGATTACAGTTTGCGGAATTGGGTCGTGTTCCAAGACGATTGTGGTTCCATTGACCAAGGCGGTGACTGTCTCGATTACGAATACTTTAGGGAGGTCGTCCATCAGAATGATATTGTCCTGCTGCTTAATTTGGGCTAGACGGTTGGCGAAGACGGTGTAGTTGGCTTGGACGGATTCTGTGAGATTGGACACTCGGAGGCTGCGGTCTTGAACGTCGGTATCGAGTTTCATTATCCGGTCGCGAGCTTCGGTCACTCTCTTCTCGGCGAGTTGTTCAACTACTTTTTCGCCAACTGTGGCGAGTGTGGCGTGGTACCAAACAAAGAGTATGGAAGTGAGAGCAAGTGATGCGATTATTGCGTACGCTCTATACCATTTCTCTTTGTCGGCGACGCGGCGTTTCACTTCATCCTCGACGCGCTTGGAGAAAGCGTCAGGAGGATGCTCAAAGCGGCGTTCGACCTCGTCTCGGATCGCGAGCTTGATCGAATCATCCAGCTTGGGGTTTTCAGACTCGGGCATGTGGAAGTAATGACTCAAACGAGGGGAAAGAACAATCGCGAAATGCGACTGTCTCCTGTTGTGCGAGGGTCTCCCGACCCCGCACCATTTTCGACCGAAGGTCTCCATTGCAATGCGGATGATGGAGACCGGCGCCGAACAAGATGGCGCGGCGACAGAGCGGTGAGCACGACTGCACGGCTCATAGAGCCGTGGCTACACCAGCTTGGCAATGAACGCGGCACGGCGACAGAGCGCCGTGGCTACACCAGCTTGGCAATGAACGCAGCGCGGCGACAGAGCGGTGAGCACGACTGCACGGCTCATAGAGCCGTGGCTACACCAGCTTGGCAATGAACGCAGCGCGGCGACAGAGCGGTGAGCACGACTGCACGGCTCATAGAGCCGTGGCTACACCAGCTTGGCAATGAACGCGGCACGGCGACAGAGCGCCGTGGCTACACCAGCTTGGCAATGAACGCGGCATGGCTCCCAGAGCCGTGGCTACAACCCTGTTTGCTCAGGACGCGGAACGAAAGATGGCGAGGATTTCTTCGGCGGACTGGGCAGGCTTCGAGCTTCTGGCGGTTCTCCTTGTTGCTCAGGAACCGGGCGACAGTCGAGAGAAGCAACAGATGTTTCTGAAACTGTCCTTGGGGCGCGAGAAGCAACAGACACATCGTCACCGGCTCGTTGTCGAGCGCCTGGAAATCGACACCCGGAGTGACGCGTCCGAACACCGCGACGACATCCTGAATGCACCCAACGCTGGCGTGGGGCAGGGCGATGCCGTAGCCGATCCCCGTGCTCTTGCTCGTTTCGCGGTCCTTGACGGCTTTGCGCACCGTGTCGCGGTCTTCGGCGCGGATCTTGTGCGTCCGCACCAGGACGTCAATGAGCTGGTCGATCACCGCCCAGCGGTCCGCGGCGGCGAGGCGCGGCACGATTTGCTCCACACTCAGGATTTCCGTCAGATTCAGTGTCGTATCGCGATCCGCGTCAGTCATGCAGTCTGTGCCGAACGAAAGCCACGGCATCCTGCCACAACGCGGCCAGCTTGTCGAGTGTCCAGCCGTAGGCGGTCCCGAGGTCACCGCCCAGCGACCGGGCGAGCATGGCGAACGTCACCGCGCGCGAGAGGGCCGCGATGGCCAGGGCCATGATCAGCAGATTCATGCCGTAGATGATGACGACGGAGAACACGACGCCTTGCGATTGGACATCGGGTTGTTTGACCGTCAGCAGCATCATCAGGGTGAAAGTGATGTGGAAGCTCCAGCCGAGTCCCACGAGAAAGAACAATACCCACAGGTACGCGGCGAGATTCCAGATGGCGTACGCCAGGAAGAACGCGATCAGGAACAGCATGGCATAGAACGGGAAGAAGTACGGCGCCAACGCGATGAACCAGTTCGTCTTGCTCGTGCGGACCTGTCCGCCGGTCTTTTTGACCTTCAAACCGCTGACGCGCGCGCCCATCATCAACGCCCAGAGGGCATGGGTCAATTCGTGGCCGAGGACGTACGTCCGCATGGGCTTGGGCAGGAAGGCGAACACGGCCAGCCAGAGCGCGTAGCCTCCGACGAAGGCCCACAGTGCGGGGCTGGACATCGCATTCGGGGAGAAGGAGAGATGCAGGGCCAACCGCCACGCCGTCATCGTGAGCGCGGCGCAGGCCGGCAGCAGGAGAAGGCCCAGGAGAAACTTCAGGAAGCGCACGGTTTTCCCCGTTGACTTTTGCGGTTCGGGACGTAAGATGGCGGGCCATTCAAGCAACCAGGACGCAGTCGGTTTATCGGATTATTTATCATGGCCAATACACGTTCCGCAGCGAAACAGGCGCGCGGCAGCATCCGTCGCGAGGCGCACAACAAGTCGATTAAGTCCAGGCTCCATACGCTGGAAAAGAAATTTCTCGCGGCGGTCACCGCCAAGAAGGCGGACGACGCCAGCGTGCTGTATCGCCTGCTGAGTTCCGCGCTGGACAAGGCGGCCAAGACCCGCGTGATCCATCGCAATAACGCCTCCCGCAAGAAATCCCGGTTGTCGGCCCGTCTGAAAGCGGCGGCGGCGGCATAGGCTGGACTTGTAGCCGCGAATCTCATTCGCGGTTTATCCCACGTTCGCTGGGCCGCGAGAAAGTTTCGCGGCTACAATTCGCGCGTGAAGCAAACCGGTCACCAACTCTCCACAAGCAGGCCGGCGACCCTCTTGGCAATGTCATCGGCCACCAACGGCAATGCCTGGTATTCCGCGCTTTGCTGGTCCTCGCCGATGAATACGTCGGATGTGCCTTCGACCTCGGTGGACTTCAGCACCGTCTCGCCGGTGCGGCGGTCCCGGGCCTCGACGCGGACGGTAATGGAAATTCGGAACTCGCGGGGTATGCCCGTGTCGGTCCGCAACGACCGCAGGGCGATGCGATCATAGCGTTCCACGGTGCCGATGAGCACCGCATCCGCCCGCGACTGGGGTTCGATTTTCACGGAACCATCCTGCTGGAGCCGCTGAATGATCGCGTTGCTGATCTGGGCTTCGAGTTGCGGACGAAGCGTCTGATTGCGGAACATCGGCACGGCAATGGAATGGAAGCTCGTCTTCGTGACCGGGCCAACGTGATAACCGGCGCAACCGAAGAGGAAGACGGAAAGCAGCAGCGGCGCCGCCCGGATGATGTGGACCATTCGGCCTCGACGGTCCGTCGAAGCTTGCCTGTTCATGGCGTGGCGGTCTTCTCGGCGGCCAATGGCGTGAGGGACGCGACCTTCACCTTCGCCTGGGTTGCCCAGTTGGACTCGGGGTTTTGCTCAATCACGCTGTTGTAGTAAATCAGAGCCGACTTGTAAAAGTGGTTCTTTTCGTAGAACTCGCCGATGTGGAACAACCCGCGGGCCTGCTCCACCTTCAACTCGCTGCGATACCGCTCGGCCACCGGCACCTTGTCGCTATGCGGGTAGCGAAAAATGAAATCCGTGAAGGCGGAGATCGCCTGGTTCGCCGAGTTCTGGTCGTATTCGGCGCGGGCCGACTCTTTCTTGTATTCCCAGCCAATCTGGAATTGGGCCGCTTCCGCCAGCGGATGTTTCGGGTAGCGTTCCATCAGTTTCTCATAGGCGTGGACGGCGGAGAGATAATCGCGCTCTTTCTCGTAGACCAGCCCGATGCGGAATTGGGCGTCGATCGCGACCGGACTGTACGGGCCGTTCTTGACGACCTGCTCGTACACTTCCACCGCGCGCTCGGTGGACGGGAACCAGCGGATGCCCCAGGCCTTTTGCCGCTCGCCGGCAAGGAACAGGTTGCCGATTTGAAACTGGCGTTGCAGCACTTCATCGAAGTGCGGCGTGTTCGGGTTCTTCGTGATCAATTCCTGGTATGTCTGGAACGCTTTATAGTGGTAGCCGATGGCCGCGTAGCACTCCGCCAATCCCATCCGCGCGTCCTGGGTCGACGACGAAAGCGGCCAGCGGGCGATGACTCGACGATAGGCGGGGATCGCGCGGCGGTATTGCTTCTTGGCCTCAAAATTCTGGGCGATCTTGAGCTGGTCAACCGGGGTCGATCCGACCGCCACTCCCTCGTGCACCCAGCTCCAGCCTTCGCCCTTCGTCCAGATCAATGGCGCGGGGCACTTGACCGGCAGCAGGAACGCAAACACAAATACGCCCAGGAGAACGACGACGAGTTTCTTGTGACGGTTCATCAAGATTTGCCGCGCAGGCTACTACAACGATTCACCAGCGTCAAGCAGCGCACTACCGACGCAACGCTGGACTGGACAAGGGAATGTCGGACGTGCGATATCTGCATCTACATGGGCACCGATCTGCGCATCCGCCCCTACGAACCGCGCGACCGCGCCGCGGTGCGCCAAATCTGCTGCGATACGGCCGATGCCGGCCAGCCCGTTGAGCGATTTTTTCCCGACCGCGAGGTCATTGCGGATTTGCTCACGAATTACTACACGCAGTTCGAGCCGCAATCGGCGTTTGTCGCCGACAACGGCAGCAGAGCGGTCGGCTACCTCACGGGATGCCTCAACACGAAGCGATTTGTGCGCGTGGAAACGTGGCGCATCGCGCCGGTGGTGTTCGTGAAGGCGTTGGTGCGCGGGACCTTGTGGCATCCGCAAACACTTCGCCTGTTCCGCGCCAACCTGGGGATATGGCTGACGACCGGATATCGGGCGGGCCCGGCCCTGCATGAATACCCGGCCCACCTGCATATCAATCTTCAGGAGGGCTTCCGCGGGCAACACGCCGGGCAGCGTCTCGTCGAAGCGTTTTTCGAGCGCGCCCGCGGTGCGGGGGTGCGCGGTGTTCACGCCGGCGTCAGCGCGAACAATCCGCGCGCCTGTCATTTCTTCGAAGAATTGGGGTTCATCGAGGTCCATCGGGAGCCGCGATTTCGCAAGCCGGACGGATCGGGCGTCATGCTCTACACGATTATCTATGGCAGGTCGCTGGATTGAAGGACTGTGGTAGCGTCGGCGCGAGCATTTTACTTGAGCAAGCTGGTTGCGGGCCGCTATGATGCGGGGCTCGGATATATGGCAGAAGACACCAGCAAGATCGACGTCACGTACGTGGCCTATTTGGCGCGGATGCACCTGACGGACGCCGAAAAAGAAAAGATTTCCGCGCAGCTCAAGGACATCCTGAGCTACGTCGCCAAGCTGAACGAGTTGGACGTGTCGCGCGTCGAACCGACGGCGCACGCGACGCCGCTGTCGAATGTTCTCCGCAAGGACGAGGTGCAGCCGTCCATCGACCGCGACAAAGTGCTCCAAAACGCCCCCGAACAGGCCCGTGACCTGTTCATTGTCCCGAAAATCGTGGAATGAGCCTCCACACACTGAGCATTCATGAACTCCGCGAGAAGCTGCGGAGCGGCGACGTTTCCGCCCGCGAAGCCACGCAATCGCTTCTCGACCGCATCCAGGCCGTCGATGGCAAGCTCAAGGCGTATCTTTGGTTGAACGCCGACGACGCGCTCGCGCAAGCCGAGGCCATCGACCAGAGCGGGGTCGCCAAAAACGGTAGACTCCTCGGGGGCGTGCCCATCGCGATCAAGGACGTGATCAATGTCGATGGACAACCCTGCACGTGTGCATCCAAAATCCTCAAGGGTCACACGTCGGTCTACGACGCGTTTGTGGTGCAACGGTTGCGCGGGGCCGGGGCAATTCTTCTCGGGCGCACGAACATGGACGAATTCGCCATGGGCAGTTCGACGGAGAATTCGAGTTGGGGCGTGACCCATAATCCGTGGGATTTGGAGCGTATTCCGGGCGGCTCCAGCGGCGGCAGCGCGGCGGCGGTGGCTGCGGACGAGGCGTTTGCGGCGCTCGGTAGCGATACCGGGGGATCGATTCGGCAACCGGCGGCGCTCTGCGGTTGCGTGGGGCTGAAACCCACCTATGGGCGTGTCTCCCGCTACGGGCTCGTCGCGTTTGCCTCGTCGCTCGACCAGATCGGGCCGTTCACGAAGACTGTGGCGGACAACGCGCTGATGCTGCGGGTGCTGGCGGGGCATGATCCGCACGACTCGACGAGCGTGCCGCAAGCCGTGCCGGATTACACCGCGACACTCGGCGATGGCGTCAAGGAATTGCGCATCGGTTTGCCGAAGGAGTATTTCATCGACGGCATGGACCGCGAAGTTGAGGGAGCCGTGCGCGGGGCCATCCAGAAGCTGCAGGATTTGGGCGCGGACGTTGTGGAGATTTCGCTGCCGCACACGGATTACGCCGTGGCGGTGTACTATTTGATTGCGACCGCGGAAGCGAGCGCCAACCTGGCGCGGTTCGACGGCGTGCGGTACGGCGCGCGTGTCGCGGGCGAAGACGTGATCGACATGTACGGCAAGACGCGGGGCGCGGGATTCGGGCCCGAAGTGAAGCGACGGATCATCCTGGGGACGTATGCCCTGAGCGCGGGGTATTACGACGCGTATTATCTTCGCGCCCAGAAAGTGCGGACGTTGATCCGCCAGGATTTTGAGAAAGCATTCGAGAAATGCGATGTCATCATGACGCCGACCTCACCCGAAGCCGCATTCCGAATCGGCGAGAAGACCGATGACCCGCTGAAGATGTATCTCAGCGACATTTTCACAATCAGCGTCAACCTCGCCGGCATTTGCGGTGTCAGCTTGAACTGTGGATTCACGAAGAGTCCGCGACTGCCCATCGGGTTGCAGGTGCTCGGCAAACCCTTCGACGAGGCGACCGTCCTGCGCGTCGCCCACACCTACGAACAGGCCACGGAGTGGCACAAACAAAGGCCGTCGCTATAGGTCATGCAATACGAAGCGGTCATCGGCCTGGAAGTTCACGTGCAGCTCAAGACGAGGAGCAAGATGTTCTGCGGCTGCGCCACGGAATTCGGCGCGGAGCCGAACACGCACGTGTGTCCCGTGTGTCTCGGGTATCCGGGGGTGTTGCCCGTGATGAATGAAGATGCCGTGAAGAAGACGATCCTGACCGGGCTGATGATCGGGAGTGACGTGGCGCGGTTCAGCAAGTGGGACCGGAAAAACTATTTCTACCCGGATATGCCGAAGAACTACCAGATTTCGCAGTATGACCTGCCGTTGTGCGTGAAAGGTTCGGTGGAGATCAAGATGGACGGCGGAGTAACGAAGAAAATCGGCATCACGCGGGCGCACCTCGAAGAGGACGTTGCGAAGAACTTTCATTTCGAGACCACCAGCGGGGTGGATTTCAATCGCGCGGGCACGCCCTTGATGGAGATCGTGAGCGAACCGGACCTCCGCTCACCGGAGGAAGCGTTTGCCTACCTCACCGGGCTCCGGGAAATCCTGATCAGCGGCGGGATCAGCGATTGTGATATGGAAAAGGGGCAACTGCGTTGCGACTCGAACGTGTCGGTGCGCCCGGTTGGCCAGAAGGCGTTTGGCGAGAAGGTCGAGATCAAGAACATGAACACGATTTCGGGCGTTCGTCGGGCCCTGGCCTACGAAATCCAGCGGCAAACCGCGGCGTTGCAGAAGGGGGAGAAGGTTTCCCAGGAGACACGGCGCTGGGACGATGCGACCGGCAAGACGTCGGTGATGCGCACGAAGGAATACGCGCACGACTACCGGTATTTCCCCGAGCCTGACCTGATGCCCGTGGTCGTGAGCGAGGAGATGATTGCCGAAATGCGCCAGTTGTTGCCGGAGCTTCCGGAAGCGAAGCGGCAACGGTTCGTCCAGCAGTACGGCCTGCCCGAATACGATGCCGGCGTGCTGGTCGCCAGCGGCACGGTGGCTGCGTTCTATGAGCGGGCAGCACGGGGATCCAGCAATCCCAAGGCGATTTCGAACTGGGTGACCACCGAACTGTTGGGTAAACTGGCCGAGGCGAAGAAAGTAATCGACGAATGCCCGGTCAAGCCCGAGCATCTCACGGAACTGGTTTCGCTGATCGAGAGCGGCCAGATCAGCGGCAAGATCGGGAAAGAAGTGTTTGCCGAGATGTATGCCAGCGGCAAGGGCGCGTCACAGGTCGTGAAGGAGAAGGGGTGGGTGCAAGTGAGCGATCCGGGATCCCTCGATGGATTCGTGGAAGAAGCGATTGCCAAGAACCCCAAATCCGTGGCAGACTTCCGCGCGGGGAACGAAGCCGCGATCAATCACCTGAAGGGACAGGTCATGAAACTGAGCAAGGGAAAAGCCAATCCGCAACTGGTTGGAGAAATCCTGCTCCGCAAACTGAAGGGTGGTTGAGACAGCAGCAACCCGCTGTCCATTCGCGGGTTGCGCTGGCCTGACTTCTTGACTGCCAGAAGCTCAGGCGCTAATGTTAATCAGATCGATGCGGTCTCGCGAGGAACATGCCGGCTCAAGATGAATATATAGTCGAAATACTGCGCGATCTCGGCCTCATCTCGCACGATGACATCCAGAAGGCGAAGGAACGCGCCAAGACCGAGGAGGGGGAGGGGCTTGTCGACGCGTTGATCGCGATGGGCCGGATCACGCACATGGATGTGTCCAAGGCACTGGCCAGCCAGTTCAACATGGACACGATCAATCTGGCCGAATACCGCGTTCCCGACGACGTTCTGGCCCTTGTCCCCAAGCACGTGGCGCGCCGCTACAAGGTTGTCCCCGTGTACAAGCACGACAACACCATCACGGTGGCCATCAGCGACCCGCTCGATGTCGATACGGTGGACAGTCTCCGGTACATCCTGCGCATGAACGTCGAGCCGGTCGTCGCGGCCAAGAACGACATCGAAGCGTCCATCACCCGGTATTACGGCAGCGCCGACGACACGGTGGAGAACATGCTGCAGGAAATCACCGAGGGCGAGATCGACCTCGGCCTGACGGGCGACAAGGCGACGGAGACCAAGATCGATGAAGTCGCCGAGACCGACGCCGACGCGCCGATCATCAAGTTGGTCGGGTTGGTCATCATGGAGGCGTTACCGCAACCGGGCGAGCGACATTCACATTGAGCCGTTGGAGAAGCGGCTCCGGGTGCGGTATCGGATTGACGGCGTGCTCCATGAAGTGGACAACCCGCCGAAGCGATTGCAAGCCGCAATCCTCAGTCGGCTCAAGATCATGTCGAACATGAGCATCGCCGAGAAGCGCGTGCCGCAGGACGGCCGCATTCAATTGCCGGTGATGGGCAAGGTCATCGACCTGCGCGTGTCGTGCCTGCCGACGAATCACGGCGAGAGCATCGTCATGCGTATTTTGGACAAGAGCAGCCTGCTGCTCGGGTTGGGCGATCTGGGCTTCTTCAGCGACGATCAGGGCACGATGGCCAAGATCATCAGCATGCCCGATGGCGTGTTCCTCGTCACGGGCCCCACCGGGTCCGGGCAAGACGACGACCCTGTACGCCTGCTTGAACGACATCAACAAGCCGGACCGCAAGATCATCACGGTGGAAGACCCTGTCGAGTACCAGTTGAACGGCATCAACCAGGTGCAGGTCAATTCCGACATCAACCTGACATTTGCGGCGGCGTTACGCTCGATTCTCCGCCAGGCGCCGAACATCGTGATGATTGGTGAAATCCGCGACTTGGAGACGGCGAATATCGCCGTCCAGGCGGCGTTGACGGGGCATTTGGTGTTCTCGACGCTGCACACGAACGACGCTCCGTCGGCGGTAGCGCGTATTGTGGACATGGGCGTGAAACCGTTCCTGGTGGCGTCCGCGGTGCGCGCGATCATGGCCCAGCGGCTGATTCGCAAAGTTTGTCCGAAGTGCCGGCAGCCGTATACACCCACGGATTATGAGATGAAGACGTTGAAGCTGAATCCGGACGAGATGAAGAATGCGACGATCGTCCGCGGGACCGGTTGCAACGAATGCTCACGCACGGGGTATCGCGGCCGAATGGGCATTTACGAGATTTTCCAGGTGAACGACGACGTGCGGCGGTTGATTTACGAGAAGGTGCCGTCGAACGTTATTCGCACGCGGGCGCGCGAGTTGGGTATGCGGACCTTGCGTGAGGACGGGGTGCGCAAAATCATGGCCGGAATTACCACGCCCGAGGAAGTTATTTCGATTACCATGGGCGACCTGGAGTAACGTGGGAACAATCAGCGGACGCAGAATCAAACGGAGATAGCCAGATTATGCCGGTGCAAATGGAAGACCTGTTGCAGGTGGTGGTGGATGAAGGCGGCTCGGATTTGCACATCCGCGTGGGTGTGCCGCCGGTGATTCGCTTGCATGGCCGGCTGATACACATGGACCTGCCCGTGCTGGCGGCGGAGGACACGGAACGCCTGATGAAGGCGATTACCTCCGAAGCACACATTCAGAAGGTCCGCGAGCAAGGGGGCACCGATTTTGGATTTGCGTTTGGCGACATGGCGCGGTTCCGGGTGAGCGTATTCAAGGAGCGCGGCAACTACGGCGTTGTGCTGCGGCAGATTCCCAATCGGCTGATGAGCCTCGAGCAAATCGGGTTGCCGCCGTCGGTGAAGGACCTGTTGTTTCGACCGCGCGGTTTGGTTCTGGTGACGGGACCCGACGGGTTCGGGCAAGACCACGACGTTGGCGTCGATGATTGACATCATCAACACGGAGGAAGACTGCCACATCATCACGGTCGAAGACCCCATCGAATACTACCACCCGCACAAGAAGAGCATCGTCACGCAACGGGAAGTGGGCGTGGATGTGCCTGATTTTGCCGAAGCGTTGCGCCGCGGGTTGCGCCAGGACCCGGACTGTATTCTCGTCGGTGAAATGCGCGATCTGGAAACGATGGAAGCGGCCATTACGGCCGCGGAAACCGGGCACCTGGTGTTTGCGACGCTGCACACCACGGGCGCGGCGCGCACGGTCGACCGTATCGTGGACGCGTTTCCGACGGACCAGCAGGAACAGATTCGCACGCAGTTGGCCTCGTCGATTCTGGCGGTGATTTCCCAGGTGCTGCTGATTCGCGCGGACGGGAAGGGGCGGGTGGCGTGTTTCGAGATCATGATTTCGACGCCGTCCATCCAGGCGCTGATTCGCGACAACAAGACCTTCCGGATCACGTCCGACATCCAGACGGGGGCGAAATACGGCATGGTAACGCTCGACTCGAACCTGATGGTCCTCTACGAGCGGGGGTTGATCAGCTACGCGGATTTGATCACCATCGCCCAGGACCCGCAGGCCATTGTGGCGAAGTTGCAAGGGGAAGGAGGTCGAAAGTAGGTCATGTTTGAAGGCGAGAGCGCGGTCCTGTCCGAGTTGGTACGCGAGCGCAGCCTGCTCACTCCGGAGCAGTTCCGGGAAATTGAGGAGGAACATGAGCGGACGGGCAAATCGCTTTCGCAGGTCATGATTGATTTCGGCTTGATCACCGAGGAGCAGTTGTTGCGGGCGGTGGCCGAACACTTGAATCTGGAGTACCTGAATCTCGAAGACGTTGATTTCGAACAGGCGGTGTTGCGATCCATACCGTCCAGCGTGGCGCGGATGTATGGGGCGGTGCCCGTGTCGGTCAATGGAAACACGGTCACGGTGGCGGTGATGGATCCGTACAATCCCCAACTTGTCAGCGAGCTTTCGTTCATCCTCGGCAAGGACGTGCAAGTGGCCGTGTGCGCCCTCGAAACAGATCCAGGCGGCGATTGAGCGGTATTTTGGCGAGGACAGTGAGTCGCTCAAGGATGTCCTGACCGACATGGAGGAGCAACTGACGTCGGCGGAAGCCGTGGATACGGCGACGAAGACGGGGGGGACGGCGGCACTGGAGGAGTTGGCCAGCCAGGCCCCGATCGTGCGTTTCGTGAACGTGATCCTGCTCAAAGCGATTCAAGATCGCGCCAGCGACATTCATTTTGAGCCGTTTGAAGACGAATTCAAGGTGCGGTACCGTGTGGATGGCGCCTTGTATGAAATGGCGCCGCCGCCCAAGCATCTGGCGTTGCCCATCATCTCGCGCGTGAAAGTCATGTCCAACTTGAACATTGCGGAGCGCCGGTTGCCGCAGGACGGACGCATTCAATTGAACATCGGGGGCAAGCAAATAGATTTGCGCGTGTCGACGCTGCCCACGCAG
Organism: uncultured Verrucomicrobiae bacterium; assembly: GCA_963712025.1. Lineage (GTDB taxonomy): Bacteria > Verrucomicrobiota > Verrucomicrobiia > Palsa-1439 > Palsa-1439 > Palsa-1439. The sequence goes on along the minus strand of CAVQGJ010000004.1, from coordinate 72,074 downwards.
TTCGGCGAATCCGTGGTGTTGCGCGTGCTGGATCGGTCGGTGGTGAATCTGGAGATGGAAAGCCTGGGGATGCCACTGGAGATTTTCGACCGCACCAAAGAAGTCATCAAGGTGCCGAATGGCATTTTTATTGTGACGGGACCCACCGGTTCGGGCAAGACCACGACGCTGTATTCCTGTCTGAAGCGAATTAATACGATCGACCTGAAATTGCTGACCGCCGAAGACCCCGTGGAATACGATATTGAGGGGATCATGCAAGTGCCGATCAACGAGGCGATCGGCCTGACGTTTGCCCGCGCGCTGCGATCGTTTCTGCGCCAGGACCCGGACATTATCATGGTGGGTGAAATGCGCGATCTGGAAACTGCGCAGATCTCCATTCAAGCGTCGCTGACGGGTCACCTGGTGTTTACGACCCTGCACACCAACGATTCTCCCGGCGCGGTCACCCGGATGATCGACATGGGAGTGGAGCCATTCCTGATCAGTTCCACCTTGCAGGCGGTGCTCGCGCAGCGGTTGGTGAGAACCATGTGCAAGAAGTGCCGGGTAGCCTACGAACCGAATGAGACGATCCTGACGCAGTTGGGACTGACGAAGGAAGACACGGCGGGGCGGCCATTTTATTACGGAAAGGGTTGCATGGAGTGCAACGAAACCGGCTACCGGGGCCGCAAGGGGTTGTTTGAGTTGCTGGTCATTACGGAACCGATTCGCGAATTGATCAACATGCGCGCGCCGTCTGGCGTGATTCGCGGGCGGGCGCTGGAATTGGGAATGAGAACCTTGCGCGAAGATGGGATTCGCAGTATTCTCGATGGGGAGACGACGGTTGAAGAAATACTCAAGTACACGTAACGGTGCCGGTGCCCACCCCGGGCGTGGGTGACAGACGCGGAGGACGGCTATGGCAAAGTTCAGCTATGTAGCGTTGGATTCACGGGGCAAGGAAATCACCGGCGTACTGGAAAGCGAAAACACCACCTCGGCCGTCAGCCGGATCCGGGAGATGGGTTACTTTCCCACGAATGTTGCGGAGGCGGACAAGGCGGCGACCAAGAAGAGTGCGAAAACAGCCGCTCCGGGCGCCGGCGGGCGGCAAAACGGGCGGCAAGAAGGGTCTTGGATCGCTCGAACTAAAGTTTCTCAGCACCGGCAAGGTCAAGACGAAGGTATTGACGGCGTTCACGCGGCAATTGGCGACGCTGATTGACGCGGGCCTGCCGCTCCTGCGCGGCCTGGATGTCCTCCGCAAGGGCGAGAAGAACCCCACCTTGAAACGGACGCTGCAGCAGCTTGCGGAAAGCGTGGAAGGCGGCAGCACGTTCAGCGAGGCCCTGGCACAACACCCCAAAGTCTTCAATAAGTTGTATGTCAACATGGTTCGCGCGGGCGAGGCGGGCGGCGTGCTGGACGTCACGCTTTCACGACTGGCCGACTTTCAGGAGAAGGCCGAAAAGATCAAGGGCAAAGTCATTTCGGCGATGGTCTATCCGACGGTGGTCATCATGGTTGCCATGGGGATCGTCATCTTCCTGATGATCGTGGTCATCCCGAAATTCCAGGAGATTTTTTTGGATCTTCTGGAGGGCGAGAAGTTGCCTGGGGTGACCTTGTTTGTGCTTGGCTGCAGCAATCTTGTGAAGAACCAGTTCCCGCTGGTCGCCGGGTGTGTTGCCGCTCTCTGGTTCGCGATCAAGTTCCTCAGCAAGACGGTGAAGGGCCGCTACTACCTCGACAAGTTCAAGCTGAACGCTCCCGTCTTCGGTTCACTGATTCGCAAGGTTGGCATTGCGCGGTTTACACGCACACTGGGCACGCTCGTCGCGAGCGGCGTCCCCATTTTGCAGGCGCTGAACATCGTGCGTGAGACGTCGGGGAATGCCGTGATCGCCAAGGCGGTTTCCCAGATTCACGATTCGGTAAAGGAGGGGGAACGCATTGTCCAGCCGCTGGAAGCCTCCGGAGTATTTCCGGCCATGGTCGTTAGCATGGTCGACGTCGGTGAGGAAACCGGTGCGCTGCCGGACATGTTGATGAAAGTGGCCGACGTCTACGATGATGAAGTCGATAACGCGGTGGGCGCCATCACGTCGTTGCTGGAACCCGTCATGATTGTCGTCCTGGCGGTCATCGTGGGTACCATTGTCATCGCGATGTTCCTGCCGCTGATCAATGTCATCACGAAATTGAGCGGGTAACGGGTTTTGGGGGATTCGAGCAGGGGCGGCGATCCGGCAACCACTGGATCGCTGCTTCATTTTCTGGCAAACAGATCCGGTTCGTCATGTGGGTGAATGCGCTCGATCCGGGCCAACAGAGATTTGAAACCACAACGGCGGTAGATCGCGGTCAGGGCGGTGGCGTCGGGGGCTTGGACTTTCAGGTCTTCCAGACCCACGGAGAGGGGAAGGTCTGCCTGAAGTCTGATGAGCTGACGGTTGATCTGAAGCCTTTCCGCCGAAGCGACCAGGCTGTCGCGCAGTTTTGGTTTCGTGATCTCGGCGACATGGGCCAGCAAATTGTCCAGCGTGCTGTAGCGTTGCAGCAGTTGGGCCGCGGTCTTCTCGCCTACGCCCGGCGCACCCGGAATATTATCCACGGAATCACCCAGCAAGCTGAGAAAATCGATGATCTGCCCCGGCGAGACGCCATATCGTTCTCGGACGCCTTCCGGATCGACGATGGCGGATTCCTTTCCGTCCGGCCGAAGCAGGCGGATACGCGAAGACACGAGTTGCATGAAGTCCTTGTCATTGCTGGCAATCAGGACAGGGTGATCAGCGGCGGCGGCGCGGACCGCCAGCGTGGCGACAATGTCGTCGGCTTCCTCGCCCTCAGTTTCGACGAGCGGAACGCGCATGGCTTCCAGCATGTCCCGGATCACTGGAAGCTGGCGATCCAGATCCGGCGGCGTGGGCGGTCGTTGCGCCTTGTACGAGGGCAGCAGGGTCAGACGTTTGCGGGGTGCGCCGAGGTCGAATACGGCCGCGTGATAGGAGGGTGTGTGGTCGGCGGCCATCTTCTGGAGCATCTTGGCCAGGGCATAGATCGCGTTGACAGGTTGACCGTCCGGCCCCGAGAGGGACCGGATGGCGTAAAACGCGCGATAAATCAGGGAGTACGCGTCGTAAAGGAGTACGGTAGCAGGCATCGCCGGATCAGGGTATCACGCTGGCAGAGGCAAAACAATCCACCCGACTCGTGGTCGTGAGACGCGGGGCGCTGGGAACCGTTATGACCGTTAGCGCGCGCTGGCCGCCAACGGAACGCGGTGAACCAAGTTACCCGCCGGATCAATCAAGCGGGCCGTCACGAAAATAAGGAGGTTGAGCTTGGAGCGTTGCGTGACCTTGGATTGAAATAACCGGCCGACCATGGGCAGATCGCCAAGGAACGGCACTTTGTCATCGATCTTGGTCAATTGCTCCGTAATCAAACCCCCGAGGACAACCGTTTGACCATCCCAAATCACGACGCTCGTGGTGAGGTTCTCGCTGGAAAAGAGAGGCTCTTCAATGTTGTTTGGCGTGGTGACCACGTTGCCGACGCCCGACGACAAGCCGATGGGGCTGCCGTAGTTGATAAACCCGAGAAATTCCGATACTTCGGGCGCGAGAGTCAGGTTGATCGTATAACCGTCCGCGCCAACCTCGGGCGTCACATTGAGTAGAACGCCGACTTCACGAGTCTGAAATGCGCTGGGAATCGACGGGGTAACGGCCGATGAGCCACCGCCGGTCACGCCGCCACCGGCGGCGGTCGCTGTGGGTATCGACCACGATGTTGGGTAAATGAACTCCTGGACCGAGCGAATCTGCGCCTGTTGGCCGCTGACGGTTGTGACCTTGGGCGCTGAGAGCGTGTCGGCGCTTTGCTTTTGGGCGAGAGCCTTGATAATGACCTGGAACTGCGGGTTCGTCAGTATGCCGCGAATTGTCGCAATTTGGTCCTGTGGCGAGGATGTTGTGCCAAAGCCGTTGGCGGCCAGCAGGGACGAGATCGCGTTTCCTTGAATCGCGGAACTGTCCTGTAGGCCTGAGGTGATGTCGAAAGACTGGCTGGTATTAGGGCCGGTGCCCGGGGGGAATGCTTCCGCACCGCCGCCACCGGTGACGTCAAAGCTTCCCAGCGTTTTGGTGCCCATCTGCCAGTCAAAACCCAGTTCGTCCAGGTCATTTTGGGAGATTTGCACGAACTTCGCCTCGATCTCGATTTGGGACGGGACGAAGTTGTAAGCCGACAACACGCGCTCGAAAATCTCGAGGTTCTCCGGCGTATTGCGGATGATAATGGTGCTGGTGCGGGAATTAAACACGAGGCTTGACCCCGGCGGGAAGGGAACCCCGGCAGCCCGGAAGGTGCCTTCCACATCATTGGTGGTCACGGTGGCGGCGGCAATTCCAGTGTCGCCGATTGAGCGGTACGATCCCACAGCGCCTTGAGGGGTAGTGGGGGCCGCGGCTGCGGGGCCTCCGCCGATGGTCTTAAACACACCGGGCGTGACCGGATAGGAACGCGTTACCATCTCGCCTTCGGGGGCGTCCAGGGGCAAAATCATCACCGCGCTGGACTCGATGCGGTACTTTAAACCCGCGAGGGTGGTCACGTATTTCAGGGCGTCAATCAACGGGACATTCCGCAATGACAGCGTGATCTTCTGACCGAACGACTCGGGCTCCTCCGCTGTCGCAGCGGCCGGGGCGGCGGCTTCGGCGCCGGGGGCCATGGGGGCCGCCGCCGTAGGCGTTGCCCCGGCCTTGGGCGGTGCGCCTCCTCCGGCGCTACTGCTCAACACGATGTTGACACCCACTTTTTCCGGGTCAAGGGTACGGCTCTCCTCACTCAAGAAGGTGATGACGTCACTGACAACCGCCTCGCGGTAGTTGATTTCGGGAATCACAATTTCGTTAAGCTTCTTGATGATGCTCTCCTGGCGGAGGGCATCGCGAACGATTGGGCCAGGATGTTCCTCGGACTTGGGAGCTTGCACCTCGCTGCTAATGGGTGGAGTCCAGCGGTCCGATACCTCCCAAAGACGATGCACACGCGTTTCATCTTGAGAACCCTGGGCGTAGTCGATACGTTGCTTGTTCAGGGCCTTGAGCAGGGCAGTGGCGTCGGCATTGTAGGGGTCCAGGATCAAAACCTGTTGAAACCGGCTCTCCGCTTCGTCGTACTGGCCGGAGTTCATCAGGATCTTACCTTCCCGGAACAGTCGCTTGATCTGATCTTTTTTGGCCACGAATTCGGGGGTTTCATCCAATCGGGACCCGGTCGGGTTTGTCGGGGTTTTCTCCAAGTCGGCCTGTTTGGCCTCGGCGAGGATGTTTTTCGCCGCCCCGTTTTCTGGATCGTATTCCAGCGCCTTGCCCGCGAGGGAACGGGCACTGGCGATGTCGCCGCTGTGAAGCGCCGCGTCGGCGAGCCGTGTGTAGGAGTCCGTCAATCCGTGAAGCGCCCGATTGTAGTCCACTTCGGTCGCGGGGGCGCGGGGCAGCAGTTTGATGCCTTGTTCAAGCTTCGCGACGGCTTCGGAGTACTTACCGGCATAGAAAAGCTTTTCACCCTGGGTGAGCAGTCTTTCGGCGGCCAATTGAGCTTCCTGCCGGCGAACAAGTTCCTCCCGGGCGGCCTGTTCGGCAGTCGAGGAGCCCGTGGACGAAGGATCGGAGGGCGCGGCCCGCAGCTCCATCGACGCAAAGAAGCAGGCGCTGCTCGTGAGTAATACCAATACCATTCTTGTCATATGACGATTCTCCGTTCCGTTCACGACTCGCCAGAGGCTCTGCGCACATCCCCCCATTGCCGCAGACGAACCAGCCCGTTTGAAGCGCTTTCGCAAGTCAAACTACGGCTGGGACTTGATGATGTGCTGCAACTGTGTTTGTTTGTCAACGATTACCATCTGTTTCTGATTGATGTCAATGTCAAAGACTTCGTACGTGACGCCCTTGCACGTGAACGATTGTCCGCGTCGATAATCACCCGTTTGTCCATCGGCGCAACGCACCTGGGCCACGGGCTCCTGGTCTTCGCTCTCCTGTCCGAGAACCAGGAGGACAGGGGCACCCCCTTCGTGCTGCACCGTGAGTTCCGACACGTCTTTGTTTCGCGGGATATTGAGGGTGGGATCATTGACGACGACGGATTTCCTTTCGAAGCTAGCAATGCGATATCCGGTATCTTCGTAGTGATCCTTGATAATATCACCAACTGCGGGAATGAAGAACGTCCGCGAACGGAACTGGAAATTAATCTGGAAATTGTACCCGCCTGTGGCTGCATTGGGCGAATACGCCATGAACAACAGCTTGAACGGCTTGCGCACCACGCTGAGAAGGGTGACCGGAAACTCTGGCGCGGCGGGAGGGCTGGTGGTGTTTGTCGATGAGGGGAGTACCACGGGGATGTACGGGGATCGGAACGGGTCGACCTCTGCATTTGTCCACAACGACGGCTCGGCCAGCGCTTGAATGGCGTTGGAGTAGGTCGCCAGGGCAATGTGCGGGTTGGGGGTGGCATGGGTCGAGATTCTTGCCATTGGCCCCTCATTGCTGAGTTCGTTGACCCGCAACGCCAAAACAACCGCGGAGACGATCAGCGCCACCAGTGCCACCGCCAGCACCAGCTTCTCATAGTGTCTCTTCAGGAAATCCATGTTGGTCTTTTCGCTCGCGCCTCGGACGCGTCCGTCAGGCGCCTGGTTTTCCCGCTTCCTTCCGCGCGGGTTGTGGAGTCGGGAATTCGATCAGGTCAATGCGCATGGTTACGGACAACAGTGCGGCATTCGGAGTCGAAGAAGTTGTCGTGCCGCCCTCAGCGGCCGCCGCGATTCCCGGTCCCATGGGCGTCTTCTCGTTGGCGGGCGCTTCACCCGTGACCTGTAAACGTCGCACGGCAAGAAACAGGTCCGCTTTGGTCAGGCTGTTGAGGAACCCGCGCAACGCGTCGCCGGAGCACTTGAACTGAAACTCAAAGGGCAGAACCTGATACAGCGCATTGGGATCGGTCTTGATCGAGGCATCCAGCGATCCGCCGCCCTGCGATCCGCCGCCGCTTGGCTCGACCTCGGCGCGGCGTATCTGGCTGATTTCCGCCACGTGGTTGGAGATCAACAACGAGCTGATTTGATCGATAGCGGTCAGTTGCTTGACGAGCAGGGTCAGGACACGCTTCGTGTCTTCAGGGGAAAGGTTCTTGGCGGGGAGAGTCGAGGAAGTCCCGGCGTAACGGTCAAACCCGAACGCGAATCCATCTTGAACTTTGGTCCCCGCCGCGACGGCCGCCTGGCGAAGACGGGAAAAGGTGGTGGCCATGAGTTGAAGAAAACCGACGGGCCGCAGGTCGGGCGGGACTTCGATGCTGTGGCCGACAGCTCCTACCAGTTGCCCGTACAGTTGAGCGACCTGCTCCCGGTCCTGCTTGATGACGTCAATGCTCTCGCGTGAAGGGTGCGGTTTTACGCTGTTGTAGTGGTCGAATTGCGATTGTTGCTCCTCCAGGGCGGCATCGACCTCTACGCGCTTCGACGCGGCGGCCTGTTGCAACCAGATAACCACCCCGAGCACGACGACGAAAGCCGTCAGGAACCCCACCATCACCGTGTTCTGTTTCAGCCATTTGAGATTCATATCACAGGGAGATCGGTTTCAGCAGTTTCGCGCGGATGGTGAAGGTAAAGGTCTTCCCTTGCAACGTTGGGTTTGGCGGCACGTCAATCACGACGGCCGCCTTGTCGTAGAAGGGTGACTCGCGCAGGTTCTTGGCAAAATCATCGACCAACTGGATGTCCTGCTCCGGATTCTCGGCGGAGTGAATCCCCGCACCTTCGATGCGAACTTCGGCAATGCCTCCGCCAGGCCCGGAGTTGGCCGGCGGTGGAGCGTTTTCGTCGCCCTCCCGGCGTCCATCCCGACCGGACATCCGTGGAGACGACGGGGCTGAAGGCGCGGCGACGGCCGGGACATCCGAATCCGGGATAAACGAGACAATCCAAATGTTCGAGCTGAGCCTCGATGTCAGGTCTTGCAGCAGTTCCGGCCAGAGCGACCGCTGGTCGACCAGCGAGACGATTTGATTGGCTTTGCCCTGAACCTCGGACAGTTGGTCCTGTTCACGGTTGAGGCGCTGACTGAGGTCGTCCATGTTTTTGACCTTGTCGGTCAATTCCTGCAGTTGGGCGGTCTTCAGAGCCAGGGTTTTTTGGGTGTACCCGAGCCAGCACAGCGGGATGAGCAGTATGCAGACGGCCGCGCCGGCGAGATAGGGCCGTTGGTGCTGCATCTGCTCGCGACGGCGGGCGGATTTCGGAAGGAGATTGACCTCGATGGGGCATTCGGTGGTTTTGCGCAGGCCCAGGCCGACGACTTCTCCGAAGAAATGCGCGCATCGGGCCAACTCTTCACGCGAAACTTGCGGGTCAATCTCCACGTTGCGGAAGGGATTGAAGTATTCGATGTCCGTCTGGATCTTTTCCTTAAAGAAACGGTCCGTGTAGGGGATGATCGAGGTGCCGCCCGAAAGCAGGACGCGCGCGGGAAGGTTGCCTCCCTGTTGTCCCTTGTAGAAATTGATGGAACGGGCGATCTCGGCATGGAGACGGGTCATCACGTTGCGGATGATCTTGCTGACGCGGGCCTGAGTTTCATTTTCGGGTTCCTCGTAGGCCCCGCCCAGCGCCACGAAGCCGTGCGTCTTTTTCATGTGCTCGGCTTCGAGGAACGGGACGTTGAACTCCGAGGCGATGCTTTGCGTGATGGCGTTGCCGGCAATGGGGATGGACCGCGAGAAGACGCGATTCTGTTCCAGAAACAGAAGATTGGTGGTGCGCGCTCCGAGATCGACGACCATGGTGCATCCCTCGATCTCGCCGTAGTTGTAGCGGACCGAGTTGTAGAGCGCCATCGGGGCCACATCCACGATGTCCGTCCGCAACCCCGAGGATTCTATGCCTTCGGTGAGTTCTTCGATGATGTCGCTCTTGATGGCCAACAGCACGACCTCCAGTTCCCCTTGGGGGTTGCTGCCGAGCAATTGGTAATCCCAAATGACTTCATCGATCGGGAAGGGGACGTTCTGCTGGGCCTCATACTGGATGATTTGCGCGACCTTCGATTCATCAACCGGCGGCAACTTGACGAAGCGGGTGAAGACGGATTGGCCGGAAACGCTGAACACGACGCTCTTGGCCTTGATGTTTCTTTCGCGCACCACGTTGCGAACGGTGGAAACGATCAGCGCCTTGCGGTTCTCTTCGTGTTCGGGATCGATCCCGAGTTCGGCATAGTTGAAGTTGGTGAGCCGCAACCCCTGGCCCTTGACGGCTTGAAATTCACCCACCTTGATGGTGGACGCGCCGATGTCCAGCGCCAGCATTCGGTCGGAGCTTAACATGGATGGTTCACGGTGCGGTTATGGTTGCGGCGTGGGTTTGGGTGACTCATATCGGTCAAAGGCAAGAACAGACCATGGAGTTTCTCGCGGAGGCAGCACGAGGCCGCTGATTGGCGTCAACCGTTCCCACCAGCGATCGGCTGAGGGAGGATAACTGTTTTGGTCGATCAGCTGCCCTTTGTAAAACAACTGCACCGCGACAGCCTCGACCTGACCATTGCCATAGCGTTGGAGGGTGTTCGGATGCACGAACATGGCGGAACGGTGTTGGCCGCCCCTGGCCACGTTGATGTAGGTAATATCGCCGACGAGGCAACGCGCGTTCCCGCCCCGTCCCAGCAACACGTAATACTTTAACTGAACGTCGTCGGCCCAATCAGGCGAGCTCCCAAATTCAGTCTCAATTTGCAGCCAGTTTTGCCCCGCGCTCACGGCCCGGCTGCCGGCGTCCTGGACAATCGACCGGTAATCGGGCGGACTGACCATTCGCTGCCGGATGGCCCGGATCTGAAATGGGGAGAAGCCGGTCCCTGCGGTTCCTGGGCAAAACTGAGAACCGCAGGTATCAGAAACGCGACTGACACCGATAAAGTCACTATTGCCATTCGATTGCTCATGTATGCCATCTACGGGAGCGCTCCAAAAAATCCCGACGAGCCAACAAACTCTCGACTGCGAAATGTAAAGAAGCCAACCACATCGGTCAACAGCAAAAGCGGACGGCGGTAATTTCCCTCCGGCGGGCATGGGCATATTTGCTGCTATTTCAGGCAGGCAATGCACCCCCAGTATAAACGATCAGGGTTTGCCTTGCCTCCAGGGGCGGCACGGGCGCGCCGCGTCATCCTCCTGGCGGGCGCCCTTGTGCTCCTGGCGGGCGCCCTCGTGGCGCTCGGCGGCTACGGGTCGTCTGCGGTGTCGACCGACAAGCCGACGGCTCTCGACGCGGCGCGGGAGCGCGGCCAACGGGTTGCGATCGTCCCCGTAGACACGGATGCCAATCGTCCACTGGCGCCTGAGGAACTGGCCCGCAAACATCAACTGGAGACAGAACTCGCCGCCGAACACCCCACGCACCGGCTCAAGTTCCGTGATGGCCGTGTCCTGGATGGATGGGTAATTTCCGAATCGCCCACCGCCATTCGGTTTCGTGACGGGTTTGGCTACTCCGGTTACGTGGTCGACTCCTATCAGTGGGGTGACGTGGCTGCGGTGGAGGCGTTGCCGGCGGCTTCATTTGACGTGACATCTCGCGACGTGCGGTTCAGCGCCGAGTTTCCCGATTTCCACTTCGTCAAGAGCCCGCCGTATACGATCGTCACGGACGAATCGTATGGCGAGGTGCAGAAAACCCTGGGCGTGCTGACCAACCTGCGCGAGCAGTTTCGCCATCATTTCGCGCAGCTGATCCGGCAGGAGGGCGAATTGCGGGACGTTGACGTGGTCTTCTTCGGTTCCGAGGACGCCTTCCGCGCCTACGCGCTCCGCGTGGCGCCCGCCTTCGTCAACAGCGCGGGATTCTTTTCCTCGCGTGAAAACCGTCTCGCGCTGCTCAACCAGCTCAGCACCACCCGGTACTTTCAGGCCCGGGACCGCCTCGACGAACGCAGCCGCCGGTACCACGATTCCCCCGATGCGGGGCCGCAACTGGCCGCCCTCCGCTCCGATATCACCACGGAGGCGAAATCGATCAACGAGCGCCTCATCCGCCACGAGGGCGCGCATCAGTTGTTTCACGCCTATCACATTCACTCCCGCTACGGATTGGAGCCGACCTGGCTCACGGAAGGCCTGGCGCAGTATTGTGAGACCCCGGAAATCGGGCAATACCATGCCACGCTGGCGGAGCGGGTCACGCGGGCGCAACAGGCGGGTCAACTTCTCCCGCTGAGGACGCTGCTCAATCACCGGGATGCCTCCGGCTTTTTCGCCCTTGGGGAAGGCCGCGTCGAACTCGCCTACGCCGAGAGTTGGGCGCTGGTCTACATGTTGATGCAGGACAGCATCCGCCCGCAATTCTTCAACTATGTGAAGTCGTACCGGGACATTTCCACCTACCGCCAGATCACCGCCGTGGAACGGACTGAGCCGGAGACGCTGCTCGAAGCTCAGTTGAAAACGGACCGCAACACACTGGAGCGACAATGGGATTCCTTTATCGCCCATCTGTAATTCGCCGAATCATCGTCTACGGCGGGTCCGTGGTCGTGCTCCTGCTGGCGCTGTTCCTGGGGCGCGGATTCGGTCAGAGCGTGCCGGGCAACGGCGCGCCGTCGCTGTGGACGTTTGCGGGATTTCAACACGCGCTCCTCGGCGGCGCGCGCCAATCATCCGACCGCGATTCCACCATGCAACTGCGTCGTGAACTGGCGGACGGAAACGCCACCCGGGACAACGGCGGTTCGGTGGGCGACAAACAGGTCGTGTTCGCCTCCGCTCGCGACATTCCTCCACAGGATGATTCCGGCCGACCCAACTACGTGCCCGGGCAGTTGATCGTGCGGTTCCGCGGCGGCGTCCCCCATCATCGCCAGGATCAAATCGTCGATGAACTGGGCGGCCGAATTTTGCGGACGCTGGACGTGCGGCACGGCGAGTATCTCGTGGTCTTGTCGGGCGGAATATCGGTGCCCGCCGCCGCCGACCAACTCGCCAAACTGCAGGAAGTCGATTTTGCCGAGCCGAACGTGCTCCATTACATCAATGCGGTGCCCAATGACGAATACTACACCTCGTACGACGGCGACTCGACGGAACTCCAGCGCTGGTATTTCAATGGAATTGGCGCCGACTCGAACCTCGAAGCCGAAGCGGCATGGAACGTTACGACCGGGCAGCTCAAACATTGTCATTGCCATTATCGATACCGGCGTGCTGACCAACCACCCGGATCTCGCGGCCAATCTGTGGACGAATCCGAATGCTGCCGAAGACGCCACCAACGGCTACGCGGGCGATATTCACGGCTGGGATTTCTATAACAACGGTCCCGATCCCGATCCGGATTTGGGCGATGGCGGGGGCGATGGCAACGTGTTTCACGGGACGTTCGTGGCCGGCGTGGCGGCGGCGGTGTCCGACAACGGCATTGGGGTGGTCGGGGCGAGCTGGTACAGCCAGATCATGCCCCTGAAGGTGTTTACGAACGTGGGCGGCGCGCCTTCGACGGCGATTGCCGAGGCGATCCAGTTTGCCGCCGACCACGGCGCGAACGTCATCAATATGAGCTTCGGCAGCCTCGTCCCGACCCGCATCATCGACAGCGCGATCCAGTACGCCCACGCCCAGGGAGTCATTATCGTCGCCGCGGCCGGCAACAACAATTCCAACAAGCGCAGTTATCCCGCGTCGTATCGGTACGTGATCTCCGTGGGCGGCAGCGGCAGCGGCAGCATCCTGAGCGGCGGCAGCGCCGCCACCATGCGGTCCCGCGCCAGTTTCTCCGAATACGGACGGAAAGCCGTCGATGTCGTTGCCCCGGCGGTGGACATCGTCAGCACAGCGGTGCTGAGCATGACCGACGAGGCCAACGGCATGGGCACGGCCGGCAGCCCGACGTATTTTGTCGGCAACGGCACGTCGTTCGCCTCGCCCCTGGTGGCCGGCGAAGCGGCGTTGCTGTTGTCCCGCGCCGAGCAACTCGGGCTGGATGGGTCGATCAGCGCCGATGCGATTGAGGCCGTCATCCTGAACACCACGACCTGTCTCGACGCCGGCACGAACTCCCCGGCCCGTGTCGGAGCCGATTGGGCCGGCCATGGGCGCGTGGACTACCTGGCGGCGGTCCAGCAGATCGGCCCACAACTCGTGACCGCGCCCGCCGCGCCGAGCCGGTTGACCGCGACGCCTGCGAGCACGGGGACCGTGGACCTGAATTGGACGGACCGGTCGGACAACGAGCAGGGGTTCATGATCGAACGCGCGGAGAAATCCAGCGGGGCGGTCGGTTCCTTCGAGGAGATCGACGAGGTCGGGCACGGCGCGACCAGCTACACGGATAGCACCGCCCAGTCCGGCGGGACCTACGTGTATCGAGTCGCCGCGTTCAACGTCGCCGCCACGAACTGCGCTTCGCGATGCGCGGTCGTCACCGCGCCATAGGCCGCCTTTCGACCCCGACCTCGGAGTCGGGGTAAACTGCGTTTGTCAATCAGCCGGCCTCACTGCACCAGCCGCACCCGGTAGTACCGGCTGCTGTTGGTCGCGCCATTGGTTTCCGTAAAGTTCGTCGTCATCAGACCGGTGCCGGTCGTGATGACCTGCGGATTGAGGTCGTTGAAGTTGTTGGAGTAACAACCCCGGGCGTCGCCACAGGTCGCCTGCACCACGTTGGTCGTGCCGCCGTAGGTCGTCCACGTGAGCGATATGTTGTTGCCGGAACGCGTGAGCGCGGTAATGTACGGCGACGACAGAGATGTGAACGCCTTGATGTTGACGTTGCAGGTGGAATCCCAGTCCGTCGCATCCTCCCATGAACTGCCATCGGGGCTGATATAGCTTTGCCCGGGCGACGCCGTCGCTGCGCTACTGTATCCGGAAAGCGCGTATTCGATAGGGACTGAATACGTGTACCCCGGTGTCGTGAACTCCACCACGACGGAGAACATCAGGTTCGGCGTCAGATTCACCGGCGCGGGCAGCGCGATCGTGAAGTAACCGGGCAGGGTGGTGGTCCCAGCGGTGCTGCTGGCCAGGGTGCCGCTGGTCGGACCGGATGTTGCGTTGGTATACACATAAATCTGGTAAGTGGAATTCACCGCGGGCGTGTAAAAACTTACTGCGCGGAGTTGTTCGTAGCCGATGGCGGTAAAGACGTTTGCGCCCCAGGCGGTCGTGGCGTCATACCCGAGAGAGGTGACCCACCCTAACGGGTCGTACTGGTAGATGCGCGCGTAGTTGTTTGTGGAATCGGGACGCACGAACACCGCGTTCTCTTCGTTGCCGACCCAGGTGTCGTAATACGACATGTAGAAGTAGCCACTCTGGCCCCACGCGGTACTCCAACTGTTGCGGATGATGAAGGCGCCATTGCCCGGCGGAACCGTGCTGAAATTGCTGGCGGGAAAGTTGTCATCCCAGCCAACTATGGCAATGGCATGGTCGGTGCCGGCGGAGCCGTAGTAATAGTAGGCGTAGGTGCTGGCGTTGTAATAGGCGTCCGAATACGGTGGCAGATACCCGGCTCCGCCCGTGACCAGGATGGCGGTATACACCGCGCCGTACGTCATCACGGCTTGCTTGATGGTGTTGTTGTCCATCGCGCTGGTGCGCAAGGGGAGAAACAAGACCTCCTGAACGTGTTTTCGGGGAGCGACGCCGGACACGGTCGTGCAGCCGGTCCAGGTCTCGGGGTCATCCGACTGGCTGACCGGGCCGCTCCAGCGGGCCAGGTAGGCGGCGGACATATAGCTGCTGCCGCCGTTGCAACAGCCAGAATCGAATCCACTGGTGACATTCAGATTGTTTTCCGAGAAATCCCAGGTCTCATTGGTCAACAGACAGGATTCCATCGAGGCGTAGGTGGCAAAGGCCCAGCAATCACCACAGCCGTCCTGGTCTCGAATTGGCGTCAGCTTGCCCAGGGTTCGCAGGTCGTAGGAAGACGGCAGTGTCAACGGGCCGGCCGCCAGCGCGGGCACGGCGCCACTGGGCGCGGGCAATCGCATGGGCGGCGGAATGGCCCCGCGGGACATTTCATTTGGCTGAAGGGCAACCATCCCTTGTTGACGGTTGGCCAGATACTCTTGAAAGGCCGGGTTAAGCGGCGCAGCGGTTGGAGTGTTTGCGGCAACAGCCCCCGGCACCAAGGGTGTGCCGAGCATCAGCAGCAGCACGAAGTTGACCGTGGAAATGATGCGGAACCTACCGCCATCCGTTGTCTTCATAAGCTGCCTACGGGTCTAGGGTTGGTCGCGATGCTGTCGACACAGCCAGAAGGCCGGCGCCGAAAGAGAAGCATCTCACCCCATTCGTTCTCACACGTCATGCTGCACCCGCTCGCAGTCCACTTGCAGAACGTCGCAGTCATTCCCAAGCCAATCTGCGCAGACGGGACGCGTCGGGACCGAGAGGCGGCCCCCAAACGGGGTGACACTTCGGCTATAGGCGTGGGGTATCGGGATTGCAAGACATTTCATGTGACGACGCTCGCGTGGGGGCTGGCCAGCTACACAGCAACTACATCACCAGCCGCCTACCGACGACTTCAGGCCGTCAACCGGGTCAGGGCTTCGAGGTATTTTTCAGTGGTCTTGCGAATGACGGTGTCGGGTAAGACGGGTCCCGGCGGTGTCTTGTCCCAATCGAGGGTTTCGAGGTAATCGCGGACGAATTGTTTGTCGAAACTCGGTTGGGGTTTGCCGGGCGCGTAGCCGTCGGCGGGCCAGAAGCGGGAACTGTCCGGGGTCAGCGCCTCGTCGATGAGGATGAGCCTAGGGTGCGCCGGGGTGTCGGCGGACTCGAACAGCCCGAACTCGAACTTGGTATCGGCGATAATGATGCCGCGCGTGGCGGCGTAGTCACGGGCATAACTGTACAGGGCGAGCGAGGTGTCACGGACTTTCTCGGCGAGCGGTTGGCCGAGGATCTCCGCGCAGCGGTCGAAATCGATGTTCTCGTCGTGGCCGGTCTCGGCCTTGGTCGCGGGCGTGAAAATGGGTTGGGGGAGCGGGCTGGATTCGACCAGTCCCTCGGGCAGTTTGATCCCGCAGACGGTTTGCGACTGCTTGTATTCCTTCAGCCCGGAACCGGCGAGGTACCCGCGCACGACGCATTCGACGGGGAGCGGCTGGCACTTGTGGACCAGCATCGAGCGGCCTTGCAGCGCGGCCCGCGCGGCGGCCACGGATTTCGGCAAGCGGCGCGCCTGCCCGGCCAAATCGCCCGTGATGAAATGGTTCTCGACGATGTGCTGGGTCTTGCCAAACCAGAATTCGCTGAGGGCGGTGAGGACGCGGCCCTTTTCGGGGATCGGGTTGGGCAGGATGACGTCGAACGCGCTGATGCGGTCGGTGGCCACGAACAGCAGCGAATCTCCCAGGTCGAAGACCTCGCGGACTTTGCCGCTCTTGAGCTTCGCGACGCCCGGGCAGATCGATTTGCGTGATTGTGTTCGTCATCGTGCTCGCCTAAACTTGCCCCATTGTATGAATCCCAGCCGAAAGTTTAAGGAAAATGTGCTGGTGGTCGGTTTTTTTTTGCTGAGCGTCGCCGTCGTGGTGATTCTCGTCGTCGGCGCGTGGAAAGGGCGCACGTCCCCGCGCCCGTCAGTTCCAGCGGCGGAGCAGGTCAACCACTAGGCGCACGCCGAAGCCTGTCGCCCCCTTGGTCAGGTAGGGAAGCTCCTCCGTGGTCCAGGCCGTGCCCGCGATGTCCAGATGCGCCCAGGGCGTGTCGCCGACGTATTTCGCGAGGAACGCCGCCGCCGTGATGGCGCCGCCGTAACGGCCCCCGGTATTCTTGATGTCGGCCACGTCGCTCTTGATCTTGTCCTTGTACTCCTGCCACAGCGGCAACGGCCAAACCCGGTCACCGGTGCGGTCGGCAGACGCGCGGATTTTTTCCTGGAGCGCGTCGTCGTTGCCCAGAAGACCCGCGGCGATGCTGCCGAGCGCCACGACGCACGCGCCGGTCAGCGTGGCGAAGTCGATGATGGTGTTCGCGCCGCGTTCGCGGGCGTACACAAGGGCGTCGCCGAGCACGACGCGACCTTCGGCGTCGGTATTGAGCACCTCGATGGTCACGCCCCGCTTGTCCGCCCCGCGGTAGCTGGTCACGATGTCACCCGGACGATAGCTCGTGGAGCTGGGCATGTTCTCGGCGGACGAAATGACGCCGATGATATTGAGCGGCAGCTTGAGTTGCGCGACGGCCTTGAGGATCGCGAGAACGGCGACGCCGCCGCACTTGTCGAACTTCATTTCGTCCATCTTATCGGACGGTTTGATCGAGATGCCGCCGGAATCGAACGTGATGGCTTTCCCGACGAGCGCCATCGGCGCGGCGTCCTTGGAGCCGCCGTAATACTCGAGGACGATCAAGTGCGGCTCATTCGCGCTGCCGCCGCCCACGGCCAGCAATCCGCCGAAGTTGCCGGCTTCGAGTTCCTTCTTGGCCAGCACAGTGCACACCAGGCCCGAATCGTCCGCCAGTTTCCGGGCGTAGTCGGCCATGACGCGGGGCGTAACGACGTTGCCGGGCAGATTGCCAATTTCGCGGGCGTAATTGGTCGCTTCGGCGACGATCTGCGCGTCCGCGACAATCTTCCTGGCTGCCTTCACGTCGGCGTGTGCGGGAAGACAAAGCGTGAGTGTCTTCAATTCCGTCGTCGCACCGTCGTCATCGGGTTTGAACTGGCGGAACTGGTACGTCGCGAGGATTGCGGCCTCGACGATGGCCCCCACCGAGTCGTCAACATCGCCCGGCACCTGCACGGCGGCCCGCTCGATACCGAGGTCGCGAAGTTTCTTGGCGGTGATCCCCATCGCGCGGCGCAGGGTTTCGATTGTGAATTTGCTGCGAAGGCCGAGGCCGACGAGCAGGACGCGTTGCGGCGCGAGTTTGCCCGCCGAGTGAAGCAGAAAGAGCTGGCGCTCGGCCCCGCGAAATTCTTTGGGGCCGACATGACGAAGCAGGTTCTTGAAGGCGGCGGGACCGTCGAGGTGTTCCTTCTCGAACGCGAACAAAACGGCGGCCGGTTGCTTTTGAGAGAGAGCGGCGGAAGTGGTGACAGAAAGATTCATAGGTTTGTTCCGCGGGGGATTATAGCAACGCGTGCGCATCCGTCAACGCACGGAGGTCATTGTCGCTAGCTGTTGCTAGTCAACTTGTTACGTGTATTTTTTGGAAAAGCTAACACTTGTACAACGCCTTCAAGGCTGGCGGCCCGATGGTTTTGACGGTGGCCGTTCTCGTGGCAAGTTTCGTGCTTTCTGTACGTTACGACATTTGGATTGCCCGTGGCAATCGAGTGTCGGACCGTGCGAGAGCATCCATGATCCAGAATTTATTGGCGAACGTCATCGCGTTCGTTAGCACGACCTTTCCGCCCGACGGATTGAGGGTCGCGCTGGCGCTGGCGGTGTGCAGCACGTGGTTGGTGGTGGTCGTGCTGGCCTGCCTGAACCTCCACACACGGCAGGCATGTTATCGGTTTTGGGCGGTCGCCTGGCTTTACTACTCGATGTACCTGGCGACGGCGCTGGGGCTGGACGAACGGCCAGATCTGGCGATCCTCGCGACGTTGGGCCGCGCCTGCGTGGGCGTGAGCGCGTTATGCATGGCGTGGGGGACGTTGCATCTGGCCAATCGTGTGCGGTCGGACCGGGAACTGGGGATCGGATCGCTGGTCATGCTGGCGTGGAGCTTTGCGATTCGTTCCGTGGCGGGGAACCGTATCTGGATCAACACCCCGACGTTTGTGTTGCTGGGATTATCGGGCCTGGCTGTCGCGCTCCTTCACGCGAAGCAATGGAAGAAGCACCCGGGAGCGCGGGTGCTCTCCGTGAGCTTGCTGCTGTGGTCATTGCACCAATGTGTCTTCCACTGGCTGATCGCCGGGGAACCGGCGTTGGGCGCCCTGGAATACATCGTGTCGGCTGTCCTCGCCTTCGGGGTAACCGTGGGGTTCATTGCGTTGACCTTGGAGCAGGAGCGGGCGAGCCAGGACGCGTTGCAGCAGGAATGTCGCAACGTCACCGCGCAACGCCGCGCGCTGGAGCACGAGTTGCAAATCTCCGAGCAGAAATATCAGCAGCTTTTCGCGTTTTCATGTGATGCGATCCTTCTCGTCGACATCGCGACGCTTCAGATCGTTCAGGCGAACCCCGCCGCCGAAGAGCTGACGGCGCGCAAGGCGGACCAGTTGGTTGGCCAGCCCTTGCGTACGCTTTGCCCGCGGCTGCCTGATTGCACGGACAGCCTGTTGGAGAACAAGAAGCGGGTCGAAGCGCTCTTTGATGAGGCCGGCGAAATGCAGATCACCCAGGGGGAGGGGGAACACGTGCTTTGTGAAGGAACGGTGACGCTGGTGGATTGTCACAAGCGGCCGGTGCTCCAGATCAACGCCCGGGAAATTACCACCCGCAAGAAAATGGAGCAACAATTGCGGCAGGCGGAGAAACTGTCGGCGCTCGGCCAACTCGTGGCCGGCGTCGCCCACGAATTGAACAATCCACTCGCGGTGGTCATGGGATACGCGCAACTGTTCGTCAAGAGCAAGAGCCTCGATGAAAAGGTGCGCAAGGACTTACAGAAGGTCCTTCACGAGAGCGAGCGGGCCGCCAAGATTGTGCGGAACCTGCTGACATTTGCGCGTCCACGCGAGCCGCATATGATGATGGTGGATGTGAACCGCATTGTCGTGGATTCCTTGGAGACTCGAGAAATGCAGGTGCAGCGCGCCAAGGTCGAGATCGTGCGTCGATTGGCCAAGGACCTGCCGCCAACCATGGCCGACGCGGGTCAGGTCGAGCAGGTGTTGGTCAACCTGCTCACCAACGCCATTCAGGCGCTGGAGAACCGTCCGGACAAGCGGATCGTTGAAATCGCCACTGCCTATCACGACAACTGGATCCGCATCGTGGTCGCGGACAACGGGCCCGGGATTCCCGATCCGGTTATGGAAAGAATTTTCGACCCCTTCTTTACCACGAAGGGCCCGGGGAAAGGCACCGGACTCGGGTTGTCGATCTGCTACAGCATCGTGGAAGAGCACAAGGGCAAGATCTGGGTGGAGACCAAGGCCGGCAAGGGCACACGGTTTATCGTCGAATTGCCGGTGGTGAAATGCGCCGACGTAGCGCATCCGCCACCGGTCGAGGCGCCCGTCGTCGAGCATGTGCCCGATGCGCCTGCGCGGCGGCTGTTGATTGTCGACGACGAACCGGGAATTGTTGACGTATTGAAACGGGCGCTGGATGAGAAGGGTTTTCAGACGGAGTCAGCTTGCAACGGCGCCGAGGCTCTGTCGCGTCTGGCCACGAACGAGTACGACCTGATCATTTCCGACATTTGCATGCCGGAAATGAGTGGCGAAAAACTTCATGCCGCGATCGGGGAACGCTATCCGCATTTGCGACAGCGGATCATCTTCGTCACCGGTGACACCGTCAGCCCATCCTCGCGGAAGTTCTTGGAGCAGTCTGGCGCCCGCTGGCTCAATAAGCCATTCGACATTAGCGAGATCGAACGGATCGTCATCAGCGCGCTGCGCGAGGGAACGGTCGTCACCGCCAACTAGGTCGCCACGCGCCGGTTGCTCGTCTGACGTTTGCGAATAGCCCCACTTGCCGTGCCGACCCGAGGCATGGTAGTATGTCCCCGCGCAGCGAATCGCGTCTATTATAAATCCATGCAGTCCGATCAACGGCAACGACGAGTATTGATTTTTTGTCTTTCGGGTCTTGGCGATGTGATTATGGCGTCGCCCTCGATCGCCGCGTTGGCGGCCGAGCCGGAACGATTCCGCCTGACGTTGCTGACGATGTTCGGAAGCGTTGCCGAATACCTGCGCGAGCAGCGGTTCACCGAGGATGTGCGGTTTGCGGATTTCCCGGGCAGCTCCAAGGCCCGGATTCTGCGAGATCTCTGGCGGTTGCGTCAGGAACGGTTTGACGTGAGCGTTCTGACATACTCGCACAATCGAATCGAATACAACGCCACTTCGCGGCTGGTGGGTGCGCGGGAACGAATTGGCTTCCGCTACCAACGTCAGGCCCACTTGAATCTTCCGGGGTTGAACCAGACGGTCTTCGACGAGAATCCGAAACTGCACGTCGTGGAGGAAAACCTCCGATGGGCGGCGCATTTGACCGGTGAGGATGTCCGCGACCTGTCCGACGAGTTGTGGTTTCGGAGCACACCGGAATCGGCCCGCCAGGCGGACGAATTTCTCCGGGAGCACGGGCTGGCCGGCGCCTCCCCGTTGGTCGGCATTCACCCGAGCTGCAATCCCATGAAGAACCAGCAGAACCGGTGCTGGCCGCCGACGCAGTTTGCCCGGTTTATGGAACGCATGAGCGAGCGCCAGCCGTCCATGCGCTTCGTGCTGTTCGAGGGCCCACTGGACGAGAAAGTGAGCAGCGCGGTGCACAAGAAACCCGGCTTCGTGGCGGTGGCGCGGCGGCTGCCAATCGGCGCGGTGGCTGCGGTGATCCGGCGATGCCAGTTGTTCGTCGGGAACGACTCGGGATTGTTGCACGTGGCCTCGGCGTGCAAGATACCTTGCGTGGCCATCTTTGGACCCACCAATCCAACATGGGTGCGTCCCTGGCAAACACCTCACCTCATCGTCAGCCGCGGGTTGCCCTGCAGCCCCTGCTTCTATTACTCGAGCCGGCCGTTGAGCTGTCCGGCCGGACTCGACTACGCCTGTGTGCGCGACCTGCCGTTGGAGTCCGTGGAAAACGCCGCCTGGCAACTGCTGCACCAATCTCATGCAACCCCCCTCAACGCTCAACGCTAAACGGCCCGGCCTCGGGCTGTGGTTTACGGTGGCGGTGGCGGCAGCGTACTGCGTCTGGCTTGGCGCGCACTGGCTGCCGTTGGGGTTGAGCGCCAACGAACTGAGCGGCTCGGCTTCCCGCGTTTGGGACATCCAGCGCGAAATCTCCCAACATCATTTCGCTTCCGTGGTGGACGCCGTATTTCATGAGCGGGTCGAGCTACGGCCTCAACCATGGCAGGGGTTTCTATCTGTTGCCGTGGATGTTCTTTTCGATGTTCACGGACCTCATTACCGCCGGCAAGCTCATGGCGTTGTTGGCGATTTTTATGGGCGCGGTGGCCATGTACTTTTGCGCGTGGCATTTCCTGAAACACGACTGGGGAGCGGCGTTGGCGGCGCTGGCGTTCCTGCTGCATCCGGAACAGATCATCCGCGCGGCGGGCGCGGAACACATGACCATCATCCTGTTCTTTCCATTCATGCCGCTGCTCTGGTTGACGCTGGCCCGGGCCCTCGAAGCCAACACCGTTTCGGGACACGTTCCTGTGCGCGCTGGTTGCCGTGCTGGCCTGGTGGACGGACAACAAGCAGGCATTCACCATGTTCCTGTTTCTGTTTGTCTACGCGCTGTACTGGCTGTGGCCGCGACGCCGGCAGTGGCGGCCGACCGCCCGCACGTGCGGATTGCTGGCGGCCATGGGATTGGCGATGGGCACGTGGGTGCTGGTGCCGAGCTTTGTAGAATCGGGGTACGTGAAGCTGTTCTACGGCGATCCGTTGGCAGGTTGGCAGAAGACCTACTCGTTCAAGAGTCTGCTGGGCCTGGTCGATCGCAACGGCTCGGCCACGAGGAGCCTGATCGGCGCTGTGATGTCGCGGATTCAGGCCAACGGCGGGCGCGTGAGCAGCCAGTCGGAATACGACCAGGTGCAACGGTTGATGTCGCTGGGCACGGACTCTCCTGAGAAATACATGGGGATCGTATTGCTGGCGATTCTGGCAGCGACTGTGCTGTGGAATACGCGTCGGGCCGAGCGACGGGCATTTTGGTTTTTCGTGGCGGCGTTGCTGGCGAGCGTGATGCTGGCGACAGGACCGAGCAGCGTGTGGACGGCCAACTGGACGACCTGGATGGCGCTTTCGTCGCAGCAGGTGTCGGGGGTAGCGTTCGGCGTGGCTGTTCGTAGGCGGGGCGTTTTTGGTGCTGTTTTGCCGGCGAAAGCTAACCACGGGACGCAAGTGGGTGATTGCCGGCGTGGCGCTGGCGATTTTCCTGTTTGTGCCGGGATTCCAATTGTTGGCCACGCTCCCGTATTTCAAGGAAATCCGCGCGCCATTTGTCTTTTACGATACACCTGCCGTATTTCTGGGGCCGATGCTGGCGGGTTTCTTTGTCACGGATGTGCTCGTGGCGGAGAAATGGCGGGCGCACGCGCCGAAAATTGTGGCGGGCCTGGGCGTGCTGTTGTTGGTCGACTACTGGCCGTATCAGAAGCCGACGTGGGACAATGGCGTCCCCGCTCACACGCTGGCGAACCTCCAGTCGACGTACCAATCGCTCGGGAAGGACCCGGATTGGGTCAAGACCTACTCGGTTTCCGGGCGATACTTTCACCTGCTCGGGCCGATGTGGGGCGGCAAACCGCAGGTCTACGAAGCCTTTTACAACTGGATGTGTCCGCTGGGCACGGGACTGTTGAATCAAGAGGCGATCATCCAGTTGCCGGATCGCCGTATCGTCATGAATCGGGCGTTCCTCGACCTGATGGGGGCGCGTTATGTCGTTTTCGATATGGCCAGCCCCGGCGTTCCCCAGCCGCAGATGGTCCTCGACGATCTGTCCCGTAACTATGCCGCGGTCTCGACAAATGAAGATTTCATCGTCTTCCGCAACGATACTGCGCGACCGTACGTGACCGCGTACGCGCACGCCTGTCTCTACGCCGGTGACGTCCACAAATCGCCATCCCTTGCGCTGGCTCTCTCGGCGAAAAACTGGCCGCTGGTTCAGGCGAAAGAGGCGAGCCCGGGCGAAGTTCCCGCCGACGAAGCGCAGAAGTATGAGCAGGTGTATGGCGAAGACAGTCCGCCGTTTCCACCGGTCAATGCGGGGACGCCCGTATCGTTGGAAAACGTGCAACTCGCGCGGGAGAACGCGGGAGTTGGTGCGCATCCAGTTGACGGCGCCATCGGCCTGCCTGGCGGTCATTGCCGAGAGCTACTATCCGTTCTGGCGCGCGGAAATCGACGGTCAACCCGCCAAGGTAGTGCGGGTGAGTTGTGGTCTCATGGGCGTGCCGGTGCCAGCGGGGACCCACACGATTCTTCTGCGCTATCAACCGCCGCGAGCCTACGCCGTGGCGGCCGTGGTCAGTATCGTGGCGTTCCTTGTGGGGCTGGGGTTGGCGGTCCGCAATCGGTAGTTAAGCGGCCTCGTGTCTATCGGCTCTTCCACCAGTCAATCGTCTGGCGGAGGCCGTCTTCGAGGTTGTACCGGGGTTTCCAGCCGGTGCCGTTGCGGAGTTTCGAGTTGTCGGCAAGAAGGTGCATGGGTTCGGTCGGGGAATCGGGGTACGCGCCGAGTTTGATCAAATCGACACGCCCCAGCAACTCGCCGATCTTCAACGCGATGTCGCGCACGGTCACTGCGCACGCCACTGCCGATGTTGACGGCCCCGGTCAGCTTGCTCTGCGGCCACGGCGCAGACGGCGCTGGCGACGTCCTCGATGTGAAGATAATCGCGGATGCGGTCACCGGTGACGAGTTTGGCCTCCTGACCCTGCCGGAGCAGATTGATCACGACGGGCACAAGCCGCCGCGGATCCTCGTAGGGACCGTACTGATAGAAAAAGCGCACCCACGCGAAATCGATCCCGACCGAAGGGAGCGCCTGAAAGAGGTCGAGCTTCGACTGCGCGTACACAGTGGCAGGAGCCGTCGGCGTGGATTCGCTCTGGGGCGGGTCGCTCGTGGCATACTCGAAACATGTTCCCGCCCCGATGAAACGTTGGCAGCCTTCCTCTTTGAGCCGCCGCGCCAGTTGCAAGCTGGCATCGATCCACTCCTGATTTTGCGGGGCGTGAAGATATTTGCCCGGCTCGACGTACCACGCGAGGTGGACACACAGGTCAAACCGCCAATCCGGAAGGGCGATGGAAGGAGCCAGCAAATCGGCTTCGATGAAGCGGACCGATGCGGCCACGTCGGCGACGCGGGAGCGGTCGATTCCCGGCAGCACGATGGCGTGCACCTCGTGACCCTGGCGCACCAACTCGCGCGTGATATGCGAGCCGATGAAACCAACGGCGCCCGTGATGAGGATTTTCACAGTCGCGAGCCGTACTGGGCGGCGTAGTACTTCTTGAACTCGCCGCTCTTGATCTTGCGCCACCACGACTCGTTCTGGACGTACCAGTCAATGGTCTCGTCGAGCGCGCGGGGGAAATCGCGGTTCGGACGCCAGCCCAGCGCGGCGAGTTTGCCGGCATCGAGCGAATACCGGCGGTCGTGGCCGGGCCGGTCTTTGACGAGTTGGATCAACGTCTCGGGCTTGCCCAGTTTGCGGATGATCGCGCGGGCGATCTCGATATTCTCGACCTCATTGCCCCCGGCGATATTGTACGTCTCGCCCGTTTTGCCGTGGGTAATGAGGAAATCGATGGCGGCGCAGTGGTCTTCGGCGTAAATCCAGTCGCGGACGTTGCGGCCGTCGCCGTACAGCGGGCAGCGGCTTGCCTTCGAGCGCGTTGGTGATGAACAACGGGATGAATTTTTCCGGGTATTGGTTGGGGCCAAAGTTGTTCGAGCAGCGGGTGATCGTGACGGGGACGTTGTGGGTGGTGAAATACGCGTAGGCGAGCCGGTCCGCGCCCGCTTTGCTGGCGGAGTACGGGTTGCGCGGGTTCAGCGGCGAATCTTCCGTGAAACTGCCGCTGGCAATGCTGCCGTAGACTTCATCTGTCGACACCTGGATGAACTTTTTCACCCCGAATTCGCGGGCGGCCTCGAGAAGCGTGAACGCGCCCAGCACGTCGGTCTTGATGAAATCATCGGCCCACAGGATCGAGCGGTCCACGTGGGTTTCGGCGGCAAAATTGACAACGATATCGACCCCGTGACCCCACAGTTTGGTGACCAACTCGTGGTCGGCAATGTCGCCCTTGACGAACTGGTGGCGGGCGGGATCGGCAAGATCGGTCAGGTTATCGAGATTGCCCGCGTAGCTGAGTTTGTCGAGATTGGTGACGTGCCAATCCGGATGGGCCCGCAGCGCATACTTCACGAAATGCGAGCCGATGAAGCCGGCACCGCCGGTGACGAGGACGCGCATCAGGTCTTTCCTCGCGACACGCTGAGTTTCATGCCGTCACGTTGGGCGACGAGCAGGCTGGTTTCCAGAAGCTTCTCGTGGGAAGCGCCTGCGTCCGCCCACCAGCCGTCGAGGACGTCGTAGGACAGTTGGCCCCGTTTGATGTAGGCATTGTTGACGTCGGTGATTTCGAGCTCGCCGCGTCCGGACGGTTTCAAGGTGCGGATGACATCGAAGACGGCGGGGTCGTACATGTAAATGCCGATCACCGCGAGATTGGATTTTGGACGGGTCGGTTTTTCGACGATGCTGACGATATGTTTGCCGCGCAACTCGGCCACACCGTAGGCGCGGGGATTGGCCACTTCCTTGAGGTAGACGCGGGCTCCGCGCTTTTGTTTGCGAAACGCCGCGACACCCTGGCGAATGTCCTTCTCGATGACGTTATCGCCGAGCATGACGACGATCTTCTGGCGTTCGGCGAAGTGTTCCGCCAACCGCAGCGCGTCGGCAATCCCGCCTTCGCCTTCCTGGTAGGTGTAGTTGATGTGGGGAAGATTGAAAGCGCTGCCGTTCCCGAGCAACCGCAAGAAGTCGCCGGCGTTATTGCCGCCCGTGACAATGAGCAGGTCGCGCACGCCGGCGTCGACGAGGGTCTTGATGGGATAAAAAATCATTGGCTTGTCGTAAATCGGCAGAAGATGCTTGTTGGTGATCTTGGTCAACGGCGCGAGCCGCGTGCCCAAACCACCGGCGAGAATGATGCCTTTCATAGCGAGTTCCTAGAGCAATTGCGATGCCGCGAATTGGTTCGGTGTCATGGCGCGGGCAGAGTAGCCAAGCGGAAGGCTCAAGTCAACGCTGGTCGGTTGGCCCCATCATGGTGCTTGACTTTGGATTCCCGTTGCGGCTCCCTAGGCGTGTTATGTCCGTGGGGAAAAGCGGCCAGACGAACACGGCCCAACCAAATGTCGATGCCTATTATCCGACGGCGCGGCTCACCTACCAATCCAAGGTGGACGACCCGTACTCGAGCCATTCGGTCATTTTGAGGAGCGTCGGTGATGGCAAGGGCAAACGGCTGCTGGACGTGGGCTCGGCACAAGGTGTGCTGGCGCAGAAGTTTACCGAGCGCGGGTTCGAGGTGACGTGTATTGAAGGCAGCCCGGAATTGGCGGCGCTGGGCAAAGACAAGTGTCATGAAATGATTGTGGCGGATTTGGACAAGCCGTTGCCACAACTGAACGGGCAGTTCGACGTAATCGTGTACGGTGATATTTTGGAACATCTGAGAAACCCCATGGAAGTGTTCACCGGGTTCAATCGCTGCTTGCGGCCGGAGGGTCAGGTGATCGTTTCGGTGCCGAATATGGCGCATTTGTGGGTGCGGCTGAACTTGTTGTTGGGCCGATACGAATATGCCGACCGCGGGATTCTGGACCGGACCCACTTGAGATTCTTCACCCTCTCCTCCTTCCGTCGGTTCCTGAGTGAGGCGGGGTTGGAGTGCGACCGGATGGTCGGGACGCCCGTGCCGTTGTTTCTGGTGGTGCCCAAACAATACCATGGCCGGTGGCTGCGGGCGGTGCAGGCCCTCAACGCACTGGTCACGAGGAGTTGGAAGAGAATGTTCGGATTTCAATTTGTCGCGGTAACTCATCGGAGGAAGACGTTATGAAACCCAAGGTCGTCGTCGTCATGCCCGCGTATAATGCCGGGCGCACGCTACGGATGACATACGAAGAGCTGCCCAAGGACACGGTGAGCACGGTGATTCTGGTGGACGATGGCTCGACGGACGAGACATTGAAGATTGCGCGTGAGTTGAACCTGGAAGTCTTCATGCACGATCGGAATTACGGGTACGGCGCCAATCAAAAGACGTGCTATACGGAGGCGTTGAAGGCGGGCGCGGACATCGTGGTGATGGTGCATCCGGATTATCAATATGACCCGCGGCTGGTGCCGCAGATCGTGGAACCGATCAGCAAGGGAGAGGCGGACGTTGTTCTCGGTTCGCGGCTGAAGGAGGGCACGGCGCTGCAGCAGGGGATGCCGTGGTGGAAATACTTCTCCAACCGGTTTCTGACCTGGGTGGAGAACACGACCTTCGGATTGGATCTGTCGGAATTTCACACCGGTTATCGGGCGTTTCGCAAAGAGGTCCTGGAGTCGGTCAATTACGCAATCGATTCCGATGGATTCATCTTCGACCAGGAGATCATCGCCCAGGTTGTGGCGGCACGGTTCCGCATCTCGGAGATTAGCGTGCCGACGAGGTATTTTCCCGAGGCGTCGTCGGCGAGCTTCACGGCCAGCGTCGTGTACGGTCTGAAGATCCTCACATTGTCTGCGCGGTTCCTGCTGTTCAAGTGGAAGGTGATGCCCGGTCGACAGTTCATCAGTCTCCGGGCGCGTTACACGAAGATGGCCGCCAAGCCCTCATGAAGCCCGGGCCGACGGCGCAACCCGCGGCCGGCAAGCCGCCTCCTCCATCCTTGCGGCCGCTGCTGACGTTCCTAGCGATCTACGCGCTGGTGTTTTTCGCGCTCGCGGCGCGAAAGTTCGGCATCATGAACTCCAACGAGGGCGATGACGCCGTGATCGTCAACGCGTTCTGGAACACCGTGCACGGGCGGTTCTTCTACAGCATTTACGTGGGGATGAGCCATTTTGGAGTGCACGTGACACCGGCGATTCTGGAGGGGGTGCCGTTCTACTGGCTGGTTCCGAGCGCCTACACCCTGTTGCTGGTGCAGTCGATCGTCATCGCGTCGGCGGGCGTGCCCTTTTTTCTCCTGGCGCGCAGGGTGTTGGGAACCGATCGGGCGGCATGGCTGATGACCATCGCGTTTCTTTTTTACCCAACGGTCGTGACCAACCAGGTGAACCAGATTCATTGGGAGTACTGGGCACTGCCCTACGTGGTGGGTGCGATCTACTTTCTGGAGGAGGAACGATTCTGGCCGTTTCTCGCATGTGCGGTCCTGACCATGACCGGCCAGGAGAGCATGCCGCTGACCGCCGGGATGTTCGGCGTGTATGCGGCGGTGCGGCGTCGCGGGTGGAAGTGGATTGTCTCGCCGATCGTCCTCGCGCTCGTGTACGGGGTGTTCATTTTCAAGGTGGTGATTCCCTACTTTGCCGGAACCCACGGATATATCGTGGCGCACTATTTCGGTGATTTGGGGAAGACGCCCGGCGAACTGATCACGACCTGCCTGACGCAGCCCTGGCGGGTCATCGCCCAAATGTGGGAGCTGGATCGTGCGGTGTACCTGGTCCAAATGCTTCAACCATTGCTGTGGGTGGCGCCGTTGTTTTGCTGGGAGATCATCCTCGCCCTGCCGAGCCTGGGGATCAGCCTGCTGGTGAACGAACCCGCGTTTCGGGTGATCCCGTGGCATTACAACCCGACTTCGGGCGCCTTGTTGTGCGTCGCGGCTGTTTATGGAGTACGGCGGCTGTCGTCGTTGTCGGAAGGCAAATGGCAGTGGCTGCCGGGACAGTTGGGGCTGGCGTTCAGCATCTGCGCGCTGTCGATCGCGAGCTGGACCCTGTGGTTTAACATTGGCGATTACCTGGCCCATGGCTATACGGACACGCTCCAGAAAGCGATGGAACTGGTGCCGGCGGACAAATCCGTGCTGTCGCCCGTCACCATGCTGGGACATTTCGCGGGTCGGCCGGTGGCGCTGCATCAATTGCAATTTGACCCGACCCATGCCATGAGCGATCTCTGGCCGCAGGAGAAGATGTACGAGTTGGACTACATCATCCTCGATGCCAACGAACGACGGTTCCCCAAGGACTTCGTTTCGCGCGATCTGGTCATGTCCTTTTACACCAACACGAACTACCAACTCGTCCTGAACGAGAACAACGTGTTCGTGTTTCGCCGTCGTGAATCCGTTCCTCTCGCTCCCTAACGTGGTCTTCTTCCCAAGTGTGGCAAGAATTGCCGGAGCGGCACCCCGTTGCGAATGCTCTCGAACCGGGACGGACCGGGCAAGCGACGATTATGGCGCGGGGCTTGCCTGACCGTTGATCTGATAGACGAACAGCGTGTCGGCAACGCGCGCCGTCGGTTCCCGCGACTCACGGAGCCAGGCCCATTCCGGCCGCGTCAATTCGGATGCGGAGACCACCAACCAACCATCCTGGATTTGGCGCGCCTGGTCCGCGCCCACGCGCGTGTTCGGGATTTTCAGGTACTCGATGTTGGCTTGTGTCCCGAAGTAATCCAGATAAATGTGCGAGATGCCACGGTCTTCGAGGAATTTCTTCAGCCGTTTGGCATCCTGTCCCCAATCGTAGTTCGAGTCGATCAGATACTGGTAGCCGTTCTTCGAGCCGCCAACAAACTCGTTGAAATACTGGATGTAGAGGGGATAAGCGAGCAGCGCCTCCAATCCGAGCCAGCCCGCCAAGACCCAGGCCAGAGGTCTCCATCGTTGCGACACCGCAGGCCATTGGGTGGCGATACAGACAGACAGCAGGGCGAGCATGGGCAGGGTATGGCGGACTCCGATGTTAACTTTGCTCGTGATCGCCAGCAGCAAATAGGCCCCGGCGGCAGACCATGGCACCAGAACGGCGAACTCCAGGTGTCGGATCCGTTTGCAAAACAATGCGAGCGCTGCGGCGGCGAGCATCAGGAGTGGAATCGGGGCCTTGAGCAAGAGCGCGGCTGGAAAGTAGTACCACCACCCGCCGGTCCGCCACTGGCCGTCAAGATACGCCTCGCGCGGGTGATGCGCTTGCGCAAGCCCAATCGCCAGCCCCTTGAAGAAGTCGCGGGGTAACAGCACGGGGCGCAGGGCCTGAAACCAGCCCGGGACGCCGAGTTGGCTGGCTTGTTCCGCGCTAATCGGCGGCGGCAATTTCCACTCGGGCAGGTACGCGACCAACAGCACGAACCAGCCGGCCAGCACGGCCCACCCGCAATTCTGTAACAGTGTTTTCCAATGGCCCGATGGCGACCGATGTTTCACTTGATAGACAGCGGCCAGGGCGAGGAGAATCGGCCCCAAGGTCAGTGACGTGTACTTGAGAGCCAGCGCGCCGGCGACGGTTGCGCCGGCCCATAGTGCCGTCGTTCGACCGGGTCGTTCCACAAACCTTCCCAAAGCAAACACGGCAACCGGTATCATCGCCATGGCGCCGACGTCGGTAATGATCAGGTGTCCGTAAGCCAGGACGACTGGATTGGCCACCCACGTGCCCAGCGCCAGCACGGCGGCGATAGGCCCAGACAGCCGACGAGCCCACCAGAAAATAAAGACACCAGCCAGCAGGGTCAGGACCACTTGCACCAAACGCGCGGACAACATCATGGCCTCCGCGTCATTCGCGCTGCCATAGACAAGGATTTGCCCGAATAACTGGCCTTCGGGCATGGCCCAAAAGTACCAACTGTCCCGCCCGTGTGGAAACAGCGTCGTCACAGGCTGCATTTGGCAGTCCCAGGTGAGCGTCCAAGGGTATCCGACCTGCTTGCCAAGGAGGGCTTTCCCGTTGTCGGACAGATGCACATCCATCGCCAGCAACGGCAGGCTGGCGAGCATCTGGTCCACGGGCGGGTGGTCCGCCACGAAATAGTAGCGATACCCCTGCCAAAATGTGTAACCCGCACCCAGATAGGTGGTCTCGTCCACTGTCGCCGAATCCTGCGTGGACACAGCGATCATCAGGACGGCCATTACGGCGAGCAGAACAGCCGCAATTATCAGACAGGCTCTGTCATGGGGCTGCCTCACAATGCACGTGACACGTTGCTCTCAGATCTTCTGCCCGTAGCCGGAAAACCGCACACGCAGCAGGCCCGAGGAATGTTCCACCACGCTTCCGAGCATTGTCGCGCGTGTATCGGGATCCTCGACCCATTCGACGGGAATTTCAAAGATACGCAGGCCGTGTCGTTCGGCGAGGAGCAGCGTCTCGCAATCGAAAAACCAGTTATTGTTCTTCACATGCGGCAGCAACCGCAGAGCGACGTCGCGCCGCAAGGCTTTGAAACCACACTGCGCGTCCGCGAACCCGGGCCAAAACATCAGGTTGATCAGGATATTGTATCCGCGTGAAAGAAACTCCCGCTTCGCCGAACGGTTGATCCGCGACGCCCGCATCAACCGGGAGCCGATCGCGATGTCATACCCGATGCTCAGGCCGTACACCATCAGCGGGTAGTACTTGATGTCGGTCGATAGATCGACATCCATGTAACTTACGATGTCCGCCTGGCTCTGCATCCAGACAGTCCGCAGTGCGAGCCCCCGGCCTTTTCGTGGAATGTGGATGGCCTTGACGTTGGGGTACTGTTTTTCCAGTTCTTGCGCCAGTTCCCAGGTGCGGTCCGTGGAGGCGTTGTCGGCGATCACGACGCTGGATTCGAACAACTTCTGCCCGGCCAGGAACTTGGTGAGACGATCAATACACTTCGGCAAGTCCTTCTCTTCATTGTAAACGGGGATGGTAACTTCTGCGTGCATGAATTGTCAGCCTAACACGCGCCACAATTCGATGTCAACCCGGTGGCGTACCATTCACGTCGTGCCCCGTTCACTACGGCCATTGGAGGGCTGACGGCCTGGCGGATGGCTTTCCTTCACCGTCTCCTGCCTCCTCAATTCCCTCTTTACTTTTTCCAGCACCCTGCTATTCTCTCCCGAACAAGGAGGAATTTTTTGCATGAAACGTGGGGAAGGTAGCACCGCTACCATTATGCCCGATTCCAAATCCGGGCCCGTACTGTCTGTCGTCGAACTGCCGCCGCATCGCGAAGAGGTCGATTCCAAACTCGAACAGGCTCGCGACCATCTGCTCGCCCTCCGCCGCCAGCAGGAGGAACTCGAACGCCAGAAATCCGAGCTCGAGGAACTCCGCCGCCGCCAGGAGGAATACAGCCGTGGCCGCGCCGAGATCACCGACAAACTTGCCCGCGGCCTCGTCGCCCTCGAACGCCAGCAGATCGAGTCCCAGCGCCTCGTCGAGCTGTGCGAGTCCACCACCGCCGCCTTCCGCGACTACGCCGAGCAGATCGAGCAGATCAACGACGAGGAATGGAAAAGCGCCAACGTCCGCGACGAACTCAGCCGCGCTCTCGCGACCATCGAAAGCGCCCGCCTCGAATACAATCGCGCCCACGCCAAACTCGATTGCCTCAACCCGGCCAACGGCCAGCCCGTTGCCGAACTCGCCACCGACCAGAAAAAGAAACTGCCCGCGTGGGACGAACTCGTCCGCTACGCCTGCACCGGCGCCGCCGCCTCCGCCCCGCTCATCGTCGCCGGCACCATCTGGCTCATTATCCTGTTGATGGCGAAACATTGACCTGACACGCGGCCATGCGATTCCGTTCCAAACGCGGCGATCCGATTGACCGGGCCATGAGCGACTTGGACCACCAGCTCGCCACCGTCCAACGTCAGCTCCGCGAGTTGACGAATGACCCTGCCCGGACCGGTCGGGCCGGTCCATCCGCGCACGCCGGCTCGCCCGCGAAAGCCGTCAGCCGATTCGTGAAGGGCATCTTGTCGCCAGCGGACGACACCACGGTCGCCGCCAATCGCGCCCGCCAGGACCTCTTCGATGGCGGTGCGGAGCCGCTCAAGGAACTGGAAGCCGAGCCCATCGCCTTCGCCCACAAACCCGAGCCCGACCTCTTCGCCGCCGCGACCGCCGCCGCCACCAACACCAGCCCTGTCCGGAGCACCGCCGCCCTCGAGACCGCCCAGGTCGTCCCGCCGGGTGAGAAACTCGCCCATTACCTCGGTGCCGGCAGCATCAAAAGCTACAAACCCCTCAAGCGCGCCCAGCGCCAACTCCGCAATCGCTTTTTCATGTGGCTTGGCCTGTCTTTCGTCGCGCTCTGGATCATCTGGTTCGTTATTCGGTAATCAGCGGCGAAGCGCTCGAAACCGTCGTCATGGAGATTTGGGGATTGGCCGAACCGGATTGCGCACTGATCGGTTCCGAGTAAGCCGCCGATCAGTTCAATGAATGTCCCTCTCCCCGTCGATGGGAGAGAAGGTCAGGATGAATGAAGGGCCGCGTCGGCCCCGAATCCCGCTGGGTAAAGACGACAGGATATCTGCCTACCGGATAATCGGTGGACGGTACACAATGAGTTTGCCATCCAACGTCACGTTGGTGCGAATCATCCAAAGATCGCAGGCGCCGCCGTAGTCAATGCGTTGGTTGAGTGCGTACGGCTGGTACTGGTGTTTCCACTCGGGACAGGCGGCGTACCAGGCTTGAAGCTTTTGCTCGAATTTGGATTGGTCATTGCCCATATGGAATCCGAGGAACGTCGGGGTCATCTCCGGCCTCGGGTAGGCCAGAGTGACGTCGTCACAGTTGCGGTCATCGATCTCGGACCGGGACACAATGTTTAGTGTCGGCGAGTACACCAACTCCTCCAGGCCCGAGCCGGAAATCACATTGGTTCCCGCCATCTTCTCCACCACCAACGTCATGTATTGGATGTGGAACGTCATCGTCTCGTAGTACTCACGGTAGAGGTTCCAATTGCTCACCGCCACGCCGACGACAAAGGCGCCCACCAGACACCACTGAACCGCCTTCTTCTGGCGGAGGGTAATCCGGGCAAACTCCCGGAGGGCCAGCACGCAAAACGGGATGATGAACCACAGGTTCCAGCGGGGGAACCATCGGTCGGAGCGTATCAGCACGGCGCAGACCCCAGCCATCCAACAGAGCATGATGACCTCGAGATTGCGCGGCTCTTTGGGGCGGTCGAGGAACTCTTCGCCCAACCGCGTCAGCGCCACCACGAACAACGCCGCGATCAGCGGGCTGATATCCAGCGTCGTGAATAACAAGCGCTGGGCCGAGGCGGCCAGGGATTCGGCATGTCTCGGGGCAACCTCGTTATTGTATACCGCCATCAGATAAATCCAGTGCGGTCGGAACCAAAAGAGGTAGATCAGCAACAGTACCACCAGGCTGGTTGCCAGGCCGATAAAAACACCCTTCCAATTCACGCCCGGTCGGTCGGTGAGGGCTTTGTAGAGCAGTACGCCTCCCACCATGCTGTAGATAAACACACCGGAGGTCTTCACGAGTGGGCACGCCAATGCCAGCAGGAATACGGCGATATACTGCCAGGTGTGGTTCGTTTCCAGGGACCGATAGAGCGCGTACGCCGTCAGCGTCGAAAACAACATCAGCACAGGGTCTCGCACGCCCATCC
Source organism: uncultured Verrucomicrobiae bacterium (assembly GCA_963712025.1). Classification (GTDB taxonomy): domain Bacteria; phylum Verrucomicrobiota; class Verrucomicrobiia; order Palsa-1439; family Palsa-1439; genus Palsa-1439. The sequence continues at coordinate 36,706 of CAVQGJ010000004.1, read as the reverse complement.
GCGAATTGACGAACATGAAATACGAGATGCCGAACCAGTACACCAGCAACAGTCCCGCCAGCCACTCGCCCCGCTTTCTCAGCATTTGGCACATCAACCACGCGCACCCCATCACCGCCAGGATGTTGCCGATCCGGAATCCGAAGAAGCCGATGCCGAATAATTTGACGAATGGGTACTCGTACAGCGTGAACATCGGCATCAATACCGAAAAATTAAAGCCGTCATGAAAGATCGTTCCGTAGAGCACGAGCTTTCGCGTGTCATAGCTGTTGAAACCTTCATCGGTATTCTGGTAGGTGCCGCTGGTATCCGCCGCAATATAGGTCAGCCGCCAGGCAATAAAGACGAGCAGCATGGCATAGAGCACAAAACTGACGGTTTGCTCCAGTGAAGTTTTGCGTGCCGGCGAAGTTGAATGAGCACTCATGAAATCACCGTTGACAATGCCGACAACCGACCATGCCGACAAGCCTTTTTTGCGGCTTCAGGGTTGAATGGGAGTATCTGAGCACTGTCTCGGATGGAAGGCGCTTTTGTAGCCGCGAAACTCTTTCGCGGCCAGAACACACCGCGAATAGGATTCGCGGCTACAATTCAGTGGCAGCACTCAGACACACCCCGTCACGCGGTGGGGCTGCGATTTTTCGTGATTTTTGCCGGCAACCGCCGTACAACGTGCGCGCTTATGAAAATCGTTGTCGCTTATTCGGGTGGACTGGATACGTCGGTCATTTTGCATTGGTTGAAGGAAACCTACCGATGCGAGGTCGTCGCGTACTGCGCCGATATCGGCCAGGAAGAGGAACTCAAGGGCCTCGACAAGAAGGCCCGGGCCACGGGCGCGAGCAAGTTTTACGCGCTCGACCTCGTCGAGGAATTCGCCCGCAATTTTATTTTTCCGATGGTCCAGGCGGGCGCGATCTACGAGAGCCAGTATTACCTCGGCACCAGCATCGCCCGGCCGCTGATCGCCAAGGCGCAGGTCGAGATCGCGCGCCAGGAACACGCCGATACCGTGGCCCACGGCGCGACAGGGAAGGGCAACGACCAGTGCCGGTTCGAGTTCACCTATGCCGCGCTCGCGCCGGAGCTCGAAGATCATCGCGCCGTGGCGGTTGCCTGAGTACCACAATCGGTTCAAAGGCCGGGCGGAGATGCTCGCGTATTGCGCCAAAAAGGGGATCAAGGTCGAGGCCAGCGCGAAAAAGCCGTACTCGATGGACCGTAATCTCCTGCACATTTCGTTTGAGAGCGGCATCCTCGAAGATCCATGGGTCGAGCCGCCGAAAGACATGTTCAAGCTCACCGTGTCGCCCGAGGACGCGCCGAACAAGCCCGAGTATGTCGAACTCGATTTCGAGTCGGGCGACTGCGTGGCGGTCAACGGCAAAGCGTTGTCGCCGGCGAACGTCCTGCGCACGCTCAACAAGCTCGGCGGCAAACACGGCATTGGCCGGGTCGATCTCGTCGAGAACCGGTTCGTCGGCATGAAATCGCGGGGCGTGTACGAAACGCCCGGCGGGACGATCCTGCATTTCGCCCATCGACAGGTCGAGACGTTGACGCTGGACCGCGAGGTCATGCACCTGCGGGATTCGCTCATTCCGCGGTACGCCGAACTGGTCTACTACGGATTCTGGTTCAGTCCCGAACGCGAGGCGCTCCAGGCATTCGTCACCGAGAGCCAGCAGAACGTCACGGGCACGGTGCGGTTGAAGCTCTACAAGGGCAACATCATCACGGCCGGCCGCAAAAGCCCCGTGTCGCTCTACAATCCGTCCATCGCCACCATGGAAGCCGATAAAGGCGCGTACAACCAGACTGACGCCACCGGCTTCATCCGGCTGAACGCCCTGCGCTTACGGACGCGGGCAAGTGTGTTGAAGAAGAAGCGGTAGCGCTATAACTGCACTTCTGGGGAGTAAGTGAGGACGGTGATGCACAATGGCTGGTTCAAGACATCATACATTGCCGCAGTTTCTTCTGAGGGGGTTCGCCAGCCGAACGAATAATGACGAGGCGTATGTCTACGTTTATCGCAAGGACAAACCGCCGTTCGAGTCCAACATCATAAACGTCAGTGTATCGAGATACTTCTACGGTAGGCAAGATGAACTGAGTGTCGATGGCCCGATTACCGACGCCGAGGGCGAATATGCGACCCTTCTTCAGGAGTTAAGGGCAACCGCGAATGGCCTTCAGGTGCACGACCCACGAGTGCCCGGTCTTATTGCACATCTCGCCGTTCGGACGAAGCACGTGCGAGACAGTGCTGTCGAATCAACTGAATTCGTTGTCGGAAAAGGGCTCGATTATCTATCGGATCCCGGACGGCTCGAAAAGTTACTCCTGAAACATCTGCGGGACCATCCTGCGATCTTGGAAGATCAGGTCATGCAGTTCATTCACGCGAACCCGCTTGCTTATGGCGTGAAGGACAAGCTAACAAAGCACGCTGCGAAGCAATTTGTTACCGTTATGAGACAGAACCGCTCAGCTTTGCAAAGTTTCATTGCTGGTCTACGGCCGCTATACCTGCAGAAACTTCGTCTTTCTCTAGAGGCCGGACATATCAAGAGCTTGTTGAAGGGAATCTCACCGGAAGCACGGGTAGAATGTTACCGAAGACTGCTATGGTGGGTTCTGGTGTCGGAATCGGCGTTAATCCTTGGCGACAGCGGGTGTCTATTTGAAGTGCAAGGCGGTCGCAGATTCAAGTTCATAGACCAGAAGGACGACGAGCTGAGAAACGTGTTCTTGCCAATTTCCAAAGACCGCGTCGTAATCGGGACGTCGTCCTGCGATGTGCCTCACCCAAATTTTAATGAGATAAATCTCGCCACCGCGAGATGCAGCAAGGAGTACTTCGTAGCGTCGGAGCTTTCACCCCAACTCGACGGCTTCGGTGGGCTGCTGGCACAAGACGCAGAGCTTATGACGAAGGAAGAACTCGATCATATCGCGAATACGGCGTTCGCCGAAATGCTGGACGAGCCGCGAGCGACGGAATGTGCTTAATAATTGTCCCGGCGGATGGCGCGGCCACGGCGCCGATTCGCGTACCTTCGCGGTCAAGCCTCCTCGACGCGTCTACTCCATCGTCACAAACACGACGCAGCAGGGCAGGGAAACCTCGACGGACTGGCCGGTGGGGGTGAGGCGGCCGGTGGTGGGGTCGATGCGAAATTCGACGACCGTGTTGGAATCCTGATTGGCGGCGAGGAGGAATTTTCCCTGGGGATCGATGGCGAACATGCGCGGAGTTTTCCCCAACGTGGACTGACGCTCGACGAACGCAAGCTTGCCGGTCGCGTCGTCGATGGCGTAGACCACGATGCTGTTGTCACCGCGGTTTGACCCGTAGAGGAATTTGCCGTTGGGATGAATGGCGATCTCGGCGGCGTTGTTGGTTCCCGTGAATGTCTCGGGGAGGGTGGAGACGGTCTGGAATTCAGTGAGCGAACCCCGTTGCGGATCGTAGTCGAATGCCGTGATCGTTGACTGTATTTCGTTGATGACGTAGACGCAGCGGCCATTGGCACCAAAAACGAAATGACGCGCGCCTGCGCCGGGCTTGACCACGCCACACGGCGGATCGTTGGGCGTGAGCGTGGCGTTCGCGGGATCGAACCGGTACACGAGAACTTTGTCCAGGCCGAGGTCGGCGCAGAACGCGCGGCGATTGGCCGCATCGAACCCGACACAATGGGCGTGCGGGCCTTGTTGCCGCTGCGGATTGACGCTCGAACCATGATGCTGAATCGTCGTCGCCGGCGCGCCGAGCGTTCCATCGGCATGAATCGGCAACGCGGCGATGCTGCCGTTGCCGTAGTTCGCCACGAGAACGCACCGGCCCGACGCGTCCACCGCGAGGTGGCACGGACCGAGACCGGAGGAAGGTTGTTGGTTGACGAACGTCAACGTTCCCGTCTGGTTGTCGATGCGGAACGCGTTCACGACGCCGTTCGACATGCTGCTGATTGCGCCGCACGAATACAGAAATTGGTGGTTCGGGTGGAGAGCGAGGAACGAAGGGTTGGCGGTGGCAACCGCCAACGCGGGAGGCGTCAGCGCGCCTGTGGCTGTGTCCAGACGAGACACATAAATCCCTTTGCTCTGCGCGCGGGTGTAGGTGCCGAAGTAGACGAGGCAGCTATTCGTGTCGGAATGCGGCGGGGCGGCATCCAGGCCCGCGGCGATTCCGCAGGTCAGTTCGATGGCCAGCAGGAGACGTACAAGCCCGTGAAAGCTTCGGAACACGGTCGCCACAGTAGTAGGTTTCTCTGGACAAATCCACCGAAATCTGACGAAGCCATCGGAGTCGACGTTCGACCGAATCCGGGGCCAAGGCGGGCAAAACGCATTGTGGGGCAGCCAGTTGCGACATCCAAAATCTTGTTGCAATTTCGCGAATCTGGCCTATGCTTTGGGTGCTAGCAATGGAAGACGCCGCAGTGAGATTGGTGGAATGTCAGTCAGCCTCGTTTGCTAAGGTGGCAGTCCGAAACCCGACGAGCGGGAACAGTCACTGAGACCTCCTACCGCAGCAGAAGGATACCAAGAAACCCAGTATGGCAACCAAGTTATTCGTAGGCAACCTCTCGTTCAACACGACCGAGGGGCAGATTCTCGACCTGTTCAAGCAGGCGGGCAACGTGGTCAGTTGCGAACTCATCATGGACAAGTTCACGGGCAAGTCCCGCGGCTTTGCGTTCGTGCAGATGGGGACGCAGGAAGAAGCGAACAAGGCCGTCACCGATTTCAACGGCAAGGAAATCGATGGCCGTGCCCTGACCGTCAATGAAGCCCGTCCGCGCGAGGAACGTCCCCGCGGCGACTTCGGCGGCGGCGGCGGTGGTGGCGGCGGTCGTGGCGGCAAGCGCGACTTCGGTGGTGGTGGCGGTCGCGGTCGTCGTTAATTCGACAATTAAGTTGTAGCATTCACGCGAGGGACGTTTCGCGCAAGCGAGGCGTCCCTTTCGCTTTTTACGCTGTCCCTACAACAGGTCGAGCACGTCGCTTGGCTTCGCCACGATGTTCTCCGCGCCGCTCGCCAGCAACTCGTCGCGGTCGCGAAAACCCCAGAGCACGCCGACGGGATGCATTCCCGCGCCGCGTCGCGGTGCGCATATCGGTGTTGGTGTCGCCCAGATACAACCAGTGAGCGGGCGGGATGGCGAGTTCCTGCGCGATCTGGAGTGCGGCGGTCGGATCAGGCTTCAACGGGACGTTGGGCAACTGGCCGCGCACGATGGCAAACGGCGATGGCTGGAAATAATGCGCGATCACCCGTTTGGTGAACTCGTCGGGTTTGTTGGATAGCACCGCCAGCGGGAGGCGTCGTTGCGCGAGGGCCGAGACCAATTCGGCAATCCCCGGATACAGCCGCGTGAAGTCAAAACAATGCTCGTCGTAACGTTGCCGCATCAGCCGCAGGACTTCATCGGCCAAACCTTGCTTGTCCGCGGGTAACGCGCGGGCGCAGAGTTCGCGTGCGCCGTCGCCGACCTTGTAGCGGTAACTGTCGGTCGGATGGGTGGGGCAACCGACCTGCTGAAGCGCCCAGTTGGTCGCGTTGGCCAGATCGGCAAGCGTATCGGCCAGCGTCCCATCCAGGTCGAAGAGTACGGCGCGGATATCGTGTTTCACGAGTGACACTGTAGCGAAGCGCGGCGTAGTGGGCGATTTTTTTGTTGTTGTGGCCACGCCGGGCTTGCTACGGTCGGCGGCACCAAGCGAAAGGAAGAACGATCAATGAAGGCATGGCGTGTCTACGCGGCGATGGCAGTGATGGCGTGTCTGGCGGTCCCGACGGGCTTTGCGCAACGGATGGTCGGCGCGGGGCCGCGCGAATATCGGCAGCGCGGACATGGCGAAGATATTCGGCAACAACCAGGCGTTCACGGCGACCGCGGACATCTCGATTGCGAACGCGCAGCACGGTCCGCCCATGGAAATGGAAGCATCCTACGCGTTCCTCAAAGGGCAACCTGCGCACGGATATTGACATGACGAGCATGAAAGGCGCACAAATGCCTCCGCAAGCCATCGCCCAGATGAAACAGATGGGCATGGACCGGGCCGTGAACATTTATCGTGGCGACAAGAAGGTCATGTACCTCGTGTATCCGGGGTTGAAATCGTACACGGAGATCAGTTCGTCGCAGGCGCCGCCGACCGACAAGCCGGAGCCGAAGGAACCCAAGATCGATGTCACCGCGGTTGGCAAGGACACGGTGGATGGTCATCCGTGCGTTGAGAACAAGATCACGTTCACGGCGGATGACGGCACGCAGCACGAGGTGCTCGCGTGGCAGGCAACCGATCTCAACAATTTCCCGATCAAGACGGAGATGCAGGCCAGTGGCGCGACGATTACGACGCATTTCACCAATGTCAAGTTGTCGGCCCCGGACGCGTCGTTGTTCGATCCGCCGGGCGATTTCACCAAGTACGGCAGCATCCAGGAAATGATGATGGGCAGCATGCAGCACATGATGCACCCGGGCCGGCAACAACTGATCGTCGAGCGATGAAGAAATCAGCCCAACGAACGTGGGGCGGCCGGTTCTCGGCCGGGCCCGCGGAATCGGTCAAAGCATTCACGGAGAGCGTGAGCTTCGACTGGCGGCTCTACCGACACGACATTGCCGGTTCGATCGCGCACGCGAAGGGCTTGGCGAAAGTCGGCCTCCTCACGAAAGCCGAGGCGGCGAAGATCGAGCGCGGGCTGCGTTCGATTGAACGGGAGATCACCGCCGGGCAAGTTCAAGTGGGACCGTGACTGCGAAGATGTGCACATGAACATCGAAGCCGCGCTGGTCCGCAAAATCGGCGCGGCGGGCAAGAAGCTTCACACCGCGCGAAGCCGGAATGATCAAGTCGCCACCGACCTGCGGCTGTGGGTGCGCGACGAGGTCGTGCGCGTGCTGGAGGCAATTCGTGGGCTTCAGAAATCCCTGGTCGCGTTGGCGGAAGACAATGTCGATGTTGTCATGCCCGGTTACACGCACTTGCAGCGCGCGCAACCCGTGGTCTTCAGCCATGCCATGCTCGCGTACGCGGAAATGTTCGAGCGCGATCATGGCCGGTTCGCGTGGTCGTTGCTGAGTTTGTTCCGTTGCCCGCTCGGCTCGGGGGCGCTGGCGGGAACGACATTAAAGCTCGACCGGGCGTATGTCGCGCGGCAACTTGGTCATGCATTGGTGACCGAGAATTCGATGGACGCAGTGAGCGACCGCGATTTCGTCGTGGCGTTTTTGAGTAACGCGGCGATTTGCGGGATGCATCTGTCGCGGCTCGCGGAAGACCTGATTTTGTGGTCAACGGCGGAATTTGGTTTCGTCACGATCGGTGACGCGTACAGGACGGGCTCGTCGCTGATGCCGCAAAAGAAGAATCCCGATGTCGCGGAACTGGTTCGCGGCAAAACGGGGCGACTCTACGGGAATCTCATGGCGGTGCTCACGATGATGAAAGGATTGCCGCTGACCTACAACCGCGACATGCAAGAGGACAAGGAGCCGCTGTTCGACTCGGTGGACACGTTGGTCGCGTCGTTGCGGGTCATGGCGGACATGCTGGGTCATACGAAAGTGAATCGAGCCCGATGCGAAGCGGCGGCGAGCGACGCGATGTTGCTGGCGACCGATCTCGTTGACTTCCTGGTGAAACGCGGGATGGCGTTCCGCGAGGCGCACCACGCAGTGGGCGCGCTCGTTGCCGAAGCGGAGCGCACGCATACACCCTTGCCGAAGCTGGCAACCAAGAAATACGGCGCGGCAGCCGGAAACGTGTTCGACGTGCGGCGCGCCCTGGCGGCCCGCACGGCCATAGGCGCTCCGTCACCGAAGAATGTAAGGGCGCAAATCGCCCGGTGGAAGAAGCTGCTTTGAAATTGCTCGTTAATAGTCCTCAACCGTGAAGAATTCACGGTGGACGATGCAAGCGTCTAGCCTAACAAGTGCGGTGAGACATCCAACCATTCTCCGAATGTGCCAAAGTGTTGCATCTCGCGCCTCAAACGGGCCTTCAGGCTGTCATCGTTGAGCCAATCGTCCGGGAGAAGGCAGTTTAGGAGTCGATTGAAAGTGCGCTCATAGTTCGGTTCGGAGGTTGCAACGAACCACTGCTTCTTCGCAAGTTCTTCCGTAGAATCTATGGACGAGAATATGTCACGCAAGGAATGTCGTAATAGATGATGCCCTGACAGACCGATAAAGTGGATTCGCGTAGCCTCTGCCACAGAGTGCGCTGCATGCACGAGCTGTCGTTGGTGAATTTGACGGCGGTTATCCCTCTCCCAAGGGAACTGAATCATCGGGATAAGATCGTAGTGTCTTAGAAGCCAGTTCTCTTTCGCCGAATTATCGGCGGCATCCGAATAGATGAGATCCTCCAAAGCTAAGATTTCGTCCCGTTCGTTCATTGCAGCGGTGAACGTTCCATGCGGCATGTGATGGCAAAACTCAGGTACCTGTAACTCGGCGCTGTGGTTGGCTGGCGTTGCGTCGTGGCCATGTCCTGAGCCGCACCAGCCACCACCAATAGCGGCGAGCCTCCAGCCAGGAGGACATTCTTTCTTCGCTACTTTGCATCTATGTCGCACCGCATCCACGAGCATCTTGCCGAGCAGACCGTCGTAATTGAAATTCACGAGGGTGAACCGGTCGTCAAGATTAACATTTCGTGGAATGAACAGCGTGTCGACCAGCTTAACGTAATCGTTCCATCGTTTGAAATCCTTGACCTTGTCGAACAGTGCAAGGCTCAGCATTTTCTTCAGAGTCAATCCGTCGCCGCGCGATGGTTGTGCGAGTTCGCAAAATTCATCGACACTCAGACAATTGGCTTTGCGTAGGGTCTCCGCTTCGAATCGCCACTGCTGTTCAACAGTATCAGAAGACAGAGGGCCACGTGGAACCGTCGTGCACCGCTGTCGAATTGGCAGTTCCTCAATGAGGTAGCGCGTAAGCCCGACGTTTGTCGGGAAACCTGCCGAGACAGACGCGCCTGCACCCAGGAAAATAACGTCGGTCTTTACACTCACTTCACTCTCTCACGAGTTTTTTGGGTCGTAGCCAGAGGAACTTGATTGTTTGTCTGACTCTAGCCGGCGAAATGCGGTTAGGCAAGCATACTGGCCCAACTGAATTGGCCGTCTATCAGGAGAGCAGCGGGGCGTTCCTCCACGTGGCGGGCGCAAAACGACAGAGATGCTTCGACAGGCTCAGCATGACAGACGGGGAGCGGAGGGAAGCTCTGGTCGGCGGTGGTAGCAATACCTGACATGACTGATTACGGGCGTATTCGCGCGAATTAGCTCTGGATTGGCCTGCAGCGCGTCCGTAAACTAGAATCGATCAGTTCATGTACCTCGGTGTCGAGATCGGCGGGACGAAGCTGCAAGCCGGTGTGTGCGACCGGCGAGGTCGAATTACACAGCTCGCGCGGGTTACGGTTGTGCGACGGAGCGGCGCCCGCGGGATTCTCCAGCAACTCGATCGAATGATTCCCCCGCTGCTCGACGGGCATCGTGTGACGGCCATCGGGGTCGGGTTTGGTGGCCCGGTAGATGCTCCCCATGGCCGAATCGTGCGCTCCTTTCATATCAACGGTTGGGACGGTTTTGCGTTGCGGCGCTGGTTTCAGCGGCGCTTCGGGCTGCCGACCGTTATCGAAAACGATACCAATGCCGCCGCGCTGGCCGAGGCGTTGATCGGCGCGGGCCGGGGACGGCGCGCCGTGCTGTACTCGAACGTCGGGACCGGCATCGGCGGCGGGTTTGTGGTCGACGGGAAGATCCACAACGGGCGATTCGGCGCGACGGAGATCGGGCATACCCGGTTCTTCGCGCGTGGCCGGTGGCGGATTCTGGAAGAGTTGTCGTCGGGATTGTCCATCGAGAGGGGAAAGACGACGCTGGCGGAATCGGCGAAATATTATGGCGTCGCCCTCGCCAACGCGATCACGTTGCTGAATCCTGATATCGTCGTGGTCGGCGGCGGTGTGGCGCGGGCGGGCGAGAGGTTTTTGCGGCCCGTGCGGGAGACGGTGGCGCGATTTGTGTTCGGGCCGTATCGGCGGAATTATCGGATTGTCCGCGCGGCGTTGGGGGAAACGGTGGTCGTGGCCGGCGCGGCGCTGTTGGCCGCCAGTTGTAGCCGCGAATCGTATTCGCGGCGTGGGCGCGACCGCGAAAGAGTTTCGCGGCTACAAGAGTAGGACGGGATTGACCGATGAGATACCTTGTTTTTGGAGATGTACACGCGAACCTGTTGGCGCTCGACGCCGTGCTCGAGGCCGGTAAGGCCCGCGGCGTGGAAGCGTATCTTTTCGTCGGCGATATCGTCGGGTACGGCCCGGATCCGTTGGGGTGCATGGAGCGGTTGAAACCCTGGGCGGACAACGGCAATCTGGCCTGGGTGGCGGGAAACCACGAACTGGCGCTTCGCGGGGACGTGGAATCGACCGGGTACAGCCCGGAAGCGATCCAAACGCTGGCGTGGACGTGGGAGCAGATGGAGGACAAACCGTGGGCGAAAGAGTTCATCGACGCGCCGACCCTGACGACCTGCGTGAATGACACGATCTGGTTGACGCACGACTCGCTGGCGGTGCCGAGCAGCGGCGGGTATCATCGTTCCGCGCGGAACGCCAAGACCGAACTGGCCTGTTTGCGGGTCAACAACGGGCGGGTATGTTTCTATGGCCACACCCACACGTTGCGGGCAGAGCTATCCCAGGAAGAGAAACCGATCCTGCTCGTGCCGATGACGCCGCACGAGGGCGAAGGCCGCGACCCGCACCCGGTCCGGTTGCGACGGGACGATCTTGGGTGGATCGGCACGGGGTCGGTTGGATTCCCGACGAACCCGAAGCGTCGGCCGGAGTATCTGATTCTCGACGAACTGGAGGGGAACGATTGGCAGGTCGAGAAATACGACGTGGCATATCCCCGCGATCAGGCCAAGGAACGTGTCCGCAAGGTGTTGGGCCCGGTCTGCGAGAAGGGGATTGCCGACCGGATTGCGGGCTGGTTGTAAAAGAAACTCGAAATCGGAATGTCGAAATCCGAAGGGCAGGGGTGAGGACCGGTCGCTACGTCAAATGTTCCGGGGTTGAGACCTGAGCCCGATACCCCCTCACATCAGGAAGTTGCCCCCAAGGCGGGCTTCGCGCTTAAAAATGTTGAATTTGCCGCTAGCCAATTCTTCGCTGCGTCGAGAGACTTTTTGTTTCGTCCCATTACCCAAGACGAATAGAGCGTTTGGCCCTTAGAATCCGGACAAAGGGCACTATCAGCAATTGCGTCGCCTTGGGGCAGCACATAAAAGATAAGAACTCCTGTTGTCGTGGCTCCGGGGCGGACTGAGTGGAATGTTCCAAGAAAACAATTTTCTTCGTGGAGTTTGCCTTGACCCTCCCATTCATACCCATCGCTGTTTCTGGAATTCTTCAGGATTAACTCCCCCGATCTTCCCTCAATCTTAACCCTCTCAGTCACCCATCGTGAAGGGTCGTGCGTCGAAGGCGGCCAGGATGATAGCCATAATCCTCGCAAACCTCCCGCATCCTCAATATTTCCAGCGAGAATCGCATCCAGTCGTCCTTTGATTTTTTTGCGCAACAATTGAAAATCGCTTCGACTTCCGACGCGATATTTAATGATGTGCCGGTGCCGGATGTCAAACGGGTATGATTTCTTGCGCTCGTTGGAGCAAACCAGGCACAGGCGCTTTTGGGCAGCTACAGCATAACCAAGCTCATACCATACATTCGGATTGTCGGTTGTGACTTCCGCGAAGCAAACCAGCGAGTCGGTGATCCTCTTTTCGATTTGTTCAATCGGGATGTCTGTTTGCGGGTCATTATCAACCCGGTAGGGTTCAAGCCGCGCTGCTTTGATTGCTGGTGCAAAAACGTCTTTGAAGCGTTGGTCAAATTTGGCGTTGAAGGGTTGTATGACAAAGCAACGCCCCAGATAATTGGATTTGGCCTTGGTCGGCATATCCTTTTATTGCGATTGGCAAACGCCACTTACGGGAAAAACGGATGACGGCTATGCGCAAGCGCAGTGAACTGTGTAACCGATACTTCTTCATACCGCAACCGTATTCTCGGAAGCCTGTCCGTCGAGTCGGCGGGGTAGTCCACCTACTGGTGGACAAAGTGCCCGGGGTGGGCGGAGCGGCATCCGGTGAGCGCGTCCACTCTATAAAGAACGAGGGCAGCATTCGTTGCCGCCCTCGTCGTCTGCTTCTTCTTCCCTCGAACCAGGGCAGCGCAAGCCCTCAACACCGTTTCAAGCCTATGGATTAGCCATCGGGGTTAGAATGGAATATTGTCGTCCTCAGTCTCCTGTATGGAATAGCGTGGGCGCGAGTCAAGTTTGGTATGCAGAGGAGACGCGAAGGGGGGATTACGACGATACGACGGCAAGCGGGGCGCTCGCCCTACAAACGGAAAGGCGGGGCGAATCGAGGATGGGGGCGGGCAGACAGCCCATGGAGCGCCGCGTGGGGGCACACGGCCTACAACGGCGGGACGGACGGTTCGGGCGCGCCGGCCCGTTCGGCAGGCTCGCCGGGAGGCTCGCCCTCCAGAAAAAGGAAGTTGGCAGCGTTCTCGCCCGATCACGCTGCCCTTTCGGGCCTCGAAACGACACGACGCCTTTTGCGACCTGGGATACGGCGTGGTCGCGTCTCGTCGGACTCGGCTCCGGGTTTTCCCAAAACCCTCGATTTCGGAAAACGAACCCAAGTTTATGCAAGCCGGCGTGGAAATTTCTTCCGGGGAAAGCCAAAAACGAAGCCAAATTGGAGGGGGGCGAGTTGTGTTTTTGATGGAGAAATGGCGAGACCACCCCTCACCTCAGTCCTCTCCCCCAAGGGGCGAGGAGGGGGCGGAAACGACTGAGATGCTTCGACGAGCTCAGCATGACAAACGGGAAGAACGATGGCTTGGGGGTTGCGGGTGTAAATACTTGTTGGTAAACTGACTATGGCGATGAACGCATTCCGGTACCGGAAGGGCGAATTGTATTGCGAGAGCGTGCCGTTGCGGCGTCGGGAGTCGGTCAAGGACCTGGTTTCGGGGGAGACGATACCGTCGTGGCTGGTGTGACGTGTGACGCGGGCTATTCGAGCAGTTCTTTGAGACAATTGATGAGGTGCTGGATGGGGAACGGCTTCATGAGGTACTTCGAATCGGTCTGGGTGAGGAACAGATTGATCTTGGGGTCGGCGGCGAAGCCCGTGATGAAAATGAAGCGGTCGGCGAGGATGGGCCGCATTTCGCGGGCTTGGAGGTAGAATTCGTCGCCGCGGAGTTTCGGCATCATCACGTCGCAGACGACGGCGTCGTACTCGTTGGCTTTGACCTTCATGAGCGCCTCATCGCCGTCGTTGGCGACATCGACGAGAAAGCTTTCGTCGGCGAGGATCCATTGCAGAGCGGAGGCCAACTGCTTATCGTCATCGACGAGCAGAAGCGCCCTGAATTCAATGGTGTCGGAAGGGCGTACGGCTGTGTCGGGTTGGGGCTTGAAATCCATATGTTTGGGGATGAAAGAGCATCCGAGATGCCAAGGGCTTGAGTCGGGCTCGCCGGACGGGTGCGAACGGCTGGCAAACCGAGTCGTCGCGCAAAATCCATCATGTAGAGGCGCTTTGGGGAAGGATTTTGGCTTTGAGAAGGTGGCATTGGCCAATTTTGGAACAGGCAAATGTTTTTTTGTGCGCGGAGTTGGCGAGTGAAGCGCCGTGGCATTGGGGACCCATTGCCAGTATAAATTCGGGGCTTTTTCGTGGAAAAACCCACAACCGGTAGAGGGCAGAACAGATGTGCTGAAATGGCGCGACCTCTCGTCTGGTCGGGTGGTGTAACCACGGTCGAGTCAGGCCGATACGCGGATTATGGGGGATTCTGGCAGGTGGTTGGGTGCGCTCCAACTACAGCGTTGACAAGGGCAAGGCATCTTTTATACTGCGCGCGAAGTCTTTGGAAGTGCACCGCTGTTCCGAAGGTTTTGGAGCGGCGTTTTGCCATACAGGACTAAACGAAGAAAGGTGGATGGAGAAGCTATGGCATCTGGAAAAGTGAAGTGGTTCGATACGAAGAAGGGTTTTGGATTTATTCAACAGGAGGGCGGCCCCGATGTGTTCGTGCATTACACGAGCATTTCCGGCGACGGCTTCAAGAACTTGGAGGAAGGGCAAACAGTGGAGTTTGAGCTGGTTGATTCCCCCAAGGGACCGAAGGCGTCCAACGTCGTGGCAAAATAAAATAGAATTCCAGACAACACAGACCCCTGGCAACGCAAGTTGCCGGGGGTTCTTTTTTTAGCGGTGAAAGCTCGCGGTCGGCTGGCTGTCGCCGCGCCGCGGCAGATGTGACGGAATGCCGCCCTTCTTCAGGTGGCGAAATTCTTCCGGTTGGTCGCGTTTGGTATAGCGATGCTCCTTGATGCCGTCTGCGTCGCAGCCGAGCACCAAGGCGTGGGCCTTGTAGACGCGCGGGCGGCCAACGACACGGACAGGATCGGATTGGGCCGGCGGCGGTCTCTTATCCAGAACAAGAAAGCTGACGGGCAAACTACGCAGGTCCACGCCTGCCAGTGTTGCAAAGCGGGCCCAGTTGCCGTCTGTGAAAACTTCTGGTGGCGATGGGGCGAAGTGATGGCACCAATGCCGCTCGTTTTCGGGCGTGAGCATCCCACAAGCGGCCTGATGAGTGCAGGGAGCGACGACCTGAAACGTGGCGCGTAAATGCTCGCGCGCGGCAATCAACCGCCGGCTGGCATCGTACGTGCCCGGCTCGATCCAAATCACGCTCGTTGCGCGCGCACCCAGAGCGAGGAGTTCCGTAATCTGTTCATCCGACAACTCGGTGAGAACATGGCTGATCAGGAGCGTGCCGAAATCATTGTCAGCGGGGCGATCCAGCCAAACGCTGATACCGGGGAATGCTTCTCGAGCCCTGCGCGCGGCAAACTGCATCGCCACGGGGGAACGGTCCCAGAGAATCAGCTTCGATGGGAGTTGCGCTCCGAAATGTTCGAGGAATGCTCGCGTGGCAATCCCGCTTCCGCATCCCCAGTCAACCACCTCTCCCGGAGCCGGCTCCCAGCCGCGCCGCGCAAGCTCCTTCAGGACATAGTTCCACTTCCAGCGAATGCGTTGGCCGAATGTCTGATCGTAGCTCTCCAGATCGCGGTCGTTGCGCCAATAGTCACGAGCGCCCGCAGTTCCGTCGAGGAATGCGGCTCGCAGTCGTTCCAGCGCCTTCCAGTCAATGGTCTGCCAGTCCATGGCGCAACCATTCATCCAACGCGTGGTGGTGGATGCCGAAGAACTCTTTGAATTGCTCGACGCGGGCGCGGGCGTCCGCCGATGCAAACGGCTTGCCGTCGCGCACCGCAGCAATCATCAGGTTCTTGGGCGTGTGTTCCGTGGAAACGAATTCGATCATCTTGGTGCGATAGCCCGCCCATTCGAGAAACAGCGCGCGCAGGCCATCCGTGGCCCATTCCGCCATCCGTTCCGCCATGAGGCCGTGTTCGAGCACCGGCTGCCAAGGGAGCCGGTCGCCCGAGTTGGGGCCGCACCTCCTTGTGACAGCACGGCGCGACGATAATCAATTGTGCGCCCGCTTCGACCCCGCGGCGGATTGCGTCGTCCGTGGCGGTGTTGCAAGCGTGCAGGGCGATCAGCGCATCGATGGCCGGCAATTGGGCGCTTTCGATGGTGCCTGCGGCAAACTCCAATCCGTCCGCGCTAATCTGCCGCGCCAACGTGTTGGCCGAAACGACCAACTCCTCGCGCACCTCGACGCCAATCACTTTCACGGGTCGTTTCCACACCCGCGCAAACAAGTGCCACAGGCCAAACGTCAGATACCCCTTGCCACATCCCATGTCGACGATGGTTGGACAACCGTTCCCGCGCTCCGGCCATCCGCAGTCTTTCGCCAGATGCGTGAAAATCTCCAGGTATCGGTTGATCTGGGCATGTTTGTCGGCCATGGTGGGGCGAATGTTGCCTCGGTCATTCAGGACACCCAAACCGCGGAGCCAATCGCGCGCGGAATCATCGAGAATCGCCTGTCGCGGCCTGTCGTGAGCGCGAGATGGCGCTTCGGCTTTCGCGGGCTTGTGAGCCACAAGCTTGGCGGCTCCAGAGTCATCCACGAACAACTGCCAATCCCGCTTGGTTGTGTTGAGCAACGCACTGCGGAACCGGACACCAATCTCCTCCTTCGCCCAGATCGCCGCCTGATCCAGAGGCACGTTCTTCGTGACATCGCGGGTTGGATAGCGAAATGTGAGTGATAGATGCGGGCCGGCCTTCAGATCGACAAGGCGTCCGATCACCTTTTCGGGTGCGTCGGCGGAATCGACGCTACGCGACAACACGAGCCGCACGAACGAGCCGTCGCTGAGGCTCTCGGTCGCGTATCGGACAAACTCATCAATGGCGGTTGCCGCGTTGCCCATGCTCCGCATTCTAACCGCCAGCGCGTCGCGTGGCGATCACTTATGGCGTTGCTGGGGCCGTCGCGGGAGCCGGAACCGATGGAGGCTGCGCCGCGGTAGGAGCCAGCGGCGAAGCGGGTGCCGGCGTTGGCGCGGGGGCCGGAGTCGCCGCAGCGGCGGCTGCCCGGGCCTGCGCTTCCGCTATACGTTTTTCCTTGCGCAAGACGTAACCCGATTTCGGCAACGCGTCTTGCAGGCCTTGCGGGAGATAGTTCAACACGCACCCGAAATACCACATGCTCCACAACACTCCCACCAGCACGAGTACCACTACCAATTTGTTGCGTCCCGCATGGCTCTCGGCAAACGGGTCGGTCAAATCGCGTTGCGAACCCGGCGGCAACGCGGCTACTTCCGTCAGCGACGCGCCGAAGGGGATATTGATCTTCGCCTTGGCGTTGACTGCCCAGCCGTTGGCGTCGAGGATCGGGCCGAGGTTGCGCTTGCGCAGCTTTAACGCCGCGATAATCACCGCCGGCAGCGAGATCGCCAGGATGACCGCCAGCACGACAAATAACAGCTTCCATGGCGCGATGTCCGCCAGCTTCGTAAAGATCAGGCCGAACGCCGTCGCCAGCGAACCGAACGCGACACCTAACGCGGCCACGGTGCCCACGTCGAATTTCTTCGTCGGCTGTGCGGCGGCGGCAGTCGTGGCTTTCTCGGCGTTTGCGGTTTGCTCGGCGGTCTGCGCCAACTGGGTGTTCGTGGCCGCGTCGGCGACGGCGGCCCGTTTGGCGACCTGTTCCTCGATCATCCGCACCAGCTTCTTGTACGGCGACCAGAAGGCCTGGCGCAGACTGATGGGATTGTCGACCAATTTGACGATGGTGGCGTCCCAGTCACGTCCCGCGCGGTCGTAGAAGATGCCGTTGCGTCCGACCATCAGGTTGTCCGAGTCGCCATCGGTGAACGCCGCGGCGATGGTCATCGTCTCGCCCGTGCTCTTCCGCGTGCATTCGCAATAGGCCAGATAGGAACCGCTCAGCGCCGCCATCAGGCTGTGCTTGGCGATGTCTTCCACGCGGACGCACAACTCGCAGCTTCTCTGGTCGAGGTACAACGTCCCGGCCTGAAAAACGGCCTTGGCTTTGCGACCGTAGAAGTCGCGGAACGAAACGAAGTTGACCAGCAGCTTGTACAGGTCGCGATAGTAACGCGTCAGCCGATCCACCGCCGAAATCGAGTTGAACTCGGGTTCCAACGCCTGATCCTTTGCGATCAGGGCGGCGATGGTGTCTCTGACCTTGCTCGACAGAATCTCCCGTACGCGCTTGATGGCAAGTTTCTCGACCGACGCGCCCGCCTTGCTGGCGGCCCACGCGTCGTAGGCCGCAAATCTACCGAGCACCGTCACCCAATCCGCTTCGGTCAACGACGCTTTGTCGCCGATCAACGGTTTGACAACCTCCGCTTGAAATTGGGTCAGCGCCGCTGCCCACGCGGGGTTTACTCCGGCTCGCAACGGCAGTGGACGGTCGGCACCGACCAGCGCCAGCGGAAATCCGGCCACTTCTGCCGACCCGGTGGTAAGTTCCTTGGCGCCCAGCGCGAGGTATTCTTTTTCTTCGCGATTGAGCGCGCCGAGCGCGCGCGGATCGAACGCGGCCAGTCGGCAGCGGGCGAAGTAATCGTCAATTTTCGCTTTCACGGCAGCGAGCGCGGCCGCGGCTGCGGGAGTTGCATCTCGAAGCGGCAGTATGGTCACGTCGCCCTCAGCCTTCTTCCACCAATCCGAATACGCCGCGGCGTCCGCGAAAAACTGGTCGAGCTTGGCCTGGTTGATGCCCGGCTTGCCGCTGCGGTCGGTTTCCGCGCCGAGACAGTTGATGATGTCGGTGATGACCGCCTTGGTGGCGTCATCGGACGCGGCATCGACGGGAACGATGCCGTCGCCATTGAAATTCGTCTGCGAAAAAATCTTGGTCGTGTCGGCGGTGTCCTCGACGGTGATTTCTGTTGCGTTCTTCTTGCCGAGATCGGAGAGGATTTGCCGCGCGGACGACAACAGGGTTTTGCCCTCGGGCGTCGCGTCATTGATGGCGGCCAGGGGCAGGGCCGGGGACGATTTCAACAGATCGTCGGAGTTCTTGAGGCAACCGGCGGCCCATTTCGCCGCAGCGATGATTTCCGGGGCGCGAATCCGCCCGTCCTTGTCTGTATCGACGAGGTCGAGCGTCTTCGTGTCGAATTCGATCCCGCGTGTGGGACAAGCCAGCGCGACCCAGAGCTTCTGGTCGAGCTCGTCGAGGTGGGCGAGGTCAGCCCCCCGGTCAAGTTTCACCTGGTCGAACCCGCCCGCGCGAAAGAAACGCCATTTGTATGAGTTGGTCGTAGCCATAGATCCGGTGCCCCTCCAGGGGTATTTTCTACCGAAAGCCCGGCGGAAACGCAACCTTCGTCCCTCGCAATGGGAATACGTGAAGAATCTATCGTGCGCCTGTTCCCACGGCGAAAGAAACGGGCCGGTCGCGGCCGGAAGTTGTTCCTACACAGGCCGCAGCATCGGCACACGCCGCTTGATCAATTGCACAGCGAATCCCCATGGATCACGGAGCATGGCGATGTCGTCACCGCTGTCCGTCACGGCCATCTCGCCTTCGGCGGTCGCGCCTGCCTGCAGCAATTGCGCACGGGTCGCGCGCACGTCATCCACCTGAAACGCGAGGTGAAGGACCAGCGGATCCATCTTCCGATAATCGGGGACTGGCGCCTTCGCATTACGGTAGAGTTCGACGATCATCTGCCCGCTCGCGTCGGCGACAAACCGCGTGTTCGTCGGCGGCCCGAAGCTTCGCACCGTGCGCATGCCGAAATGTTGTTCGTACCATTCGGTCATCGCGATGGGGTCGGCGACATTGTATGCCACATGTTCGATTCTCATGGTTGACCATGAATCATAGCCGGCGATTCGGCCGACGGAAATCCATAAATTTATGCACGGAGCGTGGGTTGCATATCCTGCCCAACGACCCTTGCATGAGCCGGCTGCGCGAAAACATTTGCCGGGGCCGACGGGATGCGGTACAAACTCGCATTCACTCGCGCGGGAAGAATCCATGCATCCAAATGGTTGCGGAACTTTGACGGGGGCTCGCTGGTTGTTTATCCGGATTTGCACGGTCGCGCTCGCCATGGCGGCGATTACGGGACGCGCCGCGGACGAGGCGGGTTTGCTCTTTTATGTTTCCGGCGAAAAGGGCACGACGGCCGACTTCTCCGCGGGCGGCACGCCCCAACCCAATTTCGATTTCGAGGTTAAGCGCATCCCCGACGGCGCCAAAGGCGCAGCGCTGCAATGCGGTGATTTGCAGCGGCTCGCCTGGTGGGCACCGGGCAACATTTACGCCCAGCGCGGCACACTCTCGTTCTACTGGCGCTCGCGCTATCCCGTGGGCCCGACGGAGTTTCCCGTCTTCCGCGTGGGCTATGCCGAACATTCGAGCTGGGACATGGTCTTCCTGCGCATCGACTACAATGGACACGGCTTCGACGCGTTTGTGACAGACGCCAGCCTCTCGCGCACGCGCGTTTCCATCACCGTCCAGCCGTTTCCCAAGCCCGACGAATGGACGCATCTCGCGCTCGCCTGGGACGAGACGCGGGGGATCCGATTCTTCGTGAACGGCAAACTGGCGGCCATGGTGGAGACCCAGGCCGTCTACAATGCCGCACTGGACCAGTTCGGCCCACATTCACGCATCATCAGCCCGCACAACGTCCAGAGCGATTACAACTTCGTGCGCGGCGGGGACGTTGACGAAATCCGCATTTACGACCGCATGCTCGACGATGCGGCCATCGCCACGCTCGCGAAGGGCGATGCACCCACCGGTCTCGCACCGTTGCCGGCCCGCACTCTTGATGACACTCGCTGGCGCGACGAATGGTGGTGGCGTTACGGCTGGAACCGTCCCAACGATCCCCCGCCGTATCTCACCGACGCTTCGACCACGGTGCGAAAAGTCGAGATTCACGACGCCTACGACCTCAAACGCTGGTGGTGGAAGGCGTGCGACGGCATCCGCGAAACCACGTGGCCCGGTGTGTACAACCGCTCGCGTCTGCCGGGCCGTAACGACTATTTCCAGTTGCCCGACTGGGATTGTTACTCGCTCTCGGGCAAGTCCATCACGTTCATGATGCCCGACGAACCGTGGAATCAGCTGGAAATCTCCGGGGCCGCGTGGGGGCGGATGACTCTGCTCACCAGCGCAGGTGAGTCGCGGTTGTTCGACCGTCCCGCAGGACAGGAAAAGACCTATCATCGTTTGCCAGAGCCTGTCACCGGTAACAAGATTCGCTTCGACAACGTCGAGCAGGAGCAACCGATCGGCGAACTGAGCGCGTATTACGTCAGCGCCGGCCACGAACCCGCCGGCAGCACCAATCTCGCGTTTCGGCTTGTGTCCGCCGCTCCTGCGGACGCGAGCCTGACCAATCTCACGCGCTTCATCCAGGGTCGCTATGCTCCCGATGAACGCACCACATTGCTCGCGTTACCCGGGGGTTCCCGGATGCCGTCTGCGCCCGCGCCTTCGACGTCCGGCTCGTTGCCGCTCGTACACATTCTCGTGCCCGACACATGGGATGGACTCGAAGACGGCCTGGATGGCATTGCCATCGACCTGCCAGCGCTCAAGGTCAAACCCACACACGATGACCTCTTCCCGGTCAATATCCAGGTGAAAGACCCGCTTTGGCCGCTGCGCGATATGTGTGATTTCACATTCAGCGTGAAGCCCGGCGAGGCGCGCACGCTCTGGCTCGACCTGCGCGACCGCCTCCTGCCACCGGACAAAGGGTTGTATTTGACCATCGCGGGCGCGGGAGCCGATTTCGGTGCGGCGTCGCTCGAAGGCGCGACGTTGCGCCTCGTGTTCAAACCTCGCAGCGCCGCGCGCGCCGAACACGAACTCGACCGCTTCACGCAAGTGCGCGACTGTTACGCGATGCTGGTCGAAGAACATCCGCGTAGTCCCCGGTACAATCTCTGGAATCGCTTCGAAACCGACCTCAACGACTTGATGCGCGTCAATCCAGACCACAACCCCGGCCGCAACTACGCCGCCGCCGAGCTGGGCGCGCCGCCTCCGACATTTCACCATCCCGACCCACCGCCCGATGTCCCGCTGTGGGCATTCGAGCAGGTCGAACTTCTCGGTCGCGTCAAGCGGTTCGTGGTGTGGTATATCGACCACCGGCAGGTCGAAAACGGCGAGTTCGGTGGCGGGATATCCGATGACGTCGACCTCCTCAACATGTGGCCGGGCGTCGCCCTCATGGGTTGCGAGCCGGAGAAGCTCCGCGGTTCCTTGCATGCATTGCTCGAAGCGGCGTTTGACAACGGCATGTTCACGGCCGGCCTGCCGACCATTCAAGCGGACGAATTGCACAGCAATGAGGAAGGGATCGGCTGCCTCAACGCAAATCTCATCCTCGAACACGGCAGTCCCCGCCAACTTGAACGCGCCATGGTCACCCAGCGCGGCGTGGCGGGCCTCACCGGCATCAACGCCGCCGGCCATCGGCATTTCCGCACGTCCTACTTCAACGGCAAAAAGATGGCGACTGACGACCCGTGGGGTTGCGCGAAGGCGTATTCGTACCTCGTGTTGGCGCCGGGCCAGATGCTCGTCGAGTTCAACGGCAATCCGACCGCGAAGAAGCTGCTCCTGGAACTCTCCGACGGCCTGCTCGCGCACCGCCATCAGGACGCCACCGGCCACTACGTTCTGCCTTCCGCGATTCATTTCGTGGATGACAAGGACAGCGACGCGACCCGCAAATATTTTCCCTGGCCGGTATTCTGGAGCGCGTGGAAGTGGACCGGTGACCGCAAATATCTCGATCCGATCTTCGACGGCGGGACCACGTCGCTTATGGCCGTCAACGCCAACACCCTGGACATTCTCGATCTCCGCAACACCTGGGGACCGCGCATCGTCTCCGGCGAAACCGGTCGGCCCGCAGAGTCCCGCGCGAAGGACGAGCGCGGCCCGGGGCGGGTGAGCGCCTATCGCGATTCCAGGGTGGAGCATTTCGCGTGGCAGTTGACCGGCGACAAACACCAGCTGGAAAAGATGTACGCGGACCAAATCGATACCTGCGACCTGTTCGAATACATCAACACCGAGGGCAGTTTGTGGATCGACCGCGTCGGCGTGCCCTACGCCGACCTCCAACGCGAGCGACTCGGCGGAATCGCGCTGGTCCGCAACCATGAGTTCCCCGGCCACGCGGTCAGTTGGAATTTCGCCGCACCAGCCAACGACCAGAGCGTGGCGATCCTCGTCCCGGATGCCACGCCCACCCGTTTCAAGGTCATCGCCTACAACCTTGAGACCACGCCCGTCCACGCGACCATGACCGGCTGGAACATCGACCCCGGCATTTGGGAGATTACGCAGGGGATCGACACGAACAATGACGATGTCGCGGACGGCAACCTGACAACCACAACAGCGGCCTTCGAGCGCTCGAGCAGTCTGGAGTTCGCGTTTGCCCCGCGCGCCACCACAGTTCTGACGCTCACACTCAAGACGCCCGGCGTGCCGTATTGGGACCGGCCCGACCTCGGCATTGACCGTGAAGACGTGCAAGTCCACGGTCGCGAAGTGCTCGTTCGCGTCCACAGCCTTGGCTCCGTCCCGTCACCCGCGACCACCGTGGTCATTCGGAACCGCAACGGCGAGATCATCAGCACCGAAAAGCTCGGGCCGATACCGCCGCCGCTCGATTTGTATCCCAAGACTGCCAACGTGGAATTGACGTTGCCCGACGGCACGGGCGCCGCCGGCTGTGCCATCGAGATCGACCCCGACCACAAGCTCGAAGAAATCACCCGCCTGAATAATGTCGTGAAGTTGTAGCGGGCCGGTGTAGCGGCGTTTCTGGAAGGCGCCGAGCGTCGCGCTTACTTCTCCTCGATGTGCTGCAACTTGGATGGCTCGATCGCGGCGGGATGAAAGCGCACTTCCTTGATGCTGCCCCGGAACCAGAAGACCCGGTTTAATCGCACGCCGAGCGCCGTACGACCGTTCGTCATCGGCTCGAACGTGACTTCGCCCTCCAGTTCTTTCACGCCGTTGATGTAACTCGCCATCGTCTTCCCATCGTATACCAACGCCACCCACGTCCAGACGTCGGTCGGATGCACTTTCTGGGTATCGCGGAGGGTGCAACTGTCGTCCGCGCCCTGCAAAAACGTGTCCAAGCTCCAGGACGCGTCGTCGTCACTGCGCGTTTCCAGCAGGACCCGGCTGCCGCCGTCATCTTCAATATGCAGGAACCGCTGGGCCGGTGGGGTGTCGGACGCCGGCATGAACAACACTTCAATGGTGAATGCCGGCCAGTTTGCCACGGGATTAACCGGAACCACGAGAGCATCGCCCAGCCCGTCAAACTCCAACGCCGGCCCGCCCTCCGCCGTGTCGATGATCTTCGGCGCTCCGAGTATCTCCGGCGTGTGCCCGCCGACCGATGCCGTGCTGTCCAGCTTCCACACCTCGGCCACCGGCGGATGTACGAGGGAGCGTTCCGCCGCGTCGGCGCAAAGCCCCGTCACTATCGTGAGGAACAGCCACACCGCTGTGGCCTTCAACGTCATCATTTCTTCCCCTTCTTGATAGTTCCCCAGAGGGCGATCGAGGCGACGACGAGGAGCCAGAAGGGGAAGACGCCCAGCCCGGGAATGGCTTCGGCGATCAGGGCGGGAAGAATTATCCATTGCCGGCCAAGGATCAGGAACAACGTTGCGGCGGTGACAATATCGAGTGCCCATTGGAGCGGCGGCACGAATTCGAACGCCGCCGCGAGAATGTCCGAAACTGCCGCGACCACGAATGCGACGATGAGCCGCGCCTTGCGCCGGACAGGCACGCGCGGTTGGTCCGCAGGCGCTGCTGGCTCTTCTTTCGGCAAAATCTCCCAATCAGCCATCGTGCCGCGAGGATAGCGGAATCCCCCGGCACTGCAACTCCCGTGGCGATTGCTGTTGGCGGGCGCGGCTAATGGGCCGGTTGCCAACTGGTGAGAGTGCCGCCGTCGAAATTCAGGTAGTCCTTGCCGGGCGAGCCGGTTTTGTAATACCACTGCTCGTGGGTGCCGTGTTCCATCTCGGTGCTGCTGATTTGGTCGGGCTCACCGATCGAGGCGCGCACGTCGGACTCGGTCATTCCGGGCACAACATCTCCGTGCGCAATGGCTTTCTTGACCACGGGCGAAAGGTCGGGATGAGCTTCGAGATATTCCAGACGACGGGTTGTCTCCTCTTTCTTGAGTTGCTCCTCGGCCGTCATTTGTTCTCGCTGCTTTTTCGATGGGGTGTGACATCCCAGAGCCAGAACCGTGAGCATGACCATCGCCATTCGCTTCATTCGCGCCCCCCGGATTTAGTTTACGCCGAGGAGTTCCACTTCGAACACCAGCGTGGCGCCGGGAGGAATCACGCCGCCCGCGCCCCGGTCGCCATAAGCCAGGCTGGCGGGGATGGTGAGTTTGCGAACGCCACCCACCTTCATGCCCACAACGCCCTGGTCCCAGCCCCTGATGACCTGACCGGCTCCCAGTTGGAAGGTGAACGGCTGTCCGTGGTCCTTGGACGAGTCGAACTTGGTGCCGTCGGTGAGCCAGCCCGTATAATGGACCGTCACGCTCTTGCCGGTCGCGGCTACGTCGCCTGTGCCGACCTTCGTATCGTCCATTTTCAATTCGGTCACACTAGCTCCTGGTTGCGGTGCCGTAGTGGCGGCCACTGATTGAGGTGTTGTGGCGACGACGGGTTGCGCCGCCGGTTGGTCTTGTTTGGGCGCCTCGCTCTGCGAGCAGCCTGTCGCAAAAGCGACAAGCGCGAGAACGAGTGCGTGCGTAACGGCAAATCGATGCAATGTCATGGATGTATTCTTCATGGGTTTGACGCAAAGTGTAGTGACAGGTGGAACCGATTGCAAGCCGTGCAATGACCGGACTCGGAGGGCCACGCTCCGTCGTGGCCGTCTGTAATCTCTCGTGTCAGCGGACGCGACGGAGCGCGTCCCTCCGCTCGGAGATTGAGGCAGCGTTTGATTGCGGTGCCCGACCAGCCGGTTTTGGCTTTCGGGAAACGGCCCGCCCGTGGCAGAATTCGGGTCGATGCCGGGCAACGGACAACCCCGACTTACCGGAGGGACCACATTATGGCACTCGTGGAATTGGCGGATAAACTGATTCGAGAGCACGGCAGCGGCTCGATCTCCAGGGAACACGTCGAACTTCTCCGTGAGGAAGCCCGCGCCACGGAGGAGCGTCATGCGCAGGAAATCGCGCGTCTCAAGGAAGTTCACGCGCAGGAGATGGCGCAGCGGGAACGCACGGCGGCCTGGTTGTTGTTCTGTGGCGCCCTCTGGGGACTGGGAATTGCGCTGTGCGCCGTGATCGTCGAGAAGCTGTACTTCCGTTAAGCCTGTGTGGTCCGAGCAACCACAGGAAGAAGGCGGGGAGGCGGGCAGGGGGTGCAAATGTACCAATGATTAGACGTGGCCCCAATTTCCCACAACTTCAACGGTTGCCCCCAATATTCTACTACGACAGGATCAGTTCCTCAGCGTTTTCAACGATTTGCTGTGCTATCTTTTTGTTGTTCGCTTCCTGCTCCGCTTCGGTTGCCTTCTCAATTTGGTCAATCCGAACAAGCGTGTAGCGTGGCTGCAAGTTCTCCACTGCTCTAACGGTAGACCCTTTCGTCCGCATCGAACAAATGATGACGTGGCAACTTTCCGCAAGAAACAGTTCTAGGCTGATTTTTAACCTGCCTCCCGGATCACCCTCACTTTCAATCCCGATCTTTACGCCTTTGATGATGATGATCGCCGAAATATCCTTGCCGGTTTCATGCAATACTTGAGGGTTTGATACGCCGTATTTTTTCGTCAATAGCGCATACACGTTCTTGATCGTTGCGCTCTTACCCATGTTGCTCTTGCCCGAAAGAGCGATTGCTTTCCTTGTCATAAAACCTCCATTTCACGATTGAAATAGTTACCTTGCTCCTGTTACTTGTCAAGGGCAGCAGTTGAAGAACGCGTCCTATTCCTTGCGTGTTTGTGTTCCTTTCATTGGTCTGCATCCCCAACCCCAAAATAAACACAGTCTGGATGGTGGAATACCAGCGCACTGACTGAGGCCTCCGGATCCATCATGAAACCCTCCGTCAGGGCGACACCGATTTCCTCCGGCTTCAATAATTTCCAAATCCCGGCTTGGTCTTCCAGCGCCGGGCAGGCGGGGTAGCCGAAGCTGTAGCGTTTGCCCTGATAGCGGGCCTGGAACCGGTCGATCATGGTCGTCTCGGCGGGATCGGGGAACCCCCAGTCCTCGCGGAGTCGGCGATGGAGCCATTCAGCGCAGCCTTCGGCGGTCTCGATGGCGAGCGCTTGCAAGGCGTGTGATTTGAGGTATTCGCCTTTGGCTTTGTATTCCTCGGCGCGTTGGCGGATGCCGGCGCCCGCGCCAACGACGAAGAGGGCAGTCGAATCACGGAGTGGTGGAGTGGTGGAGTGTTGGGGCGGCATCACGTAATCCGAGAGGCAGAGGCCGTCGGGCTTGCGTTGGCGGTGGAAATGGAAGGTGTGGAGCGACACCGCTTTCTCCGTTCTGTCACCCTGAGCTTGTCGAAGGGTCTCTGTCGTTTTCCCGGACGACTGAGATTCTTCGCTTCGCTCAGAATGACAACTTCCGGCGGTAAAGAATTTGATCGAATTACCGTCGGCTTCGGCGTCGAAGAATTGCCACACCGCCTTGACCTTCATGAATTTGGCAGCCTCGGCTTTCACGTCGTCAACGAGGTTCGCCAATTCCAACGCTTTCGGGTCGCGGGCGGCGAGGGCCTTCTCGAAATTGGATTTGAACCCGAGATGGCGGACGAAGAGCATCTGCGGGTTGATGTATTCCCACAGCTCGCGGAGCTGCGGCACGTCGCGCACTTTGCGGTCGGGGTAGGGCGCGGGACGCGGCGGCAGGATGCGCACGCGCGCGCTGCGCACGGTCGTTTCGGGAAATTCTTCCACCTCGGCCACGGCGGGCGCGATGGCGACGGGTTTGTGTTCCGTCACAACCTTGTCGCGTTCGGCGGGGTCCATGAGCCGGTTCATGATCGACAGGCCGGTCATGGCGTCCTTGCAATAGACGACGACGCGCTCGTAGCTGGGCGAGATGCGGGTGCGGGTAAACTTGTCGCTGAGGGCCGCGCCGCCGACGAGCAACGGGACGGTGATGCCCGCCTGTTTCAGATCGCCCGCGGTGATGACCATTTGCTGGGCGCTTTTGACGAGCAGGCCGGACAACCCGATCGCGTCGGGCTTGTGTTCGCGGTAGGCCTTGATCAGGTCCTCGGGCGGGACTTTGATGCCGAGATTGATGACGTTGAACCCGTTGTTCGAGAGAATGATCTCCACCAGGTTCTTGCCGATGTCGTGCACGTCGCCCTTGACGGTGGCAAGCAGCACCTTGCCCCTCGTCGAGTCGGCTTTCTTCTCCATGAATTGTTCGAGGTGCGCGACGGCGGCTTTCATGGCCTCGGCGCTTTGCAGCACCTCGGCGACGATCAGCTCGTTGGCGTTGAACAGGCGGCCGACCTCCTTCATGCCGTCCATGAGCGGGCCGTTGATGATGTCGAGCGGCGCGGCTTCCTTGAGCTTGAGGTTGAGGTCGTCGATGAGACCTTCCTTCGAGCCTTCGAGGATGTAATTAGCAAGGCGACCATCGAGGGGGAGGTCCGACGCTTTCTTTTTGACGCGGCTCTCGGCGGTGCGGAAATGCTCGTTGATGGCGGCGATGTGATGCTGGTTGATCGCGATGCGCTGTTCGCGGGTCTGTTGGCGGTAATCGTCGGGCGCATCGAAGCCGGCGAACGGCAGGTTCCAAAGGAGATGTTCGACGAGCTTCTTTTCCTTGTCCGGAATCGTGGCGTACCGCTCGAGTTTCTCGGCGTTGACGATGGCGAGGTCGAGACCCGCTTTTGTCGCGTGATAGAGGAAGACGGAATTGATGACCTCGCGCGCGGCGGGCGGCAGACCGAAACTGACGTTGCTCACGCCGAGGACGGTCTTGCATTTGGGCAGGGCCTGTTTGATCAGGCGCACGCCCTCGATGGTCTCGACCGCGCTGCCGATGTAATTCTCGTCGCCGGTCGCGCACGGGAACACGAGCGCGTCGAAA
The DNA here is from genome assembly GCA_963712025.1 of uncultured Verrucomicrobiae bacterium. GTDB lineage: Bacteria > Verrucomicrobiota > Verrucomicrobiia > Palsa-1439 > Palsa-1439 > Palsa-1439. Next base: position 7,974 of record CAVQGJ010000004.1, on the reverse strand, counting down.
ATCAGGTCTTCCTCGGCGATGCCGCGCTCGACGCAATAATCGCGGGCGCGTTGGGCGATGGCGAGTTTGCGTTCGCGGGTGATCGCCTGGGCCTGCTGTTTGTCCTCGTCGATGGAACCGATGACGATGGCCGCGCCGAATTTCTTCACGAGCGGCAGGACCTTGTGAAATTTCTCTTCGCCGTCCTCGAAATTGATCGAGTTGATGATGCTTTTGCCGAGGCAATACGTGAGCGCGCGCTCGATGGCGCGCGCGTTCGTCGTGTCGATCATGAACGGCACTTTGACCTTGTGGATCACCTTCTCGTAGAAACGGTCGATGTCGGCCAACTCGTCGCGATCGGTGTTTTCGAGGTTGATGTCGATAATGTGCGCGCCGCTCTTGACCTGGGCGCGGGCGATCTCGGTGGCTTCCTCGAATTTCTCGTCGGTGATGAGGCGCTTGAAGGCGCGCGAGCCGACTTCGTTCGTGCGCTCGCCGACGATGAGCGGGCGGTTGTCGTCGGTGGCCTCGACGAGTTCGATGCCGCTGTACCAGGATTTGCGCGGGGCTCGGAACGTGCGCGGAGGTTTGCCGTCGATCATCTGCGCGATGGCCTTGATGTGCGGCGGCGTGGTGCCGCAACAGCCGCCGACGATGTTGACCCAGCCGTTTTTCACGAACCGCTCCAACGCTGACGCCAGCGAGGTCGGCGTTTCGAGGTACAGACCTTCCTCGTTCGGCAAACCCGCGTTGGGATAGCAGGAGACGCGCGTGTTGGCCATCTGGTGGATGGTGCGGATGTGATCGGTCATGAATTCGGGACCGGTCGCGCAGTTGAGGCCGATGCTGAGCAAGTCGACGTGCTGAAGCGACGCGACGAGGGCATCGGCGGCCTGGCCGGCGAGCATCGTGCCCATCGGCTCAATCGTGCCTGAGACCATGATGGGGAGTTTGTAACCGAATTCGTCGAAGGCTCGCTGGATGCCGATGAGGGCGGCCTTGATGTTGCGCGTGTCTTGGCACGTTTCGACGAGGAGAATGTCGGCGCCGCCTTCGGCGAGGCCGCGGACTTGTTGATAGAAGTGGTCGATCAATTGCGCGAACGTCACGCCGCCCGTGACGGTGATGGCTTTGGTGGTCGGGCCGATGGATGCGGCGACGAAACGCGGTTTGGCCGGGGTCGAGAACTCGGCAGCGGCCTGGCGCGCGAGTTTCGCGGCGGCGGCGTTAAGCTCGCAACATTTGTCGGCGAGGCCGTATTCGTTGAGCACGAGGGGCGTACCGCCGAACGTGTCGGTCTCGACGATGTCCGCGCCGGCCTCGAAGTACTGGCGATGGATGTCGAGGATGACGTCGGGCCGCGTGAGCACGAGGTTTTCGTTGCAGCCCTCGAGGGCGGGGCCGCCAAAGTCGTCGGCAGAAAGGTTGCGCTGCTGGATCATCGTGCCCATCGCGCCATCGAGCACGAGGATGCGTTCGTCCAGCAATGACTGCAGCAGCTTGGTACGTTCGTCGCGATTGCCCATGGAATCCGCCTACGTTAACAACCTGTGCGCATCAGGGAAAACAAAAACCGCGTTCGCATCAGCGAGCGCGGTCAATTGCGCGGAGCGGATTGTTCGGCCCGAAACCATTCGGGCCCGCACATCCTCCGAGGCCGCCTGCCTCGGAGAAGCCACCGTAGGCGCTCCGGCCTCGGTTGGCAGGTCCGAAACCTTCGGACCACTCCTGATGCTGGGTGCGAATATACGCGCCGGCGGGCGATTTGCAAGCGGAACTTGCGCGGCGAAAACGTTTGGGAGAGAATGGAAGTCAAGGAGAGCGCGATGAGAACGAGTGCGTGTGTTATCGCGATATTGTTGAGCGCGTGCCTTTGGGCGCGCGGAGAAGGGAAGGAGACCACCATGTCGCAATTGACTCTGACCAGTCCGAGTTTTCGGAATAATCAACCGATGCCGGCCAAATTCTCGTGCGAAGGCGAGGACGCATCGCCGGCGTTGAAGTGGGAAGGCGCGCCGACAGGCACAAAAGGTTTCGCGCTGATTGCGGACGACCCCGATGCGCCCGGCGGGACGTGGATCCATTGGGTGGCGTATGCGATTCCCGCAACCGCAACGGAATTACCCGAGAGCGTTGCCAAGGTCGATACCGTTGCCGCATTGGGTGGCTTGAAGCAGGGCATGAACGATTTTGGGCGGGTCGGCTACGGCGGGCCGTGTCCGCCGCGCGGGCACGGGGTGCATCATTATCATTTTCGACTGTATGCGTTGGATGCGGAAGTGAAACTCGCGCCGCGCGTGACGCGCCAGCAGTTGGATGCCGCGATGAAGGGACACATTCTCGCACAGACGGAGTTGGTGGGGACGTATCAGCGGGATTGAGCGGCGAAGTTGGCGCCGGCGTGCTGCAATTCGGTGCGGATCATCATCAGAATGTCGAAGTAATGCCACGCGACGGGAGCGTCGGGCTCCTGATGATGGTCGGGCTTTAACACGAGATCGCCGGTGGCGAGCAACACTTTCTGAACTTCGGGATTCTGGCGGACTTTCTCGCGCGTGGCTTCCACAATCAATTGATAGTGCTCGCCGGGTGTGGCGGGCCTGTACTCGATGCGTTTGCCCTCGAACGTGACCCATGTGATGCCCATCTTTTTCATGTTCTCGTTGGCGAGATCGCCGGCGTGTTTCGCGTCGAAGGCGGTGAGCTGCCCGACCTGGTCGCGCGTGAATTTCCATTCCAAACCCGGAAACGTCGCTCGTGGATCGTCAGCGCCCTCGGGGTACTTCATCATCTGCCAGAACCCTTCGAGGCTGGCGTAGCGTTTGCCGTGGAAGGCGAACGGTGTCGGCGCGAAATTGGAGAGCAGGCCGAGCTCGTTGCGCTTCGAGAGGATCACTTCGCCGGGGCCGGCTTCCTGCGGCAGAATTTCCCATGCGGGCACGTTGTTGGTCGGCACCGGTGTCCACCAGCGGGCCGGGTAACGGGAATCGCGGGTGATGGCTGGCGCGTTGGTTGAATCGGCGCGCGCGAAATCGACGGCGAGTGCCAGGGTTAATCCGCACAGGAGTTGCGCCAGTATTCGCCTCCGCATGGGTCGAGTATGTGACGGGTCGGCGGAAACTACAAGAGAGGAGGGCGGACGGTGTGTTCGTGGTCAGTGCCGGCGACATTAGATTCCTAGGTGCCTCTTGTTGGCTTGCCGCGCGAGTTCTGCGGGCTTATCGTGTGGGCCGCCGATGGCGACCACGCAAACAGAATTGATCGGCTTGTTGCTGCGCGACGTGTCGCGCTCGTTTTACCTCACGCTGCGCATTTTGCCGCCCGAGATTCGACCGCAAATCTCGCTGGCGTACCTGTTGGCGCGAGCGACCGACACGATTGCCGACACGAAGGCGGTCCCACGGGCCAAACGGATCGCCGCGCTGCAACAGCTTCAAAACCTCTCGCATGTGCCGGATCTGGGCGCGATTGCGGAACAGCAAACGTCGGCTGCCGAGAAGCAGTTATTGGAACGGCTGGAAGAGTGCGTGATTGCGCTGGGGCAGTTTGATGAAGCCGATGGCCGTCGCATCCAGGAGTTACTGAAGATCATCGTGGGCGGGCAGATTTTTGATTTGCAGCAGTTCCCCGGCGAGACGGAGCAGGAGCTGGTCGCGTTGTCGAGCGACGACGAACTGGATCGCTACACGTACATGGTGGCGGGCTGCGTGGGTGAGTTCTGGACGAAGATGTGCGTGGCGCATCTACCCGCGTTGCGCGACTGGAATGTGGACGAGATGTGCCGGTTGGGGGTGCGCTTCGGCAAAGGCCTGCAACTCGTCAACGTCCTGCGCGATATCCCGAAGGACTTGCGGATCGGTCGGTGCTATTTGCGAGTGGAAGACCCGCGGGCGTTGCTCGACCCGAAGAAGTTTGAGGCAATTCGCGCCCTGTATAACCGCTGGCTCGACACGGCCCTCGATCACCTTGATGCCGGCTGGCAATATACGATGAAGATTCCCCGTTCGGAGACCCGTCTGCGCCTCGCCTGCATCTGGCCGATTTGGATCGGCTTGATGACGATTGCCCGGCTGCGGGTGGAGAACCCGCTCGATCCCGAGCGGCGTGTGAAGATTTCGCGGGGTGAAGTCTACGGCGTCATGGTGCGATCGTTCCTCACGAGCCGAAATGACGGGTCGTTGAACGCGCGGTACAAGAGTTTGCGGGCGGCAGCGGCGGTGGAAGATGGTCAGATGACCACATCACCTGGGGCTTAGCGTACCTCACATTTTACAACCGGATAGACTCTGCTCCGCTGAAGAATTTTGAAGGAAAGATGGAGACCACCGACACGAAACCAGGGCGCGCGACGAATAATTGGCCGGACCTGGCCATTGTGTTGGTAATTCTCACGTTCATCACCTACGCGCCCGCCTTGCGTTGCGGTTTCATTTGGGACGATGACGACCATTTTACACAGAATCCCGCGATGGACTCCGTGCACGGGCTGACACAAATCTGGTCGTCACTGGCCGTGTCGCGGTACTACCCGCTCACACTCACCACCTTCTGGGTGGAACGCCGCCTGTGGGGGTTGCAACCGCTGCCGTATCACGCGGTGAACATCGCGTTGCAAGCGGCCAATGCCGTGCTGTTGTGGACGCTGCTGCGGCGACTGCGGGTCCCGGGCGCGTGGTTTGCCGCCGCGCTGTGGGCGGTGCATCCCGTCTGCGTCGAATCCGTGGCGTGGGTGACCGAATTGAAAAACATCCAATCCGGTTTCTTCTTCTTCCTGTCCGTGCTGTGCTTCCTGATGTTCGAGACTGACAACGAACGCGAGTCGTACGGGCTGGCTCTCGGGTTCGGCATCGCAGCCATGCTCAGCAAACCATCCACCGTGGTGTTGCCGCTTGTCCTGTTGTTGTGCGCGTGGTGGCAACGCGGACATTGGCGGCGCGCCGATTTTCTCCCCGTCGCGCCGTTCTTTGGGTTGGCGCTGGGAATGTCGGCGCTGACGGTCATCGAACAGCACCGTTGGGTGCAACGGGCGGGCCCGGCGGGATGGCGGCTGGCCCCGGCCGAGCGGCTGGTCATCGCGGGCAAGGCGGTATGGTTTTATGCGGCGCATGTGCTGTGGCCGGTGAAACTGATGTTCATCTATCCGCGTTGGGACGTGTCGGCGGGTTCGGCTTTGTCTTGGCTGCCGTTCGCGGGTGTGATCGCCGTGGGCGCGCTCCTGTGGGCGCGTCGGCGACAACCCTGGGCGCGGGCGGCGTTGTTTGGGACGGGATTTTTCGTCGCAGCGCTCCTGCCGGTGATGGGATTCTTCAATGTGTATTCCTTTCGATACACGTTTGTGGCCGACCATTTTCAGTATCTGGCGAGTATCGGCATCATCGCGCTGGCTGTAGCAGCGGCTGGACGCCTGGTACGGGGACGGGGTCCGCAGATCGCGCTGGGCGTGGGGGCGTCGGCCATTCTCATCGTGTTAAGCTGGCAACATTGCGCCGCTTTCCAGAATGATGGAGCGTTGTGGCGCGACACGCTGGCCAAGAATTCCGGTTGCTGGATGGCCCACGACAATCTCGCGAAGAGTTTCATTCTACAAGGCAACCTGCCGGAAGCCCGCAGCCATTCCGAGGAAGCGCTGCGCCTCGATCCCGATGACGTTGACGGTCACAATAATTTGGGAATCGTTCTGGCGGGATTGGGGAACGTACCCGAGGCGGCAAAGCATTACGAGCGAGCGTTGGAGATCGACCCCGACTACGCCCAGGTACATAACAATTTTGGGCTCGCCCTCGTGCAACTGGGGAAGGCGCCCGAGGCGATACAGCACTACGAACGGGCTCTGCAAATCCAACCGGAGTTCGCCGAAGCGCACTACAACCTCGGAAATGCGTTGCTGCAGCAGGGAAAATTGCCGGAGGCAATCAAAGAGTACGAACAGGCGGTGCGGATTCGGCCCGGTTATGCCAGCGCGCACTACAATCTGGGCCTCGCATTATGGCGGGTGAGTCAACCACTGGCGGCCATCAGCCACTATCAAGAGGCGCTACGAATCAATCCGGCTTTCAAGGAAGCGCACGTCAACCTGGGGATTGCGCTGTTGCGGTATGGCAACACGCAGGGTGCTCTCGTGGAGTTTGCGGAGGCGTTGCGTCTGCAGCCCTCTGACCCTTACACGCACTACAATCTGGGCAAAGCTCTGGCCCAGGCGGGCCGGGCGCCCGAAGCCATCGAGCAATACCAGCAGGCATTGACCCTCAAACCTGATTTAGCCGCCGCCAGCAACGCCCTTGCGGAGATCCGAGCCGCGAGGTGAACACGGCCGGGCCTCCGCTTCGCGCTTGAAAAACCCCCGGCTGGTCTTATGATACCCGGTCTATGTTCACGGGCACACACACAGCATTGGTCACGCCGTTTACCAGGGACGGGAAAGTCGACGAGCCCCGGCTGCGCCAGATTGTTGAGCAGCAGATCGCGGCGGGCATCGATGGTCTCGTTCCGTGCGGAACGACGGGCGAATCGCCGACGCTCGATCACGAGGAACACAATCACGTCATCGAACTCGTGGTCAAATTCGCCGCCAAACGATGCAAAGTCATCGCGGGGACGGGTTCGAACTCGACCGACGAGGCGATTTTCATGACCCAGTACGCGAAAAAGGTTGGGGCCGATGCGTCGCTGCAGGTGGCACCGTATTACAACAAACCGTCCCAAGCGGGACTGTACGCGCACTTCCGCGCCATCGCTGAGGCTGCCGAGATACCGCTCATTCTCTACAACATCCCTGGGCGCTGCGGCGTGGACATCTCGAACGACACGATCGCTCGCCTGCGTCGCGATTTGCCGCAGTATATCGTCGGACTCAAGGAAGCGACCGGCGTGGTGGATCGCGTCAGCCAGTTGCGCGGGATGGTCGATCGCGAATTCTGCATTTTGTCGGGAGACGACTCGTTGACGCTGCCGATGATGAGCGTCGGCGCGGTCGGCGTGATCAGCGTTGTTTCCAACGTCATCCCCCGCGAAGTGACGGAGATGACGCACGCGGCGCTGGAAGGCGATTTCGAGCGAGCGGGCCGCATCCACGCGAAACTCTTCCCGCTGTTCAAGGACTTGTTCCTTGAAACCAACCCGGTCCCCGTCAAAGCCGCGATGGCGATGATGGGACTGATCGAAGAAACGTATCGACTGCCGCTCGTGCCGCTGGCCGACGCCAACCGCGCGCAACTGAAGAAGACGCTGCAAGCCCTCGGCTTGGTGAAAGCGTGAGCCCGGTCAACGTCATCATCTGCGGCGCCAAAGGCCGCATGGGCCGCGCCCTCGTGAACGCGGTTTCCGTCGATCCGCAACTTCGCGTGGTGGGGGAAATCGATCAAGGCGACGACCTCAGGAAAGTCATCGAGACCGGCGATGTCGTCATAGATTTCTCCGTGCGCGAGGCGACGGCTGCGGTGGCGAAAATCGCCGCCGATCACAAGAAAGCGCTGGTCATCGGCACCACCGGCCATAGCGACGCCGAAAAAGCCGGTGTGCGCGCGTTGACGAAGATCATCCCGATCGTGTGGTCGGCCAACTTCAGCACGGGCGTGAACACATTGTTTTGGATCACCCAAAAGGTTGCCGAGATCGTCGGACCCCAATGGGAGGCCGAGGTCGTCGAGACGCATCACACGGCCAAGAAAGATGCACCCAGCGGCACGGCGAAGCGGCTTCAGGAAGTGCTGAAGCAGGTTCGCGGGAAAGATGCGCCGGCGCACGCGTTGCGCGTGGGCGACGTGGTCGGCGACCACACGGTCACGTTCGGCACTGCCGGTGAGCGCCTCGAGTTGACCCATCGCGCCAGCAGCCGCGAGACATTTGCGCGCGGCGCGGTTCGCGCGGCCAAGTGGATCGTCAACCAACCGCCGGGGCTTTATGACATGCAAGACGTGTTGGGGCTGCGTTAGCCAGTGCATGGGGAGCGCCGCCTCGTGAAACGAACGCTGATCATCGCCTGCGTAGCGGTCG